>CAIKXE010000013.1 GCA_903831305.1 uncultured bacterium | reverse complement strand
TCCAGGCTCATCAATCCCTAGAACCGCAGATGCAAGAGGTATTAGATGAAAAGCTGAAGGATTTTGGCCCCGAGGCCGACAAATACCGCAAGAAAAGCGCTGATATGAAGCACTTAACCGAGATTGACAAAAAGACCCAAGCTAATGAAACCCTAAATCGAGCTGACCTTCTCTTCCTGTATGAGATTGATTCTTCAATTGAAGGCTTTGGGTATCGAAAGGATCCTAGGATTGCTGAAATTCTGTCTAAGAGAAATCTGCCAGAAGATCTTCCGCATATTTTTAATTGTGAATTAAATCAAATTGCTACCTCGCTAGAAACCATTACTCCAGACACCGTTGTTTATATCGGTGTCTGGAATCCTATGATTATGAATCAGCTTCCCAGAACGACAGAATACATTTATTCAAAATTTTCAACAAAGGAAAAAGAGAGGGTATGTTTTAAAATTTCTCCTGATCCTGAAATCACCTCTGCGGACAGTGCTATTACTAAGTTAATAAACAGAAATTACAGAATTGAAGATGAAGTAAGGGAAAATATTCTTCCCATGATAGACTGGACAGAAAAGCTTAAACCTGTTTATGAAGTTGTTTCCTTTTCAATTGGTGAATTATTTGGTAATAGTGGTGCTCAAAATCATACGTATGCTGAAATTAAGGCTATGGTTGAGATACAAGGTCTAGATTTTGTGCCCCAAGCTTTGGCTCCATCAATACGTTTAAATTATCCGCCAAATGGTCAATTAGCAAGACTGGCAATGAATCCAGTTTATGACCGCGAAGGCCGTAATCATTTTAATGTTCTTGCGTGTAATTGGAAAAGTGGTAATGCTTGGTTAGACTATGATGGCGGTGGAGATTATGACGGCTGGTATATCACTAGCCAGTTCTTTTTTGTCCGCAAGTGATTCATTAGAATTACCTATTTCTTTTTCCTTAAGTTAGGATATGGTATACTAAACATATAATAATTTTAACATATTTTTATGCCGCCAAAACCAGGAATTTATATAATAAAATCAGATGGAGTGCGTGAGCTCTTTGACCGGGAAAAACTATTGCGTTCACTACGGAAGATTGGCACGGAGAAAACTCTGGCTGATATGATAGTTACTAAGGTGGAAGCAGATTTAGCGGATGGACACACCACCAAGGAAATATATCGTCAGGCCTTCAGTTTGTTAAGAAAACACCAACGTCCGGTCGCTCTTCGGTATTCTCTTAAAAGAGCCATTGCTGATCTTGGACCATCTGGTTTCCCCTTTGAAAAATTTGTAGCGGAGATATTTAAAGCGAGAGGGTATGTGACGGTGACAGACCAGATTGCGCTTGGTACCTGTGTTCCGCATGAGGTGGATGTGGTGGCCTATAATGATAAAGAACTAATTATGGTGGAGGCCAAGTTTCATACGGATTTTGGTAATCATTCGGATCTGAAGGTGGCACTGTATATCAAGGCCCGGTTTGAGGATTTACAAAATGGTATTTTCAAGTATGGCGGTCAGGAAAGAAGGTTAACCAAAGGGATTTTAATTACTAATACAAACTTTTCCTCCACCGCAATCCAGTATGGGGAGTGTGCGCACCTCAATATGGTGGGTTGGAATTATCCACGGGATAATAACTTGCATAATATGATTGAAAGTCTGAATCTGGTTCCGCTCACCGTACTTACTACCTTAAGTCAAAGTGAAAAGAAAATGTTTCTGGCTAACGACATTGTCTTATCTAAACAGCTTGGAGATTTTGGTCTTTTAAAAAGCTATGGTTTTGATGATATAAAAGCGCAGAATGTGGTCAAGGAAGTATATGACTTATGTAAGGAATGTGTCGGTCCAGAAGAATTAATAAAGATACAAGAATTAGCTGTTAAATCTCCAGAAAAAAATGAGCCAATACTATAATGCCAAAAGAACTAGGGGGCTATATGAAAGTAAGTCCAAAGAGCCACATCGCCTATCCCGCTCCAAGCTGGATTTATTTATGAATTGCGAGCGGTGCTTTTATCTGGATCAAAAGTGTGGGGTGGGCCGGCCGGCTTCTTTTCCGCTGACGCTAAATAATGCGGTGGACTTTCTGATGAAAAAAGAATTTGATATTCATCGGGTGAATCAAACAGCCCATCCGCTAATGAAAACGTATAAGATAGACGCTGTGCCGTATAATGACCCTAAGATGGAAGAGTGGCGGGATGCCCTAAAAAGAGGTATTGCTTATTTACATAAGCCCACTAATATTATTTTGCGCGGAGGAGTAGATGATATCTGGGTGAACCCCAAAGGAGAGCTCATAGTGGTGGACTATAAAGCTACCAGTAAGGAAGAGGAAATCACTTTGGATGATGAGTGGAAGATTCAATACAAGAGGCAGATGGAGATCTATCAGTGGCTGTTTAAGCAAAACGGTTATAAGGTAGCTACCACTGGCTACTTTGTCTATGTGAATGGCAAGACGGACCGGGAGGCTTTTGATGGAAAATTAGATTTTGATATTACCATTATTCCCTACCTGGGGAATACGGACTGGATTGAAAAGCAGATATTTGGGATGAAGGCGTGCTTGGAAAAGGAGAATGCCCCTGAGGCTAATAGCAAGTGTGATTATTGTAATTATCGCCAGTCAGCTGGTGAATCGTTGCAAAAACTAGCTAAGGAAGAAAAATCAAAAAAGATATTAATAAAAAAAGATACCTTATTTGGCTAAAAACGGCCCCTGTGCTATATTTTAACTATGCAATCTAAAGAAATCCGCGAGCGATATTTAAAATTTTTTGAAAAGCGGGGACACACTATTATTCCTTCAGCGACCTTGGTGCCAGCTAACTATGATATTCCAGACAAGGGGACTCTCTTTACTACTGCGGGGATGCAGCCACTCGTGCCATATTTATTAGGTGAAAAACATCCCGCGGGAAGCAGATTAGTTGACGTTCAGAAATGCGTTCGTACCGGAGATATTGAAGATGTGGGTGATAACCGACATTTAACTTTTTTTGAAATGATGGGGAACTGGTCTTTGGGAGACTATTTTAAGAAAGAATCTATTGCTTGGAGTCTAGAATTTCTAACTGATAAAAATGAGGGTCTGGGACTAGATCCGAAGAGGCTGTATGTGACTACCTTTAAGGGTGAGGATGGTATTCCCCGTGATGATGATTCTGTTATTTTTTGGCAGGAAAATTTTGCGAAGTATGGCCTAAGTGCTGTGGTTGGCACTGATGATGAGACGATCACTGGTGACATTAGGATTTTACCCCTTGGAAGAGAAGATAACTTTTGGATTGCTGGTGTTACTGGTCCGTGTGGGGGTGATACAGAAATATTTTATGATGTCATTGGTGAAAAAAAAGGTGGAAAATTATTTGGCAAATTTTCGGATTTGACCAAATCTGGTCGTTTGATTGAAATCTGGAACAATGTGTTTATGGAGTTTAATAAAACTACCGACGGTAAATATGAACCACTGACCAAGAAGAATGTGGATACCGGTATGGGCCTAGAGCGTACGACTTTGGTGATGCAGGGCAAGGCTAATGTTTTTGAAACGGATATTTTTGTCCCCTTACTTACTTTTATTAGATCCCAAGCAAAAAGTTATGATGAGATGTCAGCCCGGATTGTTTCTGACCACGTTCGTTCTGCTGTTTTTATGATTTCTGATGGTGTGACGCCAGCCAATACTGAGGCGGGCTATGTTTTAAGACGGGTACTTCGACGAGCGATCAGACACTTAGATAAACTGGGTCTTTCCGGGGAAGTTATTTTTGACTTAATAAAAATAGTTATTACTAATTTTTCTTATGCTTATCCCGAATTAAAGGATAATAAGGCTGAAATTTTAGAGGTGATTAGGGCAGAGGATGAAAAGTTTAGATTAACTCTAGAAAAAGGATTGCGCGAGTTTGAAAAGGGGATTGACGCCTTTGATCTATTTCAGACCTATGGCTTTCCGATTGAGATGACAGTAGAGCTAGCCAAGGAAAAGGGTATAAAGATAGACGTAGCTGTCTTTGGAGAAAAGATGAAAAAGCATCAAGAGATTTCCAAGGCAGGCTCAGAACAGAAGTTCAAGGGTGGACTGGCGGGTACCGGGGAGGTGGAGACAAGATATCATACCGCTACTCATTTGCTTTTAGCTGCTCTCAGGAATGTCCTAAAGGGAGAGATCGTGCAGAAGGGCAGTAATATCACTACCGAGCGAATGCGTTTTGACTTTAACTGGCCAGAAAAACTGACCGCCGAGCAAATCAAAGAGGTAGAGGATCTGGTAAATGAAAAAATTCAGGAAAAACTACCGGTGATAATGGTGGAGATGCCCAAGGAAGAGGCCAAAAAAGCAGTCACCACGCTCTCCTTTGATCTATCTAAGTATGGTGATACGGTCAAGGTTTACAAAATCGGAGATCAGTCTCCAGTCGGACAGGTTTTTAGTGCGGAATTCTGTGGTGGTCCACACGTGGCCAACACTTCCGAACTTGGTCATTTTAAAATTGTAAAAGAAGAAGCCGTTTCTGCCGGTGTTCGTCGAATCAAAGCAACCATAGTATGAAATTCAATTAAATCCCCACCTTAGTTAAGGCGGGGTGTCTGTTCTGACAGACGGGGCGGTGTGCCTTGGCCCGAACACCTCAACAGGCGTTGAGGTGTTTAAAATGGTTCTTAACCAAGACTCGGCCTTGGGTATTCCCAAAGCCTAGCCTTGGTTTTAAAATAAATATCAAAATTTTTTTGCTGTTCTTTTTACTATTTTATTGATATTTCCAAGTAAGCCATGGCTTACTTGATATCACGGTAGGGAGTCACCCGCCGTAGATTCTGATGAGTAGAAATCCGTGCCAGATGGAAAATATGAGGTTTTTGTGATATGATTTTGTTATTAAATATGGAAAAGAAGTCATTAAATAGCAACCTGCATAAGGCAAATAAAGAAAAGAACGATGAGTTTTATACTCAGCTTGTTGATATTGAAAAGGAGTTAAAGCATTATAAAGACCAGTTTCGTGGTAAGGTCGTATATTGCAACTGCGACGATCCCTTTGAAAGCAACTTTTTTAAATACTTTGCCTCAAATTTTAATGCCCTGGGTTTAAAGAGACTTATTGCTACAAGTTATAAACCATCACCGATTGCCAATACACAGTTGGGTTTGTTTGGTGATGCTAAAAATTTAACTAAGTCAAAAGGCCGTCCCAAAGTAACTGCTAATAAATTTATTATTAATGAAGTTAGTGACATAGATGACAATGGGGCATTTGACTTACGTGATATTGCCGAGCAATTAAAAGCCAACAAAAACAATGAATGGTCACCTATGGAAGGTGATGGGGATTTCAGAAGTCCAGAAAGTGTAGAATTGCTTAAACAAGCGGATATTGTGGTCACTAATCCACCTTTCTCTTTGTTTAGAGAATATGTTGCTCAATTGGTTGAATATAACAAAAAGTTTTTGATTTTAGGTGATCAAAATGCAGTAACTTATAAAGAAACTTTTGGCTTCATTAAGGAAAATAAACTATGGCATGGTTATGATAATGGCGGTACAAAATGGTTTCAGGTTCCTGATGATTATAATATTGAGACAGAATCGAGGATAAAAATTGAAAATGGTACAAAGTTTTTCAGTATGGGTAGAATTGTTTGGTATACAAACTTGGATACCACAAAACGTAATGAAAAAATAGTTTTGTATAAAAAATACACACCAAAAGAATTTCTCAAATATGATAACTATGACGTTATAAATGTTGATAAAGTAGCTGATATTCCAATGGACTATAAAGGTGCGATGGGTGTACCAATTACTTTTGTTGATAAATATAATCCTGAACAGTTTGAAATATTGGGTATTGCTAATTCTGCAAGATGGATTGGTTATGAATGCTTCACTTTACTTAATGGTGTAAAAATTTATAATCGAATTTTAATTAAAAATAAGAAAGTAAAATAATAGACAAGAAATTCTATGAATAATTATAAAAGAGATATTCTGCAAATTCCATACTGGTGTGTAACCATAAATAATATAACAGAAATTTATAATTTTTTTAATAAAAGGCTTGATAAGCCAAGCATTTTTATTGAATGCGATTATAAATCTGGAAATAATAAAATATGTACTAACTTAAATCAGTTCGTTGATTTGGTCAGTGAGAGGCAGAAAAATATAGATAATCTAGTAAGCCTAAAAATTCAATTTACAGAGGGAAATGAATTAGAGAAAAAGTATAAAGATTTATTTTTAAGAGTAAATTTTTTTGATAATTACTCTGAGTTTGAAGTTAGAGCAGGAGATTTTGACAATTCTTTAAAAGATTGGGTCGCCGGTACATATGAAGAAATGCTAAGAATTAAAAATAAATTTGAGATGGAAGAAAAATATCAAAAGTGTTTTCTTGATAAGGTTATCAACAAGAATTCACTTTTGAAATATTATTCCATTTTTGATCCTTTTGGTGAAATTAAAAAAGGTATAATAGAAGAATCTAAAATTAAACCGAATAGCGTTGATGGGGTAGTACACTATGCCCCAGTTATAACAATTAATGGAGATAATAACTTTTCAGACATTAAAGATTCTCTTAATATACATAATAAAAATGATGATAATATAGAGAAGTGGTATCACAAACCACTAGGACAGATTATATTAATGATTACAGGAGGTTTAATTTTAGGATTTTTCTTATATAAATTTGGTTGGAATTAATAATTTAAAAATATGAAAATAGATTTACATAAAATAAAAATAGCGGAAGTTGTAAAAGATTATAATGATAGTGCTGAGGAGGGTGTTACCGCTTTTGGCGGGAAACTGGATATTCGCCCGAAATATCAGCGAGAATTTGTCTATAAACCGGAACAGCGTAATGCGGTAATAAATACTGTTCAGAATCAATTTCCGCTTAATGTCATGTATTGGATAGAAAATAGTGCTGGTAATTATGAATTGCTTGACGGTCAGCAACGCACATTAAGTATTTGTCAGTATGTGAATGGTGATTATTCAATAAATGACCGATATTTTCACAATCTGACCAAAGAGGAAAAAGATCAGATACTTAATTATGAATTAATGATTTATTTCTGTGATGGAACTGATAAGGAGCGTATTAAATGGTTTGAGATTATAAACACAGCTGGTGAAAAGCTCACTCCTCAGGAGTTACTTAACGCTGTCTATACCGGTCCATGGCTTTCTGATGCCAAGCTGAAATTTAGCAAATCAAACTGCGCGGCTTATCTTTTAGCAAATGACGGAGGTCAGTTGGTAGGTGGTTCGCCAATAAGGCAAGAATATCTGGAAACGGCACTTTCCTGGATTAATAATGGTGATATCGCCGGTTATATGGCAAAGCATCAGCATGATAAAAATGCGAATGAGCTGTGGCAGTATTTCCAGGATGCTATCGCTTGGACTCGAAAGACTTTTCCAGAATATCGAAGGGAAATGGTAAATGTAAATTGGGGCGAATTGTTTAATAAATTTAAGGATAAAAAATTGAACGCCAGTAAACTAGAAACCGAAATAAAAGTTTTAATGCAAGATGAGGACGTAACTAAAAAGTCTGGTATTTACCCGTATGTTTTAACTGAAGATGAAAAATACTTAAATATTCGGGCTTTTACTGACAAACAAAAGAGAGAAGCCTACGAAAGACAAAAAGGTATTTGTTCGCATTGTAAAGGTGAAAACAAGAAAAAGAAATGGGAAATAGAGGAAATGGAAGCTGATCATATTACACCATGGCACGAAGGAGGAAAGACAATTTCAGCAAATTGTCAGATGTTGTGTAAAAACTGCAATCGAACTAAATCCGGGAAATAAATGAATAAATTAATACCAATTATTGTAGGGGTCATTGCTTTAGCCTTGGGCTACTGGCTTGGGAAAAGGCATTCGCCAAAAATGGCGAATGGGCAGGTGGGGACCGTTGATAAGACACGGGATAAAAACGGATTAATAGCAAAGCAAGCTTTAGAAAAGAGGAAAAATTTGGAGGCGATACTGGGGCTTATGGAGAGTGGAAACCAACCGTTGACTAATGACCACGTGGAGCAGATGCTTAGTATTTCGAACTCTACAGCAGAACGCTATTTGCAGGAGCTAGAAACAGAAGGAAAAATTAGGCAGGTAGGGAATACTGGCCGGAATGTTTATTATGAGAAAATCTGATTAATCTTGGTTACTTTTAAAACACCTCAACGCCCGTTGAGGTGTTTGAGATTATTAATGCTCTTTAAGGTCACACCTTCCAAAGCTAAGGAGTGACCTTTTCCTGCATCTGAATTTTCTATTGCGAATAATCACTAAGTGGAATATAATATACCTATGTCGTTCTTTTCTTTTCTAAAAAGAAATAAAGAAAGTTACTCTTTAGTTTTTAATATTGGTAGTGGTAGTGTTTCTGGTGGTATTATCAAATTTACACAGGAAGTAGGGGTAGATGTCTCATATTATATCAAGGAAAATATTCCTTTTCAGCAGGAAGTATCTATCCCCAAGCATCTAGATCTGATGAAGGAGGCGGTGACTGCTCTGGCGCACCATATTCAGTCTGACGGTCTTAAGAAGATCAACGCTGATCGCAAGGGTACGGTCCTGATTGATCGAGCTTTCTACATCTTTTCTTCTCCGTGGAGTGCTTCTCAAACCAAAACAATTAGGATTAAAGAAGCAAAGCCAATAAAGCTCACAGAAAATTATATCAATAAAATCATTGATGATGAATCAAAGCAGTTTCAGGAAAACGTTGCCTTGTCCGGTACGGTAATTGAAAAGAAGATAATCCAAATAAAAATCAATGGTTATGTGGTGAGTGATATTAGTAATAAAGTGGCCCAGGATTTAGAAATATCCGTTCTTTTTACAGTTGTGCCAGAAAAGATTTTGCAGATTGTTGAGCAATCTATTTCTAAGGTATTTAATATTAAAAATATTTGGTGTCACTCCTTATCATTAGCTACCCTTTCAGTCATTAGAAATTTATTTCCCCAAAAAGAGGATTTTATTCAGATTGATATCAGTGAAGAGATAACTGATATATCTATTATTCGTAACAACATCATTTCGTCATCAGCCTCTATTCCGCACGGACGCAATCACTTTATTCGCGAGTTATCGCTGGCGCAAAAAGTGACTGAGGAGGTTGCAGATTCTATGATTCGGATGCACTTTTCTAAACATCGAGATGAATTGGCCTCTCTCAAACTAGCAGTGACTATGGATGCGGTATCTAAACTTTGGTTGTCTAAAGTGTCGGACGTCCTGGAGGGTCTGAAGGAGAAGGCTTATGTCCCGGACTCTATTTTTCTTATTGCTAGTACAGACCTAGCCTCTTTTCTAAAGGATAAATTAGAGAAGCAGGATTATGGTGTGATAGCAGTTGACAATAATAGCCTCAAATCTCCCTTGGTAAAGGATGATTTGATTTTGAGATTAGAGTTAATGTTCTTAGATAATCTTTATAAAATATAAATATGCAAAAGAAAATCATTAGTGACATCCTTGTAAAAAAGTCCATTAGGCAAATTCCGCTTTCTGGTGTTCGGTCAGAGCGCTCTTCTAGAGTTGAGAGGAAGGAAGAGAGTGATTCTACTGACCTGCCGCCGGTGCGTCATAATAGAAGAGCACCGGATTGGCAGCGTCGATCTCTTAATCCCAAGTTTGTCATCTGGCTTATCGCTGCTTTGTGTATCCTCGCTTTGTTTTTTGGTGTTTCCATGCTTTTTTCCTCGGTCACGGTGGTGATAACTCCGCGCCAGCAAAAAGTTTCATTTACTAATGATTCATTTATTGCTAAGTCGGCTTCTCCTACGGTCGTAGATCTCGCTTTTGAGGTCCTAAGTGTAAATAGTGTCATAGGTGAAATAGTGACCGCAACTGAGGACCGGGATGTCACCCAAAAGGCTACAGGTAAAATTGTCATTTACAACAGTTACAGTACTGTTTCGCAGCGCCTGATAAATAACACCCGCTTTGAGGCCAAAAACGGTAAAATTTACCGGATAAATAGCTCAGTCGTTGTTCCTGGTTATAAAAAAGTAGATGGTAAAATCATACCGGGGAGCGTCGAGGCCACCGTCTATGCTGATCAGGCTGGTGAAAATTATAATTTAAAGTTGTCTGATTTGACTGGGGATTTTAAGATTCCTGGTTTTAAGGGAGACCCTCGTTATCAAGGTTTCTATGCTTTACTGAAAACCGATATTCTCGGTGGTTTAGTTGGTAAGCAAAGGGTGGTTTCACCCAGCCTGAGGGAGACGACTGAACAGGCAATAAAGATTAAGCTTCAGGAACAGCTGTTAAAACAGCTCTATGCCACCAAGCCTGAGAATTATATTATATTTAAGGACGGTTATTCTATTGATTATACCACTCAGCCAGATGTGGCTGTAGATAGTGACAAAGTAAAACTTAGTATTCAAGGTAATCTAAATGGTATTGTCTTTAATAATCTAAAATTAACCAAACTAATCGGCACCAAGAAAATTACTGGCTTTGACGGCTTACCTGCTGAGCTTGTGCCGGGAGATAACTTTTCTGTTGTCTTTACTGGTAAGGATAATACTGGATTATGGAAAAATAGTGTTTTGGATCTAAAGTTTAATGGCGAAGCAAATATTAAATGGCTATATGACGCGGATGAGATCAAGAAGGATTTGGCTGGCAAATCAGAGTCGGATTTAAAGAATATTGTTTCGCAATATAAAAATTCCATTTCGGCCATTCAAGTTATTTTCCAGCCCGTTTGGAGTAGATATTTCCCTGACAATATAAGTAAGATAAAAATACGGGAAGAGATCTAAGGTGACTTGACTATCAGGGCTCTTTTTTGCTATAGTATTCACTGTCACTTTCACATGTCAAATAATAAAGATAAACAAATTAAGGAGGGTGTGGTGGTGGAGGCTTTTCCCAACGCTCTTTTTAAGGTCAAGGTCGCTGATGAAGAAAATCCCGTTTTATGCTTTATCTCAGGAAAGATGAGGATGCACCGTATCAAGGTCCTGATAGGTGATAAAGTGGCCTATGAGGTGGATGAATATGGTGGTAAAGGCCGGATAATGAAGAGATTTTAATTAATTTTATTAGCTAATATTACTCGGTAAATAAAAAAATGAAAGTAAAAGCATCAGTCAAAAAAATATGTCCAAAGTGTAAGGTTGTTCGCCGTAAAGCTCGCGTGATGGTAGTTTGTACTGCCAATGCCAGACACAAGCAAAGACAAGGCTAATCTGTTGCATTTTTTAATAGCTTGTGCTACAATCCCAGGGTTAATTTTAATTTATGCGTATTTCAGGAATCACCATACCAAATAATAAAAGATTAAAGGTGGGCCTTACTGTTCTTTACGGTATTGGTCTTTCTTTGTCTAAGTCTATTTTAATCAAGGCTAAGGTCAGCGGTGAAAAGAAGCCAACAGATATTACCCCCGAGGAAGAGAATACCATTAGGAAAATTATTGAAGAGAATAAAATTGAAGGTGATTTAAAGCGTGATGTCTCAGGAAACATCAAGCGTCTGAAGGATATCAAGTCATATCGTGGCACTAGACATGCTAAAAAGCTTCCGTCCCGAGGTCAGAGAACCAAAACAAACTCCAGAACCCTTCGTGGTAATACCAGAAAAACTATGGGTACTGGTAGAAAAGCGGCTGATAAGAAATAATTTTAAATAAAATGGGTAAAAAAAGAATCGTAAAAACAGATGAGAAAGGTGAAGCTACTGAGAAAGTAGAGGTTAAGGCTACTGGTAAAAAGAAAGTAGCCACCGGTATTTTATATGTTGAATCTACCTTTAATAACACCAAGGTTTCCTTGACTGATGAAGCTGGTAATGTCCTCATGTGGTCTACTAGCGGTTCATTAGGCTTTAAAGGTGCCAAGAAGGGTACTCCTTTTGCGGCGGCTAAGATCGGAGAGACACTTGGTCAGAAAGCTTTTGATCTAGGTCTGAAGGAGATATCAGTTATTGTTAAGGGTGTTGGTTCTGGTAGAGAGTCTGCTATTCGAGGCTTTATCACCAAGGGTTTTGTCATCAATTCAATCAAAGACGTTACTCCAGTTCCGCATAACGGTCCAAAGCCAAAGAAACCACGCCGAGTATAAACATAAGTAAATAAAAGAATGATAAACAAACCAAGATACAAAACAGCTAGAAGACTCGGTGCCAACATTTTTGATAAGACCCAAGGTCAGAAATTCATCGAGCGTGATGCTAGAAGAAAGGTGGAGAAAAGACCACGTCCAAAGAGTGATTTTGGTTTGCAATTATTGGAAAAGCAAAAAGCTAAAATGACCTATGGAGTGAATGAAAGAATGTTTGCTAAATATGTCAAAAGCATTTTGGATAAGGCTGGTGCCAATTCCCCAGAAAAATTAATCTCTATTCTAGAGTCCAGACTAGACAATGTGATTTATCGTCTAGGTTTTGCTCCCACTCGGCAGTCCGCTAGGCAGATGGTCTCTCATGGTCATATCAAAGTAAACGGCCTAAAGATCACTATTCCATCATACGCTGTCTCTCTTGGTGACGTTATCACCATTCGCGAGAGTAGTGTAAAGAAAGGTCTCTTTACAAACCTCGCTGAGAAGCTAAAAACTCATAATTATCCCTCTTGGCTAGCTCTAGATATCACTAAAAATGAGTGTAAGGTCCAAGGAGCCCCAAAATTGACCGCTCTGGAGACAAACTTTGATACCGCCGCCGTGTTAAACTTCTATAGCCGATAAACTTGCATATTTTAATAAAATAGTTTATAATATTTATTCATTTTTATAATTAATTAAAAAAGTAAAAATATGCCAGAAAATAAACAAGTGTTGCTTCCTTCAAAGCCCAGAATTGTTTCTGAAGAAGGATTTTATGGATCATATGAAATAGATGGTCTTTATCCTGGCTATGGTCACACCCTTGGTAATTCCTTACGAAGAATTATACTTTCCTCCTTGCCGGGCGTAGCTATTACTTCTATTAAAATTGACGGAGTGGAGCATGAGTTTTCTGCTATCCCGGGAGTCAAAGAAGATGTCATCGCTCTCATTTTAAATTTGAAGAAAGTTCGTATCAAAATGAGTTCAGATGAGCCACAGACTGTGGAGTTAAAAGTAAAAGGGATAAAAGAGGTTACCGCTGCTGACATTGAGGTCCCGGGTCAGGTGGAAATATTGAACCCCGAGCTATATTTGGCTAGTATCGGTAGTAAAACTGGTGAGCTTATTGTAGAGATGAGGATTGAAAAAGGTCTAGGCTATGTACCAAAAGAGGTTTTACAGAAAGACCGGACTGAAATCAGCCATATTGCTCTTGATGCCATCTTTAGCCCGATTCGCCGAGTAAATTATGAAGTAGAAAATATGCGTGTTGGTGATCGAACTGATTTTAACAAACTGAAAATCTTTATTGAGACTGACGGTACCATCACCCCTAAAGAAGCTTTGGAGGAATCTATTTTGATTATGATTGCTCAGCTCAAGGCAGTGGTTGGTTTTAAGGAGCCTGAAGTTGTCAAGGAAAAGAAAGAAGAAGAAGTTGTTGAGACCAAGGAAACTGATGCTGAATTTCTAAAGACCAGAATTGAGACCTTGGATCTTTCAGCTCGAACCATAAATGCCTTGTCTAGTGGTAATATCCGGACTGTTGGTGGCTTGGCTCGTAAGAAAGAAGCTGATTTAGATGAAATAGAAGGTCTTGGTTCAAAGGGAATTCAGGAAATAAAGAAGGTCTTGTCAAACTTTGGTATAACCCTCAAATAATATTATGATTCATTCACAGAAAACAAAACAGCTGAGCCGAGAAAGAAATAGCCGAAACGCCCTTTTAAAAACATTAAGCGTCTCTCTTATTCGTGATGGTAAAATAACCACCACTGAGACCAAGGCTAAGGTTTTAAAGCCGATTGTTGAGAAATTAATCACCAAAGCTAAGGAACAGACCCTAGCCGCTGGCCGGTTTGTCAGTAGCAAGGTGGGTCCAGTGAGCGCCAAAAAATTAGTAGCCGAGATTGCCCCAAAGTATAAAGAGAGAAATGGTGGGTATTTGCGTATTACCAAATTAAACGACCGTAAGAATGACGGTGCTAAAATAGCCCAGATTGAATTTGTATAATAAAATTATGAAAGAATATAAAATAGATGTAAGCGGTAAAAAGTTGGGACGAGTAGCATCAGAGATTGCTAGTATTTTGATTGGTAAAAACAGCCCTGATTTTCAGAAACACACAGTGGCGGATGTTAGAGTAGAGGTAATCAATGCTTCTAAAATGGATATTGATGAGAAGAAGTCCCGCACTAAGGTCTATACAAACTATACTGGTTTCCCGGGTGGTTTGCGCAAAAGGACTTTGGAGGAAGTGGCTACCAAGAAAGGTCATGCTGAAGTTTTGGAGAAAGCCGTCACTGGGATGATCCACAACAACAAGCTAAAGAAAATAATCGTCAAGAATTTAATCATAAAAGAATAATATGTCAGAAACAACCAAAGACAATAAATACATAGAGACCGTGGGCCGACGCAAGACCTCTATTGCCCGTGCTCGCCTTACCCCCGCCGCTAAAGCCTCTTTTGTGATCAATGATAAGTCAGTGGAGGATTATTTCACTGTGGCGGAGCAGAGAGCTATCATCATGGCGGCTATCAGCGAGTCAAAACTGGATCAAAAGTTTGCTGTTACTATCATGGTCAAGGGTGGGGGAGTAAATTCACAAGCTGAGGCTATCCGTCATGCTATTGCTCGCGCCTTAATTACCTTTGATCAGACCTTAAGAAAAGATTTGAAGAAAGCTGGTTACCTAAAGAGAGATCCACGAGCTAAGGAGCGCCGTAAATTCGGCCTTAAGAAGGCCCGCAAGGCTCCACAGTGGTCTAAACGCTAAAGGATTTAGCGTCGCCCGACCGCAACGGTTTAGGGTCCAAGCGTTAAATTTTATACAGTACAAAGGCCCAAGTGTGTCACTCACTTGGGCCTTTTGCTCGGCACTCCTTGCGCCAGTTAAGGTTTGGGCTTCTCACGGAAGACCAGCGTCCAGCCGTGTGTATTGTAGTCCATAAAAGTTATGGTAGGCACAGGGTCTAGTTCTGGGTGTAGGCTCAAGAATTCTCCGACAGCCTGCACAAGATCCTCTCCAGAGAAGGGAAAGTGGACGTAGCCATACTCGTTGCTCTTCACGCGGGCCATCCTTTCGGCCTGCTCCGTCTCGAGTTGAACCAAGTCCTTCTCCCTCACCCCTTTCACTTGGTCGTACTCGATAATCTTCGGTAGGGGCCTCACAGTCTCTGTGATCGTCTCTGTGACTTTGTCCAAGGACCCTGAGTACTCAGCGGTGACCTTATCTTCTTGATAGCTCTCTTTGATATTCATTGACACCATAAAGAGAAGAGCTAACAGTAGTCCAGCCAGTATCCCTAGCGGGAAGGCCATTCTGACCGTGAGATCCTTCCTATACGTCACTCTCATCTTCCGTTCCTCCTTACCTAGCCGCTTGGCGTAGGTTTGCCCGTTGGGCAGTTGGCTTGAAACCTGGATTGGCACCCGCCTCTCCTTGACTTATCTTATAATATTATACACCCGAAATATTTGAAAGTCAAGTTAAAAACAAAGGATGTTTTGCTATAATCTATCATATGAATCCCGTTTGAAATTCAAAAGACGGGTTTAGTTATTAAATAAATATAATTTAGATAATATATAGCTAAAAGATTAATAGCCAATGGTTAAATTTTAAACGGGATGAATAAAGATAATGATGAAGTAAAAATAGGGGAAGAAAAGGCCACCGAGGCGGAGGCCCAAACTGATGATGTAGTTTATGACCCAGATGTGGATTCAGATAATTTAGCTGACCCAAAGGAAAAGATCGCCAAATTGAAGGAGAAGATAAAGAAACTGGAGGCTGAAAAGTCCGAATATATGAACGGCTGGCAGAGAGAACGGGCGGATTTTGTAAACTTTAAAAAGCGTAACGAAGAGGAAAAAAGAGATTATATTAAATTTGCCAACGAGAATTTACTGGAGCAGATGCTTGCGGTACTGGAGAGCTTTGATATGGCTTTTATGAACAAGGAGCAGTGGAACTCTGTACCAGAGAACTGGCGCGTGGGGGTGGAGTATATTCACTCACAGTTAGTAAAAATTCTGGATGACAATGGCTTAAACGAATTTATACCCAAGGTGGGGGATAAGTTTGACCCAAATCTACATATTGCTGAAGAGATGCTGGTTGTTCAAAAAGCAGAAGAAAATGACACAATCAGAGAAATTAAGAAAAAAGGCTATATGATGAACGGTAAGATGATTGTTGCGCCTAAAGTGGTCATAGGGGAATTTAAGTAATAAATTAAGGGTATTTCTATCGGACACTTGATTGTCCTTTTAACTAAAATTTTTTTACAGATTTGAGCACAAAAAGCAACTATTTGGAAGCTTGACGCTGGCGGGGATAAGCGTAAATTTATAGTAGACAAATTTGATCTTTTGAAGATCTAATTTTTGGATCTAATTTATTACGGAGATTGAGTGGTCGAGAAGTCAATCTTATTTTACATAAGGTATGTAAAATAATTAAATTATGATTTAGAATTGGACTTATTATTAAAAATAT
>CAIKXE010000012.1 GCA_903831305.1 uncultured bacterium | reverse complement strand
TTGGACCGTCACTGCCACTGGTGGTTTAAATCAATATACCTATAACTGGTCAGGGACTGATGGTCTCACTGGTAGTAGCCGAAACATTTACAAAGCCTATACTACTCCCGGCACCAAGTCTGGTACCGTGACCGTGACTTCAGATGATCAAAGTATAACAAAAAATTGTTCCACCACTGTTAATGAAATAACTAATACTAATTTGGTGGTTTCGTGCTCAGCAAATCCTATGAGTGCAAATGTAAACGATAATATTACTTGGCAAGCAACGGCTAGTGGGGGTAATAACCAGTATGTTTATAGTTGGTCAGGAAATGACGGCTTAAGTGGAAATGGTAAAAATCTGTTTTGGAATTATAGTAATACCGGAACAAAACGCGCCACTGTGTCCGTGACCTCTGATGGTCAAACTATTACCGCTAGCTGTACGTCTGTTATTAATGAAAATATAAATGATGACCTGTCTGTCTCTTGCTCAGCTAGCCCAACAAGTGTTGATGTAGATGAAGATGTGACCTGGCGTGCAAATGCTACCGGTGGCAATGGTTCCTACCGCTATGACTGGAGTGGTACTGATGGCCTAGACGGTACTAATAGAACTGTTTCTTGGAGTTATGATAATAATGGAACTAAAAGAGCTTATATTTCTGTGACCTCAAATGGTCAGATTGCTAACGCTTCTTGTACCACTAGAGTGAATGAGGAAGTTGTTGAAAATGACCCCTTGTCAGTTTCTTGTTATAGTACCCCCTCAAACCCACAGACTGGGACAAGAGTAAAATGGTATTGTAATGTCGATGGTGGAGATGGTGATTACACTTATGATTGGACTGGTACAGATGGTCTAGATAGCTCAAGTAAGACACCTTACAAGTCATATACAACTGCTGGTACAAAGCGTGCCTATGTCACGGTTCGTGATGGTAGCGGTGAGAGAGTTTCAAAGACAGTGTCTACTAATGTGCGCTCTGTCTTGGCCTACACTGAAGAATATCAGACCCCCGTTTATCCTCTAGTCTACTCAGACCAAAGTGCTGTACAGCCGGCGGCTGTCTACCTAAGTCAGGTGCCTTATACTGGTGTGGCAGATAATTATAAACTAGTAATTTATTTAAGTATCTTGGCTGCTATTAGCGCTTATATTGCTTACGTTGTTATGTCTTATAAAAAGAATAACGCCTAATCAAAAAAACCGTGGTAAAATACTTTTTCACTTAACGTCAGAACTAATCGTTCAAAAGTATTTTACCACGGTTTTTGGCTTTATATCCTTTCTGTAATTTCTTTCAATAATTTAGCCTTCAAACTCTCTAGGCTGATATTTTCCTTTTTCTCACCATCACGAATCTCCAGGGCAAGCTCACCAGACTCTATTTCTTTATCACCAATGACCAGCATATAGGGGATCCTGTTTACTTTACCGGCGCGGATTTTCTTACCCATCCCTTCATCACTATCATCAAATTCCACGCGCGCGTTCATGGCTTTTAATTCGTCCACAATTTTCTTGGCATAATCATTATGATTCTCACGAACGGGAATAACTTTGATTTGAACTGGGGAGAGCCAGACCGGAAAGTTACCGGCATAGTGCTCAATCATCACGCCCATAAATCTCTCAAGTGAACCGGAGATGGCGCGGTGTATCACCACTGGTCTTTCCTTTTCACCTTTTTCGTTGACAAAACTTAAATCAAACCGCTCTGGCAAATTAAAGTCACATTGGATAGTGGCGAGTTGCCATTCCCGGCCGATAGCGTCCTTAAACATAAAGTCTAACTTTGGACCATAGAAAGCCGCTTCACCTTCCACTCGTTTATAATTTAACTCGTTATCTTTTGCTGCTTTTTCTAGGGCGTCCTCGGCTTTATTCCAAACTTCGTCCGTACCTAAATATTTGCTTTTATCATCCCCGCGGACAGACAGGCGTACCCAGTAGCCGGTCATCATATTCATGGTGGTGTAGAACTTTTTAATGATATCCACAATCGTGCTAACCTCGTCACCAATCTGGGAGACCCGGCAGAACAAGTGACCATCATCTTGAGTAATGGCTCGGACTCTAGTCAGACCAGATAGCTGGCCAGCTTTTTCATAACGATAGACAGTGGCTGGCTCAAAATAACGGACGGGCATATCTCGGTAAGAAAATTGGTTATCACAAAAGATCTGCATATGGTGTGGGCAGTTCATAGGCTTCATATAGAATTCCTCGTCGCCACCTTTTACACGGAAGAGCTCCTCACCAAATTTGGCGGCGTGACCGGAGGTCTCATATAAACTTTTTTTAGTAATGTGTGGTGTCCAGACCCGATCATAACCTTTGTCTTTATGTAGATCCCAAAGGTAATCTTCAATGGCCCTGCGGATGATCATTCCCTTGGGTTGCATTAGAGGCAGACCAGCACCCACTAAGTCCGAAATAGTAAATAGTTTTAATTCTTTGCCCAGTTTTCGGTGATCTCGTTTTTTGGCCTCCTCCTGCTGTAACAAATAGGCATCAAGTTCCGCTTTGGACTCAAAAGCCAAGCCGTAAATACGAGTAAGCATTTTATTCTTTTCATCACCACGCCAGTACGCCCCGGCGATACGCTCTAGTTTAAAAGCGTCTTTCGGGATCTCCTTAGTATTTGCCACATGTGGACCGGCACAAAGATCAGTGAAGTCTCCAGAAGTATAGACGGTTGGTTTGGCTCCCTCTTTTAGTATATCTTCAATAAGTTCTAGTTTGTATGGTTGATCTGCAAAAAGCTTTTTAGCCTCGTCACTAGAAATTTCCTTTTTATCAAAAGTTGACCATTTTTTTAATAGTTCTCGCATTTTTTGTTCAATCTTACCCAAGTCCTTATCACTGATCGGTGCGCTAAATTCAAAGTCGTAATAAAAGCCATTATCTACCGCTGGACCGATCGCCATCTTTACGTCTGGATAAAATGATAACACCGCTCCGGCTAGGAGGTGGGAGAGGGAGTGTCTGATTTTATAAATATTTTCTTTTTCCATATGTTTAATATTACTTAATAATAAAAACCGCCCTATTAAAAACACAATTACTTATGTTCTTAATAGGGCGGGGGATCATTTCCCGTGGTTCCACCTATTTTCCAGTATTTTGGCTGGCACTTAATTATTTATAGATTAGTCTCTCGATCACGTCATTTAAGGTGACGGATGACGGTTGGTAGTCGTCACAATCTCTATAGGTACATAATAATAGATATAGGTTTTTTGTCAAATGGTGACAGAGACTATTTCTTTTTATTTGCCTCATCTGCGCTTTGTCTGACTATTTTTTCAAAGTCTAACTGTACTTGCTGTAACTCACGTGATTTTAAAGCTTGGTGTTGTCTTGCCGTAGCAATACCCGTTGTCAGTTCTCTAATCTTTTTGTCAGACTCTGAAAACTTGGTTTTGATCTGTGATATATCAGCTTTTAATTTTTGAATTTCTGTTTCCTTTTGTTTAATTTCACTTTCTTTTCCCTTTACACTAGCTTCCTGACTCTGTTTTTCTGCCGTAGCAGTAGCTAATTCTGCCTGCATTGTCAAAAGATTAGCCGTCTCTTTTTTAATATCTGTCTTGAGTTGCTCAATGGTTATACCTAGATTTGACGCTGAATTTGATGACATATTTTTCTTTGATTAAATTTGAATAAATGTTTTACCTTACTTTTTTAAAGTATATCATGTTTAGATTAGGGGTGGAAATGTTTTCTATAATATGCTAGTATTTTTATTACTGGGCCCTTAGCTCATCTGGCTAGAGCGCCTCATTTGCAATGAGGAGGTGGCAGGTTCGAGTCCTGTAGGGTCCACGCTTTTGAAAATACCGTCTTTCTGGACGGTTATTTTCTTGTGTGGACCCTAGGAAAGTATTTGAATACTTTCCGTACAGGACTCGAAGCCCTTCTCCCATATTTCTGAACTTTTCCGAAAGTGAAAAAATGGGAAAGGAATACTGGTTCTGTAAGAACCGAGATTCCTGTAGGGTCCACTACTTTTTTAACTCTTATAATTCAAAGAATATTTTAAGTAACTAAATACTGTTCAGAACTTTTTTTGCTTAATAAATAATGATATACTTTGTATATGGAACCATTTAGCTTAATCTTTTTTATTCTTTCAGTATCTTTTTCATGTATTGTGGGTCACATTTTTTTTCCTTTAATAAAAGGTAAATTACACATAAACCAAGATATTACAGGAACATTTACAAACTATTTTAATTGGGATAAGGAATTAGAACCAAGATTTATAAAAAATAAGTATAATGCACGTATTGTGGCGATTTTAATAATTTTCGCTTCTTCTCTGTTAGTATATAAGTTTTATGAACATAATAATTTAATTATTAATGCGCAGATAAGTAATATTATATCTATTGCTTCTGGTTTACTGCTTGGAATTTTGTTATTTAATAGTAATAAGAGAAAATTTGAATAATTCATTGACTTCCTTCAAACTCTCTTTAATCAAACTGTGGCCTCTAACCAGTTCTGAAAGCCACACGCTGTGTTCACTACGTTTTTTTAATTCTTATATTTCAAAGGATATTTTGAGTACCTGACTGGTGTTCAAAATCGTTAATTTTGATATACTCTAGATATGAATAAAAAAAATAATGATACTGGTCTTGTGATTGTTGATATGCAGGATTTTTTTCTAAAGAAATTTGAACAGAATAAAGTTAGTTTATTAATTAAAAATCAAGTAAAACTTTTGCGTTATTGTAGTAAAAACAAAATACCTGTTTTTGTTTTAGAATATAACAAAAGGGGAACTACAACTAAGCCGTTAAAGGTATACTTACAAAAATTAAAAATAGTTAATATTATAGTTAAAAATAGTAATAGTGGTTTTAGAGATACAAATCTAGAAGAATTATTAAGTAAATTAAAAATTAATAGAATTATTTTAGCAGGAATTAATGGGAGTGGTTGTGTTCAAGATACTGCCATTGGTGCATTGAAACGAGGATTAAAAATTATTACTTCTAGTGAGATAATTGCTAGTAATACAATTAGAGACATTAATTTAGCTACTAGTAAAAAATGGTATTCAATGAAAGGTAAATATTTTGAAAAGATTGAAGAACTTCTATATTGTATAAGTAATTAGATTGTTTGTAGTATCTCGTTGATACTCCCTCTAATCAAACTATGACTCTTAATCAGTTCTGAAATCCACCTGCTGGACACTAAGAGATTCCTGTGGAAGTGTTGGGTACAATGTGATATATTTATAAAATGAAGAAAACTATAATATTTGATTTTGATGGAGTTGTCGCAGACAGTTTTAACATTGCTTTTGAGGTTTCAAAAATGAAGCGCCCAACGTTGACCTTAGAAAGCTATAAGGATAAATGGAAAACAAATATTGGCAAGGCGGTATTTACGGAGCCAGAAAGTGACATTAAGATTGATTTTCATGTTGAATACGCAAAGAAAATGAAAGCCTTAAAACTCTCCCCAATAAAGAAAAAAGCTTTGGAAGATTTAAGCGAGAAATATAATTTTCACATAATCTCAAGTACTTACACGCAAACGATTAAAGATTTTTGTGAGACTAGTGATATTTTGCAGTATTTTGGAGATATTCTTGGATATGATATTGAGGCAAGTAAGGTTATAAAATTCCAGACACTGCTTAAGAGACATAACCTCGATGCGAAGGAGCTGATTTTTATCACTGATACTGTTGGTGATATTGAGGAAGCAAGGGAAGTAGGTATCAGGACTATTATTGCAGTTGGGGATGGATATCAAGACAAAGAAGTGTTAGAAATTGCACATCCAACATATCTCATTGATTCAATTGCTAACCTAAAAGAAGTTATTTAATTGAAAACCCGCCGTGGTTAGCCTTGACAAACCACCTATATTTAGTATATGATATCAAGTAGATACGGGTTTGAAAGAAGGATCAGAAAAACAACTGAAAGGGGATGATGATGAGTGTCAAACTGTGGACAGCTGAGGAGCGGCAAGTGATTCTGACCCTGGCGGAAGGAGTCTTTTTCCGGGCGATGATTGACGGGTATGTCGGCGGAAAGGGCCAGAAGTCCACCAAGGTCACCACCCCGGATGGTCGCACGATCATCACGTACATTGAGGGCCCCTTTCGGGTTGTCGATGAATACTGGACGACTCCCCAGTCAGACGCGTCCACCGGGGCAACGACGATCATCTTTAGCCAGATTCTCCACGGGGTTTTTGTGGAGACTCCAGTCTGGGGGATGGGTTACGGCGGACGGTATCCCAAGGAAGTGATCCCGTTCTTGAAGAGCGCGCTCGCTACCGCCTACCGTCGGCATGAATTTTGTGGTGGTCGTGGCCCTGAGCGCTACATCGAGGAGGGTCTCACCTATGAGAACCACTCCCGTCAAGGGGTAGAGCTAGACTCGATCGGGAGTAGCTTTACCGGCTTCCAAGGCCACGAGGAAATCGGGGTCACTGGGGGTAAGACCCTTGGATTTCACCACTACTTTGGGATGGCCATGATCTGAACCACTTCAAACAAACAACACACACCCGCCTTCCACGGCCAGAAACCGTTGGAGGGCGGTTTTCTGTTGTAGATTATTTTGATATTTTTAAATCAATTCCTTTATCTTATCAATAATCAAAGTAGTCTCACCATTACGCAAAGATATTTTGCCTTTGACGGCAATACACTTATCCTTCACTAAGAGGTTTTTATACTCCACCATCGTGCGGGGGAAAACCACTGCTTCAATGGTGTTGTCATAATCAGAGAGTTTAACAAAAGCCATGTTGTCACCCTTCTTGGTCACAATAGCGCGGATATCCTCCACAATACCAGCAATCATCACTTCCTTGCCTTCTTTGGGATTATCCTTGGCATTTTTGATATTATAATTTTTCTCCTCAATAGTTTTTTTAAATTTATCCAAGGGGTGGCCAGACAAGTATAAGCCCAGAAGTTCTCTCTCCCAAGCTAGTCTCTCTGTGGCCGTGGCCGGTAAAGTATCCTGCAGACGAAAATTATTTGCATCATTTAAGCCTGCTACATATGTTCCAAAAAGGGAGTCTTGGTTTTCAGATGTCTTACCTGCTTCCTTGGAGTAAGCTAACATATTTTCAACGTTGCCAAGCATCTGGCCGCGTTCACCAAATTCATCTAGGGCTCCAGCTTTGATAAGAGCTTCAAGCGACTTTTTATTTAAATTTCTATCTTTAATCCGGTCTAGAAAGTTTGAGAGAGAAATAAACTTTCCATTTTTCTTTCGCTCTTCAATGATAGTATTGGCTATCCCTTCACCAAAGTTTTTTATAGTGGTGAGTCCAAAACGGATGGTATCTCGCACGCTGGGCGCTTTGACCACGGTGAAGGCTTGAAAGCTTTCATTAATATTTGGTGGCAAGACGGGGATGCCTATCTTTTTACAATCATTGATAAATTCGGCAATCTTTTCCACGTCTCCAGAATCCGCGGTCAGTACACAAGCCATATAGGTGGCGGGGAAGTTTGCTTTCATATAAGCAGTCTGGTAGGCTACTCGGCCATAGCTTGCGGCATGCGCCTTGTTAAATCCGTAGGCGGCAAATGGTTCAATCAAGGACCACAGCTCATCCGCCTTTTCCTGACTCATACCGTTTTTGAGCAAGCCTTCTTTGAGTTTGCTTTTTTGAGCTTCCATCTCGGCGGGGATTTTTTTACCCATGGCTTTACGGAGTTTATCCGCCTCCAGCCAAGAATAACCACCGAGCTTGATAGCAATGAGCATGACGTCATCCTGATAGGTGATCACCCCAAAGGATTGGGAGAGAATATCTTTCATCCGTGGGTCTAGGAAACGAATAGTGCGCGGGTTATGTTTACGTTTTATATATTCTGGGATAGATTCAATCGGGCCTGGGCGGTAGAGGGCCACCATGGCGTTGATATCATGGATGGTGGATGGTTTAAGTTCCTTTAAATATTTGGTCATCCCCGAACCATTGAGCTGAAATAAACCAGTGGTCTCACCCTTGGCCAGTAAATCAAAAGTCTTGGGATCATCCATGGGAATATTTTCTATATCTACCTCCACTTCATCAATCTTTTTAGCCAAAGAAACGGCATTAGATAAAATGGCAAGATTTTTAATTCCCAAGAAATCAAACTTTAAAAGTCCAGCATCTTCCACGGCATGCATATCATACTGGGTGATGATTTTTTCTTCTCCCTTTGTATCAAACTGGAGCGGAGTAAAATCTGTCAGTGGTGCCGGGGCCATCACCACACCGGCGGCATGCACCGAGATGTGACGAGCACAGCCTTCTACCTTCTTGGCCATATCAATGATAGTTTTGACATCATCCTCTTTATCATAAATTTCCTTTAGCTCGGCCACTTCAGCGAGGGCACGGTCAATGGTCATCGGGAAGCCTTGGGCGCCCATGGGAATGAGTTTGGAAATGCGGTCACCGAGAGTGTAAGGGAAGCCCATCGCCCGGGCCACGTCCTTCACCGATCCTCTGGCCATCATGGTACCAAAGGTACCGATCTGCGCTACTTTATCTGCTCCATATTTACCTTTGGCATAGGCAATCACCTCATCTCGTCTATTATCCGCATAGTCCATATCAATATCGGGGGCCGAGGGGCGCTCGGGATTTAGAAAACGCTCAAAGGGGAGCTTGAACTCAATCGGGTTTACATTGGTAATTTTGGTAAGATAAGTGGTGAGGGAGCCAGCCACGGATCCTCTGATGTTGGTCAGGATTTTATTGGCATGAGCAAAACGGAGGAGATCGGCCACCACCAGAAAGTATGGTGCATAGCCCTTATCTTTAATCACTTTAAGCTCGTATTCCAGGCGGTCCAAATATTCTTTGGTCTGTTCCAAGCCACGCACCTTGAAGCCTTCATAAGCCAGCCTTTTTAATTCTTCATCTGGAGTGAGCCCACTCTCCACCTTGAAATCTGGGAAGACCCAGGTGCCGAGTTTGAGCTCCAGATTACACTGGTCAGTAATCTTTAGAGTATTCTCTACCGCTTCTGGTGTGTCTTTAAAAAGTTCTAAAGCTCGGTCTGGTGAAATAAAAGAAAAATCTTCCTCATTACTTTCCGAATTGCGGTCTGAGAAATCTCCGGCGGTGTTTACTAGGAGCAAGGTGTCCCGGGCTTTTTTATCTTCTTGATGCAAATAATAAGTATCATGAGCGGCTACCAGTGGAGTATTGGTCTCCTTAGCCAGGTCCACAATCTTTTTCATTGTTTCCTCGTGACCATCAATCTCCGGATGGTGAGTGAGTTCTAAATAAAAGTTATCAGCTCCGTATACTTGCTTGTACCAAGCCACCAGTCTCTCGGCTTCCTCTCGGTTTCCATTCTTCAAGGCTTGGGTGGTAGCACCAGAAAAAGATGGAGAAATACAGATTAATCCTTCATGATATTTTTCAATAAGCTCGCGGTCTATACGAGGCTTATAGTAGAATCCCTCTAGGTTGGCCTGGGTGACTAATTTGATTAAGTTTTTATAGCCAGTTAAGTCCTTTACCAATAAGACCAAGCGTGACCGACGATTGTCCACTCCACCTTGCTTATCATTTCTGGTCCTGGTGGCCACATACATATCCGCCCCGATGATGGGTTTGATCTCTGCTTTCTTACAGGCTTTATAAAATTCAATCGCCCCATAGAGGTTGGCATTATCCGTCAGAGCCAGGGCGGGCATCTCATATTTTTTGGCTTCACTAATCAGCTCGGGTATTTTAGGTAGGGCATTAAGCAGGGAATAGTGGGAGTGATTATGTAGATGGATAAATTTGGCTGGCATGGCGGTATTATACTTTATCCATTGGGATTTTGCTAACAAAATTCTTTTTGCTATAATATCTAGTATTATGATAACGAAGGCTAAAAGGGGTAGAGGTTTTAACCACACACTAACTTCTAGAAAAAACTTAGTGAGCGGGTTTACATTACTTGAAATCCTCCTCGTCATCGGTATCATTGCCGTCCTGGCCGGTATCGTCATTTTAGCTATTAACCCGAACAGGCAACTGGCTAGTGTCCGTAATACCCAGCGTAAAAGCAATTTAGCGGAGATAAACAAAGCTCTCTATCAGTATTATATTGATAACTCCCGCTACCCAGTTTCTGTCACCTCTACGCTGACGGAAATCTGTAATACTGGTGCTACTACCACCGGCCATAGTCTCAGCTGTGTTGGTTTGGCGGATCTCTCATATCTTGTCCCTACCTATCTAGTCGCTATACCCACTGATCCACAGTCTACCGCTAGTTCCACTAAATATAGTGTGATGAAAGATACAGCCAACAAGATTGCTCTGTATGCTGGCCAAGCGGAATCAAATGATACTGTGTCTTTGGGTAACGTCGTTATACCATTTGTTTGTGGCTCTACTCTCACTGATACCCGTGACTCTAAAACCTACACCACCGTCCTTATTGGTACTCAATGTTGGATGCAACAGAATCTAAACGTGGGTACTTTAGTCACCGGCGTCACCACTCAAACAGACAACTCAGTTATTGAAAAATATTGTTATGATAACTCGGAAGCTAACTGTACCACTTATGGTGGTCTCTACCAGTGGGACGAGATGATGAATTATGTAACCACCGCCGGAGCCCAAGGTATTTGTCTTACTGGTTGGCACGTTCCTACTGACGAGGAATACAAAACACTAGAGGTAGCATTAGGCATGTGTACTGACCGTGGTAGTGAGCCAAACCTTTGTGCGGATGACTCTAATAATGAGCGTGGCCTTATACCAAGGGTGGGTGATCAGCTTAAGGATACCGGCCTGTGCGGTGGCCGGACTCCCTGTGGTACTTCTGGTTTTCAGGGCCTTTTAGCTGGCCGCTACTGGACCGATGGTTCCTTTATGGAATTGGGTTTGGTTACGCGCATGTGGACATCGTCTGAGTTGAGTTCAAATGCCTGGAGGAGGGATTTGTCCTTGAGTTTTGCCACGGTAGGCCGGTATACGGTTGGTAAAAATTCTGGTTTCTCGGTGCGTTGTTTGGAGGATTAGTTTTTAAATTTAGAATGCTCCGCCACCTTTATCAGCTCCTTCAAAGTCTTTAAATTCAGAATTTCTATCCAAATCCATAAAGCTGGTTTTGGTTTGGTCAAAGTATAGCTGGACGGAACCAGTAGGGCCATTACGATGCTTTTCTATCATAATCTCCGCAATATTATTTTTTTCACTCTCATCCTTATATTTGTCCTCACGGTGGATAAACATCACCACATCAGCATCCTGCTCAATGGATCCAGAATCACGCAAGTCTGACAGTCTGGGCTTGCCTCCGCGTTGCTCCACGGCACGGGAGAGCTGAGAGAGGGCAAGTACCGGCACATCAAATTCACGAGCCAAATGTTTTAGTGAGCGAGAAATCTCTGTGATTTGCTGAACTAAATTATCATTATTTTTGCTCTGCACGGGAGCCATCAGTTGTAAGTAATCCACCACCACGAGACCTATCCCTTTTTCATTCTTGAGGCGACGAACCACCCCACGCATTTTCAAAATATTATTAGCCGGCTGATCATCTACAAAGATCGGGGCTTTGGATAGGACATCGAGCGAATCTCGGATGCGGTCAAATTCACTGTCCAGCTTGAGTCCACCCGTACGTAGTTTCCAAGCATCCACTCGTGCTTCCGCGGCGATCATCCTGTCCACTAGTTGTTGGCTGGACATTTCCAAGGAAAAAATCGCCACTGGTATATTATGTTTGATAGCAGCTTGACGGGCAATATCCAGAGCTAAGGAAGTTTTACCCATGGAAGGCCTAGCGGCAAGAATAATCAAATCTGATTTTTGCAAACCAGACAGTTTGGCATCCAAATCCCGAAAGCCGGTCGGAATACCTCGGATTTCATCTTTGCTTTTATGTAGTTTGTCCGCGCGCTCCCAGGCTTCCTCTAAAATGTCTTTTAGCTCTACAAATTTATTGGAGGTTTTCCCTTGGGTCACTTCATAAATCTTTTTCTCCGCCAGATCAAGCAGGGTGCTTAAATCCTCAGCTTCTTCATATCCCAGCAAGGAAATATGTTCAGACGCTTCAATCAACTGGCGCATCACATATTTTTTCTGGACTATCTCGGCATAATGCTCAGCATTGGCGGAAGAGGGGACGAGGTTTACGAGCTCGGTCAAATAATTAGTTCCGCCGACCTGATCATTTTGGTTTTTTTCTGTTAGGCGGGCAGAAAGGGTCAATAAATCAATCGGTTCATTCTTGGTAAAAAGCTCACTCATAGATTGAAAAATAATCCGATGTTTTTCTGCATAAAAAGCATCGGCTCGGATGATATCCATAATCTCGTGGATGGCTTCTGGCCGAAGCATGATGGAGCCCAGAAGTGCGCGCTCCGAATCAATATTATTTGGTGGAATTCGGGTGACAGATTTTTTAATATTGGTATTCATGTGAGGTATTCTAGCATAATTAAATTTTAAACCACAAACCATAAAAGGGTATATACTGTGAATAGGCAGTGGAGAAGAAAAATGCTATAATGTCTTTATGCAAAATTTTATTAAAAAGGCCTTTGTAAAGGACAATAGGTGGTTATTAGTTAGTATTTTAGTCTTGGTTTTACTTATCATCACTTATGGGGAGATGCGGCGCTATGATCTAGTCAAGCAAGTTGATCAGCAAATTTTAGCCTTAGCCTCCACTACGGATACTCAGGTATTTACTTTGCAAGAACAAATTAAAAATATTGTTTCTCAGAATAATCTTTTGAATAATGTGGTTCAGACGGAGCTGGTTAAGAACGAAGCCTTAGCTGATCAAGTGGAGCAAGTGGCAGATACCGCTGTAGCCCTAGACAAGCTAAGCAAAACTGATACTCAGCTTCTGCAAAAGTATTCTAAAGTTTTTTTCTTAAATGAGCATTATGAGCCATCGGAGATCACTTCTATTCCAAGTAAATATACTTATGGTAAAAGTGATAATTTAGATATGCATGGTTTGGTTTACCCTTATCTAGATAAAATGTTTAAAGATGCTTTTGCTGACGATATAGATCTACGAGTGATTTCCGCTTACCGCTCCTTTGGTACCCAGGCCAGTTTGAAATCTACCTACCAGGTGATTTATGGGGCTGGTACAGCTAACCAGTTTTCGGCGGATCAGGGTTACTCGGAGCACCAACTCGGGACCACCGTGGACTTTACGACCACCGTACTCAAGGATGATAATATCACCTTTGATCAAACAGAAGCCTTTACCTGGCTCAAGGACAATGCTTATAAATATGGTTTTGCTCTGTCCTACCCTAAGAATAATTCCTACTATGTCTATGAACCTTGGCATTGGCGTTTTGTGGGGGTGGATTTAGCTAACAAGCTCCACCGCGAAAATAAATATTTCTATGACCTGGATCAGCGAGTGATAAATAATTATTTAGGTGTATTTTTTGATTGATAATTTTATTATGGTATACTGGCTTTATTAAAAATAATTTAAAAAAATATAATGCAAACAGAAACTAAATCAAATTTTTCTACCCCTATCGCTATTGTGCTTGCGGGTATCATCATTGCCGGAGCTATGTATTTTAGTGATGGTAAGAAGGTGGCTGCGCCCATCACCCCGGTAAAACCGGTCTCAGGCTTAGATCAGGTTCGCCCGGTGTCAGCCGATGATCATATCCGTGGTAACCCAAACGCTCCGGTTATTGTGGTGGAGTATTCTGACACTGAGTGTCCTTTTTGTGGTCGTTTCCATGAGACCATGAAGCAGATTATGAACGAATATGGTAAGGATGGAAAAGTGGCCTGGGTGTATAGGCACTCACCGCTTGATCAGCTACATTCCAAAGCGCGCAACGAATCTGTGGCTTTAGAGTGTGCGGCCGAAATCGGTGGTAATGAAAAGTTCTGGGAATATACTGATCGGATATATGCTGTCACCCCGACAAACAACGGTTTAGACCCAGCCGAACTACCTAAAATTGCCGCCTTTGTGGGGCTTGATGTTGCCAAGTTTAATACTTGTTTGGTCAGTGGTAAATATAACTCTAAGATTGAGGTGGATCTACAGAATGCTCAATTGACAGGTGGTAGTGGTACACCATGGAGCGTGGTTATTTCCAAGGGTGGTAATACCTCTATCAATGGTGCTTTGCCTTACGCTCAAGTGAAACAGCTGATTGATACTTTATTAAAATAAATTCATAATTATTATGCGAATAAATGAAAAAGGGACGAATATGAATATTACCGCGGAAATCAAAGATTATTTGTATAAAAAGCTCGCCTATTTAGAAAAGTTCTTAAGTAAAAAGGATGAAAGTGTGATGTGTGATGTGGAGCTCGGCATGATCTCCCGTCATCATAAAAGTGGTGATGTCTTTCGAGCGGAAATAAATCTCCAGATGCCGGGCAAGAGCCTGCGAGCGGAGGCAGAGATGGGGGATATTTATGCAGCCATAGATATAGCCAAAGATGAGATGGTTCGTGAGCTTCAAGTGACAAAAGATAAAAAAGTGAGTAAGGTGCGACGCGGGGGAGCCAAGGTCAAAAATATTACTAAGAACCTTTCCATTAAGAATTAATAAATATTTATGAAGAAGATTATTAATCCAGGAGCAATTTTATATATTATAATTATTATTATCATTGTTTTACTTCTGGGGGTAGCCACTAAGAGTGGCCCGAGTAAGCAAAATATTGAAGTTAAAACTGTAAAAAATATGATTGAAAATAAAGAAAATGTGACTATTGAAACCAGCTTGGGAAATATTGATATAGAGCTTTATCCGGACCGAGCACCAGTGACCGTAGAAAATTTTGTCAAACTAGCCAAGGGTGGCTTTTATGATAATACCAAGTTTCATCGGGTGATAAAAGATTTTATGATTCAAGGCGGGGACCCTTATACCAAGGGAGCAGACACCAGTGTGTATGGCCGGGGAGGACCGGGCTATGAATTTGCAGATGAACCAAATGATCTGCCTATGACTCGCGGGATGCTCGCTATGGCTAATAGCGGTCCAGATACAAACGGTAGCCAGTTTTTCATTATTACGGCGCCAGAGACCCCATGGCTTGTCGGCAAACATACCGTTTTTGGTAGGGTGATTTCTGGGATGGAGACAGTAGATAAAATAGAAAATACTAAAACTGGTGCAAATAACCTACCGACCACTCCTGTTATTGTGACTAAAATTAGTGTGAAATAGGTTTAATCTACTACACAGAGCAAATGTCTGTGGTTTAATTGTCAGTCCAATTGTCATAAGTTATGTTAGTAATATTTGAAACTAAGGTGTTATTACTTTCATTGCTTTCACCCACTTGGTTTAGCGGGTCCGTATTAATCCTGATCTGGCCGATGTTTTCATCTGTCAGATCAGTAAAGGCTAGGGTATAGAAAATGCTTTCACCGGGCCTCAGAGATACTTGATTATTTGAAGTGTAAACTGGGGAGCTCGCGGACGGCAAAAAAGCTGTAAAATACCACGGACCAGTTACCGTAGCCCCATCATTTCTGATGACAAATTTAATACCGACCATATCATTGTGAAAGAATTGATTTTGACTGACTAGAGCCGCTGATCCGTCCGTCATCAAACCAACCTGCAATAAACGGATTGCCAAGTCCGGCTTACTGGTACCATAATAGAGGGCGGGGTTTGTGATGGTTTCAGTTATGACGGTGTTTACCGGAGTATTTTTTGTAGACGAGTCTGCTGAGTTATTAGTCACGTTTGTTTCTTCACCTTCAGTAGAGCTGACGGTCTTTTGGTCCATGGTCTCAGGCGTAGAGCTAGCTGGTAGGAACACTGAATATAAAGCTCCCGAGATGGAAGTGGAAATCTGATTCATAAGATTTGGAAGATAAGTTACTGTGAGTAAAATTATAATAACAATAAAGCAAATTAAAATACCAGCAAGAAGCCTTTCTAAACCCAGTTTAGCAATTTTATTTAATATTCCTTTTTCTTCCTTTTTATCCATATTTTTATGTTATAATCATTACTAACAAGTGTTTGCTGTTATTTTTCTTAATACTTGTATTATACTATAATGCTAAAAGAAAGTCAAGTTAAATTTATCTGGTATTTTATTGTCATTTTTGGAGTGGTTTTTATTTTGTTATATTCCGCCGGTCTAGTGCCTGAGTCTATAAAGCTGAATCAGGGTGATTCTCTGCGAACGCTGTGGGACAAGGCTCAGGGAGAGGCTGTTATTGAGGAAAAACCAATACGTATTGTGATAGATAAAATAGATGTGGATGTAGCAGTTTCTAATCCAAACACTACTAATGTGGCTACTTTGGACGAATATCTAAAGCAAGGAGCTGTGCGTTATCCTGGTTCGGGATTCTTGGGTAGTGGCAATATGTTTCTCTTTGCTCATAGCACTGGAATAAAGGTGGTGAATAATCAGGCTTATAAAGCCTTTAATGGTTTGAAAAATTTAAGTTCGGGGGATATCATAAAAGTATTCAGTAAAAATAAAGTGTATCAGTATAAAGTCACCTCGGTTATCTTGGTGGATCAGACTAAAGCTCTGGTAGAGTTTAATAGCCGTAAAAATATGTTGACTCTTTCTACTTGTAATACTTTTGGCGCTAAAAGTGAGCGATATGTGGTGGAAGCTGATTTTATTATTTAAATTTATGACTAGTGTCAAGATTTAGTCCTTATACTAGTCTCTATTTTTTAAAGCATTTTTGATAGTGTCCGCATCAGAGTATTCTAGTTCTGTTCCGGTGGATAGGCCACGGCCCAAGTGGGAGACCTTTAGATTATATTTACTGATTAGGGGGACGAGAGCTTCCGTGACAAATTGAGCGGTGTATTCACTCTCAGGGTTAAGGCTAAAGCCAAGAATGATTTCTTTTATTATATTTGATCTTCTTTCAATCAGCGCCAGAAGCTCTTTCAGATGAATTCTGTTCTCTGGGTTTTTATCTAATATCGGCACGGTGCCACCCAAGACAAAATATTTACCATCAAAGCAATGACTTTTTTCTATATTTTCTAGATCAATATCCCGCGCTACAATCATCAGGGAGCTCTCATTACGATTCTTACTTTGGCAAATGTCGCAAAGGGGAGTAGTCAGCTTGTTTCTAGTAAAGTATTGGAAACATTCGGGGCAGATTTTAATTTCCTTTTGTAATTCCTCTACTAGGGTAGTAAATTCTGTGATATAAGTTTTATTTCTAGTAAGTAAAAAATAGACAAAGCGTTTGGCTTGCCTTGGCCCAATGCCCGGAAAGCCTTTAAATATTTCTGTCAGTTTGTCTATAGCATCCATTTAAATATACTAATACACAAAGTCAATTTATACAATATTGTGATCCCCGTACTTTATTGAAACATATTATGTTATCCCAAGTAAGCCATGGCTTACTTTACAAATATTAACTTAAACTCAACTGCCCCCAACCCCTCCTTATCCAAGGAGAGGAGGAGAAAAACCCCTCCCACCTCCCCTTGTCAAGGGAGGCTGTTCCGAGTTTCCCCCTGACAAGGGGGATTAAGGGGGTTGGTCTCTCTCTTTCACCTTCCCCTCTTAGTTAAGAGGGGACTGAGGGAAGTTGTGTTTTAATCTTTCTCTAAATTATGTTATTATTTCTCCATGTCAGCTAGAAACACACAAAAGTCCGGTTTTACATTACTCGAAATCCTCCTCGTCATCGGTATCATCGCCATCCTCGCCAGTATCGTCATCCTGGCCCTAAACCCCATCAAGATGTTCTCCCAAGTCCGTAATACCCAAAGGAAGGCTAATCTAGCAGAAATCAACAAAGCTTTATACCAATATTATATAGATAACGGTACTTACCCTTCTTCCGTCACCACCACTCTCACGGAAATCTGTGATACCGAAGCCACTTCTACCGGTCATAGTCTCAGCTGTACTAACAAAGCTGATCTCTCGGCCCTCGTGCCCACCTATTTAGTCTCTATCCCCACTGACCCCCAGTCTTCTGGTACCTCCACTGGCTACCTAGTGGCTAAAAACACTGCTAACAAGGTCTATCTAAAGTCTGATAATACGGAACTCTCTCAAACCACTACTATTGGTGACTCTTCTGGAGTCTTCCCTGATCGTCTAGTCTCTTATTGGAGCTTTGATGATGCGGGAGCTGGGACCGCTTTGGACTTGATTGGCGGTAACAATGGGACTGTTACTGGTGCCACGGCAACTACTGGAGTGAAAGGACTGGCTAATACCGCTTATGCGTTTGATGGGACGAGTAAATATATTAATATGGTAAATAATGCTGGATCATTGAATGTTCAAAACTACACACTGAGTGTGTGGGTAAAACAAATAGATGCCAGTGCTACTGGGAGGATTTTATGTAAGTCTCCCCATTCTAGTACTAATGTTGACTTTATGTTATTAACCGAAGGCTATGAAATAAGATTAAGCTCTTATGTCTCAGGTGTTTCTTGGTATAATCTTGTGACTACCACAAATGAGATATCTACTAATAATACCTGGTATCATATCGTAGGAACTTACGATTCTACAAATATGAAGATTTATAAAAATGGTGGTCTTGTTATTAGTTCTCCAAAAAATTTAAATACCCCTATTGGGGGAACTCTAGATATCGGTGCTTATTGCTGGGGCAACAGAAGTGGTTCTTTTAATGGTTCTATTGACAACGTCCGTATTTATAATAAGGCTCTCTCGGCCGAGGAGGTACTGAGTATTTATAATACCGAGAAGCCGTAACTTTATTTTAAACCACGGAGAAAATCCTCATATTTCATCTCCTTTTTGCCTTCGGGCAATACTTTTATTATTTCTAATTTTCCATTAGCGTATTTTGCTTCCTTTACAATAATGCGGATTTTTTGTGTTCCTTTTTCTACAAAGAAATAGACTTGAGGCCAGGTGCTGTAGGCTTGGATCTTCAAAAGGTTTTTATACGGATCACCATTTATGATATCAATCAAGCCGTCAGCTTTCTCCACTTTTTTAGTAAAAGTGGCTTGGGTATGATCCTGCTCCTGGGGTGTGATTTTACCTTCTAAAAATAGATCTAATTTTTCTGCAAATAATTTAGCCCCGGCTTTTGCCATGACTTCCTCTAATTCATCAAATTTGATTGGACAAAGTGGCAAATCAATATTATTCTGGGCAACTATTGGTCCATGATCCATTTTTTCATCTAGTAATATTATCGTGACGCCGACTTCTTTTTCATCATTCAAAATTTGTGTTTGTAGAGGAGAAGACCCGCGGTATTTAGGGAGAAGTGAGGGATGAATATTTAGGGTTCCTTTTTGAGGCAAATCTAGTATCAATTTGGGGATTATTTTGCCATAGGAAGCAACCAAGAAAAGCGGTAATTTAAAGGCAGAAAGTTTTAAGGTAAAATCAGAATCTAGTTTGTCCGGAGTTAAACACTGAATCTGATTGGTCTCCGCCCATATTTTTACTGGTGTCGGCGTGAGCTTTAGGCCTCGGCCAGTGGGCTGATCTGGGGTCGTGATGATTAGCTCGGGCCTCAGACCAAGACTTTTTAATTCTTCAAGGCTGATTACGGAAAAACGGGAACTGCCCCAAAATGCCCATTTGATATTTGAATTATTATTCATAAGAAATTAAGATTTAGCGACTTCAGGCAAGACCTCTTTTATATTTTTTGCCTTGTCAATAAATAGTATACCATTTAAATGGTCAGTCTCATGTTGAAAGATCTGGGCCAGAAGACCGCTCCCTCCTTTGGTAAACTTCTTGCCATTTTCATCATAGGCGGTGACCGTAGCCTTTTCCGCTCTTTCTACTTGGCCATACAAGTAGCGCACAGAGAGACAGCCTTCATCAAGTTGTTTTTTTAGTCGTGAGACTTTTTTGATCTCGGGGTTGATATAGACCGGGTCTATCAGTTTATCAGTCTCTTCGGCTGATAAATTTTCCAAGCCCTTGGTTATTATTTCAACGCGTCTAGAAACTATAAAAATACGTAGAGGAACCCCAATCTGTGGAGCAGCAATAGCCACACCGTCAAGCTGTGATTTCAAGGCGGTCTTCATATTTGCAATAATCTTTTGGATCTTTGCTGTTTTGATTTCTGCCAGGGGTACCACCTGAGCCTGCTCTCTTAGGACGGTATCACCTTTTTGAACTATTTTTATTTCTTTTTCTATTTTTCTTTTCACCATTATAATGTATTACAAAAGGCTCTCAGGGTCAACATTTATAGTATATTGTGGTGGTAAGGAGTTTAATTTGTGTAGAAGGTCATTATCCACCCATTCATTCCGTTTGATTTTTATTAGTCCATGCATACTAAACTTTCCTTTGTTGATTGGAATAAAAGCGGGGAAAATATCCACCTCATAAGGCGCCATCTCCTTTTGCATTTGTTCCATGCCGGCCAGAACCGTCTTTTTGTCACCTTGTAAGGTGATTTTTATTGGCACGGAAAAAGGAGGGTAGGCTAAAGTCTCTCGCTCTTTGATTTCATCTCGGTAAAAGTCTGCCAAATTACCTTGGGTAGAATAACGGAGGATCTTTTGATTGATATCTCTGGTCTGAACCAGAAAAATCCGAGAAGTCATGGCTCGTATTTTCAATAGAATATTCATTACCTTCTCATTGACTCTAAAGTCCGGGATGGAGAAAAAAGAGTCAATAGAAACCACGGCCGTATTAGCCACCATTTCTTTTAGATATAGCAAGGCCATCTCTGTACCAAGGAGAACACTGCCGGGAGAAGTATAAAACTTGGCAACAATATCCAGAGCTTTTTTATGAGTGCTCGCACTGTCTGAATCGATCTTAAATATTTTAATGTCTGGAAATCTTTTCTTTAACTCATCTTCTACACCTTCAATCCCAATACCAAAGGCACCCAGTCTCCAACTCTGACATTTATCACATTTTTCCATGGCACTACGGTGTTCTCCACAGCGATGGCAGAGGAAAAAGTTTTCCGTGGAGGCCTTGTGCAGGACGGTGGGGGCACCACAGGTATGACATTTCACTAAATTACCACAGTCCGCACAAACAGTAGAGGGAAAAAGCCCGCGTCGAGCGACAAAGATAAAAAGGTTTTCATCATTGTCTCGGTTTTGCTGGACCAGACTTAAAAACTCTGGACTGAATAGTCTAAATTTTGGTTCCTTGCCGTCTTTACTGCGGTCCACATCCTCAGGCAAAGCCTCTTTCATATCAATCAGTTTGAAACTGGCGGTAGTCAAGGAGCGAAACTTTAGGGGGGCGACCTCAAATATCTCACTTTCAGTTTGTCGCCAGACCGTTTCCGTCCTTAAAAGTAAATCACCAAAAATTATTTTAGCTTTTATTTTTTTGGCTAGAATTTCTGCAAAAATTCGAATATCAATAAAGGGTCGTGTCTGGTTTTTATAAGACCGAGTGTTTTCCTTGTCTACAATTATGGTACCAATATCATTTCTGGGAATTCCTAAAAAAGCACCAGTGGAAATGATGAGAGAAGGGTGTTCCTCGGTACTAGCTTTATTCCACAGCTCAATTTGTTCTTTAGCATTAAGCAAGCTGTGTAAAACAAAGGTATACTGCTCTATACCCTTAGATAGTTTTTCATGAGCCTTTTTGATGTCCTGAATTGTAGGTAAACAGAAAAAAACGGAGTAACCCTTGGCAAATTCCTCTCGGATCAGGCTCTTATAGGTGGCGTATCTTTCCTCATCATCACTTTGTACTACCAGTTTTTCATGGGCTCGGCTATTCCTTAAATTTTGGATTTGAACTTTTATTTTTTCGGATTCGTCAATGATGCTTTTGGGGACGACCGAATGTATAATACTACCTGAGGTGCCAGCAAAATAGACGGCGGATTCAGCGACCGCCTCCATAAACTCTGGTAAGAGGAGAGGGGAGGATTTTATTTTTTCTACCTTTTTTGTTTCAAAGGGAGCATTCTTGATCTCATCTTTGACATCGGCCACTTCTTCAGCTGACATAACGATAGCCGGAATAGTTTTCTTTCTTAAGGGAACCTTGACCACGGAGCCGATTTTTACTTCTGAGCCGGTAAAATAAGACAGGTTTTCCTTGTTTATACCGCGTGATATGGGGATAACCCGAAGCATTTTCATTTGCCTATATCTTGGCACAGTTTGCCTATTTTTTCAACATTTTTTAGTCGCGGAGGATTTTTATTTTTGCGCCAAGAGAATTTAATCTTTCGGTAATTTCCTCATAACCGCGGTTTATACTATACACATTTCGAAGGATAGATTTGCCTTTAGCGGCAAGCATCCCAATAAGAAGGATAGCCGCCGGACGAAGCGCTGGTGGACAAATCACCTCGGCTGGCTTTAATTTAGTGACACCGGTAATAAAAAGGCGATGTGGATCAGCTAGGTTTGTATCTGCACCCAGTTTGTCAATATCCTTGATATGGATGGCGCGCTTTTCATAGGGCCAATCATGTAGCAAGGTGGTGCCCTCGGCCTGGGTGGCAATAATGCCAAAGAAGGGGAGATTATCCATGTTTAGTCCTGGGTAGGGCCGGCACTCAATTTTTTCTTCTAGGGCCTTTAATTTTGAAGGAAATAACTTTAGGTCCACAAGGTTAGCCTGACCATTTAAGGCTTTATAGGTTTTAGTCCGTCTATATTTTAGCCCCATCTTTTCTAATTTTAATAATTCAATTTCCAAAAAGTCGATCGGGCATCTTTTTATCTCCATCGCCGAATTGGTGACAATACCGGCGGCAATAAAAAACATGGAGTCAATGGGGTCCTCAGCGAGATAATAAGTAACTGGCATGTTTATCCTTTCTATGCCGTGAACAGTCAGGGTCGTTGTCCCAATGCCGTCTATTTTAACGCCACATTTTTCTAGGAAAAAACAAACATCTTGGACCATATAGTTGGCTGAGGCAAATTTGATAACCGTCTTTCCAGGGATGAGGGCGGCGGCCATGATGGTGTTCTCCGTCACCGTGTCTCCAGATTCATACAAAGGAAACTCCGCTGGTTCCAGTTTTTCTGATGAAATCTCATAACTAGTTGATTTTGTCTCAATTTTAACGCCAAAGTTTTCTAAAGCAAAAAAATGCGGAGTAAGCGTCCTGGCCCCTAATTTGCAACCACCGGACTGTGGCAGAGAAAACTTTTTTAAGAAGTGAATCAGTGGCCCAATCAACATGATGATACTTCTAGTTTTTTCCGCCGATTCACGATTTATTGTTTTTAGAGTTATTTTTCCGGGGTTAATCTCTAAATCATTGTTTACCCATTTGACGGAGACATTAATACTCTGTAAAACCTCAATCATCCGGTAGACCTCCTCAATTTTGGGAACATTTTTAATAATAGTCTGGCCTTGATTTAAGAGGGAAGCACAAATCACCCCCATAGCCCCGTTTTTAGAAGTTTTGGTTATAACTGAACCGCTGAGCTTGTGACCACCGTCAATCTGAAAATTTATAGCTCCGGTAGAGACACTGACTATCTCTCGCCCCAGAGCCTCACTTATTTTGGAAATCATTTCTGTCGTCAGATTTTGTTCTCCGCTCTCCATGCGGGCAATAGCGCTTTGGGTAGTACCCAGTTTTTCCGCAAATTCGCTTTGGGTGATATTGCGTCTCTCACGAAGTTCCTTAATCAGGTGACCAATGTTTGATAATGTATCCGGCATAATTTTTATAGCCCGAACAAATTTTGATTCGCTTTGGGGCAAATTAAACTAATATGGATGATAGTATAGCATATGTGCTATAAGATTGCAAAGACCGATTTAGCCCTAAACCGGGGTTTGATTTGCAAAATGTCATAAAAAGTTTAATATATGACTATATGTCGTTTTTCGTTAAAAAAATTGGAATTGACCTTGGTACAGCTAATACTCTGGTTTTTTTGCCAGGCAAAGGGGTGGTACTTTTTGAACCTTCGGTGGTGGCCGTCTCCGAGCAGGATAATAAGATTTTGGCGGTGGGGACTGAGGCTAAAAAGATGTTGGGCAAGACGCCAGATAGTATCATTGCATATCAGCCGATGAAAGACGGCGTGATCGCTGATTATCGTGTGACAGAGGCGATGCTTCGCTATTTTATAGATAAGGCGCTTGGCCGGTGGAATCTGTTTAAGCCGGAGGTGATGGTATCTGTGCCGGCCGGGGTCACCTCTACCGAACGCCGGGCGGTGATTGAGGCAGCGATGAAAGCGGGGGCCAAAAATGCTTATGTGGTCAAGGAACCTATTCTAGCAGCGATTGGGGCGGGGATTCCGATTCAAGAGCCGATGGGTCATATGATTGTGGACATAGGTGGTGGAACAACAGATGTGGCGGTGATTTCCCTTGGCGGTATTGTGTCATCTACTTCCGTAAAGTGTGCCGGTAATAAAATTGATTATGCGATCACTGACTACATTAAGAAAACTTTTAACCTAGCGATCGGTGATAAAACTGCGGAGGAGATAAAAATCAATGTGGGTTCTGCCGTGCCGATGGAAGAGGAGCTCACAATGACCATCAAAGGGCGGGATTTCTTGTCTGGATTACCACGAACCGCGGAAATAAAAACTAATGAGATTGTCAAGGCGATAGCCAAGGAACTCCGGGATATGATAAAGGCCATCAAGGATGTTTTGCAAGAAACCCCACCAGAATTGGCGGCGGATATTATTGACCAGGGTATCATTATGACCGGTGGTTCATCGCAACTTCGTAATATGGCAGAATTAGTTTTTCGTCGCACTGGAGTAAAAGCCGTGGTAGCCAAGGACCCAATGTATTGTGTAGCCAAAGGCACCGGTATTGCCCTGGAGCATCTAGATGTTTATAAAAAATCTATTATTGCCAAACGCTAATGCGTTCATACTTCTTATTTGACCATAATTGTAATTAGTGTTATACTCTATAACAGATAATCAGATTATAGGGGTTGTTTATCCCGTCTGATTTAGGACCTTGAAAAAAGGAGGGGTGTGTCATGGTGTCCTATTGGCAAGTGGTCGCGGTGGTGGTAGTTGCTCTCATAGTCTCGGCGCTCCGTGGCAAGCAGGATAACCTCGAAACCGGGGTTTTCCGCTGGGCTAGACTCAGCCTCATGTTCATCGTGATCCTGGGGGTGTCCATACTTGGTCTTCTGACCGTATTGGCCTTCCAGGCCATGTCTGTCTCAGTCGAGCATGGGTATGCTGTTCTCAGTCTCTTTCCTATCGTTATCGGGGCCATATTGGGAGCGGGCACCCTGGTCTTTGGTATCTTGGGTTTCTTCATCATGCTAGATCCACCGGAGGACATCGCCATGCTGTCCCTCATCTTCTTCCCGCGGTGACGGTGACCCATTTTGTTTTTGGGTCACAAACTAACCACCTTGTCCTTCTTGGACGGGTGGTTTTCCATTTGTTTTTTTAAAATAAATTTGGTATAATAGTAAGGTATGATTATCACTTATCAAGGGGTGGAGTTTTTTAAGGTTCAGTTTGGGGATACGATCCTGGCTTTTAATCCTATTTCCAAGGAAAGCAAGTCTAAAACCACCCGCTTCTTTTCGGATGTCGCTTTGGTCTCAGCAAACCACCCAGATTTTAACGGGGTAGAAAATTTATCTTATAATGGCAAGGATCCGTTGGTCATTTCTGGTCCCGGTGAATATGAGACCAAGGGTGTTTTTATCAAGGGTTTTCAGTCCAAAACAAATTATGGCGGTAAGGAAAAAATAAATACCATCTATATTGTGGTTCTGGAGGGGATGACCCTCTGCTTCTTAGGTGCCCTAGTGGATGAAAAGCTACCCGCCGATTTTCTAGAGGCGATTGAAGATATTGATATTCTTTTCTTGCCGATCGGTGGTGATGGTATGCTTGATGCTGGTAAAGCTAACAAGGTGGCTGTTACTTTAGAACCCAAGATAATCATCCCGATGCATTATGAAGCCGCAGATCTAAAAACTTTTCTAAAACAAGCTGGTGAAGAGGGCGCCAAGCCAGTAGACAAGCTGACACTTAAGAAGAAAGATCTGGAGGGGAAGGAAGGCGAAGTTATTATTTTAACTCAAACTAATTAATCATTATGAGTATTTTGAAAACAGTCAGTGAGGGGCCTGATAATCAGAAGAAAATCTTTGCTCTGATTGGAGCTATTGTTCTTACTGGGGTGATTGTTTTTGTTTGGTATTCTTTTGGTAGCAACCGTGGTTCTGATGACTCAGTTGCGGCTATTAGTGAGAGTAAATTATCTTCCGTTAGTCCTTGGCAGGTAATCAAGGAAGAGTTTTCCAAGGCTTTTTCTGGGATTAATAATAGTCTACCTGGCCTGACGAGTAGCACCACTTCTGAGATAAGTAGTAGCACAGTTTTGATCGAAGTTGTCACTTTGGAAGCAGATGCTAGTACCAGCACCGTTACCAGCCTTAGCACCAGTACCAGTAATTAATAAATAATATGGCTAAGAATTCAAATAATAAAGAGGAAAATAATGTTAAAATAGTGCCGGACCGGGGTGTCTCAGTAAGGAATATTACCACGGAGATGAAGGAGTCATTTATTGACTATGCTATGTCAGTGATTACCGACCGAGCTTTGCCGGATGTGCGTGACGGTTTGAAGCCGGTGCATAGAAGGATACTTTTTGCGATGTCTCAGATGGGTTTGACCGCTGGCGCCCGGACCAGAAAGTCCGCGGCGGTGGTGGGAGAGGTGCTCGGTAACTATCACCCGCACGGTGATGCTTCTGTGTATGACGCTATGGTCAAGATGGCTCAGGATTTTTCTTATCGTTATCCCACGGTGATCGGTCAGGGAAACTTTGGAAACATTGACGGAGACTCCGCGGCTGCCATGAGATATACGGAAGCCAAAATGTCCAAGATTGCCGGGGAGCTTTTAAAGGATTTAGATAAAGAGACGGTGGAGTGGAAGCCGAACTATGATAATACCAGAAAAGAGCCGGAGGTGTTGCCGGCTGCTCTGCCAAATTTACTTTTAAATGGAACTTTGGGTATTGCTGTGGGTATGGCTACAAACATCCCTCCACACAATCTCAAAGAAGTGGTAGATGCTACCGTACATTTGATTGATAATCCTGATTCTACCACTGAAGACCTGCTACATTATATCAAGGGCCCAGATTTTCCGACTGGCGGTATTGCCTATAATCAGGCAGACATTAATCATGCTTGCGCCACGGGGCGCGGTGGGGTGGTGGTGCGCGGGGTGGCGGAAATAGTAGAGGACAAGAAGGGTAACTTTCAGATTATTATTACCTCTATTCCTTTCCGGGTGAATAAAGCCGAGCTCATAATTGCGATCGCGGATTTGGTACGAGAGAAAAAAATAGAGGGTATCAAGGGTCTGCGTGATGAGAGCGCCAAGGATTTGCGGATTGTGATTGATCTAAAGCCTAGTGCCCAACCGCAGAAAGTCTTAAACTTTATTTACAAACATACTCAGCTAGAGGAATCATTTAATTACAATATGGTGGCTCTGGTGGGTGGGGTGCCTCAGACTTTATCCATCAAGTCCTTTTTAGATGAATTTATTGATCATCGCAAGATCGTAGTGAAGAGACGCACAGAATTTGACTTGAGAAAAGCGGAAGCCCGTGAGCATATTTTACTTGGCTTGAAAAAAGCTTTGGACCACATTGATGAGATTATAAAGCTCATTAAGAAATCCAAGGATGTGGAGGATGCCAAGCGTAATCTGATGAAGGTTTTCAAATTTTCGGAGATCCAAGCACAGACGATCGTGGATATGAAGATCGGCCGTTTGACCGGTCTAGAGAGACAAAAGATTGAGGATGAATTAAATGAAGTTCAAACTCTGATCAAATATCTCCGGGATGTTTTAGCTAGTGCTAAAAAGATTTTAGGTATTGTCAAAAGTGAGTTACAAGAAACCGCTTTGAAATATGCTGATGAGAGAAAGACCCGGATTATAAAACAAGGAGTGGGTAATATGTCTGATGAAGACTTGATTCCCGATGAGGAAAATGTGCTCGTACTTACGACCGGTGGCTATATCAAGAGGACAAATCCAGATGATTATAAAAAGCAAAAGCGTGGTGGGGTAGGGGTGGTGGATCTGGATACTAAGGATGAGGATTTTGTGGTGAATTTTCTCACCGCGCATACACACAATGATATTTTGTTCTTCAGTGATAAAGGCAAGGCTTATCAGGTCAAGATGCATGAATTGCCAGAAGGCAAGCGGGCCACTAAAGGTAAGGCGCTGGTGAATTATCTATCTATCAGTAATGAGGAAAAAGTCACCTCGGTTTTGGCGATGCCAAAGGAGCTAAAAAATACTAAACTCGCTTTGATGATGGTGACCAAGCAAGGCGTGGTGAAAAAGGTGGATGCTTCTGCCTTTCATGATGTGAGACGTAGTGGTCTGATTGCCATCACCTTACATGAGGGGGATGAGCTCACCTCCGTGCAGTTTGTGGCGCCGACTGATGAGCTGATTCTAGCTACCGCCAAGGGGCAGTCTATTCGTTTTAAGGAAAGTGATATCCGGGAGATGGGCCGAGGGGCAGCCGGGGTGCGAGCAGTGAAGCTTGGTAAAGCCGATTTTGTGGTCAGTACCGATATTATTAAGAAAAGTATGACGAACCCCACTTTCTTTGTCATCAGCTCAAATGGTTATGGCAAGAAAACAGCCCTTAAGGAATATAAAGTGCAAAACCGCGGTGGTTCTGGTATTAAGACCATGAAGGTGACCGCTAAGACTGGTGATATTATCTCCGCCCGCGTGATGACCGAGGAGATGGATGAGATAGCTGCTATTTCCAAAAAAAGTCAGGTGATTCGGGTGGAAACCAAAGAGATTCCGACCCTAGGTCGTCAAACGCAAGGGGTCCGTATTATGAAATTACGGGAAGGGGATTTCCTGGCTTCTATTACTTGTTTATAATTATAACTAGTGGTATAGTTTTATTAGATAATCAGATGGCTGAGGCAGTTATGTCTCGCCTGGTTCACACCCACACCAAACTGAGGAGTAGACCATGGGTACTGTTCTTTGGAATCTGCTGTTGCTGTGCTTCTTGGTCGTGATCAACCTCCTGTTTTCTTATGTCCGGGGAAAGGCGGACGCTCGGGTAGCTGGAGTGCCAAGCTGGATTCGGCCGACACTTATGGCGGGGGTGGTGTTTCTGTCACTGCTTCTGGCTATCGTGGCCGTGTATCTACGGTCACAGTCTTTTCACCTGATGGCCATGCACGGCTATGATACCGCCGGTATCATCATGAACTCCACGGCCTCGGTGCTGATTCTCTTGGCTTCCGGCTTGTATCTCATCGGTAGTCTGTATGTGTTATGCAAGCCGGCCGAAGATATCATCATCCTTGGTGAAGCCGTGTGCCTCACCCGACTGATCGGCGGTTTCCGGGGACACTTCTACCGAGATATTGACTAGAATCGGGCTCTTACCAGCCATCTGAACCGCTCCCTTTGGCAAGGAGCGGTTTTACAATGATATTTTATCCACAAATGTAATTTAAGCACACCGCCCCGTCCATCAGAATGGCCACCCCGCCTTAACTAAGGTGGGGATTAGTGGATAAATGCTTGGCATTTAAACTGTATCTGATATAATATAAACATGTTCTCTGATCCCGAAAATAATATCAAGCAATTCGGTCTAGCTCCTGGTATGCTCGTAGCTGATTTTGGTTCTGGTTCCGGTTTTTATACTATGGCGGAGGCGAGAGCCGTCGGTTCAAGCGGCAAAGTTTTTGCGGTGGATATTCAAAAGGATTTATTACAAAAGCTGAAGAATAACCTTCGGGATAATCACCTGAGCAATGTGGAAATTGTCTGGGGGGATTTAGAAAAGCTCGGCGGTACCAAGCTCCGAGAAGGATCGCTTGATGCCGTGACGGTGTGCAATTTATTTTTTCAAATTGAAAATAAGGACAGCTTATGTCTAGAGGTCAAACGTATTTTACGCCCTAACGGCCGGGTTCTGGTGGTGGATTGGGATGCTTCCTTTGGTGGTATTGGACCAGCACAAGCCGATGTTGTACCTAAGATGCAGTTAGCAGCCATTTTTCAAGATCATGGTTTTGTTTTAGATCGGGAGATAGATGCCGGCGCTCATCATTATGGTTTAATTTTTAGAAAAGCTAATAAAAAATAATTTTAATGAAAAACTCTAACTTTTTTCAATACATTGTCATCGGAATTTTTGTCCTTTTTATCGTTGTCGGTGGTATTTTATTTTCTACCTATCAGTCTAGTACGTCCAGTGTTAGTAATATAAGTATTACTATGTGGGGAACATTATCTTCAGCCTCATTTACCTCATTTTATTCAAATTATTTTAGTGCTAATAATCTAAAATATAATATTTCATATTCTCAAAAAGATGAGGCTACCTTTGATAAGGAACTCATTGAAGCTTTAGCTGTGGGTAAGGGTCCGGATACTATTATTTTACCATTAGATTTGATTATCCGTTATACAGATAAAATATATCATATACCATATACCACCTTGCCAGCGCTCACCTTTAAGCAGAATTTTATTCAGGAAGGGGAGTTATACTTGACCAATGACGGTGTATTAGCTCTGCCTTTTGTCATTGATCCACTGGTGATGTATTGGAATAGGGATATTTTTAATAATAATAGCGTAACTAAACCACCAGCAACCTGGGCAGAGATTTCTACCCTAATACCCAAGATGACAAAGAAAGACAATGCTAAAAATATTTTGGCTAGTACGGTGGCTCTGGGCGAGTTTCGAAATATAAATAATGCCAAGGATATTTTATCAGCTTTACTTATTCAGGCTGGTACCTCTATCATCACTTGGGGAAAGGATGGATTACCCGTGAACATTCTTGATCAGAATCTGGGGCACAGTGTATCACCAGCCCGCTCGGCTCTGGCATTTTTTACAAACTTTTCTAACCCTAGTAAGTCTGACTATTCCTGGAACCGCTCTTTACCAAATTCACTCGAGGCCTTTACTAACGGTGATTTGGCCATGTATTTTGGCTTTGCGTCAGAGTTTTTGAAGATTAAGAATAAAAACCCTAATTTGAATTTTGAGGTGGCCACCTTGCCACAGGCGGTTGGCACCAGTGTCTATGGTACTTATGGAAACATGCTTGGTTTTGCTATTTTGAAAAAGTCAGCCAATCCAGCCGGGGCTTATACTGTCCTCAGTGCGCTTACCGGTGCTACGGCTTATCCATATTGGAAAAGTATTTTCAATTTACCTTCCACTCGGCGTGACATTTTGAGTCAGTTTGAAGCCAATGCCACCAAGGCGGTATTTAATAAATCAGCGATTATAAGCAAAGGCTGGCTAGACCCTGGTCAGGAATCAAGTGGTGCGGTTTTTCAAGAGATGGTGGAGTCATATACCACTGGACGAGAGACCCTAGACGGTGCTATTAATATTGCTTCTGACAAGCTAGATGGTTTATTAAAATAAATATGAAAAAAACAAATATAAAATATGCTCTCCTTTTTATTTTTTCTCTAGTGGCCATTATTTTACCATCTATCTCTTTTGCGGCTTTGGTCAACTGTGGAAACTCTGTAGTTGGCACTGACGGAGTGACTACCATACCAAACTCTTGCGGTTTTGATGATGCTGTTTTTATGATCAATGGTACTATTAACTGGATTATTGGTCTGGCGGGAGTGATTTTTACCATTTCTTTTGTCTATGGTGGTTTCCTCTACATGACTTCAGGCATTAATCCCGGTAATAAAGCCAAAGCCAAGAGTTTGCTCTGGAATACTCTCCTAGGATTTGTTATAATGCTTACGGCCTGGTTGATCGTCTATACTTTGCTAACTTATCTGGTTCCCTCGGACAGTACAATTTTTAGATTTATTAGAGGTGGTGATGACACCAATGCTACCATACGTACTGATGGTTTGGAATCATAATTTGTGGTATAAAATTATAAATAAATATGAATAAAATTAATTATAAGAAAAGTCTCGGTTTTACCCTTTCTTTGTTAATACTTACGGTTCCTTTGTTTATTTTTGCTCAACCTGCTGGAAGTGGAGCTACTATTAATAACCCCCTGAAATCAGACAGCGTAACCGGTATTTTAGAAAGTATTTTGGATTTGGTGGCTGTTGTGGGTTCCATCGTTGTCGTGTTTTTCATAATTTGGTCTGGCTATAAGCTGGTGATGGCTCGGGGTAACCCTGGTGAGATGACCAAGGCCAAGGATATGCTACTTGCTACCGTTATTGGTGGGGCTATTCTCCTCGGGGCGGATATTATTGCTAATGTAGTTATCAATACCGTAAAGACCACCGTCGATACCACCGCACCATAAGTAATAAAATGTTTATTAATTTAAAAAAATAATGAAAAAAATAATTTATACCTTTTTTATCGCTTTGTTCTCAGTGGTGGCTGTCCCGGCTCTGGCTGCCACGGTGACCACCTTTAAGGGACTGATAAATGACCTGTTGATTGCTGGTATTTTAAAGCCACTCATACCACTCCTTATTGGCTTGGCTATCGTGGTTTTCTTTTACGGTATCATTATTTTTGTCCTATCTGAAGGTGGAGAAAAAAAGAACGAAGGCAAGCAGTATATGTTTTGGGGTGTCATCGGCATCTTTGTGATGGTCTCGGTTTGGGGTTTGGTAAATTTGATAAAAGAAACATTCAACCTTAACCAAAACGTCCCCCAAATTCAGATCAACGTTCCTTCTGCAACTAGCCCCACCCCTGCTGCCCCCGCCTCTTCCCCCGCCTTTCCGAATCAGACAATTTAAGTTTTATTTTGTGGATAAGCATTTGCTTGTTTTTTATATAAAAGTTATAATATATGGGTAAATATCAAAGGTCGTAAAAATTATTAGTTT
>CAIKXE010000011.1 GCA_903831305.1 uncultured bacterium | reverse complement strand
GTAAATGTTTCGGCTACTACCAGTGAGACCATCAGTCCCTGACCAGTTATAGGTATATTGATTTAAACCACCAGTGGCAGTGACGGTCCAAGTGACGGTGTCACCCGGTTCCACTGAGCTAGGGTTAGCGGTACAAGAAGCCACCAAAGTTAAAACCTTAGGTTCAAAAAAAACTCTATATGTATAATACGTCTTATTGCTCTCACCCGTAAAATTTCCTCCCGAAGGGAGCCTTGCCACTTTTTCATAAGAAATATTTAGTCCAGAAATATCAGATAAACCGCTAGCATATTTAACGGCAGAATTTAAACAAAAATTAAATTGCCCAGCTGCAGGACTACTACTTGAACCTTTATGATCACCCCAAACAATAAACTTACCTGAGGTGGGCATACCAACACAGTCTGGATCCTCGCCACCATCATAATCATAGTTCATTAATATTGATCCACTAGTAATATAAGCATCAGCAACGTTTGAACCTATTTCCACATAGAAAAACAAAGAAACTATTACTAAAATTAGTGTAAATAAAATATATTTTTTTGTATTGATTATTTTTTCCATATCTTTTTTTTAAGAAAAATAAGTAAGTATCTATTAAGAGACAACTAAATCTTTTTAAATTATATATTAAAACTTTAAAAAAGTCAAACTAAAACAAATTACTTTGCTGTTAGCTCAAATCTACCTTTATAACAAGTCATACTTTGAACGGTGTCAAAAAGGCAACTACAACGTCCCCAGCATACTAGTAGCTCTTTCCCGGCCCTCTTTAATAATCAGTTCCAAAGCCAAAACCGCTCGTTTAATAGTTTTCTTTAATTCTAATGCCTCCGTCTTTTTGAAATCCCCCAGGATAGCGTCAATCACTTTTTCCTCGCCATCAGGCTTCTTGATTTTACCACTAGACGTTTCCCCAGAGATTCCTAAGCGTAACCGAATAAAATCTTCTGTCTTTATGGCCCGCATAACAGACTCCACTCCTTTGTGACCACCAGAACTCTTAGCAAAAGAAATTTTGATCTTTCCGAGTGGCAAATCCAAATCATCATGAATCACGATGAGAGTCTCCGCGGCTTTTTTGCTTTTTATTAAAAGTTTGACGGACTCCCCACTTTTATTCATAAAAGTTTCTGGTTTTAAAAACAAAGCCTTATTCTTCCCCACCTTGGCTTCTATCCTTAAGGCCTTCAGTTTATTATCTAACTGCCAGTCCTTCAAAGCCAAACTTTTTTGAAAAGCATCAAGCACCATCCGGCCCACATTGTGCCTGGTTTCTACATATTCTTCTCCGGGGTTACCTAATCCTACGACAATATAATTTGTTGACATATTTTTACTGCTTTCTGAAAGTAAGAAATATTTGAATTTTTTTAGTCGGGTTGGTGCCGGACAAAAAAATTTAAATCATTTTTACTTTCAAAAATATCCTAATTAGTTATTATTTAAACATTGTAGATTTTAATTTTCCTTGTGTCAAACGTGATTATGTAATACAATGACGGAAATGGAAGAAAATAAAGAAATAGGGATGTTTAAAAAATTCCGCCAGAGTTTTTGGGGTGAGATAATCCAAATTGTGGTTATTTCTATTGCTATAGTGGTTCCCTTCCGCGCTTATGTGGCCCAGCCCTTCCTGGTCAGCGGGCAATCTATGGATGATACCTTTGCTAACGGACAATACTTAATTGTAGATGAGCTTACCTACCAGTTTAGAGGGCCGGAAAGAGGCGAAGTCCTAATTTTTCATTACCCACTAGACACCAAAAAGTTTTTTATCAAAAGAGTAATTGGCTTACCAGGAGAAACCGTTGAAATTAAAAACAATATTGTCACGGTCTGCCAATCAGACTGCACCAATGATAAAAATAAATTTATCCTAAATGAACCTTATATAAAAACATCTGCTACTGATCCCCTTGCCAAACTTAGGCCGGACATTTCTGTTACCTTAAAAGCCGATGAATATTATGTTTTAGGAGACAATCGTGGATTCAGCTCAGATTCTCGCTATTGGGGACCGGTAAAAAGGGAGTTAGTGTCCGGCCGGCCAATTTTTAGACTTTTCCCTTTAAGTCAGATGAGTTTGTTTCCTGGACAAATCAATAATTACTAAACTTAAAAGTATGGCCCAAAAAAGCAATAAAAAAAACATAATTAAGGGCAAGAAAAAGGAATCAAAATTCTTGGATCTTAAAAATATTGATAAAGACACCGAGGCGGCTATTTATTATGGTTTTCAGCCGATCGAGATACCTGAAATCGAGAAGGAAGATCATACAAACAGCAAGACCTTAAAAGACGGAGAACCACTTCTAACCATCGGTTCCAATGATAAAATTGAAAATACAGCTGAAGAAAAATCAGCTTTACTCCGCCACTACTTTAATTCAAACCTGGCTATTATGCCTCAGCCAGTGATGATCACCTATAACGGCTTCATTAACGAAGGTAAAGAAAAGAATCCCGGTAAACACCGCAAGATCAGCCTGGAAATCATCGGCTCACCCAAAAGCATCACAGAAGCTATTCTGATTAAAACGGCTCTAGAAATACTTCAAGACAACGGTTATAAAAATTTATATATTGAAATAAACAGTCTAGGTGATAGAGAATCCTGCTCTAAATTTGTCCGCGAACTCACGGCGTATTTCCGTAAACATATAAATATTATGCAGGCGCATTGCCGACAAGAATTTAAGAAAGATCCACTTTTTGTTTTAAACTGCCAAAATGAAAAATGCACTCTTTTGAAGGAGGATGCGCCAAAGGCCATTGGCTGCTTATCTGATGAAAGCCGTACCCACTTTAAAGAGGTCTTAGAATATTTAGAAAGTTTAGATATTCCCTACAAGATAAATGATTGCCTAATCTCAGACCGCCGTTTTGCCTCTGGCACTGTCTTTGAAATCAAACAAAAGTCAGAAAACCCGCGTCTAGCTGATGAATCACTTGCTACCGGTTTCCGCGCTGATCAAGCTTGTAAAAAACTGGGTTTTAAAAAAGATGTGCCAATGATCGGTGCTAAACTGTATTTCAAGACTGAGAGCGAAAAGAGACAATTACCTAGAATCAAAAAAACCTCCGTGTTCTTTATACAGCTTGGTGATGAGGCCAAGCACAAAAGCCTAAAAGTGATTGATATTCTCCGTCAGGAAAATATTTTTATTAACCATTCTCTTGGCCGAGACAAGATGGCTGGTCAGATGGCTACTGCTGAACGCTTGAAAGTACCTTACATTTTGATTATGGGAAAAAGAGAGGCGATGGATGAAACCATCATGATCCGTGATACCGCTACACGCGCCCAAGAAACTATCAAGATATCCGAACTAGCGGATCATCTGAATAAGCTTGTAAAATAATCAAAGATTGGTCTTGGGTATTCCCAAAGCCAAGCCTTGATTATTTTTGACTTGTAAAATTACTAGATTGTGCTATGATGCACCCTATGATAAACGTAGAAGTAATAAAGAACGCCAACGAAAATAATACAAGTATTATCAGACGCTTCACCAAGAAAGTGCAGGGTTCTGGTGTATTGCCCAAAGTCCGCTCCAAGAGATATACTCTCCGTGACCTCTCTTTCTATAAAGTAAAGATGAACACCCTTAAAAATCTAAAGAGAAAGGGTGAGATCCTGGAGCTCATCAAGATGGGCAAGATGGCTGACAACAAGCGTTCCTAATGTCTAAAATTCTATTTGATCAAATAAAGAAAGCAGTGCTTGGTTCAGACTATGAACTAAGCTTTTCTTTTACTACCCCGGCTGAAATAAAAAAGCTAAATCAGATTTACCGTAATATTAATAAGCCAACAGATATTTTAAGTTTCCCCCTATCCAAAACCAGTGGCGAGATTCTAATCTGCCAGAGTGAAGCTAAAAAAGAGATGGTTAAATTTGGCCGGACCTATGACAATTTCCTCGCGTTTTTATATATCCACGGTCTCGTCCACCTCAAGGGCTATGACCATGGCTCCAAGATGGAAAAGGTGGAAGAAAAGTTTCGAAAACAGTTTAAAATCTAAATTCCCCTAGCGTGCAAAAAGCTTTTGTTATATAATACGGTGAGAATTCACCAAAAATTATTATGGCAAAAAAAATTGCAGTTGGAATAGACATCGGCACCTACCAGATCAAAATTGTGGTAGCGGAAAGTGTCAAAGAAGAAGGTAAAACTTCCTATAAAATAATCGGCACTGGTTTTGCTGAGTCCCGTGGCCTGCGTCACGGTTATATAATAAACTCTAGTGATACTACCAGAAGCTTGGGGATTGCTATTGCGGAAGCAGAAAAGTCAGCCAATATAAAAATCAAACGTGCCTATCTATCTGTCGGCGGTATTGGTTTAAGTAGTGTTTTTTCTCATGGCTCTATGATTATCTCCCAAGCTGACTCAGAAATCACTGATATAGATGTTAAAAACGTTTTATCCATTGCCGAAAGTGAGATTCCCGCCAATAGCTCCATTAATAAAAAGATTATTCATACTATCCCCATTTCTTACAAGATAGATGGCCGGACCGTGCTGGGACGTCCCGTCGGCATGAAGGGAATCAAATTTGAAGTTAAAGCTTTATTTGTCACTTGTTTGGAGCATCATCTAAATGACTTGATTGCTACCGTGGAAGACCTAGGGATTGAAGTGACAAACATCATGGCTTCCCCTTTGGCTGGCAGTGTCGTTATTTTAAACAAAACCCAAAAGATTGCCGGCTGTGTTCTGGCCAACATTGGCTCCGAGACAGTGTCCGTTGTAGTTTTTGAAAACAACACACCTATTTCCCTTGAAGTCTTTCCCATCGGTGGTACAGATATTACTAATGACATTGCCCTCGGATTAAAAATACCGCTTGAAGAGGCTGAGGATCTAAAAATAAATACCGAAAAAGATATTAGTTACCCTAAAAAGAAATTAGAAGAAATTATTTTAGCTCGGCTTTCTGATATTTTTGATTTAGTTGAATCACATTTGAAAAAACTTGGTCGTAGTGGTTTACTCCCAGCGGGTATTATACTAACCGGTGGAACGTCCGGCGTCTCTACCATTGAAGATCTAGCCCGAGCCACCTTAAGACTTCCTTCCAAACTGGGCCAAATGAATTTTGATACCAGCTTAAAAAACTGCCAAATAAAAGATTCCTCCTGGTCAGTGGCTTATGGCCTATGCATCTGGGGCTTATCCAGTAATGAAGAGCTTTCCTTTGGCACACTAAGTGGGGCGGCCGTGAGTCCCAAAGGACTAATAAAAAGGATATTTTCCTGGTTTAAACAGTTCTTGCCTTAGACTACTATTTTTGCTATTATTCAGTAAGGATATTTAATAATTTATTAGCTTTTAATCTGCTGAAAGAAAATTCAGCCATATTTCATTATGCCACAAATTAAACCAGAGGTAGAAGCATTTGCCAGAATTAAAGTCATCGGTGTAGGTGGTTCCGGAAAAAACGCTACTAATCACATGATAAACTCCAAAGTAAAAGGAGTAGAATTTATTGCTATTAACACTGATGCTCAAGACCTACATAATTCTGAAGCCTCTAAAAAAATCCATATCGGTAAGAACTTGACCAAGGGTTTAGGAACGGGTATGAATCCAGAGCTTGGTAAACGAGCGGCCGAAGAAACCAAAGAGGAAATCCAGGAAGCCCTAAAGGGTGCAGATATGATTTTTATTGCTTACGGTGCCGGTGGTGGAACAGGTTCTGGAGCAGCTCCACTTATTTCTAAAATCGCAAAAGAGATGGGGGTACTCACTGTTGCAGTGGTAACCAAACCGTTTTTCTTTGAAGGAATTCAGAGAGTTAAGATAGCGGAACAAAGCTTAGATGAACTACGCAAGGGAGTGGACGCTTTGATTGTTATTCCTAATGACCGCCTACTTTCTACCATTTCTCGTGAGACTACCGCCAAGCAAGCTTTTGCCATGTGCGATGATATTTTAAAGCAAGCCGTAGAAGGTATTTCTGATTTGATTACTATGCCTGGTATTATTAACACCGACTTTGCTGACATTCGTGCTGTTATGGCTGATGCCGGTTCCGCCCTCATGGGTATTGGTACCGCTCAAGGTGAGAACCGCGCCATTGAAGCCGCCAAACTGGCCATCAGTTCCCCACTCCTAGAACTCTCAATCGCTGGGGCCAAAGGCGTACTCTTCTCCATTGCCGGTGGTGATGACTTAACTATGTTTGAAATTCAAGATGCGGCCAAGCTGATCACCGAATCCATTGACCCTAATGCTAAAGTTATTTTTGGTACCGTCCATGATGAAAGACTGAAGAAGGGCGAGTTAAAAATCACCGTGATTGCTTCTGGCTTCTCTGATAACAGTAACAAAAAATCCCTATTTTCTAGTGTTGTGGTGAACAAAGAAGAAGACAAAAAAGGTAAACTATTTGGCGGTTTTGGAATCAGTAGCAATACGGAAAAGGAGAATAGGGTGGAAGTACAGCCAAATCAGCCACAACCACAAATTCCAACCGAGGACAAAAAACAAATCAAAAATGACTTTGATGATGACAGTGACTGGGGTGCCGTCCCGGCCTTTCTAAGGAGACAGAAGAAGTAATACCACCTCCCCTCGCAGACTCGGTACTCCTCCTAAGATAGGCGGAGAGTGAGACGTAATTTCGGGTGGGCTTCATCTCCTCCTATTCTTAGGAGGAGTGGCATTCTGATGACGAGGTGGTGGTGTGATGAAACAAAAAAGTGTGCTAAAATACTCAAATGACAGAAATATTTGATCTAGCAATTATCGGTGGGGGCCCTGGGGGTGTAGCAGCTGGAGTGTATTCAGCCCGCAAAAAGATAAAAGCTATTTTGATTACTGAGTGTTTTCGTGGACAGAGTGCTGTTTCTAGTGATATTCAGAACTGGATTGGTGATATTTCTGTATCTGGTGAGGAGCTTCATAACCGCCTAGAAAAGCATTTAAAACATTATTCTAAGGACATTCTGATTAAAGAAAAGGAAACGGTTATTAATATTACAAAAAGTAATGGTGTCTTTAATATTAAAACAGACAAAAGTGAGTATGGGGCCAAAACTATTTTAATCACCACCGGTAATATCCGCAAGAAAATCCAGGTCAAAGGAGCAGAAGAATTTGAAGGCAAGGGTATCACTTACTGTGCTTCTTGTGATGGTCCAATGTATGGCGATATGGATGTAGCTGTAATCGGTGGTGGTAATAGTGCCTTTGAATCCGCCGCCCAACTCTCCGCCTATGCTAAGACCGTGACCATTATCCAACGTAGTGACTTTAAAGCTGAACCCATGATGATGGAAAAGGTTCTCGCTAATCCTAAAGTTAAAGGCGTCACGAATGTGGAAATGCTTGAAATCAAAGGTGATAAATTTGTGACCGGTATTATTTATAAAGACAAAAAAACTGGAGAAATAATTGAATTACCAGTCAGTGGAATCTTTGTGGAAATTGGCTCAAACCCATCGGTAGATTTTATTGAGCATGGGCTGGTGGAGCTCAACGAGCGTGAGGAAATCATCATTGATCCTAAGAATCAAAAAACTAATACACCGGGTATCTGGGCCGCTGGTGACTGTACGAACGGCCTCTACCGCCAGAACAATATCGCCGTCGGTGACGCGGTCAAAGCCGTGGAGGACATTTATCGCTATTTGAAGAGTTAATTTGTGGGCGGTACAGGGATCGAACCTGTTACCTTGTCTACGTCAAAGACACGCTCTACCAAGTGAGCTAACCGCCCTTTTCCTGTAACGAACTATCCACCAGAATACACTATTTTACCAAAAATCACAATATCCACTTATTCCCTATTTACCCATTCCCTCCTTCGCCAAAAGCTACGGGCAGGCAGGCGTACGAATGGTTCCATAGTGGTTGGGGTATTCAGTGCTACCATAATATTAAATATTACGGTATACTTTACTCATAATAGATTAATAAAATTAGCATGAAGAAATTCATCTGGACTAGCGAGTATAACTTGGGAGTTAGTGTGATTGATGAGCAACACCAGCATTTCTTTGATATCGTAAACCGAATTTATGACTTGTTAGAGAAAGGCAATGATAATAAAGAAGAACTACTCAAAATTGTGAAAGAACTCACGGATTATGCCTTCTACCATCTATCCACCGAGGAAAAATATTTTACACAGTTTGCCTATTCTGATATTGAGAACCATATGAAATATCACACGATGTTTCGAATCCAAACCGGCGAATATTCTGAGCGTATCAGAAAAGGTGATGAAGACTTGCCCAAACTTGTTTTAGAAATTACGGATTTTGCTAAAAATTGGCTGACCAAACATATTTTAGTTGCTGACAAAATGTATGCTCCACTCTTTAAAGCCCACGGTCTGAATTAAATAGTGAACTTCCCTTCTTTATATATAACCAAGGTCTTGCCACCTGGTAACCAAGCCGTCACCACTCTATTTTCTGTACTCACAATATCTGTATGGACCACGGACTCATTATAGCCCATCTTTTGCCAGTCACTCTTTTTCACTTTACTTGGATCTCCCGGATATGAGTCCTGATACGCACTACCCAAGGCAATATGCGTGTTACCATAGCGCCCACCCATATTTTCATCAAACAACGTCTCCGCCATGAACTTAGTGATTTTAGATAACCGAGAATCAGTCAGGGAAAACTCCCCTACTTTGTCCGCATTAATATTCCCAATCATTTGCTTAAGTATTTTCTCGCCCTTCTTCGCCTTGGCTTTTATCACCTTGCCATTCTTAAATTCTAAATAAATATCTTTAATCAAATTACCATACCGGTAAAGTGGCTGATCAAAATAAACATGACCCTCCGTCCCTCGGCAGTCCGGGGAGATAAAAATCTCAAAGCTCGGAATATTCCGGCCCGACCCACCCATCCACTGCCGGTTTATACCAAGTATAATAGTCAGATCCGTGTGTTCTGACTCTACCCGCACCCTTTCAATCTTCAAACTATTTAGCTTGTTTTTTATTCGCTCCACCTCGTGGGCAATCCTCTGCCAAGTTTTTACCGGCTCCTTATCATTTAAATAACAGGCTTTGATAATCTCGGCCCAATACTCCTCCTCACTCATCCCCACTTCATCGGCCCCAGCCTTGGTACCATACAGGCCAAGCGTCCAGGTGAATTTCCCAGCACTCTCTTTTTCATTGCGCCAGTCCATATACGGTTTAGAGGCTTTTGACTTTTCCATAATCTGCTTGGGGTCAATATCCTCTAGCTCATGCTTGTCCGTATCCGCAATGATCATGATAGAATGATCTATCTCTTCTAATCTCCCTTTTAAATATTTAGCGGGAAAAAAGCGGATCTGCGCCTGATTTGCCAGATTAAAAAACTCCCGGCTCATCCCATCTGGTATGTATTGAATTATGGGGTGGGCCTGGGCTTTTAATACTGCTTTGTTCAAAGCCAGAAGCATCGGTTTAGCACTCTCCGGCACTTGGAGCAGTACCACTTCGCCCTTCTTCACCCCCTTCCCCGAATTTAAGGCAAAGTTCACCAACACCTCCGCATATCTTTCTAAAATCTTTTTTGCTGGGTGGTACATGTTTTTATTTAAAAATGACGGCGGAAGCGGAAGGATTTGAACCTTCGAGACCCTTTCAGGCCTGCCAGTTTTCGAAACTGGTGATTTCAACCACTCACCCACGCTTCCCTTTAGCCAATATAAACATTACCATTTTTTTGCTTTTTTTACAAAAAATGCTATATTTATTCTGTCTTTACGGCCTTATCGTCTATCGGTTAGGACATTGCCTTTTCAAGGCAAGAAGCCGGGTTCGACTCCCGGTAAGGTCACAAGTTTATAAATACCATACAATGAACGACTTAGAAATTATCATTTTAGCGGCCGGAAAAGGCACTCGGATGGGTGACACCAAACCCAAGGTCTTAACAGAGATCAAAGGCCGGCCCATGCTCACTTACCTTTTAGATGCGGTACAGAAATTCCATAAAAAGGAACCGATTATTGTTTTAGGCTACAAGGCAGATGAGGTGAAAGGAGCGATCGGCCAGAATAAAAGATACGTTCTCCAAGACAAGCAGCTAGGCACTGGGCACGCCGTCCAAGAAGTGATTCCTCACATAACAGATGATGCCAAGCATGTCATAGTGCTTTATGGTGATCACCCACTGATTAATGAGGAAACTATCAGCAAGTTGTATAGCGCCCATATCAGCCAGAATATTTCCCCGCTGACGCTCGGTACAATAGTAGTAGAAGATTATGAGGACTGGCGCAAACCTTTTTACGACTTTGGCCGGATTTTACGTGACGCCGAAGGCAAGATAATTAAAAATGTAGAGAAGAAAGATGCTTCCCCCGAGGAGCTTGGAATCCGCGAGGTGAGCCCATCATACTTTTGTTATAACCTCGCTTGGCTTAAGGAAAATATCACCAAGATTGATAAGAAAAATGCCCAAGGTGAATATTACCTGACGGACTTGGTGGGTATGGCTCGTGATCAAGGCTACACCTTAAATTCCTGCACCATCCCCACCCATGAGGCCCTAGGGGTTAATACCCCAGAGCAACTAGCCCTAGTACTGCGCTTTATAAAATAGTCCCGGCTTAATTTATTTTACAATATCAAGCTCCACGTAAAACTCGGCACCCTTTCCTTCACCGGCAGATTCCGCCCATATTTTACCATGATTAGCCTCCACCATTTTCTTGGCAATATAGAGACCCAAACCAGTTCCTAGGATATTCACGTCATTGGCTCCCGAACAACGACTAAACTTTTGAAAGAGTAACGGCAAAGTCAGCTTCTTAATTCCCACCCCACTATCCTTTATGCTAAATAATACCTTATCAAATTCGCACTTTTCCAAGGAAATTTCCATCCAACCTTTTTCAGTGTATTTATAAGAATTATCAATAAGGTTAATAATAACTTGTTTTAATTTAGTCTTGTCACCGTGAACCATCAATATCTTATCCTGGACTTTTACCCGCAAGTCCAGCCCCTTGTCTTTTATAACATTCTTCATCTCACTAACCGCTTCATGCACCAAATCCACCAAATTAAAATCCTTAAAAAATAGCTTCATCTGCCCCTGCTCAATCCGAGAAATATCTAAAAAGTCATTGACGGTTTTACTCAAAGAGTCCGCCGACTTAAAGACAATTTTTATAGGATCCAGAAGACCCCCAGGGACTAGACCATAATCACCTTCCAGCATCAAGGACAAATAGCCCTTCATGGCCCCCAAGGGACCGCGGATCTGATGCGTAGCCAGAGAAATGAATTCATCTTTCAAATCACTCAACTTCCTCAAATCATCATTGGACTGCTCCAAATTAAGGATAGTTTCCTTAAGGTCCTTAAACCGATTTTTAATTCTTATCTTATTATTTATTTTTTTTCTAGTATGACTCATTTTGGCTTTTTTAGATTAGCGTAACTAAAAAAACCAAACTTTAACCTATTTTAGGAAGGCTAAAGTTTGGTTTCATAGGAAATCATTTATTCCACCAAATTTAGCTCCACATAAAACTCCGCCCCTTTACCTTCCCCTGCGGACTCGGCCCATATTTTACCTTGATTAGCTTCTACCATTTTCTTGGCAATATAGAGACCTAAACCAGTTCCTAATATATTAGTCTTGTTGGCGTCTTTGGCTCGGGAGAATCTCTGGAAGAGGACCGGGAGCGTGGCCTTGGAAATACCCACCCCACTATCCTTCACCGCAAACAATATCTTATTCCCTTCCTTTAATTTTTCCACTGAAACTTCCAGCCAACCCTTTTCTGTATATTTACTAGAGTTATCAATCAAATTTATCAGCACCTGTTTTAATTTTGTCCTATCAGCTTTCACCGGACACTTACCATGAGCAATCTTTTCCTTAAACTCCAGGCCTTTACTCTCTACACTTATTTTCAGTTCCTTGGACACCTCCTCCACCAAATCCCTAAAATCAAAATCTGTAAATTCATATTTCATCTGACCCAGGTCAATACGGGACACATCCAGGAAGTCCGTCACCATCTTACTCAAGGAATCCGTGGATTTAAAAACGGTGTCCAAAGGCTCCACAAAGGTAGCTGGTGGCTTGCCATAATCCCCCTCAATCATCAAGGACACATAGCCCTTGATAGCGGAAAGTGGCCCACGAATCTGGTGTGTAGCGAGGGATACAAACTCAGACTTCATATGGTCTAGCTCCTTGAGCCTTTCATTGGCGATCTCCAAAGAAGAGTTAGTAACCTCCAGCCGGTCATTCAAACTTCTCAAGCTATCAGCCAAACTTTCGATTCTCTCTTTCTGCTTAATTTCCTTTTTGACACCCCGGACAATCATAACACCAGCAATAGAGGAAATGAATAATGTAACACCAGTTAATATTTTGTTAATACCAGTTTCAACAAAAAAGAACTCTGAACCGATAGTAATCACCAGACCCCACACCAGAGCCTGTGTTCCGATTAATTTAATATTAAAAGCTTTAAATTTTACAATCAGATAAGAAATCAAAGAAATGAAGAATGTCATGCCAAAAAGTCCGTACATTTCAATACGAGAATCTGCTAAAACACCAGTGGTAGTTAAATAACTTCCAATGTACGACAGGATGAAAAACATAAACAAAAAAGACTCTATTCCTATACCGATTAGGATTATTTCCTTCCGAAAATTAATAGTGGCCACACGATAGTGTCTGACAAGTAGTACAAAAATCCATACCATTGCTATTAAACCAAGCGAATAATAGTAACTATAAAATAATATGTTCTCAAATTTAAAAGCGTCGCATTCCATTAAATCAAAACCGCTTAAATTATAACGGGTGGCGGATAGTAGGAAAACAGGGGCCAATAAAACCAAGAATATTATTTTTACACGAAGTGAGATATCTTTTTTTTCTAAAAACACGTAGATAAAATATATAGATAAGATAGCGACTAGACTTAAACATAAACCTAAAAGTGACCAAAAAAACGATACGCTATCGCTATTAATATTAGTCCAGGTGAAAAGATTAATTATTGTCCAAAGTGAGAAGAATACTGCTATTCCCAATAAAAGCTGATTAAGCAGAGACCGTTTACCGTTTAAAAAGACAAAAATTCCCACAAAAAGAGAAATGATGATCGAGGGGATATGTGAATAATATAGTAAAGGTGGGACATCAGCTGTGAAAAAAAGATAAGTTGGAAAATCAAAAAATGGACAAATCATAATTTTATTCTATATTATCTTCCTCTAATAAAACATCTGCATCAGAAGAAAGACTAGCCTCTTGGTCTGGTGTAGACACAGCACAATCAACATCGTCAATTTCTGGGTCGCAGTAAGTAATAGTACACTCTTGATCCGTAGGTAAGCATATGTTTGCCTCAGCACAATCAGTAATATAGTTACCACACACCTTAAGTAGATCTGACGCGTATTTTTGTACTTCTAAATAATAATATTCATTAATACATTCATCATCCTCACAACCAACAAAACAACTTTGCACGTTCGGGTCGCATTCACCTTCATAATATACAATGTAATCATGCTGAACAACGAAACGATAATAGGAAAAGGCACCGGTGATTATAATAATCACTAAAAGAAAATAGTAGAAAAAATATTCTCGAAAATTAATATTAAATACCATGTTTTCTATTATAGCACATATTATCTAATTAAATCTCTTGCAAAATTTTATTTTGTAAAAACCACTGAAAATATCCGTTATATCTTTTTTGTAATCCTTTTATCTTCCAATCATCCTCGGTGATCTTTTTCCGACAATTTTTTGCTCCACACTTGCAATCAAAAGTAAAGTAAGAATTACTATTAGGACTAGAATTCATCACCATCGCATAATCATAACAAATTTCCTCGTCTTTTCTTATTTTCTTCATTGCTAGCATAAATATTTGTCCTTTAAAACCAGCGTTAGGATTACAACCATGATTAACATAGTGCTGAGGCATTTTTTTAAGGTCAAAAGCTGTTCGAGGACCAATAGAAAATTGATTAGATATTTCAATAGGTTTATCAGCCACGATCCCTTTTAATTTATTTTCGTCATCGATAGTTAGAATATAACCACCCATCACAAACAGTGTTTCTCCTTTTTTAATATCCTTCTTCGCAAAAACACCCTTACCATATTTTTTTGTATCCTTAACCTCTAAATTCTGGTTCATCCATGAAAACTTTTGTTGGTTCTTTCTCATATAGTTATTATATAATTAATACAAAATAATGCAAAAACATCAATAAACGAGAAGCAAATAGGTACCAAGACCAGTTATACAGATAGCAATCACTTTTTGCAAAATATGTTTGGCATAGATCTTTTCGGTAGCAACCTTTGGAAAAAAGAAAGTAAAAAATATACCAAGCATAAATACAAAAATAGGCTGAAATGACTCAGTGAGCAAGACCAGACCAATGGGGGCAAGTAAATAAGCAAAGGCAACAACAATATTTCCGCTAATATACAAAATCTCATTTAAAACATTAAGCGACAATATTCTTTTAGAATTTTCACGTATGGCTGATAAGAAATTTTCACGATAGGAGCGAATAAACATAAAAATAAGCAGTCCAACAATGGTCATCATGAGATGTTCCCAAAAAAGCGAACGCCAAAGATTTTCCTCCAGAGCCACCACCTTAAACAAGACAGATTCTAGTGCCCAGGCTAAAGCCGCTACTAGCATTAAAGGAACGGTCTGACGACGAAGTTTAAATTTATTTTCCGCATCAATTTCGAATGAGATAATGGTGGTGCCAAAAATGATTATTGCCATTGCTATCAATTGTATTTGTGACAATATTTCACCTAGAATAAAATAACCTAAAATTGAACCAAAGACCGGAACAAGCTGGTAAAAGACAACCACAATAGAAGCTTCTTCGTCTCTAAGTGCTAATAAATAACACCAAATCACCACTACGTTTAATATTCCCACCACCGCCAAAGTAAGAATCTGGATATAGCCAACAGAAAAAACAGTATTATCTGCTAAAAAAATAAAGGGTAAAACAAAAACCGAAATAAGTGAAGAAATAAGCACAAGTGTCCCAACCCCACCATTTTTAAAATACTTCTCCAGCAGAAGTTTATCAATAAAGTTTGTTAGGGCGTATAATACTGGCCCTATTAGGGCAATTAAAAACCATGTCATAGTGTGGCTATTATATACCACTTTTTATTGTTTTAAAAGCTTTTTTATATTATACTTTGATAATCATGAATATATTGTTTATATCAAATGAGTGCATCGCTGGAAACCTGGCTGTTATACTAAGAAAAGAAGGCCATAATGTTAAGCTTTACATTAAAAACAAAAATGACCGCCAAAACTTTGATAATTTAGTTGAAAAAACGTATTCCTGGAAAAAAGAGCTCGAGTGGGTTGGTAAAAATGGTTTGATAGTTTTTGATGATGTAGGCTACGGAAAGACCCAAGATTTTCTCAGGAAAAAAGGCTATAAAGTCTTTGGTGGTTCCAAAGAAGCAGACAGACTGGAACAAGACCGAGAATATGGACAAAAGATGTTTAAGGAGTTAGGTTTAAAAACAGTTGATTTAAAAGATTTTACGGATATTGAAGATGCAATTTTATTCATAAAAGATAATCCCAAAAAATGGGTAATTAAGTGTAATGACCACAGTAGAAAGTTTCTGACTTACATTGGCGAGTACGAATGTGGCAAAGACACAATTAGTGTTTTAAAAAGTTATTACAATAATAAATATATTAATCGAGAAAAAATCACTCTGCACGAGAGGATTAACGGAGTTGAAATAGGTGTTGGTAGATATTTTAATGGCATTGACTGGGTAGGGCCAATAGAAATAAACTTTGAACACACAAGAATGTTCCCTGATGATGTGGGTCCAATTACTAGTGAAATGGGTACATTGGCTTGGTATGATGGTGATGAAAAAAATAAATTGTTTATTGATGTTCTAAGTAAATTCAAATCTTATTTACAATCAGTAAATTTTAAGGGAGATTTTGAAATAAACTGCATTGTGAATGAAAGTGGTGCATATCCACTTGAAGTAACTGCTCGGATGGGTACCCCTATTGTTCACCTACAGAGCGAATTAAATATTTCTCCTTGGGGCGAATTTTTATATGCAATTGCTAACGGTGAAAAATATGATTTAAAGTTTAAAAAAGGTTTTGGTATAGTAAATCTAATCGCGACACCACCTTTTCCTTTTGGAAGAGATAACAGTAAGGAAACTCTCTATGGGGTCAATATTTATTTTGATAAATTAGATATTAAAGAACTTGAAAGTATACACTTTGAAAGTATCTCAATAAGAGCTGGCAAAGATAACGGGCAGTACTTTATTTCGGGCCGAGATGGCTATATTGCGTATACAACAGCAGTCGCTGATACAATAGAAAAAGCTAGACTAAAGAGTCTAAATATAATAAAAAAGATAATTATACCAAAAGCCTTTTATAGAAACGATATTGGTAAAGATATTGAAAATAAAATTCCAGATCTAAAAAAATGGGGGTATATAAGATAAAAACAGAGTGGGCAGTTTTTTACCTCCTCAAGTGGGGTGTATATGCCGTCTAAATTCATAACTGATATTATATACCTTTTTGCTTAAAACCCCAAATTGAATTTAAAATAATGGTGACTGACCCCAATATTCTAATTTAAAACCAACCTAAAATTTAATTCGAAAACAAAAGGTTCCTGACACCTTTGTCTTATGAAACCTATATGACCCAGATACAGAAACTGCTTTCACTTCCCTCATGTGAAGAATATTTGAAAGAAAATGTAACCAAAGAATCACTGGTATCGAAAAGAAAAAAATGACCCACTTAGAATCGGCCCAAAAAGTCTTCATCGAAAGACAGAAATTATTTCAAAAAATTAACAGAAAGATATGATATGATTTGGGTGTAATTTAGGGATTAAAAAATACTATTATTATAAATTAATTTATAAACTGTCCGACCTTAGATAATATAAAGTTCTTTACGGGTTCGAAATATTTCTAGACAAAGATTGCTTAGTCAACTTAATTCTTGAACGTAAAAATCCCTTATGAGACAAGTAGTTGAAGATCTGATCTATGTTTGGAAAGATAGACCTACCAACAAGTATCCATCTTAGACCGTTAAATAGTTCTTTTTTTTCTAACCCCAATGACTCTGGAGTTGGGATACTATCAGTGGATTTATCCAGTGCTTCAAGTAATATTTTTACTACGTCCGACATCTCCGTGTCTATTTTCTCATATTGAGGGTTAAAGATCGTCTTGAGCATTTCATAGCTCTCCTCAGGATTTCGACGTAATGATATTAAAATGCTTTTTAGTTCTTGATCTTTTAAAAACTCGGAAAATTGGTCTTCACCATTCTTTGATAAATATAATAATATAGAACTGAAGTAAACCTCTGGTGAAACCTTTCTTATTATTTTTTTATTAATATCGTCTAATTTATTTGAATCAAACTGTCCATTATTCTTATGAATTTTTTTATAATCAAAATCTTTAATAAATTCATCTAATGATGAATAAATTGCTTCGGGATTACCATATCCAGAAGATATCATGTAAGAAATTAGAGCATGCGGTACTATTCCTTTCCTTATAAAATCATCAAACTTAACCACACCTTTTAATAATTCACCCCCTTGTCCAAGAAGCATTGGGGTATGCAGGTATTTTTTTGGTTCAAGTCCCAAACTAACACGCACCATCTCTTGAAAATCAGTCACGGGAAGTTTATCTTGTCCCCTTACTACATGAGTAACTCCAAATGTCGCATCGTCTATTACTGAGGACAGATGATATAAAACACTTTTATCTGATCTCACTAATGGAAAAAATAACTGGCCCCTTCTCAAGTTTTCTTCTAATTTTAATTTTATTTTCCCTCTAAGAAGGTCTTCAATTTCAAGTGAATCGGAATATTGTTCAATAAATTTTTTTATATCGAATAGAACAAGACCGGATTCTTTATCCAAAAAAGCGACTTGTTTATCAAATAATTCATCGAGATATTTAGAGTAGACATCTTGTCGTTCTGATTGAAACACGGACTGCCCTATCTTTTCTTGTGAATTATCTGGGGTTACATCAAATTCAAAACCCAATGTTTCAGTGAAAAATAGATAGATCTCTTTAGCTTTTTCTTTAGTATGTTTTTCTTTGTCTGTGTCATCTACTCTAAAAATGACTGTCGAGTCCTTACCCTTAGCTGCTTCCCCTTTTGCAAAAGCATAATTATACAGATGAGATCTAATCGGTCCAATTTTTTTATTCGATTCTGTTGGTGACATCCCCACTCTAAAAACGAGCTTTTTGTTATCATCTTCTGGTGTTGTAAACTTTTCAGTTGGTGGTTTTTCCATAAAATTTAATCAAAAAATTATTGTGACAAACTTATTATCCTCGATTGGAATAACCGGGTATTTTCTCCCTTCTGATAATAATTTGGCTTTATTATTTTTTTCAGTCGAAAAATGACAAATTGTGCTAATCGGCAGAACTCCTAAACCGGTCTCTATTCTTCCTCTATCATTCGAAAAATAAAACTTTGACAAAAAATTTACCCCAGCCGAAATACCAATAAATATTTTCTCCGCTATGGGGAGTGTTTCCTTCTTAAAAAGTGCTTTTAGATTAAGTTCGCTACCACCACTGAAAAAAATAATGTCGGCATTAGACAATTGATTTTTAAGTGTTTTTTTATTGGGAATTGCGATAGATATTGATAACCTATTGTTTTTATGCAATTTATGTAAAAAAGAATTCAAATATTTTTGCACTGTCATATTCCAATCAATCTTATTTTTTGCAAATGGTATAAACACAATCTTGGCGATTTTAATTTGTTTATATGACAACCAACTCTCAATTTCAGTAACGAGCCTATCTTTATGGCGTCCAGCATGACAACCACCGCCAATTAATATATAAACATTTTTATTTGGTAATTTAATATCCATCTTATTATTTTAACATTTTTTTAAGTAAATTAACAATTTGTGCCTGTCCAGATCCTTCATTTAAAAGGACTTTTTTGTCAGATATAATATTGTGTTTAAATTTTATAATACTTGCCAGAAATTTACCCAAAGAATTAGAATCTATTTGGGGACGCATAATACCAAATCCATTGTCCTCGATAATCTTAGCGTTATATTTTTGTTCATACGTCTGAAGAGGGATAGCATATACTGGCTTACCAAGAAACATCATCTCCGAAAGAAACATGTGCCCCGCAGTACAGATAACGGAACTTGACAAACTTAGAATCCTGGAGAATCCTTTATCCCCATGAAAACTTATTTTAATATTTTTTGGTAACTGTTTTTTTATTTTTGAAAAATCGGATTTCTTTGAAACATATAAATGAAAAGAATAATCTGAAAACTTAAATAAAATTTCTATAACTTTTTTTGCATCTTGGACAAAGGAACTATATGGTGATAGGTAGATAAGCACATTTTTAGATATCTCTTGATTGTTAGTCTTTAGTTTAGTTATTTCATCACGAATCATAACTGGTACAAGTTTTACTTCAAAACCGCCGTATGTTATTTTATCGCTTGGTGGTTTAAAAAAGGAACACGCAATTCTCATCTCTGCCTTTGGAAAAAACAAACTTAGCCTAGCCCTTTCTTCTATAAATCCAAGGTTACCTAACTGAGTAGGATAACCATCATAAAAATACTTACTTTGCTGATCAATTGTTACAAGTGGAACATTCAATGAATAGGAATACTGCGCGGATATCGGTTCATAATCTGAAACTACCAAATCTGGTTTACCAGAAAGAAACTTGTAGGCTTGGTCCATAGCTGAAAAATTTTGTAAAGTAAAATTAACCCCTTTATTAGACTTTTCATTGGCCGTTTTTATATAATTAATACCAACCGGTCCGCCGTGTATCCACGGAACAGCTACTAATATTACTTTAATATTAGTATTATTTTTAAAATAGGACTTAAAAAACACAAAGCTCTCTCCAAAGGCAAAAATTACAATCCTAGAATTATGTGCAAAATGAGAGATTAAGGGTAACTGTCGGTAAATATGGCCACGACCTATTCCACACACGCCAAAAATTAATTTATTTATCTTCATGGTGTTCATTAATTATCTTACAGACGAAATCAAGAGACCCATTTAAGGTATAAACATTTAGATATTTTAGAGACTTTTTAAGAGACCTTAGGACTTTTTTCTTTATATCCGCAACTACCGTTCCACCATTATATAAATCTTTACCACCAAAAAGGATTATATCAGAATTAATATGATCAAAGAAAAAAGGGAATAAAGCAACCAAAGATTCAATTTCATTTAATTTAACAAATTCCTTAACCGCCGGATTTAATCTTATGAGATAGACTGAGTTTATCTTGACTTTTTTATTCGTGGCTAAAAATTTACCAAATAATTCACAGGCAGCCCTGTCGACAAAACCAACTCCTTGCTCTGTTAAACTTTCTAGATTTTTTTTGTCACTATTCTTATAAGTAACCGTTTGAGTACCAGCGCTTGCCACTAACCTAGAACTACTAGAAAAATTTACTAAGGTTTTATTACTTGAGAAGAGTTTGAACCCATAATTACTTAAAAGTTTAATCATGGACGAACTCTTACCTACTCCTGTATGACCTAACAATAGCGACCACTGATTTTTTTTACCCACACACACTGAGTGCATCGCGTAGTGGCCTTTATTAAGCAATAACTGATGGCTTATACTATAAATGAGGTGGAAAAAATACACAGGAACCCCAGCAGACCAATTATCCATAATAACGATACCTTTCTTTTTATATAGAATTTTCTGCTCTTTACTGAAACGATAATCTATTATTAGATCTGGCTTACCATCTCTTTTTATAGACTCCTTCTTGATTTTTATCCCCGGAACATATGCCCGTAAAAGTAACTCTTCTCTCTTTCCAAATAACACTTCGCTATTTAGTTTTAGTAAGATTGCAAAATTTAGAGGAAAATTTAAAGTAATGGCTTGAGGTGTCATATCTAATTATTAATTTTTAAAATATCACCAACGTTTAAATTTAAAACTTTCTTGGCAGAACCTAGATTAACAGCAATCTCCAAGGTATCATTACTCCCTTTATAACAAAGTAATTCGCCTTCACTCACTTCACCAAAGGTTTTGACAAATTTAATAGGATTATTTTTGCCATTGATACAAATATTAAATAAATCTGACTTGATGGAGTCTATTGGAATATTGGTCTTGATATTTCCAAACCCATCTATATATAAGACGACAAAAGCACCGCTTACCAGTAAAGCTAATTTAACCATATCAGCCTTATTACCAAGACTTAAAAAAGTTCTGTTCCCTTTTGCTAATTCAATTGCTGAGGGTGTTAATATATCTCTGCCGTGGAAAGTATTTGAGTGCGAATTAATGAAATGATTATTAATTTTATAGACCTTATCCTCCGCCTTTAGATTATCAAGAATGTAGTGAAATATACCATTATTTGGCCCAACAAACTTATAACAATCAGTTTCTATACAAATAAGCCCTCTATCTGTTCCAACTCCAGGGTCCACAACACAAATAAAAATAGTATCGTTTGGAAAATATTTGTACACTTTCTGAATCACAAACGCAGCACTCAGAATAGAAAAATGTTCAATACTGTGTTCAATGTCAATAATTTTTGCATCAGGATGATTACGTAAAATAAGTCCTTTCATTGAAGCGACAGCAAAATCAAAACCAAAATCAGTTATTATTGCAAAAATGGGTATTTTACTCATTAGATTAAGGTAAGTCTTTTTCTACATTCTTCCTCTCCTAAAACTTGCATAATTTGGTATAAATCTGGAGTCTGGGTTCGCCCAGTAATCGCAAATCTTATAATTTGAGCTACTTCTCCGACGTGACCTCTAAAACTCTCCTTATTTTTCTTATATGTTTTTGTATCTGGAGCAAATCCAAAATTTACAGCGATTTGTTTAATCTTTTCCATCCACTTGTCTGACGAGTCATCTAAAGAAAATACTAGATCATATTGACTGATAATACTTTTTATCTCGTCTGTATTGAGTTTACTTGTAAAACTAGACCAGTCTGGCTCGATAAACCTATCTTTATTAAAAAAAGCGGAAATTTCTTTGACTTCAGACCACATAGTAATGTCTTTTCGTGATTTGTTTCCTCCACGATCAATTGAAAAAACCTTAATCCAATACTCGGGGTCTTTTTCTAAAATTTCCTTAAAATCAGGATCGTATTTTGAAGACCAATCTAACACTTTTGCATACAAATCCTCTGCCTTCATCCCAGCTATTTTTTCCTTAGCTATATCATTTAATTTAACCCTGTCAAACAGGGGACCGGCACTATCTGGAAGCTTTTTAAGAGCTAGTTGGAATTCGGTATACAACTTGTCAGGATTAGCCTTTCTCCAATCTTCAAAATTCGAATTTGCAAGGTTCATCAGATATTCAACAACAGCAACTTCTGGATATCCATTCTCTCCAAAAAAAGAAATGTTGGCTTCTGGATCCTTTCTTTTAGAGAGTTTTCTTTTACCCCCAGACTCGTCAATCTTATTAATAGGAGCGATATGAGCATACTCAGGACATTTGAATTCAAAAGCTTTGAATAGTTCACGATGTAAGGGAATTGAAGATAACCATTCATCGCCACGTAACACGTGAGTAGTTCCCATTAAATGATCGTCAATTACGTGGGCGAAATGATAAGTTGGTAATCCATCTGATTTAAGAATTACCAAATCAAGATCATTCTCGGGTAACTCAATTTGACCTTTCAACAAGTCATTATAAACAATTTTATTTTCATTACTACCAAGCGATTTAAATCTTATAATATAAGGTTTGCCTTGATTTAGCATCTCCTCAACAATATTTGGATCCGCATTTCTATACTTGGCCCAAACTCCATAGTAACCAGATTTAACATTAAGTTCTTCCTGTTTTTTATGTGTTGCTTCAAGTTCTTCTTCACTACAAAAACAAGGGTAGGCTCTGCCAATTTCCACAAGATGTTTAATGAAAGATTTATAGATATCTTTCCTTTCAGACTGTCGATAGGGACCATATGCACCTTTTTCAACACCATTAATACCCTCTCCTTCATCTGGATCTAAACCAAATTTATGTAGAGAATCAGTCACTACTTTACGGGCACCTTCGACCTCTCTCTTTTGATCGGTATCTTCAATTCGTAAATAATAAACACCATTTGTTTGATGGGCTAAACGACATGATATCAGTGCCATATACATACCACCAATATGCATAAAACCAGTTGGACTTGGAGCGATTCTAGTAACCATGGCCCCTTTTGGTAACTCCCTATCAGGATATCGAGTAAGTAGAGACTCAATACTTGGTAAATCTTCTGGGAAAAGACGCTCGGCTAATTGACGATTACTTTTTTGCTCAGGCGTTAATTCTTTAAGACTCTCTTGTTCATTCAAGGGCAAATTATTATTATTTTCCATGCTTTTTATGCTTTTACTTATAATAAAACTAACAACCTGATTGTATCAAAAGATACTAAAAAGTAAAGTGGCAGTCTTGTCCAACACACAATTGGCACATTCAATTTAATATCGCACCACCCCACATTTATAAAGGGGTCAGCCACCATACTTTTTTAGCCTAAATATTCTTCTACCTTTTTCTTCAATTCTTTATCCTCCCAGCGCCTCTGAATCTCCTCTTTTGCCTCCTCAAGCGGGGTGTATATATCGTCTAAATTCATAAGGTAACTATACCCCAAATCCCCCCAAAAAATCCAGCTGTGCCCAAAATTAGCTATTTTATATCCTCCAGATACATATTAATAAGCTCCTTAATATTGCCACCGCATTCATTCCAAATCTCTTTAGCTTTATCAAGTTTTGGTTGTAATTCTGGATAGAATAATAATTCTTCCATACCTAGGATTTCATTGAACGGAGGTAGGTTTAAAATGATGACGTTTAAGATTTCAGATAATTCCCATAAAACACCAGAGTTTTTACTTAAGCCATTAATTTGGGACGTAAAATTTTTGTCCAAATAGTCAAAAAAAGCAAAATGAAGAGATTCGTGACAGGCAACCTCCAACATATGTGATAAATCTTTCTTGTAAAATATTTGAAAAGTCTTGGTCTCCGGCCAGCGGGGGTTACAATTAAAAATAGAGAGATAGCCTTGGTAAGGGTCCGCATTAAAATCCATATGAAAAATATCTTTTAAAGCTGAGTAAAACTTATCCTGCTTCTCCGATATCAGATTATTCACCAGATCCAGGTTCTCTGTCATCTCATCTTGGTTGGCAATATAAAAATCATCAATGTATTTTTTGTAATTTTCCAAACTTATGCCTGGATGATCTTTCTTAATTCCCCCACCAAAATCCGCTCCGGCCACAAAAAAATTATTAAAATCCTGGTACACTTCATAATCCAGTTCTTTATTTAATGAAATTTTAATCATTTTTCAAAAAAGATTTATTACTCTAATTTAGATATATTACTCATAATCAACTCTGCATCCGGATAATACTTTTCAAATATTTTTTGTGTCTCAGACATATCAAAAGGATAATTTTGCTGTTTTAACATACCAGGATAGACTTTGTTTAGAAAGCTGTCAACAATCACCTCTTTCTGCCATTGCGTGATTTTATATTTAACTATCTGTTTCTCTATAGCCAGATGAACTATCTCATGAATTATCACCGACAAAACTCTTTCTCTCGCCGAAGAAACAATATTTATGACTACAGTGTTTGGTAAATTATAACTTCCACCAGTCCCATATTTTGTCAGGTAAATTATGTATTTATCTCGGCAAGACAGACCACTTTTTACAAAAGCCTGCTCCAATTCACCAAAAACTTTTGCCCAATTATCAATTAAAGTCTTTTCACACTCTTTATACAAAACATCAGTATATTCAGCTCTGACAGCCTCTTTTATGTCACTCTCGGAATAACTCTGAAGTTTTTCCTTATCCAGAGCTTTTGGTAAAGGAAACTTTTTATAATTATATTTATTTTCTATAAACCAATCAATTTTACTTAAGGTCTTTTTAACCCTTTGAATATCAAATTCTTCGCTGTAAATTATTTTTAATTTCGCTGTTTTCATTATATTAGAGAGATCTTAGGTAAAATACACTGGTAATGCTTCTTTAAGTTAACACAGATTCCCCACAAACCAAATTACTTCTGAATAAAACCGCCGGCTTGGAGTTCCCAGAGATCCTTATACAGACCGCTATTTTTATTTGCCAGTTCATCATGTGTCCCATCTTCTACAATTTTACCACCATTCATAGCAATAATTCGATCCATTTTACGAATAGTAGACAGACGATGAGCAATGACGATAGTGGTGCAATCTTTCATAAGATGATCCAAAGCGTCCTGAATTAATTTTTCCGAATGAGAATCTAGGCTGGAGGTAGCCTCATCCAGAATCAAAATTGGAGCGTGTTTTAAAATAGCCCTCGCAATAGCCACCCGCTGACGTTCACCACCAGACAATTTTATACCTCGCTCTCCCACAAAAGTTTCATATTTTAACGGAAGAGTATCTATAAATTCATCACAATGAGCCAGTCTGGCCGCCTCCTTCACTTCTTCATCCGTGGCTCCGCGCCTCCCATAACGAATATTTTCCAGCAACGTCCGGTGAAATAAAACTGGATCTTGAGGGACCAGACTGATATTTTTCCTAAGACTATCTTGCCCAACCAACTGAATATTCTGACCATCAATTTCTATCTTCCCTTTTGTCAATTCATATAAACGCATGATCAAACGGACAAAAGTGGTCTTACCAGCGCCTGATGGTCCAACGAGACCAATCTTCTCCCCAGGTTTTATATTGATATTTATATTAACCAAAACTTCACGACTTTCATCAAAATTAAAACTGACATCTTTGAAAATAATTTCTCCCTTATTTACCACCAAATTTTTTGCTCCAATCACGTCTTTAATCTCATAAGGCATCTCCAAAATTTCCACCATTTCCTTGGCATCAGCAATACCTTGATAGATTGTCCTGACGACCTTATTCAAATTCCAAAGTTGATTAGCTAAACCAATTATGTAAGTTTGGGCTAACACAAAAGTACCGATGGTGGCCAGACCTTGCTCCCAATATTTCAATGTGTAATAAAAAATACAAAATTCAACCGCCACAATCAAAAACCCTTGGACGGCATCAATGATATCACTAAGATACCATGAAAACCTGGTTTTATTTGCTTGATTATCAGTTACATCCTTAAAAGCCTTGGACTCATAATCAAGACTAGTAAATAAAGAAACAGTATTACTATTTGTAATACTATCAGATAAATAACCGGTGGTCTTTGAATCTGATTCGGCCACAATAACATCATATTTTAATTTCCACTGAGAAATAAAAATCGTGAAAATAATGAATATTATTATCCAACCAATAAGGAGAAAGGAAACGACAGGAGCAATAAAATAAGTGACAATTATTGAACCAAAAATAGTGACGATAAGCGGTATGATCTGATATACGATGCTATTGCTTAATATTTCAAAAGCTCGAGTAAAACGATTTACCCGTTGAACCAGAGAACCAGTAAAATTATTTGTAAAAAAACCATATGAATGTTTAAACATATAATCAAAACAGTTTTGCTTTAATCTAGCAAGAGTTTTTGACATCATAAAAGAAGAAGTAAAATCAGCTGTTCGCCAGAATACCCACATTACGAAATGTAAAAGGGCAATAATAATGATGATTTTTGTGAGACCAAAAATCAATAAATGTTTATCCCCAGTTTGACCCAGTAAATCAAAAAACTTTTTATAATAAAGTGGTACAATAATATTAATAACACTGGCAATAAAGTACAGAAAATACGCCAAGAAAAAAGCCCCTCGCCTAGGTTTAGCTCCCAGCCAAAATTGCTTGAATATTTGGCTAATTTTAATATTTTTTCCTGTTTTCATAGGGGTATTATAATATCATCATTTCCGCCTAATCTCCAGCCAGTCCGGTACGGGGGTAAAAGTGATTTCTTCCCAACCGTTTACATCATCTTCCGTCACATCAAAAACATCTTGATATGCGGTCTCCACACTGCCGTGCAAAGCTTTAACCCAATCAAGGTTGAGTAAATCACAAACCTTATGTATTTCCTCTTCTGTTCCTGATTCTACTTCTGCAAATGTCGGAATCCAAGGCCAAGTATCAATAGTTATCTCAGACTCCCCGAGTACCCATTTTTCTCTCTTGGTTTCTTGGTATGACTTGCTATCAAAACCGCAAGCCTGAAGAAAATTACACATGGTTTCAAAGTCATTTACTTCTACCGTGATTTCCTTAGTACCATGCAGTGAGCGGTCCAAAAGCTGTTTATAACTCAGAGTAATCACCCCATCACCTTCATCACGCACTCTGATCCAAGCGCCGATCTTTTTTAACCGAGCATCCGGATAATCATACACCTTCCTTTTCATCAATCGCTCTGGGTACTTCATCACCGCCCCGATTTCCTTTAATCTGGCTCTTAACTTCTCTTGGTCAATGTTTAAAAACTTCGCCTCAATTTCAGTTTTCATTTTTTTATTTTAAACCTTCTAATAATTCTAGACCCCGAGTGATTATCCGCTCGCCGATTTTTCCCCAATTAAAATATTTTTTATAATCCTTAGGGTCAATAAGCTTTATCTCCATAATTCCTCCAGCCGGGTCAGCGATGAACGGTCCATAAGGGCGGACCAAACAGGCATACCGTAGCTGATAAACATAACTGCCGTCCCTAGTATCCGTCATTTTTTGATAACCAACCGGTAGACACTTTAGAACCTCCATATTTGATTCTTCCTGAATTTCTCTTTTTAAAGTCTGTTCAAAAGTTTCTCCATTTTCAATAGTACCACCAATCAAACCCCAATCTTTCTTCTTACCACCAAAACCGATAACCATTTTATTTTCATATAGGCAAACGCCATAAACTTGCTGACACTTTGAATAATCTAGATCTGCAAAGGAATCAGCATCAAAATATTCAAAAATATAATCCACCCCGCTTCTCCCCCGATAGTTTTCCGTAATACTCTCTGTCATAGAATCTAATAGTAGCACTATCTAGCCTTCACTTCCACCACCACACAAAGGCCTAGCCTTTGAAGGCTAGGCCTTTGTGGAAAGTGGTAATTTGGGCTCTAAAATGATAATGTAAATACTATGAAAGTTTTAGGAATTGAGACCAGCTGTGATGAAACCGGCGTCTGCCTAATTGAAACCCAAGAGGCTGAAAATGGGACTATTTTGACGGTGCTCGGTAATCAGCTATATTCCCAAGTGGCCAAACATCAAGAATTTGGCGGAGTGATGCCCATGCTCGCTAAAAGAGAACACGCTAAAAATCTGGTGCCACTATTGGAGAAGTGTCTGGAGGAAGCGGAACACAACCGCCCCGTCCATCAGAATGGCCACCCCGCCTTGACCAAAGCGGGGAAAGCCGAACCTCCCCTTTCCCCTCCTCAGACGAGGAGGGGTGCCCGAGTCTGCGAGGGTGGGGTGGTTGAAAAAATCCTCGAAAGAGAGCCCGAACTACTCACCGAACTCAAAAAATTACTGGAAACAATAGCGAGACCAGAGATTGATGCTATAGCGGTGACGAATGGTCCCGGACTGGAACCAGCTTTATGGGTGGGAGTGACTTTTGCTAAAGCCTTAAGTGCCGCCTGGGATATCCCGCTCATCCCCACTAATCACATGGAAGGACATATCGTCGTCTCTTCTCTCTCCCCCTCATTAGATAAGGAGGGGTTAGGGGCAGTTGAATATCTTATTAAGCAAATCCCCTATCCCGCCCTGGCCCTCCTGATTTCCGGTGGACATACTCAACTAGTTTTAATTAAAGATAATTTACAGTATGAAATTATTGGCAACACTTGTGATGATGCCGTCGGTGAAGCCTTTGACAAAGTGGCTCGGATGCTTGGTCTACCCTATCCCGGTGGAAAGGTCATCTCTGATTTAGCAAAAAAAGAGCGTGCGGAATTCCCTGATAAAAAAGCTCCTTACCCCCTACCCCGGCCCATGCTTCATTCTAAGGATTTTAATTTTTCTTTTTCTGGACTCAAGACCGCCGTCTTATACACCCTAAAAAAAATATCCCTAAATTCACTTTCAAAAAATGAATCGGGCGAACATTTTTCTGAAAAAAATGTTTTAGCCGACGTGACTGAGCAGATTAAACAGGAGCTTTCTCTAGAATTTGAGAACGCCGTTTTAGAAGTGCTTGGTTATAAAACTAGCCAAGCTATAGAAAAGTTTGGCCCCCAGGCCTTGATCATCGGCGGTGGCGTCAGCGCTAATCCGCAAATCAGATTTGTCTTGGATCAGGTCTGTCAAAAATACAATATTATTTTTCTGGTACCGGAAGTCAGTGCCTCCACGGACAATGCCTTGATGATTGCCCTCGCTGGCTATATGAATATCCTCGCGGGTAAAAAGTCTGATACTAGTTTTAAGGCGAATGGAAATTTATCATTATAAGTAATGCCGGCACAATTTTGTGCCGGCATTAAAACTCCTATTGTTCATTGTTTTACCTTGGGGACCGAACGAGCATTGAGAAAGTCCTGAAGGGCTGTCCGACGAAACCGCCGCATGACACCCAGGCACTCATATGGCAGTTTTTCCTTCGACAATTTCAAGACATATGACCGGTGACTAAAGCCGAGGATTTCCGCCGCTTCGGAGCTGGTAACCGTGTCAGAGTAGTACTGCCGAAGGCGCTCTACTTCTGACTTGGTCACATACCAACGGTTATACAGCAGGGTGGCGTGGATGATACCCCGAGTGGCTTGGGGGTTTAGACTAGTACGCCCAAGTCCGCATTGCACCGCGACATCAGCCAGAGGTACCATGTCATACCTGGACCGTTTCCACTCCTCTGTCACCCGATCAGCTGTCTCGCGCGGAAGCTTCCACCCCCGCTTTTTCATCTGCACATCCGGATAGTATCCGCTGAGGATACGCCAACGCATGACCCGAGCCGTAGGTCCGCCGGCTTCCTGGATTTTTGCCAGGCTGACAAGGATGGTATGCCTCTTTTCCTCAGCAATAATGACGTCCGCCGTTGCTCGAGGCAGAAACCATCGGCGCTTTTTCATCATGGCATCAGGATAACGTTTGATACGGCGACGCAGGATACAAGCTGGTGGCCCACCAATCTGAGCAATCTGATCCAAATCAAGTAATTGTTCACCATGCTCCCGGTAGAAACAGGCTAGAGCAAAATTCTCCGTGAGCTCCGGTTCACCTACAAACTGGCAATGAACACAGCTGACCTGATGAATCTCGCAACCTCCTTCCGGACAACTGATTTTGATTGTGAGCAGACCCTGACACTTCGGACACAGATGCTTCTTGGCTGACATTTAGGTTCTCCCTGTGTTTTGAGTTACGTTCTGATTCTGAGAAGAGCTGTTTCTTTTATCTATAAAAAGGCTACCATAAATGACATAATTTTGCTATGATATGGTGGCTATGAACGACAAATTTTTAAAACCCTATAATCCCCAGGAAACTGAACCGCGGATTTATAAAATGTGGGAGGAGAGCGGTTTTTTTAATCCAGATAATTTACCCGCCCGGCACCAAGAGCCTTTTACCATCATGATGCCACCGCCAAATGTCACCGGAATTCTTCATATGGGACACGCCTTGATGCTAACGACTGAAGACATAATGATACGCTACCAAAGGATGCAAGGTAAAAAGGCCCTGTGGATCCCCGGAACTGATCATGCCGCCATTGCCACCCAGAGCAAAGTAGAAAAAGAAATTTACAAAAAAGAAGGCAAAAACCGATTCGAACTAGGCCGAGAAGAATTGTTAAAAAGAGTGGATCAATTTGCCAAGGATAGCCATGACACTATCATCTCTCAGGTTAAAACTCTGGGTTCATCTTGTGACTGGTCCCGGGAAGCCTTTACCCTAGATGAAAATAGAAATCTAGCCGTGCGTACGGTTTTTAAAAAGATGTATGAAGACGGACTGATCTACCAAGGCCACCGGATTGTAAACTGGGACCCCAAAGGTCAGACCACCATCTCCGATGATGAAATAATCTACACCGAGGAAAAAACCAAGTTTTATTATTTAAAGTATGGGCCATTTACCATTGCCACCGCCCGACCTGAAACAAAGTTTGGTGACAAATATGTGGTGATGCATCCCGAAGATAAAAGGTATGCCAAATATAAACATGGTCAAAAAATAGATTTAGACTGGATCAATGGCCCAATCACGGCCACTATCATCAAGGATGAAGTGATTGATATGACCTTTGGCACCGGTGTAATGACCATCACCCCTTGGCATAGCAAGGAAGACTTTGATATTGCCGTCAGACATAATTTAGACAAAGAACAGATAATAGATAAATATGGCAAATTATTACCAGTGGCTGGTGAATTTTCTGGACTAAAAATAACTGACGCCCGAGAAAAGATTATTGAAAAAATGAAAGCTAAAGGCCTCCTGGAAAAAGAAGAAGATTATGTTCACAATATTGCCACGGCAGAGAGAACCGGTGGAAAAATAGAACCACAAATAATGAATCAGTGGTTTGTGGCGGTAAACAAGCCCTTCACTCTTGCCCACTCTGATATAACTGGCATTAAAAGTGGCACCAAGACGACCTTAAAAGAAATAATGAGAAAAACCGTTGACCAGGGACAAATAAAAATTATTCCGGATTATTTTTCTAAAACATATTTTCACTGGATTGATAATTTGAATGATTGGTGTATCTCAAGACAAATCTGGTATGGACACCGTATACCGGTTTGGTATCGAGGAACAGAAATATTTTGCAGTGAGGAAGCACCAAAAGGTGACGGTTGGGTACAGGATGAGGACACTTTGGACACTTGGTTTTCTTCCGCCTTGTGGACATTTTCTACTCTCGGCTGGCCAGAGAAAACAGAAGATTTAAAAATTTTCCACCCGACAGATGTCCTGGAAACTGGTTATGAAATAATTTTCTTCTGGGTTGCCAGAATGATTATGATGACTGGTTATAATTTGGGAACTGTTCCGTTTAAAAATGTTTATTTTCACGGCACCGTCCGTGATGGCCAAGGCCGAAAGATGTCCAAATCCCTAGGTAATGGTATGGACCCTATGGAAGTAGCCCAAAAGTTTGGCACGGATGCCGGACGCCTAGCGCTCATCATCGGTACGGCCCCAGGAACAGACAGTAAAATAGATGAAAATAAAATCCGTGGTTATAAAAACTTTGCCAATAAGATCTGGAACATCACCCGTTTTGTTTTGACCAGTATTGAAAGTTTTGATTTAGAGAGCAAACCAGAATTGACCCCCAAGGATCAGAAGATTTTAGCTGAGCTACAAATAATTACCAAAGAAGTGACGACCGATATTGATGAATACCGTCTTTACATGGCCAGCGAAAAAATCTATCACTATATTTGGCACACTTTTGCTGATATAATAATAGAGGAGAGTAAAGGTGCTCTCAATGGCAGTGATGAGGTAGCTAAGAAATCCATCCAGTACACCTTGTATGAAGTATTAAAGACCAACCTCAAACTACTTCATCCTTTTATGCCTTTTGTCACTGAAGAGATATGGGCAAATCTACCGCATAAAAATAAATCCTTATTAATGATTGAGACTTGGCCCAAGTAGCTGTTTTTTAAAAATTAAAAATGTTAAGTGAGACAAATATATTAATCTTTGCTTTGCTTGGTGGCGTGATCCCCGCTTTTTTTTGGCTGTGGTTTTGGATCCGAGAAGATAGGCTCCGTCCGGAGCCCAAAAGTGCGCTCCTCTCCTCTTTTATCGGTGGAATAATAGCGGTGCTAATTTCTCTTTTTTTTGAATTAACACTTTACTATCTACTTGTTGAAGCCAGCCCTTATCACATCAACGGTTTTCCAGATTTTATTAGGCTTTTTCTCCAAGGTCTAACAGACAAATATAATTTAGTTTTTTTACAAACAAATTTCTGGACATCTGCCCAAGATTATTTAACCAAATATGGTTTTAACGCCCTAAATGACCTGGATATAAAAAAGGGTTTTTTGGTGATTATTATTGCGCCATTTACTGAAGAATTATTCAAATTAATTCTAACCTATAGTATATGCCTCCGCCGAAAGATAAACGATGAGCCGATAGACGCCTCCATCTATCTACTTACCGCCGCCTTGGGTTTTGCCGCCGTGGAAACAGCCATCTTTCTAACTGAACCCTTGGCCACCGGTAATATTTTAGATAGTATCATGGCGGGTAACTTCCGCTCTATTGGACCTATGCTTATCCACCTTATTTCATCAGCCATGCTTGGTATATTTATTGGTTTAGCTTTTTATAAAAGCAAGATAATAAAGTTTTTTTATCTAATCTTTGGTTTTATTCTGGCTTTCCTTATGCATGCCGGCTTTAATTTCTTTATTATATTAAATGACACCACACACAATATGGCCTTCTTTTGGATAGCCTGTCTGGGCACCTGGATATTACTGATAATTCTCCTCAGTTACTTCGAAAAAGTTAAAAAAGTTTCTCGTTTTAACAGCTAAAGACTGGGCAAACATAAATTAAGTGTGGTATAATATATCAAGTATCATTAAATTAATTTTATTAAAATAATCATAACTGATCACAACATGAAAAATAAAAAAGGGTTCTTTGAAAGACTAAAAGGTATTGTAAATATTGGTCGTAAAGAGGATATTGAGCTTGAAATAGAAGAGACCCCCGAGGATGAAGAAAGGGAAGAAAGTATTTTAGATAATGAAGAAGAAGGCCAGTTGGCGGTAGATATGTGTCAAACACCGGGTGAGATTATCATAAAAACGATGGTTGCCGGAGTCAAACCAGAAGATCTAGATATCGCCATCACCCGTGATATGGTGACTATCCGAGGTCGGAGAATGGAGTCACATGAGACCGCCGAGAATGACTTTTTCCACCGCGAGCTTTATTGGGGTTCCTTTTCCCGAACGATTGTTCTCCCAGCTGAAGTGGAAATAGAAGAAGCTGAGGCCTCTGAAAAACATGGCTTATTAACCCTCATCTTACCCAAAGTAGATAAAAACCGTCAATCTAAGTTAAAGGTTAGAACCAATTAAATTTATGTCACCAGAAGAAAGAGAGTTATTGACCAAATCCATAGAGCTGGCTGAAGAAAACAATAAAATGTTACGCGGTATGCGCCGTAGTGCCCGGATCTCTACTATCCTCCGGATCTTGTATTGGGTCATCATTATTGGAGCTACTTTTGGTGCTTACTACGCCATACAACCGTTTATTGACCCCTTGATAAAAAGCTACAACGGCATGCGTGATAGTGTAAACAGTATAAAAACCATCACAGACAAGCTCCCCGCTCTCCCTACTTGGATGGGTGGAAAACAGTAGATTTTTGTGTGCCGAGACCCAGGCTCGAACTGGGGACCCTTCCCTCTTCAGGGGAATGCTCTACCAACTGAGCTATCTCGGCATTGGTATTTTCTTCTAAAGGATGTTATCTACCAAAACAGCATATCTCAGCGTTTGGTATACAAAAGATATTACACTATTTTATAATTAATTTCCAGTCTTTTGGTGCCCCCAGTAGGAATTGAACTTACATCTCTCCCTTAGGACGGGATTGCTCTATCCGTTGAGCTATGAGGGCCTGGTGCCCAATATAGCACAAATAACCAAAAATTTAAAACTACAGACCGAGCAGGTGTGACACGGTAGCCTCGTCAAAACCAACGACGATTTCTCCGCCAATATCTATCACCGGAACCCCCATCTGACCGCTCTTGTCCACCATCTCCTTCCTCTTAGCCAAGTCAGTACCCACGTTAAAATCTTCATACTTAACACCTTTAGCGTCAAAGAAACCCTTAGCTAAATGACAATAATGACAAGTGGGGGTGGAATATATAACTACTTTTTTCATATCTTTTTTTATTAACTGTTAATAAACACTGGAATATTCTACCATATCTGCTAAGATAAGTACCAGCGCGGGTATGGTACAGTGGCAGAATGCGACCTTCCCAAGGTTGAGACGCGAGTTCGATTCTCGCTACCCGCACCAAGTTTTACCTAAACCAATTTACTATTTTTCCCCAGAAGCTCGGGGATGAGGTAGCGGTAATTTGACCCCGGCCGTCAGCCTTATCCACTACCACTATCACTTCTTCTCCGGGCTTGACCAGACCAAACTTTTCTCTGATCTCCTCTTCCTTGCCAGCCTCAGTTTTTAACCTCTCAACTTCTGATGATAGCATTTTCTCTCGGGCCTGCAAACTAGCCAAACTGACGGCGGTCTTGGTCAAATTATCCCTGGCCATATCCTGCTTTTGATAAACTTTCCAAACAGAATTAAAAAGAAAAAGAACAATGATAAGTAAAATAGCCAGAGTGACCCTTGAATACATAAACCGCTTTAACCTTCTTTTTTCTTGAAATTCGAGCATTTATAGAGTATAGTATAACTCTTAATAATTTAAAAACAAACGTATGTTATTTGATCAAAAACACAAAAAGAAGGTCAGTGTAGTTTGGGCGATTGTTTGTATTTTAGTAGCTGTTAGTATGATTGCCTTGTATATCCCTATTCTCTGGTCCTAGTCCCCGGGCGGCATCTCCTCCTTTTCTAAGGAGGAGTGGCATTCTGATGACGAGGTGGTGTGTCTTTAATCATTCTGAATCATCTTGAGAAACACATCCTGGGGAATATTTACCACTCCCCGGTCTTGCATTCTTTTCTTACCCTCTTTTTGCCTTTCCCGTAATTTCATTTTACGAGTAATATCACCACCGTACATATGGGCGGTCACATTTTTCTTCATACCAGACAGACTCCGGGAAGAAATAATCCGCCCCATAGCCTTACCTTGAATTTTAAAATTAAAAAGCTGACGAGGTAATATCTTGTGCAGTTTTTCCACCGCATCCTCAGCCTCAATGTCCGCTCGGCGTCTAGACACTACCCGAGAAAAAGCCGGGACTATTTCATCCGCTACTAAAACATCTAACCGGACCACATCAGCTAGTTTCATCTCTCCAATCTCATAAGAAATAGAAGCATAACCAGAAGTCAGACTTTTGAGCTCGTTAAAATAATTACGCATAAGCTCGCGCAGTGGCATAGACAAACTGACTGAAGTCCTAGTATCACCAAACACTTCTGAGTCCCCCACCACCGCTTCATGATCATAAAGACTCTGCATTATTTCACCCAAATATTTAGCTGGTGTAATAATTTTTACATTGACCCAAGGTTCGAGCACTTGCTCCACGGTATGATCCTCAGGGAAAAGTGACGGTGAATAGATCATCTCTTCCTTGCCATTTTTATAAATAATTTTATAAGTGATGCTCGGATTAGTCACCACTAAATTTAAATTAAACTCCCGCTTGAGCCTCTCCATGATTATTTCCAAATGAAGCATCCCCAAGAAACCACAACGGAAGCCCCGCCCCAAAGTTCCTGAGGATTCCTCCTCATGGACAAACGATGAGTCAGATAATCGAAGCCGACCGAGCGCTTGCTTCAAAAAATCAAAATCATCCGCACTTTCTGGATAGACTGAGGCCCACACCACTGGATTTGGCGTCATATAACCATGCAAGGGTGGATTAGCGTCCTTCAATGAAGAAACAGTGTCTCCCACTGAGGCAATGCCCGGTTGTTTGATTCCGGTCACAATATAACCAATGTCCCCGGAAGTTAATTTCTCCACTGGCACTTCACCAGGAGAAAAGATACCGACCTCAAGAGCAGAAAACTTTTCATCGGCCACTTTAAATAAAAGTGGGGTATTTTTTGTCACCTCGCCGTTAAGCACCCGAATATAGACAATCACTCCACGATGATTAGAATATTGAAAATCAAAAACTAAAGAGCGGAAAGTATTGTCCCCGGGATATTCATCATGTGGTGGTGGCACCCTCTTTATAACTTCAGCTAACAAATTTGCCACTCCCTCACCCGTCCGACCAGATACTTCTAAAATCTCATCCGGCTCCACCCCTAAAAGAGAGATAATTTCCATTTTGACATCATCTACCCGGGCCAAAGGTGAGTCTATCTTGCTGACAACTGGGATGATTTTAAGGCCTGATTCCCTAGCCATATTTAAGGTAGTGAGAGTCTGAGCTTGAACGCCTTGGGTAGCGTCTACAAGCAGAATTGAGCCTTCCACGGCCTTTAGAGCCCGAGAGACCTCATAAGAGAAGTCTATATGCCCAGGCGTATCAATCAAGTTTAGTTTATAATCCACCCCATCTAATTTGTAATTCATGCAAACCGGGGTCATTTTAATAGTGATACCCCGCTCACGCTCGAGCTCCATACTATCCAGCACCTGCTCCATCATTTTACGCTTTTCTATGGTATGGGTCATCTCAAGCATACGGTCAGCCAAGGTGGACTTACCGTGATCAATATGGGCAATAATGCTGAAATTCCTGATATGCTTTAAATCCATTATGAGATATTAACACAACCACCTCGGCTCGCCAAGCCTCGCCACTCCTCCTTGACTAAGGAGGAGAAAGCAGACCCTAACTTTTCTAGTGTTCCCTTTCCCCGCCTTAGTCAAGGCGGGGTGGCATTCTGATGACGGGGCGGTGTGTCTTTTTAAATCTCCACAATATCCACCGGTAATGGTTTAGCCTTCCAAATCTTGTGGTGTAGCGTACGCCAGATTTCCTCTAGCTCCTTATTTTTTAATATTTTAAGAATTATGATCCCCGCCAGAATCCCAATAATACCAGACAGGAAACCCTGCATAAAGATGCCAAACACCTTATTAATATTAAAGATATTGTCAAAGATATTTAGACAGAGATAAGAAACCGCCCCCATAATCACTGAAGCGGAAAAACTATGAAAGAGTGTGCCTAGTAGTGACTTAGTAAAACCCTTAAACTCCCGATCAAAATAAACCCACAAGAGCAAACAGTTCATAAAGACGGCCAGGGTATAACCAAGCGGTAGCATTAAGACCGTAGTACCAGGAATATCACTCACCCGGAAGAGTGCTTCAATAAAATATTGGAAGAGGAGGCTACCAGCAAAAAGCTTGGTAAAAGAATATGACAAAACAATAATCAGAATACCAGAAATAGTACCGATCAGGAGGGGCTTTTTAGTATTATTCATAGCATAATAACCGCGCACAAAAAGCAAAATCAGACCCTGAGCCATGGCCGAAAGCGAAAAGAGAGCGAGAGCTGCCGCCGTGAGCCTGGTGTTTGACCAGCTAAATTCCCCTGCTCCTAAAATGGTTCGAACCACTTGTGCCCGTAAAACAATAAACAAAATGGAAATGGGTATTGACCAAAATATAATATGTCGAGCGGAAGTGACTATTTCAGCCAAAAACTTTTCCTTCTGCTTATTAGCAAAATAGCTAGCCAGCGCAGGGAAAGCCGCAATAGAATAACTGACACCGATGATTGATAGTGGGACAGACTGCAGATTCAAAGAAAAGTTAAAAATCGCCACTGAGCCCTCTTGCATATAAGTAGCCATAGCAATCAAGAAAATAGTGGTGATCTGGGTGAGACCTAAGGTAAAGGTTCTAGGGACAGACAAAACCATGACTTTTTTTATCTCTTTAAAATCAAAACGGAAACTGAATTTAGGAAACATCCCCTGTTTGATAACAAACGGAACTTGGATTGCCAAATGTAAAATTGCTCCCAAAACTACCCCGTAGACCAAGCCTTTAATTCCTAATATCGGATATAGAACCAAAATACCCAAGATGATACCAAGATTATAAAATAACGGGCTAATAGAATAGATAAGGAAGCGTTTATAGACTTGAGTAATACTACCAAAAAAGTTAGAAAGGCCAAGCAGGATCGGTGACAAGAGAAGAATCCGAGTGAGGATTATCAGCTCAGAAAAATCCGCGGTAGAAAAGCCTTTAAAAATAATTGGTACCAAATACGGTATCAAGAAAAAAGTGACCAGGCAGACAGCGATGATCAGTAGAAAGAAAAAAGAAAAGATATTATTAATAAATTTTTTACTTTCTTCTGGACTAACGCTTACTTTTTCAATAATAAACGGTACAAGCACAGATATAGCCACGAGTGAAGCCACCGTCACAAAAATAAAATCGGGAATTCGAAAAGCCGAATAATATAAATCCAGCTCATGCCCAGCGCCAAAGGTGGCTGCCAATATTCGATCCCGAAACAAGGCCAAAAGCTGTGACATAAAAGCAAAAAACCCAAGTAAATATGCGGCCTCATGCAGGCCACTAATTTCTTTATTAAAAAAATTGAAAAACTTTTTAACCATTGCTAATACTTGTCATTATACAGGAATTTTTATATTTTTGGAAACCAAAAACAACCTCGTATTACCGTACCACTGTAAATGCAAAATCGCCCCTTCGGGGAGCGATCTTGCATAATGCTTTCGTACCTATAAGCCGAATTCTGTCCTCCCTTGAAAAAATCGCAGGATGGACGATCATTTATCTGTCTCGCCGATTACTCGGCGGATCAAGCGGCACTTCCCACTTCGCATAATGCTTTGCGGGACACGACCTTGCACAGGGGTAAGGATTTGCTCGTTGCACTCCTACCTTCCGGTAGGATTCTCCCCGAAGGGAGTCGCTGGCTTTCGCCTTTGACGTCACTGTGGTCACCTCTATCCTTGCGGACGGTGGGCGTTACCCACTACCTGTCTCCAAATATTATTGCTAACACCTGGCTGTGTTCGGACTTTCCTCCAGATACTATTGCTAATATCCAGCAATCGTCCAATACGGAAGCTTTATAATAATAACACATATTTATTATAAATGCAACAACATAAAAAGATTAGGAAAAATTCTCTTCGCTTAACGTCAGGACTAATCGCTACGAGAAAATTTCCTAATCTTTTTAATTTACACTACTTCACAAGTTCCACCGCTGCAAGCTAACTCCTTTTTAGCCTCGGTCTCATCATGCTTTTCATAAGTAATGATCTTGGAGAAATCAATATTGCGCATTTTCTCAGACAGCTCGTTATATCTCTTCTCATCTATCTCCTCATAAGGGGCCAGCTGATAGACATGCTCACTACGAGGCAAGAAAGAAAGTCCACCCACAATATCCCAATTTTCATACACCCAGTTAGCCACCAAAATCCACTCATTCTCCCCCACTGAGATAGTGATAGAAGGATTATGCTCGGTATAATTTATTTTAACCATCTTCCAAAATTCTAGCTGTTCAATAGCGGTCAAGCTGTCCTTATACACTGCGGCCTTGGGAGCCTTGATAGGAAACTCCAAAACAAAGGTGGTGGCACTTTCTTTGGACTGACCGACTTCTGGAAAATATGGTACGCCTTGATCCTTGAGCATTTTAAATAAAGAATCCGTAGCGGAAATGCGCACGCGGCGGATATAATACGGTGCGTGTCTGGTGTGCATACCGGAAGAGCAGTCCACCGTCTGGGATACAGTACCAGATGGCTTCACACAAGTGGTACAAGTAGAGGCATTAATACCAAAACGTTTGGCATAGATCTCATTTACTTTTAACACTTCCTTCCTCATCTTGCGGAGCATCTCTTCATTCCTAATAGCCGGACAATCCCACTGACCAGTGATAGACACGCCGATGAGTCTCTCCCGCTCACAATTTTCCTTCCACTCTTTAGATAAATAACCAAAGTTTGTCAAAGTGCTCTGATAGGTGCCGAGGATGGTGGCGAGTCTGGCTTTCTTTAAAAGGGTCTTTTCATCATCTTCAAAACGAGCCACCACTTCAGACAAGTTACAAAAACTCTTAGAAGGTAAAATTATTTCACCACAAGGATTAGTTCCTAAGTCTTCAATATGACCCTTAAGGGCTTTGATCCTTCTCTCGGGAAGCATCTTAGCTAAAGACCCACGGTTAAATATTCCTCGCTCACCGGAACCACTTTTCATCAAGGCCACCCACTCATCCATAAACTCTACACTGCTAGGCTTCTGCATATAGACGGCAGAGTTATTAGCAATACTTCTTTGTGGATCAGTGAGATAAAACTGACCTTTCTTGGCATCACGCATAGTTTCATCATCTAAATCAGAAAGTGAAATCAGAGCACTACGGCGCACCCCACCGGACACTACACAGTCACCGATAGAGCAGATAATGTCATGAGCATCCAAGTTTGACAGACGGCGACCCTGCTTCTTCATGACTTTCTCCCCCACTAATTTCAAGAGGCGAATCAATGGATCCGGACCAGAAGCACGACCACCCATAATTTTTAGTCTAGCACCTGAGGGACGGATCTTAGAAAAATCAAAATCCACATCATGACCGTCATACCAGGTCTTCATCCCAAAGACCAGAGCATCAGCCCAACCTTCCTTAGTATCAGGTATCACAAAAGTGGGTAGCTTTTTCTTGGTCTGTATTTTTATCTGTGGTAAGGACTGAATATTTTTACTCTCCACCGAGAAGCCCACCCCGGTTCCACACATGGATAGATACATGATCTCCCCAAAGTCTTGTAAACAAGATGGGGCAATAAAGGAACAGTTATAAGCACAGACGTTTGTCTTCTCCACTGCCCGACCCGCAAACTGAAACATACGCATAGACGGCATCACTTCTTGTTTGAGGATAGACTCCCGGAGCTCCGCATACTCAGCCGTTTTTAATTTGGCACCCATTTTGCTTTTCATATAATCCATATACCTATCCACTGTCTCAATCCAGGTCTCACGTCTAGACTCCTCCTCAATCCATTTGGAATAAGAACGGTAATAAACCAACTCACCCAAAGAGTTACGAAAATATTTTTTACTTTCAGCGGTTAGTTTACGCACTTTAGGTGGAACACTCACCCCTTGCTCGCGCAATCTGGCCCGCTCCTGACGATAGAGAATATATTCCTTGGCGGTCTTCACATATTCACTTAGGATCAGTTCCTTTTCCACGGAGTCCTGTATCCCCTCCACCGTCGGCACAAAATTCGGATATTTTTTGGTAATTCGGACCAAATCAGCAAAAACTTTAGTAGCTACAAGCTCCGCCTCCTCTAAAGAACCCTCATTGACCACGAGCATCCCTTTATGAATAGCGGAAACAATCTTGGCTAAATCAAAAGGAACGATAGTGCCGTCTCTTTTCTGAATGCTCTTGACCAACATCACTTCTTTTTTACCGCCGACAGTGTTCTTTACCATTTTTCTTATTAAATTATCCTGACTAATAAAATTTTCTTAAAATATTTTTAAGGTCTGCTAATTTTACACTAATTCCAAACACAAAAGAATAGGAAAAGTCTAAAAATCCACAGTCTGAGTCAAAAAAAAGGAGGTGTAAAGCCAGTCAGAAAAATTTACTTATAATACAAGACAAAAAGGACCTAAATTTTAGGAAAAATTAGTTAATTTGAAAAACGGCCGTGTCCCCCACTTTCAAATCTGCCTTCTTGGCTTCTCCTGCATTCACTTCTAATACGTATTTAGCCAAAATTTGCCCACCAAAAGTTGTGGGAAAAGTTTCTGGCCCAACATTTGATTCAATTAAAACAATTTTCCACTTATCATCAAGAAAAATCATATCAATCGGGAAAAGCATGTCCTTCATCCAGAAATATTGTTTATCTAATCTTGGAAAAGTAAAAAGTAAACCAGTTTTTTCCACCAAGCTGGCTCGGCTGGACAAACCCAAAGTCTGTTTATCCTCCGTATCAGCTAGCTCCACTACCCAAGTATTACCGGCAATGGTTATTTGGGGACTTTTCCTTGCGGAAAACGCCACTAAAACAAAAACCACCACTAAAATTATTATGCTGGTTATTAATATCTTAGATTTCATAACCTACATAATATCACTAAAAATTGCGGAGAGAAAGGGATTCGAACCCTTGGTGGGTTGCCCCACGCAGACTTTCCAGGTCTGTCGATTAAACCACTCTCGCATCTCTCCATCTAAAAAGTATCCTAACATATAAAAGGATAATTTTACAGCCTAAAAAGAAAATCACCCGAGCGGTCGGGTGACCTTCTCGAGTGATATTTGTGCTTTCCTTTTTTTACATCAAGGCCGGGAAGTACCGGTCTATTGTGTAGCCTTGGGGGACGGGCATCTGACTCAGCCGGTAGCCGCCCTCATCCCCCAGACCAGGGGCGAGAACAGGCGGGCAACCAGGCACCGGACTGCGAATCCAAACCCCTGTCCGCCTGGACAACTCCTCCAGCCCATCCGCAAACTCCTGAAGACGTTCCTTTTGACTGGACTTCCAGGGCAAGTTCGGCCACAGGGACTGGGCCATCCTCTCGGCCATTTCTACCTTGTACTCCACGTGCTCCTCACCATGACAGAGGGTAACGAGCTCGGCCTCGGCCACTTCTGAGAAGTCATAGGTGGCGAGACCAAACGGGGCAACCGCCATCTCCTCCGGCACCGGCCCACGGACATCCCAGAGCTTACCACCGGGGTGCCTCACTAGAGCATGCCGGATAGTGCGTCCCTCCATGAGACCGATGATCGGCCAGCCCAGGGCACGATGCATGGCCAAGGCAAAGATGTAGCAGGAACCGTCCAGATACATCCCTTGGCACAGATCAGTCAAAAACTCTCTATCCTCCCCTTGCAGGTACACAAACTTCGTGGCCATAGCTACCCCTTTCTCTCTACATAGAATCTAGGTGCTCAAACAATCTAAAAATAGAATAGACAATTAAATACGTTTTGTCAAGTACTAAATAGACCGATAGACAAACAAGCTAAGGAGAGCAAAGATGATAGCTAAATACAAAATATAGGTAGAAACAATAATAAGGACTGGCAGATTAAGCATAATTGATAATAATAAAAACCCCACTCCCACAGATTGTAAAATCATTTTTATCTTGCCCGCAGTTTTGGCTGGTACCACTTCCCCTTTGAAGCGAATATAAGAAGAAATTATCAAAAAAGCTTCTATGGCTACTATTATCCCCGCCAAAACCGGACTAATGAATTTAGAAATCACAATTAAAGAAACACTGCTAATTAAAAGTTTATCAGCAAAAGGATCAAAAACTATTCCCCAGTCGGTGATCTGATTCCTGGTTCTGGCCATGGCCCCGTCTAAAGCATCTGTAAAAGCTGACACAATAAACAACCAAAAACCAAACACATAATTTTCTGATAACAAAAGTAAAACAATGAAAGGAATAGAAATAAACCTAAAAATAGTTAAAAAGTTTGGGCGAATAAAGAGCGGGAACAGTTTCAAAACAGTCTTCTCTAAAACCCGATCAATAATAGTGACATCAGAAATATAATTTGGGCGTGGCTCATCAAAAATCTTCAGGGATAGGATTTTATCTTCAATCCGGTTATTTATTTTCTCCTCTATTTTTTTAAGCTTAGTTTTATTCATTATCCTATTCTACTTTTCTTTCTCCTAAAATAGCTTTTATACGTTCAGTTACCGGCGGATGTGTACTAAATAAGCTAGAGAACTTATTACCTAAATTACTAACTTGTCCCAAGTTTACTTGAGGGAAAGGATTAGCAATAAACAGATGAGCAGTAGCCTGATTAGGATTACGCAGAGGAATATTGGCCTGAGAAATCTTCTGCAAAGCAGAAGCAAGACCTTCCGGATACCGAGTGAGGAGAACCCCGGAGGCATCGGCCAGAAATTCTCTCTTTCGTGAAATAGCCAGTTGAATCAATTTAGCAAAAAGTGGTGATAAAATAACTAAAACAATACCCGCCACCATAAGGATTCCCCCGCCCTTATCATTATCCCTATCCCCTCGCCTCATACCACCCCGCATAAAAATATTAGCCAGGATAGACACAAAGCCCACCAAGACCACAATCACGGTTTGAAGTAAAATATCTCTATTGCCGATATGTGATAACTCATGAGCAATCACACCTTCAAGCTCGGTCTTATTTAAAATCTGTAACAGTCCGGTAGTTACCGCTACCACCGCGTGCTCCTTATCCCGCCCGGTCGCAAAAGCATTTGGTGAACCGTCCTTTATAAGGTAAACCCGGGGCATGGGCAAACCGGCCGTAAGAGAGAGATTCTCCACCGTATGATATAAATCTGTATAAGTATCATGATCCGCTTCCTTGGCCCCGGCCATAGTAAGCACTATTTTATCCGAATACCAATAGCTTAAAATATTCATCAGCAAGCTAAAAATAATTGCCCCATACAAAATTACCGGACTGCTGTAGTAGTAACTAATAAAGTAGCCAAGGGCGACAATCACGACCAAAAACATGGTCATCAAAAACCAAGTATTTCGGACATTCTTAGATTGTTCAGTATACAGTGTGGACATTTAGAACTTGACCTCAACTGGTTGCTTGGCAGCCTCTTCTTCCAGAGTAAAAAGCTCCATCTTAGCAAAGTGAAAACGGCCAGCAATCAAATTGCCCGGAAAGGCCTCAATAGCAATATTTAGATCACGGACATTACCATTATAAAAACGGCGGGAAGCCTGAATTTTATTTTCAGTATCTGATAGCTCGGTCTGCAAACTGAGGAAATTCTGATTAGCTTTAAGATCCGGATAAGCCTCAGCGATAGCAAAAACAGATTTTAAGGCTCCGGTCAGCATATTCTCAGCCTTACCCTTGTCAGCCACATTACCGGCACCCATAGCCGCAGTGCGGGCCTGAGTCACCTTTTCAAAGGCACTACTTTCGTGAGTAGCATACCCTTTTACCGTATTAACCAAGTTTGGAATCAAATCATAACGCCTCTTGAGCTGGACATCAATATCAGACCAAGCTTCCTTGGCATTGTTAATCAGAGAAATAAAATGATTATAGGCAAAGATAACCCAAACGGCTAAAATAATGATAATTCCAATCAAAACATAAATAATGGTCATAAAATTTTAATTAAATAATTGCTAAGCTATTAAACCGACTGCTCAAAAGTATACCATATAATCGGATAAATATCCACCAGTAAAATGGTTCCAAGAGGTTGCAATAATATACCCCTATGCTATAATGGCACGAATGACCAGTTTAGCCGGCATATTGCCATACATCCAAATAGCCTTGTCTGTCCTTTTAGTGGTGGCTGTTTTAATACAAAAGTCAGAAGCTGGCGTCGGCGGTTCTTTCGGCGGGGGTGACAATTTTAACGCCGGTTTTCACACCAGACGAGGTTTTGAACAAAAATTATTTTACTTCACCATCGCCTGTGCCGTCCTGTTTGTGGTTTCTTCCCTACTAGCCCTGATTATAAAATAATCATTTATTTTTATTTATTAAAAGTCATTTTCTTAGCTTGCCCAAGCTAAATCTCTTTATTCTTTATTTATGTTAAATATCAAAAATATATATCGGACCAGGATTAACTATTTGGAAAAAATTGCCAAATCTTTTGGCTTGACGGAAAAAGCTCTTTTTATAACTTTGACTATAGTCCTCATGATATCCAGCTTATCATTACTCTGGAAAATGAACCTAAACTTTGTTACCAGTGTACCAGCTTATGGTGGTTCATTTACTGAAGGCTTGATCGGTGGAGCCCAGTTTATAAACCCCCTACTAGAATTATCAGATTCTGACCGAGATTTAACTTACCTTATTTATTCTGGACTGATGCGGGCCACCGCCAGTGGTGATTTGATACCAGACTTGGCTGAGAGTTATACGGTCTCTGAAGATGGACTAACCTATACTTTTAAATTACGCCCAAATGCTTATTTTCATGACGGAGTAAAGGTTACAGCTGATGATATTATCTATACAGTTGAGATGACCCAAGATATGAACCTCCGCAGTCCCAAGAGAAATAACTGGGTTGGTGTAGAAACAAAAAAAATGAGCGAGACAGAAGTCACCTTCAAGCTTAATCAACCGTACTCACCCTTTTTAGAAAACACCACTTTGGGTATTTTACCAAAACATATCTGGGGCACCGCAACGACTAATCAGTTTTCTCAAAGCCTATATAACATTGAGCCTATTGGTTCCGGACCATACCTCATCAGTAAAGTCAGTCGGAATAATTTGGGTATCCCTGCAAGTTATGATTTAAAATCTTTTGATAAATACACCCTAGGCAAACCATATATTACTGATTTAAAATTTATTTTTTATTTAAACGAAAAAGATTTATTAAATGGCTATTTAAGAGGAGAGATAGATGGCACCAATGCCCTATCACTACAGGGCTTGGAAAGTCTTAAAAAGAACGATAACGCAAATACCGAAGAGATTTCCTTACCACGAGTCTTTGGTTTATTCTTTAATCAGAATCAAGCTAAAATATTTTTAAATAAGGAAGTCAGACAAGCTCTAGATATAACGGTGGATAAAAACCGGATTGTGAACGAGGCGCTTGGTGGTTATGGAGAAATGATAGACGGTCCCCTTCCCAACGGGGTTCTAGATAATAATGAAAGCAAACCAAATTCCTATAATAAAGAAAAAGCCATAACCACAGCCAAGGAAATACTAACCAAAGGCGGCTGGAAATTTAACGAAACTGGCAGTGTTTGGGAAAAAAAGATAAGCAAGACCGAAACCTTAAAATTAGCTTTTTCTATTTCTACTTCTAACGCCGTTGAACTTAAAAAAGTGGCGGATATTTTAAAAGAAGACTGGGCTTTACTTGGTGTACAAGTGGAAATTGAGACCTTTGATCCCAGTGACCTGAATCAAAGTGTCATCGGACCTAGAAAATATGACGCCTTGCTTTTTGGGGAAATTATCAACCGGAGTTTAGACCTTTTTGCTTTTTGGCACTCCTCACAAAGAAATACTGGCTATAACATAGCCATGTATACTAACAGCAAGGCTGATAAATTATTAGAAGATGCTAGACAAATATCAGACAAAGCTACCCGCTTAAAAAAGTATACTCTTTTTGAAACAGAAATTAAAAACGATATTCCAGCCATTTTCATTTATTCCCCAAAATTTATTTATGTTTTACCAGCCAGAATCCAAGGCTTTAAATCCGGACTAGTGAACAACCGCTCGGAGCGGTTTGACGAGGTCTATAAATGGTATATCGAAACGGACCAGATTTGGAACTTTTTATTAAAATAATTAACAATAATGATTACAAACAACACTACTAGCAACGTAAACACCCCCGGTGGCGAAAGACGCCGTTCTACTCCTTTTCATGCCGATAGCTCTATCTTTAAAAATGTGCAGGTACCAAAACATGATGGTCACCTATCTTCTATGATTGGACTTCAACATAATGCCAAAAGGCAATTAAAAAATACTCGGAGGCCTACTCCTCAAAAAAGAACCGGCCCAAGTACTCACAAAAAGTTTGAGGATGTGGTACCCCTATTAAAAGAAAAGACCCTCCGAGTAATCCCTTTGGGTGGAGTGGAAGAGGTGGGTAAAAACATGATCGCCATTGAGTACAAGAATGACATCATTGTGATAGATGCTGGTATTCAATTTAAAACCGAAGAAACCCCTGGTATTGACTACATTTTACCTAACACTAAATATCTTGAGGAAAGGCGGGGTAAGATTCGCGCTCTAGTGATTACCCACGGCCACTTGGACCATATCGGTGGTATTCCCTATCTCATTGAAAAGCTTGGTAACCCACCTATTTACACCAGAGAATTTGGCGCCTTACTTATCAAAAAGAGGCAAACCGAATTTCCTCATCTGCCAGAATTAAATATTAAGATAGTGGGTAAAGATGATGGCTTTTTACCACTCACCCCTGATTTAAAACTAAAATTTTTTGGCCTTACCCACTCTATTCCTGATTCTACTGGTATCATCATTGAAACTCCACTTGGTGACATTGTAAACACCGGTGATGTTCGCGTGGAAAATGAAAACGGAGTAGTGGCCCCAAAAGAATTTGAGCAATACAAATTTTTCAAAGACCGCAAAGTCCTGCTTTTGACCATGGACTCCACCGGTATTGAAAAACCGGGTTGGACCATCTCCGAAAATCAAGTGATTAAAACCATTGATAAGATAGTGAGTGAGGTGACCGGACGGATTGTGATTGCCACCTTTGCCTCGCAGGTTGAGCGCATTATCCACTTTATCAATATGGCCAAAAAGTATGGCAAGAAACTAGTGATTGAAGGTCGCAGTATGAAGAACAATGTGGAAGTAATCAAATTCCTCAAACTAGCTGACGTGGAGCACATTATTGCCGTGGAAGATATTGCAGATTATCCTCCACACAAGCTCATGATCCTTGCTACTGGTGCCCAGGGTGAAGAGTTTGCAGCGCTCATGCGTATGGCTAACAATAATCATAAACAAATCAAACTGAATAAAACTGATACTATCATCCTTTCTTCCTCCGTAATTCCTGGCAACGAACGTGCTATCACTGGTCTAAAGGATAACCTCTACCGCCATGATGCCCGGATTATCACTTATTCTGATACGGATGTGCATGCTGGTGGACACGGCAAACGTGAAGAACTAGCCTGGATCCAAAAACAGATTCCACACAAGTTTTTTATGCCCGTGCACGGACATCACTATATGCTCAAGATGAATGCGGACCTCTCCGCTTCCCTCGGCACCCCCCGAGAAAATATTGTGGTACCAGACAATGGTAGTATTATTGAAATCCGTGATGGCGAGAAAATTCAAATCCTGAAAGAAAAGGCACCATCCGGACTAGTGATGGTGGATGGTTTCTCCATTGGTGATGTCCAGGAAGTGGTAATCAGAGACCGTCAAATGCTGGCTCAAGACGGGATGTTTGTCATCATTGCTAGTATCAACACCACTACTTGTAAGCTCAAAAAATCCCCAGATATTATTTCACGCGGGTTTGTCTACTTACGTGAGTCCCAAGAACTTTTGACTGAAACTCGGTTTATCATTAAGAAAACTATTGAGACTACCGCAGCTGGCATGAAGCCGATTGATTTTGACTATGTAAAAAATGCCGTCACCGATGCCATCAGTAAATACCTCTTCCAAAAGACGGCTAAAAAACCGATGGTGATCCCGGTGATTATCGGTGTCTAATCCAAATTACTAAAAAGGCTGAGTTTTTGCTCCACTACTTGTTCCACCGCCATAACGGCTTCCTTGAGGTATTTATATGGCGCCACTTCGTCAGGATTATCCTGGAGAGACTTAACCAAGGCCTTGCGGAAAGCCACGCGAATTTCCGTACTGACATGGACCACAGACATTCCAGCTAAAATAGCTTCTTTTACATCTGAAGCCGAGTTACCCGAAGCCCCATGTAGAACCATAGGGATACCCACGGCTTTCTTAATCTCCTTGATACGCTTGATATTTAAGGCTGGGTCCTTACCACCTTTGAGCATCCCGTGAATATTACCGACTGCTGGGGCCAGCATATCCACCCCAGTTTCCACCACAAACTTTTTGGCTTCTTCAGGCTTGGTCAAATATTCTTCTGTAATTTTTACTCCTTCCGGAATACCATCCAGCACCTTAGATGAGCTACCAATAAAACCAAGCTCCGCTTCCACGATAATATCCGGATTCACACTTCTAGCATACTCCACACACTGCTTGGTAATTTTAATATTTTCCTCAAAGGGTAGGCTGGTAGCATCAAAGATCACCGCATCATAACCAGCATCCACGGCTTCTTTTACTTTATCAAAGGAGTAAGTATGATCAGCATTTAGAAAAATAGGGTAATCAAACTCCTCCCGTAGACTTTTTACGAGTGCCACGGCTTGCTTAACACCAATATAATTTCTCTCTCCCTCCGCGGTACCAATAATCACCGGCAAGTCCAGCTTCCGAGCGGCTTCAAAGATGCCTTTCAAAGTCTCCAGGTTAGAGATATTAAAATGTCCGATCGCTATCCCCTTTTTCTCCGCTTCTAAAATATATTGTTTTAAAGTCTTCATATTTTAATTATAACATTTATTCTCCCGAATTAGCCAGATTATGGATAGCCTCGGCAATGTCACCACTGTCAAAAATAGCTGAACCAGAAATGAGTTTGGTAGCCCCAGCGGAAATCAGATCCGCCGCATTATCAAAGCCTACACCGCCATCCACACTGATCGGAATATTGGGATACAGGTCACGCAAATCACTAATTTTTTCTAAAACCAAATCATCAAATTCCTGACCTTGGTAACCCACATTGTCTATTCCCATAAACTGCACAAAATCAATAATGCAATTACCTTCATCATCTATCAGATCCAACACTTCATAGATCTCCTCATTGGGCGTCCGGATGTCTAGGGCTACACCAATCTCCAGGCCAAAGGCCTCCTCTCTAGCGGTACCATATTCGGCGCGCAGTTTTTCCACAATCTCTAAAATATTTGGCGCGGACTCCCAATGTAAAACTAGCCGTTTTGCCCCGGCCTTGATCCAACCATCCACCACATCCCCAGGATTTCTGACCATGAGATCAATCTCCAAATCCAGAGAATCCCAAAAAGGGAAACCTTCATCCTCGGTGATAATTCCCTCAAACTCGGCCATACCACCTTTCACATAAGGCCAGGTCTTACTCGGAACAAATTTACCATCACAAATGTCTATCTGCACCAAAGGCGCCAGACCACTCACTTGAGCCATCTTGTCTCTCAAGTCTTCTAAATCTTTTGGTAATATGGCGGGTATTATTTCTATCATAACACTATTCTAACATAAAAATAAGAATATTAAAATTTTGGGTGCCGCAGCTGATTTTGCTTGGTTTCGGCTTCTGAGACGAAAAAATCAGCGAGGAATAAGAAGATTTTTCGCTGGAAAAATGTTCTGCACAAAATTTTGATATTTATATTTTTATGTGCTATTAAAAATTCTTCTTTAAACGTACCTCACGTAAAACCTTTTCAATCTTTTTAATTCGGCGGAGGTGTTTATATTCACCAGAAAAAGGAGTGGTAAGCCAGGTTTTCACTGCTCGCTTGGCCTCCCCGGTTGTTAAAAACCTGGCCCCCAAGGACAACACATTGGCATCATTATGCTCGCGTGATAATTTGATAATATCCGAACCTTTTAAAAATTTATTACCGTAAAAGACTACCGCTCGGACGCCCGGAAACTGATTAGCCACCATGGCCTCACCCTGGCCAGACCCACCGATCACAATCCCCTTTACCACACTCGGCCGGTCTGACACCGCCTTACCCACCGGACCAACAAAATCCGGATAATCATCATATTCATCAAAAAAGTGTGCGCCATGATCCACCACTTCATAATGGAGTTTTTTCAAATAATCTACCAGTGCTTCCTTCAAATAATAGCCGGCATGATCCGCCCCAATATGCACTATTTCTTTTTTTGTTTTGGATGACACCATTACTTTTTTATAAGATTATAATTAATACTTTTTCGTGCCTTACGGACTGAACTTTTTAGCAAAAAAGTGAGGGAGTAGAGAAATAATTTTGTGACGACAAAATTATTATCGTGCAAAGAAAAAAGAATTAATCTTAATCTTACTAGGCACTCTCTAATAATACACTATTTGACCAACAATTTCAAAAACAATTCCTTCAAAACCACCGGATTACCAGAGCCTTTAGTGGCCTTCATCCCCTGGCCAACAAGTGACATCAGAGCGGCTTCCTTACCGGCCTTATAATCTGCCACTACTTTGGGATTATCTGTAATAATCTTCTCCGCAATCTTTTCTAATTCACCTAAATCACTCTTTTGAAGTAAACCCTCTTTCTCCGCAATCTCAGCCGGACTTCCACCCTGTTCAAACATAATCTTTAAAATATCCTTGGCGCCACGAGAAGAAATCTTGGCCTCTGCTACCATCTTTATCAGATTAGCAAAATCTTTATCTGTTAAAAAGCCGGGGAGATTCCTCGGAGCGATTAGGTACTCCGTTAAGCGGAGAGGATTCTCCCCGACTTTTTCTGATACATTTTTCATCAAACCTAACAAGTCTGAAATAATGTAGTTTGAAGCTAATTTAATTAAGTTTTCCCGCCCGGATGACTCGGTCGGACGGGTATCACCCGCAAAATCCGCACACACTTTTTCAAAGAAGGAACTGATAATTCCGGGACGAACAAATATCTCTACATCCACCGCCTTTATACCATAATCCTTTTCATAGCGCTCCCGCTTCTGCCAAGGTAATTCTGGCAGTTCTTTACTCAAATTCTCTGCAGAAAATTCAGTCATCTCGGAAATCTTCATCTTTGGCAAATCCGGATCAGGGAAATAGCGGTAATCATGAGAATCCTCCTTTAGACGCTGGGTAAAAGTGATTTGTTTATCTTCATTCCAACCCCTGGTCTCCTGCACTATTTTACCACCACCTTCAAGTACCTGAATATGGCGGTCGATTTCATAAGCCACCGCCTTTTCCACCGCCTTGAAAGAGTTTATATTTTTTACTTCCACTTTAGTACCCAGCTTGTCCGTGGTACTGACGGAGATATTGGCTTCAATACGCATCTCACCTTTCTCCATATTCGCATCGCCCACGCCTAAATATTGTAAAAGCAACTGAAGCTCACGCGCAAAATCCGCCGTCTCCTTACCACTATGTAGCTCTGGCTCAGTCACGAGCTCCATCAAAGGCACCCCAGCTCGGTTAAAATCCACTAGTGAAAACTCCCCTTGATCATGACTGGACTTAGCCGTGTCCTCCTCCAAATGCACCCGAGTGATATTTATACCATTTAGTCTACCGCCGGTGATAAGCGGATATTTATACTGACTGATCTGATACCCTTTTGGAATATCTGGATAAAAGTAATTCTTCCGATCCCACTCCGTAAAATCCGCCAATTTAGCCCCTAGCGCCACTCCCATTTTCAGCACATTCTTTACCGCCTGCTTATTTATCACCGGCAAGGTCCCCGGCTGACCGGTACAGATGGGGCAGATATTTACATTGGGTTTATCCTCATCCGGATTGTTTTTACAAGCACAAAACATCTTTGTTTTGGTCTTCATCTCCGCATGTATTTCCAGCCCTATTGTCGCTTTGTATTTATTTTCCATGACAATGTTTGAGGTGTTATTAAGATAGGAACAGTTCCCCACCCTTATTAACATAGGTAAAATATAGCATACCTATTAACAAAAAACACGCCGTAAAACAAGCGGTGTGTTTTTAATCTGGCCACACGTAACTTCTAAGATAATTACGGATTTTTCCGCCCCCTGTATATACCCACTAATGGCTATTAAAGCTCCAAACACACTAAATCCACTGTGATTATCTAAATCTACTGATATCAACGATTAATACCGCTCATAAGATTATTTGCGTTCACCCTCTCGTCTGTCAGTCCGGCCTTATCACACAAATCAAGCCAACGTTTGAAGCGCTTGGTGTATTTTGAACAGTAGAATATACGTCCCAAGTTTTCCCTCATCGCCATAATCTTTAATATAAGACTATTTTTATAAATAAAAGCCCCATGTTTACTGTTCTTATTAATACTGGATCTTTGGTATACCAAATGGTGACATTTTCGGCATTTAAACTCCTTACCGCCGGGTGGTAGGTATAGTTTGGCCATATGTGCCCCGCACTCACACAAAAACCAGATTCTGACCCCCAACTTTAGTTGACCGTCCACAAGCCTGATTCTTTGCTCCACTCCGGCATTATGGATCACTAAATAGTCATATTCAGTGCCATATTCCACAGTATAATCAGCCACAGATGTCTTATTCCCGTGTTTTATATCAATATAGCCACTTACACTCTTTCCTTGCTCCTTTACTCGCTGCAGGTCCTGTCTGAACCTTTTAGTGGTTATAGCAAAGCAATATTCAATTAATTCAGCCATACTTACATGATACACTAGTCCTACTACTCTCCCAAATAGCAATAACTCACTTCCTCTCCTATCTTATTTTCCAGCCATTCCGTCGCTTCTGGCATACCTCCTATTTGATCTATAAGTTCAAATTTTAAAGCATCGTCACCCACGTAGACACGCCCATCTGCCAGGTTTTTTACCTTCTCTACCGATAAATTTCGATTTTTAGCTACATATTCAACAAAGACCTCATAAAGTTTCATTATATCTCCCATAATCACTTGCTTTTGGGCAGAAGTAAGTTGACTATTCTCTTTCATGGCCCCCTTATGAATACCGGATGACAGGTCATAGAAAATAACACCATTTCTCCTATCTCTTTCACTGGTGTCTAAGAAGTCGGTCGTAACTCCAATTGAGCCCACACTAGATAAACGACTAGCAAAAATTCTATCCGCACCACTGGCAATTAAGTAGGCCGCTGAGGCACCAGTGTCACGAATCACCGCTATCGTTGGCTTGGAAACTTTTTGTATAGCCAGCATTATCTCCTCTCCTGGTTCTAATCGGCCGCCACTAGAGTCAATATCTAACACTATTCCTTTGATATCTGGGTTATCTTCCAGATCTTGAATTTGTTGAACAACGTTTATCGACGACACACTGATGTATTCTGAATCTTCTAAAATATCAATATCTCCAATTATGTCAATTACCCCCACATTATTACCATCGCAAGAAACGTCATCTAGATATATAAGATAGTAACCAAGGCCACAGATAGTGATCAAACCTAGAACGTACGAAGCAATGGTGAACTTATTGAATATTTTATTCATAATTAATTATTATCTAGTAAAAACAAGAGAATCTATGATAGATTTCATCTTCGCTATCAATTCTGAACTAGGGTCCAGGGACGGAAGAGTGGCAATACTCAACTGTCTTTTGCTGTCCGGCGTGTTAACGGTAACCCAAGTCCCTTCCCTCAATGATATAGCTTCCTGTCCGTCGATCTTTATCGTCGTATATCCCTTTGACATATCAGCACCAGAATTCGGTCCATTAAGCCATTGTAAAGGTGTTTGTGAGGGATCATTTGGCGTTGCGGTTATTATCACGGCTACGGGGTCTTGGTCTCCCTTAGCATCCCAGGAATCCAGAATTATAAATAAGCGAGGGGCATCAGGATCGGCCATAACCGACATACCGTTTGGGAGATTAAAGGAGAAACCCAGTTCGCTGACGTATTTAGAATTAACTACCATTTCCGACACCATAATTTTTATAGCGTTCATTTTGGCAGTATCCACTGTGCCATCCTTTGCTTCTTTGTATCTCTGTAGGGCGGCTTTACAGTCATTATCTACCCAAAACTGAACTCTGGCCTTAGACCAGTCCGCCACGGTGGCTTGTGGGTAGTTGTCATAAAAATCATTAGTCCATTTATAAAAGGCGGTATTGGATTCCGCTGTTCCGGCGGCATCAGTGCTGTATTCGTCAGGGCATTTCTGGTGAATAGGTTTTGATTTAGGGTGATAATAAAGAAAAAAATTAACGACAAGAAGAATAACCATTATTGGTAGGAGGATAGAGATTATTGTTTTAGGGGTGAGTTTTGTCATTCGTTGATAATAATAATTAAAACGGAATGTCATTGGGATTAATTTTTTCTGGGGCTTCTTTAGGATTTAAATTATCTTCAGTGAGAGCTTTAGCTATGTCTGTTGTTATTCTTCCATTCATAATCGCCTGTACAATTTCAGGACTCTTATCTAGTTTATCTAGGAGTGGTGCGATGTCAGAAAAAAACTTTCTAAATTCTCCTAATTCTTGCCCCTGTCTTTCTACGAGACCCATTAGTTCATTTTCTGGAGACTTAGAGTTTACTTTTTCAGAACAGATATTACTTTCCATGAATTCGCACACTCTTTTGTCAATTAAAACATCATCCTTTCTTAATGGAGTAGTGAGAAATAAGCCACCTAAGCTTTGACACCTACTTATTGCTACGTATGCTTGCCCATGAGCAAAAGTTCTTCTTCCAAAATTCACAACCATATTTTTGTATGTTTTACCTTGACCTTTATGGATCGTAACCGCCCAGGCTAATTTTATAGGAAATTGAGTAAAGGTGCCTATAACCTCTGTTTCAATCGATTTAGTATTTCTGTTGTAAAAAAATTTGATTTTTTCCCAAGTTATACGATTGATAATATGTTCCGATTTATCATCAAGCTTTATTACAATTTCTTTTATCTGACTATTTTCTTCTTTAATACTGACTATTTCACCAAGATCACCATTAACCCACCTATCACCCGGATCATTTTTTAACAACATTATTTTTGACCCCTCCTTAATAAGTAGCTCTTTATTTGCTGGTGGATTCCTATCAAACCTTCCAGTTACCATAGCTGTGGATATGTATTGTTTAGTTGATAACTTAGAAAGCCTTTTATTATTAATTGCATCTGCCACAGCATTGGTTGATACAAGATTAATATGTAAATCGTGCTCAGATAAGGCCTGGCTTGAATACCTCGTATTTATCAATTCTAAATGACTCCCAGTAAATTGACCAAGACGAAAAGCTTCCAATGTTTGTATAAATTTCAAATCATTTTGTCGATATATTTTTTTAAGCTCAACAAACAAGAATGCTGCTTGACTAAAAACTTTTGAATCAAAAAAATATGGGCTTTTATAATATGAAGTGAATAGTTCTTCTTCATCTTTTGTGACAACTGGTGGAAGCTGGTACGGATCACCAACAAGTATAATCTGCACACCGCCAAAAGGTTTATTAGCATCCTTACCATTAAGCCTCATGAATTTATCTACACAATCCATCAAATCAGCCCTGACCATTGATATTTCATCTATTACTATTGTGTCTATATTCCTGTAAATATCGTTACCTTGGTTTAGCAAATCATTTTTTTTAACAGAATCTGGGGTAATATCGATGCCAAAATGAAAAAATGAATGGATCGTTTCACCCCCGACATTTAAAGCGGCGACACCTGTCGGTGCTAGAATCACAATTTTTTTCTTTGTTTTTTTTCTAAAATACTCAATTGCTGTAGATTTTCCAGTACCAGCACTACCCGTTAAAAATAGATTACCGTTCGTTTCATTCATTAGATTTATAGCATTCTCAAAATCACTCCCTAAAAAAATGCTATCTTTTTTTAGACTTTTTTGAGCATATTCTCTATTATTTAGTGCATATTCAAAACTCGGGTCAATTTTTAGAATCTCATTATATAATTCGATAGCCTCCTGATTTTTATTCATATTACTGAGAGCAACACCTTTATTGTTTAGAGCATTTAAATTCTGAGGGTCTATTTTAAGTGCTTCATCAAGAATCCTAATTGCATCTTGATTCCTATCAAGCTTTCTCAGCGCATACCCCAAACTATTTAATGCCGTTATATTTTGACTATCAATCTCTAGCAATTTATCGGAATTATTTATTGCTTCTTGAAATTCACCACGGTCATTTAAGACGGATCCTCTATTCTGTAACAAAATTACATTATTTGGGTATGATTCTAACATCCTGTCCAAAAGCTCCAGAGCATTTGTTTTAAATTCTCCCCAGTGGCCGATTATTGTCTCAATATTATCAAGATTTAATGTTTGCATGTTTTAATTTTTAGACGCAAAAAGCCCAGCACATAGGTGAGAGCTTGTGGCCCTCCATACCGGTTTCCCGATATGACTGCAACAGTAGCCCCATATGCTGGGTTCTTTAAACTGTTGCAGATTTTTTCATCATGTCAGAGATTTTACTCTCTGATTTAGATTACTATTTATTCAATTTTTCCGACTCCATAATCATAGCTCCAAAGTCAAAATAAGGCAAACGTCCTTTTCCAAAAATTCCGGCAGAAATTTTATGGAGACACACTTTTGAAACAACCCCCCACCTTTTTTAAAATAGTAGCCCAGGACACAAATAGGGTCGTTTCCCCCTATCCACCCGCTACCGGCCATGGAACAAATCAGACAGCCCCCCCCATACCCCCTTTTAAATTATCACCACAAACCATTTAAAACTATATCAATGAGAATCAGGTCGATATAGATCCTCATAGCACACGAGTTAGTCCCTCGTGTAAATTTATTATTAATCTATAAATCAAATGACAGTATTAAGTATTGCCGAGATCTTGGCTGGACCCAAGGTTTCCAATTGGCACGATTCCAAGAAAACGAGAGACGCCGTTGCCGCGCAGGTGGAAAAAATCTGGGGAAAAGCAGAACTAAAGAACTATTCTCCCGAGAGGTCAGCTCTTCCGTTTAGTAAATGGTTGAGTCTGGGTTACGCCCCGAGGAAGGGCTCAAAAGCTTTGAAGAGTATCACAATTATTGAAAAGAAGGATGCTCAAGGTAATGTTATCAGCCGTTATCCACGAACCATCAATCTCTTCTACTATCGCAGTGTGGAACCGTTAAAAGATAAAAAGTCATGTTAGAACGTGAACAAAAGGTGGGCTACCAGAACCGTGAAGGATCCCATCATGACTTGCCACCCGTCCCCTATATTTCTTTAGCCAATCATCATATCAAAAATATCTCCGGCTTTGATATTAACGAGAGAGTGACCGTTTGTTATTCATTCGGAGAAATTATTATCAAGAAGTCTAATCTAAGTTACAAATTATGAACAATTATAAACCAACAAGCGTTAAATCACCTTATTCGGTGCTTAAAGAAAAGGCTGATATTCATGATAAACGACATCCGGTTAATAAGCTGATTATCAAAAATACCGGTGAAATCAATTTATCCTTGAAAATTACAGAAGATACTCAACTCATGAACCAATTCAAGAGGCCCGGTTTGGTTAGTTTTGTGGCTACCTTACGCCGAGAATCAGAGATCGTGGGTTTGGGTCATGGTAGTGTACTTCTTAATCAAGAGAACCGTTGGATTGAGCGTGGTTTAGCTTTTGCCCGGAATACGGCCATAATCAATTCAATAATGATGGCCTGTAAGATGATAGATGCCTTGAAAATTGATTCTCCTGATGTAGTAGCCACGGCTGGGGCATTTCCAGTAAAAGATGAGCCAGACCTTGAGGGTCGAGATCGCACCTGTTCCTTTTCTGATGATGGGACATTGAAAATTGCCAGTCAAAAGCAAAGAACTTTTTTGCAAAATTTGATTGAGACTAAATGTGACGAAGAGTCGAAGAAAGAATATCTTTGCCAGTTGAACGAACCTTACTTGAGCAGTTTTCAAGCGTCAGAGTTGATTTCAAGTTTATTACCAGCTTAATTATTTATCAAAATATTATGACAACAGCAAAAGTAAAGTGTGGTATGTTTGGCCCTAGGAAGGGGTACTTCTTCCCTGATTATGAAGATTGCAGAAGTACAGAAATGATCACCGAGAAACAGAAGCGTCAGCTCACAGCCTATATCCTAGCTTCTGGAAATGAGAGCGAAGAGGAAAAAGAAGAAAAAATCGATGCCTTGAACGAGCTTACACAAAGTGAAGCAGATGACTATATTTTTGAAACCTCTCGTTTGGGGTAGAAAGCATAAATAAAATAACGGCGGGATCCTTAATTAATTGGGTCCTGCCGTTTTTTTATGTCACTCTATCAGGATTGAATAGACTACAAATTTAAAATCTTATTTATCTTCAGCGCAAAGCTCTTCGGTGTACCCTTTATCTTCTCCCAGATTTCCGTTACTTCCAGACTATTCAGCTCAGAGACTACACTAGTAAGCATAGAATTAGTAAAGGCAATTATCAAAATATCCTTGATATCTTCCTGCTTGCGAATAAGCTTAAGAACATCGATTCCACTCATTTCCGCGGACATTACCAAATCCAAAAGCACAACATCTGGTTTTATTTCTCTAATCCTTTTAATAGACTTAAACGGATCACTTTCCGTGTAGAAATCAATTTGCGGGGCGTTAATAGCAAAAGACATTTTATAGAGGTCTAATTGTTCTTGATCATCATCAATGTATAATAGTTTTTTCATATTTATCTTAATTATACTACTAAATACCTATTTGACTATTGGTAACTTTATGTAAAAAGTGGTGCCCTTATCTACAACCGACTCAAACCAGATTTTCCCTCCGGCATGAGCTTCAAAAATCTTCCTGGTAATAAACAAACCTAGGCCGGTACCATAAGCGTGGGCGTCAACCGCATTCTTGGCCCGGAAGAACTTTTCAAATAATCGGCTAGCCTGATCCGCCGGTATGCCGATTCCACTATCAATAATCTTGCACAGAAAATAGTTGCCTTCTTTACTTATGTCCACAGTTACAAAACCACCTTCTCGGGAATATTTAATGGCATTGTCTATGGTATTTTGAAAGGCATGTTTTAAGAATGACTCGTCGGTCAGTAAATTTAAATCACTGACTTCTGGGCTGATTTTAATTTGATAATTAAGCTTTTTGGTTTCCGCCAGACTAGTGAGGTCAGTAAATATTCCTTTTACCAGCAAAACCAAATTAACCGGTTTGACGCTACCAGGGGCAAAAGTAAAATTGTCCATATCCAATTCCGCTGCTTTCAAAATGTCGTTCAAAATATCTGCCAACTTTTCCGACTTCTCATAAATACCGGCAATGAATTGGTCCTTTTGCTCTTTAGGGGCATCATCTAAATCCCCTTCTTTCAACATTGAGGCCATTCCTTTTATCACGGACACCGGGGTTCGTAACTGATGAGACACAATATCTATAAACTCTGACTTGATCTTTAACAAATGCTCAATCTCCTGCTTCTGTCTGATTTCCTTCTTGACACTACGGACAATCATCCAGCCGACAAAGGAAAAGACAATTAAAGTAATGCCAGTCAGAACTCGATTTACATTCGTCTGAATAAAGAAGAATTGGGACCCAATCAGAATCGCCGACGCCCAGACCAGGGCTTGTGTTCCAATTAATTTGATATTAAAAGTCTTAAATTTAACAATGAGATAAGCGAGGAAGGCCATAAATATAGCAATGCCGACTAAACCATAAAACTCAATACTATAATTATCAAAATAGCTTGAAATAAATCCCAGTGAGAAAAATGAAAATAAGAATAATTCTAACCCCGTAGCCATTAATGCTATTTCTTTTTTAAAGGTCTTTTCAGCTCTTTTCCAGCCAAAAATGGCCAAAAGTAAAATCCCAACCATAGCAAGTCCTCCAAGAGCATAGTAATAATTAGTAAAATAAAAGTTTTCAGTTGCTTCACAGTTAATTAAATCAAAATGGGTAAGATTGAATACTGTAGGCGTAAAAAACAATATCGGCAGTAATAGTGCAAACAACAGACTCTTACTAGAAAAACTCAAGTCCTTTTTAAAAGAAAAAACATAGAAAAAATAGAAGGATGAAACTGAGATCAAACCAGCCATAATTCCGAGTAGCGACCAGGCCACCATTGTCAAAATACTGTTATACCCCCAATTCCATATAATATAATCCAACAATACCCAAGAAGAAAAGGAGGCAGAAAGCGTCAAAAGGAGCATACTTAATAGAGAATTTTTGTCCTTTACAAAAACAAAGATACCCACAATAATTGCAATACAAACCGTGGAAAGGTGAGAATAGTAAATCAAAGCTAGAGGAGCTTCAGATCTATAGGCAAAGCATATCTCAATATTCTTTATTAAATCAAATGACATAATTATTTTAAATGATCTTTAACACTATTATTATAACATAACCAATAAATATCTTCCTCTGTTTCTTTGGGTACAAGCCTAACAATTAAAGGTTTAACACCAAACTTTTTAAGTAAAATTTTTAAGCTAGGGATAACATTTTCCAGGGTAAACATCCTTTCTTCATTGTTGTTTAAAAAGTTTTCAAATAAAATTCCATTTCTAATGAATAGGGCTAAAAAATACACATAAAACTTTTCCGGGGTATCCCCCATTTTTTTTATCCAATCTGACATATTACAAACCTTTAGATGGGAATCGCAAACCTTATCTTTTAAAATACGATGGTGAAAATCGACAAAATTTTCATCCCACATGGTTACCATTTCAGTAAACTTCTTTCCATTTGATTTATTAAAATCAATAATAGTTTCAGACTCAATATTATGACCGCCGTTTTTGTTCTTTCCGTTATAAATAAAGATTCTTCCCAGGTGATATTTCATTGAATTGGCCGGATGAAATTTATCATTTAAATATTCGGGGACAATATAATCCATATTTGTATTGTGAGCTTGCTCCAAAAACCGGAAAAATTCAAAATTAGGGCTAGCCACGTGCCTAGCCAAATATGCCTTGGGACTATCCAGCAGAAAATCCGGAATATCGCCACCTAAAAACTCATCCACTTTTTTCTTCAGCTCCTTGTCTTCCCATCTTCTCTGTATTTCTTCCTTCGCTTCTTCGAGCGGTGTGTAGATTTCGTCTAGGTTCATAACAGTATATTATTCTTGTATTGCGGGTGTAGCGGTTGAACATTCTTCTCCTTCATCCAGCGTATCAGAGGAGCAATAGGTGACAGTGCAATCATTTTCCCCTTCTGTACAAACCAGAGGGTTACAACCTTCCACCGCTGGGTCACATAAGGTAATGTTGTAGGCTTTCTTTTCGACTTTTTTGTAATATTCTATTTCGGCCAGATCACAGGTTGCATCACCTTCTTCACAAGGAAAATAAAAACAGGCCTCCGTTTGAATATCACAAGGAGCTTGCCCGGCAATTAGATAATCCTTCTTGATTCCATACTTATAAACCGTCACAGCAATAGTGCCAATCAAAAGCAAAAGGAAAACTGTCAGCAGGATTTTAGATTTCCGATCCATGTCAGACATTATATCAGAAAAAACCTAAAATAGCTCTGATGGCGGTAATTATGACCTGCATAAGCAAACTCCAACCCAAACAGCCAAAAATGGTGCTAAAAATAAAGATAAAGTAATCACGCTTATCTAACTTTTCAAAGGAGCCGTGTCGGAGAAAAATGGTAGTAATAAAAGAATCCTGCCAGACGGAAAGGGTTACGAAAGCAAAGATATCATTCTTATTAAGAATCCAAATCATAAATTGCAGGAACTTGGCTGGGAGGTACAGACTGAATCTTCTTACCAAGTTCTCATGATTACTGACCTGATGGACCCATAAGTGACCCTTGGCCTTCAAATTCTCCACTTCACTGACTCCCAACCAGTCAACTTTCTTCCGGTGATACCAGAGTAGGATGATAAAGTTGTTGATCAAGGCCATGACAATTAAAATCAAAATACCATACAGTCCGTAGAGGGACTGCAAGACCGGCCAGAGAACATAATCGACAGAGAAATTATACGCCTCGTATATCCCCCAGCCGGACATCACTTGGGCGGTTCGTTTTAGGTTTTTGGAGATGAGAAAGATGATTATTCCTAGAACTATGACGCCAATTGCTATGAAAGTAATATCGTGAAGCATTATATTCCTTTTGTGCTTAATTCTTTCAGGTAAGCTACCGCTCCTGTTGTCATTTTATCAACAAATTCAATATCATACGGGGTGATGCTTTTTTGTTTAAATAAGAGTTTAAGTACAGGAATACTCAAAATACTGAGCTTGTCCGCTATCTGTAGTATTTTAGCCTCTTTAGATTCCGGTTTGCCATCTGTCCCGTGATTAAGAATACAATCCTTAATCAACGGACTGACTTCAAATCCTTCTTTGTTCAATAAATCAAGGCTGTATTTAGCGTGATCAGATCTCTCTACGATAGAACCGATATCATGAAGCCAGCCAGATATTTCTACTGTAGAAACATCCGTTTTAAACTTTTTTGCAAGAATTACTGCTATTTCAACTACGGCCGCAGTATGAACCCTAGCAAAGTCCCGTTCCTCCTTATCTTTATGCTTTCTAAAATACTTTTCAGCTGTTAATTTTGCAATTTTAGGCGTAAGTTTCATATTATTTATATAATTACCCCTTTTTTAATGAAAATAAAGTTCGAATACTATCAGGTAATAATATTTTATTCTTTGAGTTGTCAACGGCAACATACACGGTCTGGGCAGTTGTTACAATTTGATTATTTTTTGTAATCTCTTGTTTTAATACAAAACTGGACAAACCAAGTGTGGGTATTGATATTTTTATAACGACCTCATCATTCAGAAATAAAGGCTTAATAAATTCAATAGAAAATGCTCTTTGAACAAAATGTATATTATTTTTTTTCTCAATATCATCAAAACTTATTTTGTGCTTAATCAAAGAAATATTTTGTGCTTCCATAAGTAAGTTCAGATAATGAGTGCGATTCACACACCCACTACTACCGATATACTTCTCTGAGATTGAAATAGTTAAAATATCGTTCAACATACAACTATCTAAACATAAAAAAACATAAAAAGAAAGCGAAAAAATATTTATAAATGATGAAAGAGCCGCCGAGTGTAACCTCGGCGGCTTCATGGATGGGTTCTCAAACCTTCGAGAAACACCTACTCACGATATGGGTCATTACTGCAATCCTGACGCCATATCTTTACGAGTCTGTCTGGACTGAGCCCGTAGCCAAAGGTTGGTGGTAAGCCACCTGATATAACCGTAGAGAGATCCGACTCTCTCACTCGGTCGTCATCAGTAGCCAAATTCCACATCTTTCGCTGTCGGGAAATCCTTTCAGTAAATCTCTCGTAATTGTTTTCCTGCATACCTATTTCAAACCCACCCTTTTGACCTGGAATGTACATGCGACTACGAACGAGTCGTTCACCACCATCCTCACTTAATGCATACAACGGAGATGACCAGACCGGAAAACCATTGACTATCGTTGGCACACCCGTCGCCTCGGCGACAAGATTAGCCAGTTCGTCGGCGATGGTTTCTGGCGATACTTCTTCCTCCTTAATGACCCCTCTATCTCTGAGAAATCCAGCAAGAGTACTGTCTACCTCCATTATCTGCTGTGACGACACCTTAGTCGACTCACTCACACTGTCAAGGAAATCCACTTCTAACCAATCACAACCAATCAGGTGGTCGGATGTGTCATTTGGACTCCCGATTCCGCTTTGAATGAGCTTTTCTACTACAGATGCAAGCAACTGCTTGATACGACATTTGCCGGCTTCCCATTCAGTGAATGCTTCGTACCCTTCGAGGAAGGTTAATTCCTTTCCGCTACGAAACACACTACCGACCTGGAAAACTCTTTCGTACCCCATTGCAATCAATGCTTGCATGCGATCTTCCACCGTCGTTCTGTTGAAACCAATCCTGTTACCAGAACAAAAGCTCGATACAGGAAAGGATCTACCTCCGTTGTAATTCCTTCCAAGAATTGGGGTCTGAACCTCGAAATAACCCTCGGAAGTCAAGAATGTCCTCACTTGGTTTCTAGCGACCTGTGAGTAGTGGAAGCGACCATACGCCCCTGGCATGAAAGCCAGAAGTGGACTAGATCCGCCATTCGACACTTCCTTAAAGTCGATGTTAGCAGACCATTTGCCCACAACCACTACGCTTGAGACGTCAATCGTCGATTCACCACTCTTTGACACAACACATTTCCCAACGACCTCAACCAAGTCGCCATTGTTCGGGCAGAGACCGCCTGCCGGATCAAAGCGACATTGTACTTTCGAGTCGATGGAAAAAAGATCAGCGAATACTGATCTCTTCATTCGACGAATCGAGATGATCCGTCCACGTACCTTGACTTCGACACCAAGTAACGACACGAACTTCTCAAGAAGAACCTTTATCTGCCACATATAACACTCCCTTTCTGCCACCGTTATGGGTGGCTTGTTAATGTACATTCTTACCTATAAACAAAATCTAAACCAAGTTTACCATCTCAAGGAGATTAAGTCAATGGATCCGGGTTAATTAGTATTTCAGCTTTACTATTACAACAAAATTCTGAAATTTTCCTCCTTTGTAATTTACCATTCGGTGTATAAAAGAGAGTCTTTAGAAGAAATACCTGTTTTGGTCTACGATATCTTGGTATCTTCTCGATTAACGACAGATCAAAATGTTTGCAAACTGCAAGGCCAACTTCTTCACCATATTTTTCACTACGCAATGATATTATAGCGAATTCTCCCTTCAAGCCATTTTTTCTTAACTCATATTCCAATTCAATTGGACTAATTTTTTCACCACCCCTATTTATTATTTCCTTAATTCTTCCCTTAAAATAAAAGTATCTTTTTCGTGCTATAGTTTTGTAATAACCCCAATCGCCCGTATGAATAGTCGGCCTTAGTTTGATCTTATCTTTATTCCAATATCCACTAAAGTTTGATTTTGATGATATAAATAATTCCCCCAATTCTTCCTCTTTATTTTTACGACCTATCTTTATTTTAACTCCACTTAATGCCACACCAATAGATGGCCATGGAAACATTACCTGTTTATATACCTTTTCACTTAGATTGGTCGGCATAGTACATGAAAAATTAGTACTTTCTGAGAGACCATAACCTTGAATTACCCTAGTCTTCCAAGTATCCATAACGCTTTGTAACAGATCGGGGCTCAGTGGCGCAGCCGCGGTTATGATATACCGAAGTTCTTTATTTGGCTTCCAATTTTTATTTGAATTATAAATATCATATAAAATGGACGGGACCACACTAAGAATACGTACTTTTTCTTTTGAAATTATTTCCAAGATATTTTTCGGACTTTTATCAAACAATATCCACGTACATTTCGAGATATATGTAGTGATCATTGCCAAACCATGAGCGTTACAATGCGACAAAAAAAGAGGACTCGCAAAAACCGTATTTTCATTAATATGATGGTGCTTAATTAACGACTCTGCATTCTTCACCCAGTTATTCCAATTTAAACATACACCCTTAGGCGTACCAGTCGTCCCAGAAGTATAAATTATCGTACAGACACTCTTTATTTTATTATTCAAAGATTTTAAAGGTAAGATCTTAATACCAGAATTATCAATTATTGCTTTTGATCCGGAGTCAGAGATTATAAAATTCAACCTAATCTGATCCTCCAATAGACCGACGGGAACAGCTACGGCACCCAAACGGTATATTCCCAAATATGTTATAACACACAGAGGTGAATTAGGTAGTCTAATTACAACACGATCCCCATTCTCAATACCAAGTTGAGACAATTCAGCGACTTTTGCCTTAATTCTTTCTTCAGCTTGTATAAAGGTCAATTCTTCCCTTAAGACACCTCCTTCATAAAATTTTATCCAAACTTTTTCTTTCATTTTTTTTCATTCAATATACTAGTCAGAACTGCCATGGAATGCTTTATTCTACTCCATCTTTCCGCAAAAGTTATCCTCATAACCACGTCCTCAGTTCGATACCCATAACCAGTGCATGGCATAATTAGAGTACCACGGTTCATCAATCGTCTCGACATTTCTATATCACTTGGAAAGTCTTTTATTCTGACGGTCAAATTAAAACAGGCATCTCTATGTATTATTTCTATTCTTGGGTTCTTAGAAAGAAGTTTAATTATAAAATCCTCTTTTTTATACAACAGCTTAATTCTTCGTCCCAGAGGATGCTCTATTTTATTTCTAATCTCGTTTATCTCAAAGTCTAATAATTTTACAATGGCATCATTCGCGGCCCTTGGAGCATTACCCATCAAGCCTCTTACATGTTGTGTGATTCCAGTATATCTGCTACCAATAATACTTTTATCAGCAATAACCCATCCAACGCGATATTCTGCCAAAGCATAATGCTTTGAAAAAGAATCTATACGGATAACATTTTTAGCTTTTATCCATTTTCCATAATTTATTCCTTTACCATCTGTAGCTAAAAAATTCTGCATTTCATCAATAATGACAAATATTTTCCTCTTTTTACATGTTGAGATAAGATACCTAAGTAAATTTGATGGAAAATATTCTCCAATTGGATTATTAGGATTAGTAACAAAAACAACGTTTGGCTTACATTTTAATATCTGATCAATTTCTTCCTTTGTCTTAGGAGTACTACCTTTAAAATTTACGAAGTCAAAACCTATTACCTCCAAACCGAGGACTTCAATTGGTCTTTGGAACAACTGATAATGAGTGGGGCCAATTACAGCAATTTTTGGTTTCTTATTTGCATATTTTTGTGTAATTTCCTCAATAACAACCTCAACACCAAACCATGCCCCAGCAACCACCGTTACATTTTCTAGATTATAATCTGTACCATGAATAAGATTCTCTCGTTCGACAATCTTTTCTCTGACGATATCTTCTCCAACCTCTTGACCATAACCTAAAGAAATCCTATGTCTTTTTAGACCAAGAGAATTTATAATTTCACGATTTAAGATTTGTTTTGGATGCGTAAAAGCACCACGGTCTAATGAACTTTTGAGATTACCGCTAACTATTGCCTCTCTTAATAATGAATAATATTCGTTAAAAGAGCGCATTCTTTTTTTTATCTGTTTATTTTTGGTAACTATGTATCTCATATTATTTTATTATTTCTACATTTTTGCCATTAACGATTAAGACCTCACCGTCACGTAATGTCTTAAATGGTATATTATTATCTTTATAAAATTTCATCTCCTTTCTGGACTCGTCTGACTCATTCTGATTAGAATCAAAATGAGTCACAATATTGAAATCAATAATATCGAGACCCACCCATTCAACATTCTTATGATATCCTTCGGCTAAGATGTATGGATCATCAGTTATATCAATTCCGTGCAAATCCTTATGAAGGACAGCACATCCGGCACTAAAGCCGGCATAAACAATCACGTCCTCTTTCAGAAGCTTAGTTATAATTTTATCAAACCCACTTTGTTTCATAGCTCTTCTAAGTAAGAAGGAATTCCCTCCATTAACCCAAACGAGATTCTTTGTTCTTAGATATTCTTCAAGATCTTTTTCTTTCTTGCCAAACCACATCCTCAAATCCAATTCTTCAACATCATAACCTAACTCACCAAGCATTTGGATTTCGCTTGCTAAAAATTTATTTCGAGATTCCAACTTATAATCCAAAGCATTAACGATAAAGACCGCTTTCTTACCACCATCAGTTAAATCAGCTAATCTCTCTGGGTGATTTCCTATTTTAAATGATGATAAATACAATCTCATATATTTATATTATCTTAATTTCGCCGCACATATTACTAGTCATCATATTACCTATGGTTTTTACATTCTTCGTCTTTCCCATACACCACATCAATTTAGTAAGGGCACTTTCCTTAGTCATGTCTCTGACCGAAATTGCACCATTCTTCACCGCCATAAGACCACCTCTATATTTATGCTCTACATGGCCGTAAGCACATTGAGACGCTAAAACTACCACTTTCCCTCCCTTAATTAGTTTTATAATCACTGGAATTAAATTATCAGATATATTGCCGTCACCATACCCTTCAATTACAAAACCTTTGTAACCTAAAAGCTTCCCAAATAAATCTGGCTCTACCTGTGGGGTAAGCTTAATATCCAATACTTTTGTATCGATTTTTACCTCTAAAGAGAGTTTATTATTTTCTCTAATTTCTTCTTTTATTGATAAATCATATTTGACTTGTCCATTAATAATCTTTGCGATCAAAGGAAAATTAATACTCTTAAACGCGTCAATTTCTACTCCAGACACTTTGGACGCTCGGCACCCCCTGATAACGTTACCATTAAAGACAACAAAAATTCCTGAGGTTGGTTCACAGGCGAATATAACGCTGTCTATCAGATTTTTCCTAGCATCAGAATTTTCCTTCTCGATCGGAATCATGGCCCCGGTTATAATTACAGGTTTATTGATACTTCTAAGCATAAAAGACAACATCGAGGAAGTATAAGCTAGAGTATCTGTTCCCATCGTTATCACAAAACCATCAAAATCTTTAACGGACTTTGATATGAATTTGGCAATAGTTATCCAGTCCTTAGGGTAGATAATGGTCCTCATCATCAACTGAATAGTCTTTATATGAGCAACCGTTAAAAGTCTGGGTTCTTGAGAAAGAAACCTTTCAGGCGAATACATCGGGACTAAACCTTCTTTAGTGGCCGAACAAGCTATTGTACCGCCTAGACCTATCAAAAGAATTTTTTTCATTTTATTCGACAACTGCCTCGATTTCACCACTTGCAAAGTTGTATACAGTTTTTTTATTTAAGAAACCAGCTATCAAACAAGTAATTAATCCGATAACCACACTTAATATTGACGCCAACACAATAAGGTTCACATTCTCTGTAATATTGGCATATATCGAAAGAGGTAAACCGATAATTAAAGAAAGCGTAACTGCCCAAAACACTCCTTGTTTGTTTAATTTTTTCCAATATAGACTGAAAACTGTTGGGAAAAAACCGGCTGATGCTAAAGCACCATAAATTAAGAAGACCCATAAAAGCTTAGGTTGAAGTAGGGCTATTCCAGTACCAAGTAGTGCCATAGCCAACATGACCTTACGTGACATACTTAGCAATTGTCTATCACTAGCTTCCGGATTAAAATATTTTCTATAAATATCTATTGTACCTAATGAACTTATCGCACAATATGCACTATCAATAGTGGATGCCAAAGCTGCAAAGGCCATAAAAAGGAACGCCACTAATGCTATCTTTGGTAAGAAATAACCAATAACAACTGGTCCCACCATTTGAGGATCTGCAACGGTAATAAGGGAACTAAAATGTGGATTGGCTGCGATAAAACCTAAGAGACACAAGATAGTTGGAACTAATCCAAAAATTAAACCGCCAGCGACAAAAGTTTTAACAATTTGCTCTTTTTTTGAAGCATAAACTCTCTGAAAAAACATTTGATCACCAATTGGACCAGAGATTAAGCTTAGTGTTGTGGCTATACCAAAGGAATAGGCAATCCAAGGGTTAAACACATTACCAAACATTCCAGTTATACCACCAAACCCTCCAGTAACTGCAGAAAAGCCACCGGCTTTTATAATTACCCACGGGACTAGAATAAAACAAAATAGCAGAACCATTGCCATTTGAATAACATCAGTAATTATTGAAGCCTCTAAACCACTCATTATTGCATATATTAATACCAAAACCATTATCAATGAGACGACAAGATAAAAACTGATGCCAGTCAAAGCATTTAACAAGACTCCGGCAGCTAATGTGTTAATAATAATTGCACCTAATTGATAACCAAAAAATAGTACCAGAAAAGCTAAATGAGTTTTTTTATCATTATCATACCTTTTTAAAATAAACTGCGGCAAGGTATATCCTTCTGGTAAAAACCTCCTTAACCTAATCGCCAAAGGTGCAAAAACAAAAAAACAGACAACATTAGGTACAATAAACCAGAAAGCTCCAGCTATACCTTGATTGTAGGCCTGCATTGAAGCGATAAAAACTGCTGGGGCCCAGATCCAACTTACAGCAATACTTAAGGATCCACGAAGCCAGCCAACCTCACGTCTTGCCACCAAGAAAGCATCTTTGGAGTTAAATTGCTTTCTTGTCAGAAAATAAACAATGACTATCATTACTAATCCAAAAATTAATAACGTTGTTATACCTGTTGTCTGTGATATTAAATACATAATTTACTAATTTAAACTATTAAACTTAATAGTTTATAATATAACATACAATGCATATTTATTCAACACACACGCACAAGTATGCGTCCTTAAGTTAAACACTAAATTTTACTCTTTAAAAAAGCTGACCAGCCCACAATTATATATTAGCTAATATTTAAGAAAGACTATGCTTAATTTTACCAGTTGCCGTGATTGGAATATCTTTTACAAAAACTATTTTGTAGAACCTACCTTTATCAAATTTACTTTTCAAAAAATCTCTGAAATCAGCTCTTCGTCTATTATCTTTTAAAACAACGTACAAATAATCTAAATTATTTCCTGCCTTTTTTTTAATGTTAAATTTAATTAAGCCATCAAATTCGTACAAAATTTCCCCGACGCTGGTTGAATATGAGTCAATATCAGTATCAACCTTTTTAGTATTATCTAATCTACCGACGACACAATAATTATTGTTCGAATCAAGACAAGCAATATCCCCAGTATTAAACCATTTTCCATTAAAACTGTTTGACTTAAGATTAGAATAACCTTTACAAACCATTGGACCACGAACCCACAATACTCCACATTCACCAGTTTTAACTCTCCTCCCCCCTTGGTCTAGTATTTTACAGAAAGCTTCAGGAATATTTTCACCAATACTTCCAGCTCTTCTGGTCTCAGTTAGATTATTTATATGTGTAAGAGACGTGGTTTCTGCTGAACCGTAACCTTCAGTTATAACTATACCTGTCTTTTTCTTAAACCGCTCAATATATCTGCGAGGTAATCCAGATCCGCCTGACTCGCAAACTTTTAAAGTTGAAAAATCTAATTCTCTGGAATCATCATTAACAATATCCATAAACATAAATGGGAAACCAGGAAATACAGAAATTTTGTACTTATGTATTATATCAATCGCTTTTTTACTTACCCAATCATCCATTAAGACAATAGTTCCTGCACTAATGAGTGTATCCAGCAAAACATCAAATGTCCCGTAATTATGCCAAAGAGGCAGAGCAGCTAATACATGGCTGTTTTTATCAAGACGATAGATACTACAGTATTTCATTGTTACAAATAGTATATTCTTGTTTGTAATTAATGCCCCTTTGGGGTTACCTGAGGTACCACTGGTGTAAGAGATAATTGCAATATCACCAGATTTTTTCTGACTTTTAGGGATTTTTTGAAAAGAAGGTGTCGAAATTATATCACCTATTTTTAGAATAACCTGATTAGTGGAACAGATACCAATCAAATATTGATAATAATGATTATCAGTAATAATTACGTCTAAATTATTATCAGATATTATTTTTAAAATTATTTCCTTTGTTGATTTTGGATTAATCGGAACGGCAATAAAATCCTGCGATAAGACGCTAATAAGTGCAGACGTAAATAATGGATGGTTCGGAATAAATAAGCCAACAGGATTTTTTTTAATATTTGTTTTATAGATAATAGGCCCGGCTGATAGAATATGATTGATTATATCTATATATAAATATTTTATACATCCATTATTTATCCCATCTTTATAAATAGGATAGATAATAGCAACATTATCTTTATTAATTTCTGCAATTTTAATAAATTTGTTGAAATAGTTTGCCACGATATTTTAATAATTAATTTTAGCAATTATCAATATTAGAAACTTTCTTTTTTTTATAAATTCAAATTTTTCAAAAATTTTAAAAAACTTAATAAGAAATTTAGGAGACCACACTAACAAAGGACTACCTACGTGGGTTACTTTTATTTCACTTAATTTAAGCCCTATTTTTCTACTAACTTCAAAAAGAATCTCTTCTACCTCTTTAGCTGAATATAAATTTTCAGTATCTAGTCTATAACCAGGGATAAATTTTAAAAGATTTTTTAACTTCTCGTTTGCGAGAAATTTAGCTTTTTTTATAGCCAAAGACTTTGGATTAGGTATTCCTATTGCTATATAACCACCATCTTTTGTTACCCTAATCATTTCCTTTAGCAAATAAGGAATCAATGTTTTATCGTAATGCTCCAAAACGCCAATATTCCAGGTAAGATCATATTCCTTGTCTTTAAATGGCATAGATAAAATATTACCCTCTATAAATTCGACATTATTTTTATTGTATATTTTTGAAAGTTTTTTAGCTAAATCAAGTGCAACTGGTGAAATATCCAAAAGTGATATCAACTTTGTTTTTGTTGACAACTGAAGAGTTGATTGACCAGAGCCACACCCAGCTTCCAAAATTGATGGTGTACATTTAAACTTTATGGATTTATCTATATATTCTACAATCTGGCAATAATGATCACTCCACCAGTAAGATAAATAATTTACATTATCTATATTTTTTAATTCCTCCTCAAATATATTATTCCACGATTCCTTTTCGTGTTCTACTATTTTTATAATTTTTTCAGCATCCTGCCGTCTGTTTTCTCCAACAAGGTCCAATTTATCACACAGATTACCAGTGTTATCTAGATCTTCTTTTTTCATAAATTATTTCGGTTTCAATAAGCTCTTTTTTAAATTCATCTAGAAAAGTTATCAGAAAATTAGTCCTTCTTTTTGCTATCTTTTTAGCAAATTTTGTATGCATTCTTTTTTCAACAAGTAACAACCTTTTATAAAACAACCACAATCCTGAGTGTACTCCGAATAAACCTTTTTTGCAAAAAGGATCATTTAAATCATAGAATGGACGATTCATTTGTCCACCGGACGAAAAAGTACGCATAATTGATATGGCTCCAGTAGATTCAAGCATATCAGCATCCTGTAATACTTTTGACTCCAAAATATCAGGAATAATACCCTTAGAAAAAGAACACTGTCTAATACAGATCTTTACTTTTTCGATTTTTTCTTTTGGATACTCGCGAATCTTTTTTAAAATATGACCAGCAACTTCAGCACTTTCATCGGTCTCATATTTACTCTTCGGACTGTCTTTACGATAAACAACCGTATCATGAAATAAGGCCGCAGGAATGACAATATCAAGATCTGCTTCAACTTTTTTACCAATCTCAACAGCAAGATTTAATACTCGCTGAACATGTTGAAAGTCATGAGATGGATCATTTTTTACTTGCCGATTCTTAGAGATTAGAATTAATTTATTTATTAAAGATTCCTTCATATATTGGATGATATCATATTATTTACACAAGTCTAAGATTTTTTTTATAAACTCAGTTTTACCACTAATATACATGTCTTTACCGGTTGGATCATTTTTAAGTAAATCTTCTTTTAATTTTTGATATTCACCCCGTAAATCTGAGTGATTTCTTAAATAATCTCTAAATAAAATCTGCCTTTCCCAAAAACCACCCTTATCTTTATAGGCAATAGAGAGATGATATTCTATGGGATCACCTTTGGTATAAAAGTGTCTCTCGGTGCTGAATGAATCAAATCGATAATTTATTTTATCTAATAATCCAGTAAAAACATCGGCTTCTTTATGATTTTCTATCATCACGGCAATATCAATAATTGGTTTTGCCGAAAGACCAGGAATCGAGGTACTACCGATATGCTCAACGGCAATAGCTTTATCGCCAAATATATCTTTAATTTTTATCTTCTCTACCTCAAACTTATCTTTCCAGGACGGTTGATATGGTATAAGAATTGTGTGTGATGAATCATTCATATAATATTTTATATTAAAATCTGGTGAAAAATCATTATGGAGTTATCTCCCATTCCCCATCATTTATAATTACGGCTTACTCTCTCTTCACCCTTACGACATCATAACCACCAATTTTAGAACCTCTCCAATTACCGAGGCCTATCTTTTTGTCCTCACCCTTTATACTTAACACAACACACCCCGGATATTCAAAGTCATCTATACACAAGGATCCCGGTGCCATAAATGACCCAGATAGATGCTTACTATCTGGTGAAGTGAGAAGGGTTAGAAGGTGATAAATAGTCGCTGGCTGCCAATTGTCTTCTCTGGTCGCCCGTACAATTTCCTCGAATTTCTCCTTTCTTCGAAGTCTTTGCACTTCAACCTTCCACTTTCCTAAGAACGAATCCCGGAAAGGATAGAATGTATCAGTAACTCGTGGATTAACCCAAGACATTCCTAAAGTTTCCGCCATCTCTTTCAAGGTTTTCTCTGATACATCTATAACGCACTGGAGAACAGTTTCCATTTTTTTATCTCCTGTTTGAATTTGTTGCAGGTCAGAAAATATTTCTTTTATTTTTTCTTGAGTATCTTTTAATTGCCCATCAAAAAGTAAATAGTCTTTCAACTGTATAAGGGGTATCCACTTATAAAATCTAACCTCTCCTTTTTTCGGTTTAATTTCATTATTATCTCCAACAAAGCAGAATCCAAAAAAATATCGTTCTGACCCTTCATAATCCTTATCGTCACGAATCATTTTTATTAACTTGAATTTAAATCTAACAGGAATATCACTTTGCCCTACAAATTGAAGAGATTTTTTCTCTATGCTCAACTCTTCATGTATCTCTCGATATACTGCGTTTTCTAAAGTCTCTCCTAGTTCAACTCCACCGCCGGGAATTGCAAAATACTTATCCTCAAAAGATTCTAAATTAACTAAAAGAAACTCGTTCTTATTGTTGATTATAAGCGCTGAGACACCTTTCCTGTACATAATATTTAAGAAAATTTAACGATCTGTTTAAAATGATCAATATAGGCTATAGGCAAATCATACTCCCTTAGCCATTCAACCATTTTTTTATTAATCGTGGCGACATTCATAATTTTACCTTTTTTTCCAAACAACATGCTGTGACCAAAGATAAAGCCCTTTGGTAAATTACCTTTGGTGACCATTTTGATTTGATCAACAAAATATTCAAGATCCTCTAGGGATTCACCTGGTATATAGTGGTGTTCAAGAAACAGAAATCTATCTCTTAAATCAATTTTGACCTCATTAAGCATAAAAGTGGTCAGGAAAGTATGTCCACCTACGATTTTCTCCTCATCCAAATTACTCACAGTTTTATACAGATTTGTATGATTATATTTTTCAATTTTTCCAGTCTGTAAAAAATCAGCTAGATATTTTCTTGATTTAGGCGATGGATGATATTTTTTGATTTCTTGTAAACTAGTACCGTAATAACAAACCTGCCCGTTTTGAACTGCTTTAAATGAGAAATGAGTAAAGTCAGACGCCCCGGCATATATTTTATTAGCTTTTTTGACGACCTCCCAATCAATATCGTCCAGAAATTTTATTGTTTTATTTCCGCCACAGACAAACCAAATCAAATCTATCTCAGGATTAGCAAGGGCCTTTCTGAAACCGGCCAATAGGTCTAACTTCTTATCGTAGTTAAAACAATAATCAACATAGTCAATTTTGTTTTCCACTAAGAATTCCAAGTCCTGTTTAAAGGAAACAGTGCTATTGAATTTCTCATATTCGGCAAAATTTACTAAAGCAACTTTCATCTTGGTATTATAACCCAATTTCTAGCTTTTTACCTCTTTTTAGTGGCCTTTATAGATTAAGCAATAAAATTTGTTTCATGTCGTTAAGACTAAAAAAATTAGTACGACTTTGCAAACATGACCCGACCATTAGATTTACCTCCACATAAAATACACTTCCCTACCTCTTCTTTCTGATTAAAAGGTACACAACGGATGGTCGCCCCAGTTGTTTCCTTAATCTTAGCTTCACACTCAGAGCTTCCGCACCAATGAGAATTAATAAATCCTCCTTTACCATCAACCATTTTCTTAAAATCAGCCAGATTATCAATGAAATGAGTGTTATCATTTCTGAATGATTCAGCCTTCAGATATAAACTCTTTTGAATATCGTTAAGAGTTTCTCGAGTTTTAAGAATAACATCCTGAATTAAGACGGTGGCCTTCTCCCCGGTGTCTCTACGAGCAAAGACGACAGAATTGTTTTGCAAATCCTTGGGTCCAATTTCAATCCTAATAGGCACACCTCTTTTTTCCCAATAGAAAAATTTTTCTCCAGGACGAAGGTCTCGATCGTCAAGATTAATTGTTAAATTAGTTTCTTTGCTTATCTTCACTGACAGATTCTTGGCAAAACTTAGAACCTGCTCATAATCTGGTTTCCCTTGGCCGATAGGAATGATGACTACTGGAATAGGTGCTAAATTAGGAGGCAAGACTAATCCTTTATCATCACTATGAGCCATAATTAAAGCGCCAATCAGACGAGTACTGACGCCCCAGCTTGTTTGCCAGACATACTCTTTTTCACCTTTTTCATTTAAAAAAGAAACCTCAAAAGCCTTCGCAAAGTTTTGACCTAGCAGATGAGAGGTACCGGCTTGTAAAGATTTTCCGTCTTGCATCATAGCCTCGATGCAGGTGGTATAATCTGCGCCGGCAAATTTTTCACTCTCAGTTTTGTATCCCGGGATAACAGGCAGAGCCATATATGTTTCCGAAAAATCTTGATATTCTTTGATCATCTTTAAGGTCATTTCTTCGGCTTCCTCTTTATTTTTGTGAGCAGTATGTCCCTCCTGCCATAGGAATTCCGTAGTACGGAGAAACGGACGCGTTCTCATTTCCCAACGAACCACATTTGCCCATTGGTTAATTAATAATGGTAAATCACGATAGGAGTGGATCCAACGAGAAAAAGTATCATAAATTATGGTTTCAGAGGTTGGACGTATAATTAGAGGCTCGGCTAGTTCACCAGCAGGTTTTAATCCACCATGGCCGTCACTTTCTAACCGGTGATGAGTTACTATAGCCACCTCTTTAGCAAAACCCTCGACATGTTTAGCTTCTTTCGTCAAAAAGCTTTGCGGTATAAATAGTGGAAAATACGCGTTCTGAACACCTTGCTGTTTGAACTTCTTGTCTAAAATATCATGAATTTTCTCCCAAATCGCGTAGCCATAAGGCTTAATGATCATGCAACCACGAACTGGACTGCTATCAGCTAAATCAGCGGCCTCAATAACATCTAAATACCACTGGGAATAATCCTCGCTTCGACTTGTTATTTTCTTTTCTGTAGTTTTCTCGTTTAGATTATTTTGCATTAAATTATAACTATACTACACGGCATTTAGATTTGCATGATACCTTTTATATTAAGGATAATAACACAAAAATCAGAACTACAAAACTGGCCCCACCTCAATCCTGTAAATACCAAATTTCTTAATTCTTTCCTCATATCCTTCTAAATTATTCTAATATTTTATTTATTTTTTAGTTCCTTATAAAAATACTCGAATTTCTTATACATTCGACATTGTTCCACATCATTAATGGCCTTCTCACCATATTTGTAATTATTTTGAACTGTATCGGTGATAAAAGTACATGTATCAGATAAACAAGCGAAACATACCCAAAAAATCAGATCTTTATCGTAAGCGACTGTTTGAGGCGCTGTTTCGTTATAACTCTTAAGAAATCTGTCAATTATAGTTCTGGACGGAACACCATCTTTTGAATATAGAGGCCAGATAGCGACGGCTAATCCAAGATCCTTTAACAATGGCCCATAACACGCCCAGTCAAAATCAATAATATAGCAATCGTCCTTTATGTAAATTAAATTTTGGATACCATAATCATTATGGATTACACCATATAATTCTTTGCCACCCTTAATTCTCGATTCCGCCTTTGAATAAAAATCTTTTACTTGATCCAAAAGAATTTCAAAATCCTTAAAAGGCTTGAGCTTTTCCATGTCAAGCGCGAGTAGACGGTCATACTCGGTAAAAATAGTCCGCGAAGGTATATCACTAACTTTTATGTTTTTGGTCAGACTATGCAATTCACCAAGCTTTTTAGCACCACGCTCTATAACATCGGTTTCCAGATGCTCGGTACCAAGCTGGGGAATTTGTGTTCCTTTTATATAAGTAAAAAGGACTAACTGGATTTTATCAATATTTATTAAAAATGCTTTAGACTTTGTTTGTAATGGTTCCGGCGATAAAAAACTAACTTGAGCAAGTTTGGTAAGTACCTCCATTTCAAACATGGCGTTTTTACCCAGTCTTTTGCTCTGTCTTAAGACATAATTAGTATTTTTAAAATCAGTGACAATAAAAACATCGTTATCCGGACCATTATGGATTTGGTCAAAAGCTAGAGGTCCTTTGAGACCATACTCAGACTCTACTTGTGATGAATATTTATATGTCATATTTTTATTTAAAAGATGTTTTTAATTTTTGTTCCTTATTGTGTCTGCTGATTGCTAGTTTAATTAAGGTATCAATAAGTTTTCCATAAGGGATACCACTTTCCTCCCAAAGTTTAGGGTACATACTGATTGAAGTAAAACCCGGAATGGTGTTTATTTCGTTTATATAAATTTCTCCATTTTCCTTTAAGAAAAAATCTACTCTCGCCATTCCTTCACAGCAGAGGACATTAAATGCTCTTACGGCTAGTGTCTGAATCTTTTTCATAAGTGGTTTTGTAATCTTAGCGGGGATGGAAAGAGCTGCACCATTATCATCCAAATATTTTGCTTCGTAAGAATAAAACTCGTGATGAGGTATAATCTCACCACAAACTGAAGCGATAGGCTTTTCATTTCCCAATACGGAACACTCTATCTCTTTCCCTTTTATGAATTCTTCGATGAGGATTTTGCTGTCATACTGGAAAGCAAAATTAATTGCTTTTATAAACTCAGCTTTATTATGAACCTTCGTAATACCAACAGAAGATCCCAGATTCGCTGGCTTAACGAAGAGTGGCAAACCAAGATTTTTTCTGACTTTTTCAAAGGAAATAGTTTTTCTTTCAAATTCACTGTAGACATTAAACTTAGCGGTCGATAATCCAGCATCTCGCAAAAGTCTCTTAGCAACTTCCTTATCCATACCCACCGCTGAACCAAGGACACCCGCCCCGACAAAAGAGATATTAGCTAATTTTAGCAAACCTTGAATCGTGCCGTCTTCACCAAAAGGACCGTGAAGGACTGGAAAGACAACATCGACTTTTGATTTGTCTGACTGGAATAAATTATCAATACTATAGGGTAGTATTTGTTTGTCTAAAAGAATTTCTTTACTTGAAAGAAATTGCTGAGTATTCAAAGACAACCAAGTACCGTTCTTATCAATGCCAACAAGCGTGATTTTATATTTACTCTTGTCTAGAACATTATAAATACTCTGTGCCGATCTTATAGAGACTTCATGTTCCGCCGATTTTCCGCCGAACAAGAGGGCGACGTGTATTTTTTTATTACTGCCTTTTTCCATTTTACTTTAAATCTTTTAATAATTCCAACGCTCTCTGCATAATATAATCCCCCACCTCTCCCCAGTCAAAATATTGTTTGTAATCTTTTGGATCAATTAATTTTATGACCGTAATATCACCGTCGGGATCAGAAACAAAAGGTCCATAAGGTTCTACCAAACAAACTGATCTGGTTTGAACATGGATTCTGTCTGGTTCAAAGACTTCCTGATAGCCAATTATTTTCTGCTTCAAAACTCTCATATTGGTTTCCTCCTTAACTTCTCTTATAACTGTTTCTTCAACATTTTCTCCTTTCTCTGTTCCTCCGCCGGCTGGGGTCCAATAGCCTTTTTTATCAGAATAAACCAGAACCAATTTATCATTATAAAAACAATAGGCGTGAACACCATCTATCTTCCGGTCTCTTATCTCCTCCAAGCTATCCAAGTCTCTGTAGGTATAAGGCAGGACACCCATTTGCCGGGTTTTCATCAGTGATTTAATCTCTCTTTTCATATATTCGATGATAGCACAAATAGAAATAACTGAAAAATAGGATTACCAAACAATCTTGTGCTATAATCACTATAACTTTATGGAAGGAATAAATGTAACAAAAAAAGAAAAAGGTCAGGTTAAAAAAGTCTACGCTTTTTTAAAAAAGATTTCGCCAGCGCTTATTGGTATAGCTGTCATTGCCGCCGGTGTCTTTATTGGTTGCTTTATTTCTTTTTATGTTTTTGGTGGATCTTCTGGTTACAACTCAGAAGATTTATCTTCGAGTGATTATAGTAGTGAATCAGAGACTAGTTCAGATCAAGCTTGTTCTGTTATAGGTATTAACCTCCATGGCACAGTCGTCACCTATATTCCGAATCACGCTGAAGGTGATTCATTCTTTGATTATGATCAAACCTCCAGCGAAGAAGTCACCTGGTCAATTGAAGATGCTAATTTAGATCCAGACATTAAGGCTATTCTAATAGAAGTTGATTCTGGTGGTGGTTCTCCAGTAGCCGGTGAGGAAATTGCTAAGGCGGTAAAAGCTAGTGCAAAACCAGTCATTGCTGTTATACGAGATCTAGGCGTTTCATCTGCCTATTGGGCAATAAGTAGTGCGGATAAAATATTTGCCTCGGCTAATTCTGATGTGGGTAGTATTGGCGTCACCATGTCTTATGTCAGCAATGTAGAGAAAAATAAAAAGGAAGGGTTGATCTATGAGCAAATTTCTTCTGGGGAGTTTAAAGATTCTGGCAATCCTGACAAAGCCTTAACTGCCGGTGAAAAGGCTCTTTTTATGAGAGATATAAATATTATTTATAACAATTTTATCAAGTCAGTTTCTGAGAATCGTGGACTCACCATGGCTGCGGTCAAAAGCTTTGCTGATAGTTCATCCGTCTTAGGAGAGAAAGCTAAGGAACTAGGCCTGATAGATAAAATAGGAGGAATTGAAGAAGCTAAAGCCTATCTAAATGAAGTTACTGATGGGGAGCCAGTGATTTGCTGGTAGTAAAATTAGTTTCCAGTATCATAACGAAAATTACTTTTCAGGTAATCAAATATTTCCTGACGATCAAAATACTCCTTATTTCTAAACTTTATTGTCTTTAACTTCCCCCAAGATATAGCCGTCTCCATTTCTTTTCTTGTTAGTAATTTCCTTTTGATTATTTCAGCCTTAACTAAACAATCTAGCTTGATATCTTGTTTGGTTTTTTTCATGAACTGACTAACTGTCACTGTCTTACCGGAGGAAGAATCTGGCGCCGCTCTTTTTGCTCGTTCGCCTTTTATTCTTTTTGGTTCAAGTTCCAAGGGTAATAATTCCACACCATCAAAATACTCAATTTCATATTTTCTCAATTCAAAACCTATTCTTATAGCCTCATTTTTATCAGACACATAGACAATGTAATTACCGTCTACTATGTTAAATGACCGGTTATTCTTTTCAAGATACTTTTCAAGTGACCTGGTATACCTACCGGTCCTAGCAAGGTTTGGGTCCAATTTTAATATCTTGATATACTTTTGTTTATTTTCTTCTCCCATGACTTTTTTATAATTCCTGGCGAAGTTCTTCAGCTTCATCAACATCAAGACCTGTTTCGTCGACAAGCTCCTGAAGCTGTTCAGCTTCATCTAGTGTCAAATCCTCCTCTTTTGCTTTTTCAAATACTTCATCATCCATATCCATTTTAAAATTCTACTAATTTACTATTTTCTAGCTTAAATTTAACAGTCTTTGGTACGTTTGGACAACAATACCCTTTAAAATTATCCCCTTCACCTTGAGTAATTATATCAACAATAAACTCTCCAGATTCATATTTTACACTCTGGATGATAACTCTGTCACCCAACCCTTCTTGAGTTAAATACTTTAATTTGCCTTGATTATTCATAAAGATAACGAGATTGTAAAACATTCCACTACCGCCACCTGTGTATGCAATGATATGGGCAACATCATCTAGTCCGTCGTTATTAAAATCACCAATAGTGAAAGATTTTATATTTTCAACTAAGTAAGCTCCCCACGAGAAAATCCCGTCTGGAAAATCCTCCGATTTTTCGCTACGAACCTCTACCTCTCCTTGTTGTAATTGGGCTACCTCACTTTCATCAACATCTGATGGGATATTTATATTTTGAATTTGCTCCACAATTGTCCCCCTAGTGGTTTTATCATATTCCTCAACTTCTCTTTTTCTTTCATTCTCCCATTCTTGCTCCATTTCTTCATAAGAAGCGTATTCTACGAATGATGCGGTTTCTGCATCCCAAACACGAACAGTGTTTTTATTGACTACATCTAGTTGTTTTTCTTGATTAAGAATAAATAATTGATACGCACCCAAAATAAGCAACAAAAGGACTGTAAGCACTATGATTATATATCTTTTATTTTTCATATTTTATTTACAGATTTTTGTATTAAATTGATTATATAATACTATTCAATATTCTAAAAATCTCCACCATTACAAAAGTATCTTGTTTACAGTATTCCCGGATTAGATGTATCTTCTCCTCCCTTTCAGAAGGTTCCTTACCTTGATTGACTATATCATTCCACCAGACAAAACCCACATCACTACCAGTATATGGTAAATGATCATAAGTCATATCTGGCAATAACACGTTCATAACAGCTTCAATTGAGGTTTTCCCTTTAAAATCCTTATGGACATAATGCTGCTGGGAAAAAATATCCCGAAGGTCTCTCATCTGGCCACAAATCCTCGTTATCACCGGCTCATACTTAGGCAGTCTTTCCGCTATCTCCGATGTAACGCCTTTCTCAAAAGAGACATTCCAGGCCAGGACTGTTCCTTTAGGATCTATGACCTCGCCTAGCATCTTAGCAACAGTTTCTGAAGGGTCAGTATTCTCTAGGTGAAGATAGTCCAGATGACGGACAGGTCCGGCCATCTTTTCAATAATATGCAAGGAAAATTGGATTGGTATACGCTGATATGAGCTAAATCCTTCATAGATAGGCACGGCAGGTGCAAAGGTCTCATAATCAAAGAAGTACAGCGGATAGGTATAATTGTCCAGAATATTAGCAATTTCTTCTCTGACAATTATCTCTTTCTTTGTCTTATGGGCCTGAATCTGGTTTTGTTGGGGAATGGTAAAATCAGATATGTCTTCCGCTTCGTGGAGATGATAGATACCGTTCTTGACCAGTTGAATCAGCTTATCAGGCGTTGAACCTATCCTGGATATATCATGGACGGAATAATCCGGTATCTCGGGGTGTGATTTCTTAAATGTCTCACAATGATTACTTCTACCTAATAAATGACAGTTACAGCCGTCTTTAGGCTCATCCTCTTGATTCAAATACGCCTTAGCTTTCTCCATCTGCGCATCGGTAGTAGCTTTCTTTAGTTCTACCTGCTCGGTGCTATCATTAATAACAAAGAGTTCTTCAACATCCAGCTCCTTACCCCTAACGTATTCTTTGTTCAAATGAACAATATATTTACTACCGATGCTAAGACCGTATCGCTCCAGCACAATTGTTTGGAAAGCTAGATCAGAGATATGGTCCCGCGGTCCATCGTCATCCTTCTTGGAATTTGTACCTTTAACCTCGTATAAGTCCCATTTCTTGGTTTTGGCATTCCAAACCAGAAAGTCACAGCGGATTATAAAACCATCAACGCTGAAGGTTGGCTGATAGATTGCTGGTACTTCTTCAGCAATCAGCTTGTCTATCTCCTTGCTGGCCGAGAAAGCCCGGCTTTTGACTTCCACAAAACCGGAGAATATCTTAAGTTTCTTAGCACAATCCTCCACCACATTACCCTGGGCCATCACATTTTGGTCCGAAAAGGAGACATTAAATTCCTCCAGGTCCGGCTGGTGCAGCCTAAACCACGCGTCTTTAGGACAGATTAAGTATTGAAGGAATAGAGATTTGGATATGGGCTTCATAAATTATTTTATCTTATCTGTTAGTAATATATACCCACTAAATTCATTGTGAAGTTTAAATTGAATTTTTTCAAAGACATGAATCAAAACACACTCTTGCAGATGTTCAATCTGTTTCTCTTTATTACCAATATCCGACAGCCACTGTGGAGGCTTATCAATAAATTCGGTAATTAAGGTAGAGTTTAAAATAAATTCCTGAACATCTATAAGGAAAACATCGAACAATACATCTGTACTATCACCATCCTCAAGTGGAGAAAATTGTACCAATTTCCCAATTTTAGTTTTATCTAAAATAAAGATATCTGAACTACTAGAACCTGAAGTAAATAGCTGATAGACCGGAATGATTTTATCTTTAAATCTGTAGACACCTTCAATTATTTGATTACCGAAGAGCTCTTTAGGAAATTCGCTATGCCACTTAGGTATCCAATTACTATTTGATCTCTCAAAGAACTTCCATACAGCATGGTTTGTAGCAATAAGGACGATGTTAGATAATTGGATCCCCGCCAAAGTATTTTCAAACCTATCTTCTGTTATTTCTTTAGCTTTACCTCTGATTTTTCCAAGAACATATTCATTCTCACCATAAACCATACTCCTACCAAAACCAAAAGCTTCTTTAATTCCCGTATAATGAATGTACCAATTGACCTCATCACCCAAAAAAGCACCTTTATCAAACAAAGTATTAATTCCCAGTTTTTTTATCTCTTTTCCAACTTTTTTATTGGTTTTATTTGAAAGAAGACCAAAGTCTTTTAACATCTCTTTGATTGGATGACTCTGTTTATAATTTTCAATAAAATACTTCTTAAATTTTTCAACTTTATCTCTTGAAATATCAGCTTCACGTTTACACCTTAAATCATCTTGTTCCTGCTGATCATGTGCTTTTTTAAGTAGATTACGTAATGCTAGACATCTTTTTACAGATTCGCTATCTAAAATAAAAGTCCAATTACCAGGGTTTTTTTCAATATCATCTATAATCTTGATTGCGTCTCTTGTTCCTTCGGCAAGAAAAGCTAAATCCCTATTATGAGGTAAACTAATTTTTTCAATTTCTTGGTCACTTTTTGATCCTAATAATATCAATAGTCTAACCACAAAGAATTGCTCAAGTTTTTCAAGTACATTTATCGTATGTACGCCCTCATCCGGCCTGGATTCCCACCAATCCCAACCCCAATGATCTTCGGTATCAAAACTATGAGATTGTAAAAACACCCTTGTGAATTCGATGATATCTGAAGGTAATTCATTTTGTACTGCATTATAAAATTCTCTGACCTGGAGATCTTTATTGTTCTTTAAGATAAATAAAATCCAACTAGAAACCCCAAAGAACATTTCCTGACGTTTACCGTCTAGAAGATTAAAGACTTTTTCAGTATTAGTATAAGAAGAATTTGAGTACGGTCTATCTAATCTGTTAAATAAATCTGAGGTAACTTTTAAGAACTTATTAAAATTAGTCAAATCCTTCTTATCAAATGATGACTTTAATAGTGCCTGTAAAATTTTAAGTATCTGGATGTAATAGTCTTTAAAGTCACCCTCAGGGTAATCTTCTTCCTTTAATTTTGATTCGAGATAATATGCGGATAGTTCCTTCAAATATCGCCAAGTCCGATCAAACATTATCTCTGATTCCTTTTCTCTATCTTTTTTTGAGAAATCAAAGGCTTTTTCGTACAGAACCAAAGAATAAGGTATGAATTCCTGAAAAATAAGATGGTCTTTACTTTCAATAGCTTGTTGCACCAGCATTATGGGCAAGTAGGCAACATCTCTGATAATATTTAGATCTTCAGAATTTATCCCTCTATCAAAAATTTCTCTAATATCTTTTGATATCCAGTCTAGAGGCTTAAGTCTTTCAAAAAATGAGTTTCTTTCCTGTCTTGCTTGTTCTGACGAAAAACATCCGCCATGATACAAATTAAAATATTTAGAAAATTCATTAACAAGTTCGACATACAATTTTATTATCTTCTCTAATTCTCCTGTTTGTTGATTGTTTATTGCTAGGATACACCTATCCTTTAATTTTAAAACTTCGGTACGTGCCTCAACTTCTGAGATGTCATCTTTTATTAAAAACACTCTCTCGATTATTTTTTCTAATCTTTTCACACCAATCTTATCAGCGATTTCTTTTTTGATCTCGAATAATGGCTGCTCTAATTCTATTTTATGACCTAGTAATGTTAATAAACAACATAGTGATTCACTTTTAACTTTGACCCCATTATCGTTAGTTGTCTCAGCATTTCCTATAGGAAAATCTACTTTTACCGCCTGACTCAATAGTAGTATTAATCTCTCAAGCTCGTTCATTTTAATATCCACGATTGCACCACTTTTTTGTGATTTTATTCTGACCACCGTCTTTTTATCTCTGGAAAATCCAAAAGGATTGACATCTAAAATCCCGCTACTCTCATATTTTTTATAAATAAAATTATTACCAATTCTATATGTTGTTTCTCTATCTAATATTCTAATAAAATTCTCTTTTGTTACGTTTAAAAGAACTCTCTTTTTCGCTTCTTCCATTTTATACTCTTTAACAAGAATATCTATTACCTTACCCAAAGAATACAAAGTCCAAAAAGCAATTCCTGCAATCGGTATATATACCAAGACGTTGGTCTTTCCAATAAAGAAAAAGAAAGCCATTACCTCAGCTACCAGTAAGGGGAAAAAATAACTTTTATACAATAGCACCCTAGATTTTTCAGAATCGCTCTTGTCTGTTAAACTTTGTGCAACAAAAAAGGCTAACCCAATCAAAACAGATCCTACACCCGCGTGAACTGCTAATAAATTACCACCTTCGCTAATAATAGGTATTGAATGTGGTAATAAGCTAAACATTTTTATAATGTAAGGAACTACCGTTTTAAGAAATGGTGTGTGTAAAAACAAACTATGTAACGGTGAAAGTATTAACTCTACTAAATATTTTGGATGTGAAATTATCCAAAAAAACATCATTACAAAAAATATTCTTAGAAAGGACGAAACGGATGGCATCCATAGCGGTGGAAGTTTATTTTTAACAATACGTTTTAGTTCTTTATTATTCTTTTTTTCTCTATTTGCTATGTCTAATAAGGACCTTTCTTTCTTTTGAAAAAAGCTCTTTATTTTTAAAATAATATTTTTGTAAAAAAATGTCTTCATATTTGTTTCCTTATTTTTTCCATTAAACCGCCGTAACTACCTACTACTGGATACTTTATATATTACGCCCCTAATTTTAGTCTTATTTAATTAAATCCACGAACCTTACTACCTTATTCTTACTCCAATCCATAATTTGGACATGTCTTCCGTTGTGTTTATTTGGACGATTATACTTACAGCCTTCACATTCATTCTTCTCAACCTTACCTGGTATTTCACCAAAAAGCGTAGCTACACTAGGAATAACCCTGCTCTCATGATGGCAACTCATAGGAATAACGTACCGCAGGCCGTCCATTTGGAATATATTCCAACTTATAATTTCCGCAAATTCTTCTTGTATCTTGAGAGATGGTTTCTCTTTAAATTTAGCTTTGTAATAGTCAATAAGCGTGTACAACAAGTTCTCACGCGCAAGCAGCACATTATCCCCCTGCCATTCATAGCCATAACTTGCCCTAAAAGCTTCTTTTGCCCAAAACAACCACTCTTTTTTCGTAGGACAATATTTAGATACTATTTTCAATTTTCTATCTAAAAAACCAACGCGACTATCTAATTTAATAATTTTGCGAGTATTTGCAATTGGATTATAGCGACTAACAATAAAGGGGGCCTCACCGCAGGTAATCTCAATCTTCAATTCACGAACGTATTCTTGCCAATTACTTTTACTAGGCAGACTACTGTGGTCAGCAGTCTCAATCATTTTATTCATCTGATCTACAATCTTTAATGGTGTAAAAACCTCAGCCTTGTCTTTAGTGCGTAGACGTTGTTCATCCAAACTTTTAGCAGCGCGTGGTTGTATGAGCAAGCCACACTTACCAGTTACCAATTCTGGCATGATTCTCGTTTTAGCTAAAAAATCTCTGCCATGTTTTTCATATGAATCTGTTGCCCAGATGATATTCTTTTTTGTGGTGCGGTCCAATAGAAGAATATCCAGCAAATCACCGGTACGACGAAGCGTGTTTTCGAGTATATCAATATTACGCGTCGAGACTTTCATAATTTAAACCATAGGCTTCACATGTGTCTCGATGAAGTCTATTTCTTTTTTATCAAGACCATATTTCGCATACAGTTGTTTATCTATCTCAGGAATAGATTTCGACCAATCAATATCAGATTTATTAGTGAAATTCTGAAGAGGAACTTTTGACCAAGTCCTAGGAAGATTATCCTGTGTAATTTTTAATACTCCCAACATAGTTCGCGCAAACTTTGTTTTGATATATTTTAGAACCGCTTGAGCTTCATCTTCATCATTAAAGGCGCCAAATGAGATAAAACTAAATGTAAAACCTGTAAAAGGTTCACAGATAATAGGAGATGAGAGCACCTCACCAAGAGCCCCGCTTCCATTAGCCTTAGCAACTAAGACTTTATACTTCTCTAAGTTCGGATGTTTTTCTAAATAGTTTTTGCCTATCCATTTATAGGTTCGATTATTTTTTATCAAACCAAAAATTCTAACATCTGTATCGTGCTTTGGATTATCCACAAAAACATTAAGTTGTTCAAATATTGGAGAAGTTAAACGTTTCTCTCTGCCACTACTTCCAATTATTTTTTTAAACGATGGATTATCTTTATATAACGCATCAAGATTAAATTTGTTCTGTAGGTATATCATTCCGCTCAGCGGTGCAAAATTGTCGTGGTTCTCGACTTTCTCCTGTATCGTTTTAAGTTCAGGATGACTAGTAAATGAACCAATTTTACCAAAATCCTTACTAATATCATGGTAGGTTATTGCAATCCCTCCTTTAATATCTGTGTTCGGGAAAACCTTGGACGACTGCTGTTCATAAAAAATGACTTTAGTATGCTTATCATTTAATATCTTTTTATTCCATTCTTTTGGAGTCTTTCCGGCATTAAATAAAAAACGAGCTGGATGAATCAATGCAACCTTATCTGCTAATTTGTAAGACTCATCCATAAAAAGATGGTAGACAGGATTATCACTCGTATCTTTAGTTTGTATTTGATATGGGGGATTTCCTACGGCGGCTGTGAATTTCATATCTTTATCTTTTAAATTAAACTTTTCTAATAATTCATTCTTTAAATTATAATCCTTAAAACCACCTTTCTGTTGGAGTTTATTAACCAGGTCCTTAATATAAATAATATTCGTCCTAGCACCGCTATATCCGGCAAGCGTTCGTCTTGTGATACTCACAGCCATTGGACTCTTACAAAGCACGAAAATATTATCCGCCAAAACCTTATTCCATACTTGTCTAAATATCTTCTCTTCTAGTTTATTTCTCTCTTTACTATTCTTAAGCTGTCTCGAATATACATTATAACATGCTAACAAGGGATACAAACCAGACTTTGAATTTATTTCAAGGATCTTTGTGTCGTCCTGGGACCATACACTAGTATCAACATTATAACTCTTCCATTCTGGTTTTCCTTTTTTATCTATAACCTCACTACAAAAATCATGGCCACCAAAAGCTTTGGTTAGATGCATATTCACCACATTCCAAGGTGTTAGGACGGTTTCCTTGTCTGGATTCTTAAAAGTGCTGAATATTTCAGAAATTGTGCGTATTCTATCTGTCGGTAAGAGGTCATCACAATCAAAAGCTTTGGCCCGAATACTGTGAGCAACCCCCTTAAATACTTCCTCATCATAATATTTAGTAAATTCCTTAAACTTTTCTTTTGTTAGTCCCACCGGCATAAACTCTTGCCAAGACTCTTCATCAACAAGCTCAATAAACTTTTGCAAAGTTATATCATCGTGGATTGATACATTTGCTCCATATACCAACATCGGCATACGTATACTCACAGCGCGTAATATACTAATAGCCGTCTGCTTCTGCTCACGGGCTTCCTTTAATTTTTTCAAATTTTCCTTTTCTTCTTCTGATAGCTCTTTCTTTTGTTTATTCTTACGTTCAGCTTCTTCTGCTTTCTTTGCTTGGAGATCAGTCATACCAAGACTGTTAATCTCAATTTCGTTTATTCTTTCACTAGTAGATTTACCAACAATAGCTTTGAGCGCATTAAACTTAGCTACATCTAGCTCATCAAGTCGTAACAACTCATCGTTGTATAATTTAGGATCATCAAAACCATTACGGCTAACCCTTTCAATAATGGCTTTTTTCAATTGAACGAGCATTTTCCCCACATCATATAGCTTCATTGTTCCACCCTCCGCGGCTAAAATTGGGCAGAAGTTAAGAAATTGTCTCATCGCTTCTTTCTGTTCTGGTGAATTAGTCTTTCCTGATTTGTGGTTAAGCTCTATCGCCTCAGCGACCAGTTTCAAAGTACGATCTGGAGCAAAATCAAATACATATCCTTGTGTTTTTAGCTTACCATCTATTCTTGCTGGAGTTTGACATCTAAAAGCTGTCTGTAAGTAGGTAGTGGCAGAGTTTGTGTCAGACATCATAAAGATTGCTGTCCATTCAGGAACAGATGCCCCAGTTGTGAGACGTTGACCTGTTAGTGTTATTGTATAGTCATAATTTTTAATTGCCTTGGTAACGCGATCCTTGGCGTCTTTATCTTCTTCATCATCACGACTATCTCCAGAAATATTTACAACGCCAAATTGATTAGAACCAAAAATCTGGTGGTCCTTAAGCAATTTCTCCATTGCTTCAATAACTTTGACACGATTCGGTAATAACCAGAGGGAATGCTTGTTATAGTTACGGTATTCTTCTGTCGCGTATGGGAATTTTGTCTTTAACTTATCATCAGCCAATAAATCTAAGAACTTCTTAACCATCGGCTCATGGACAAACTCAGCAGTATCATTACCCTCATTATCTTTTTGTACACGGAAAAACTCATGGAATTTAAAAGCACCGTCTAAGGAATCATGAAAACCTTCGCCTAATTTACCAATATGGCTAGCAAATGTATCTATGTCGTAAGTAAAAATACTCAGAGCTGGTAGTTCAGCATAAGGGTTTGGTACTCCGGGATTGCGCTCGTCCCAATTGAGCTTTGCTTCCTGTTCCATTACATAGTCCCAGGTGTATATATCTTCTTCTTCGTGCTTATGTAGAATATTAAAAGGTGTGCCGGAAAGCTGTAGCGTAAAGTTTGTTGGTATCTTTAAAAAAGTAGCATCCCCGAGATTACTTTGTGTTCCCTCATGGGCTTCATCAATAATTAGCATGTCCCAGGTTGTATCAAAAACTTCATCATTTTTATCAAATCCTGCAGCCTTAGATCCAGCGGACCCATCCTCTACTACCCGTTTTGATAAGCGTAAATCTTGTAAAGATGCAAAATAAACAAAAGGTTTGTCACCTTTCATGAGGGTACTTATATTTAAGCCTTTTGTTTTTGAAGAGTATTCATAGTTTGTGCCAATAAATACTTTGTTGAAGTCATCGTACCAATCAACACTTACGCTAGGGCGATGAGTGACGATAATGACTCTTTTCATTTCATTCTCTTTAGCCACTTGCATAGCCGCTGATGTTTTACCGAAACGCATCTTTGCATTCCAAAGAAAATGTTTGCGATTTTTCTTAATGGCTCTGATAGTTTTATCAATCGCTTCGCGCTGGTTTGGACGAAAAGAAAATTCAGAAGTCTTGGGAGCAATTTTTTCTCCAGTCATTAATGCTGTTCGCCCTTCTTTTACAGCTTGAATTGCTTTCTTTGCAACGTCTAAACTAACTTCAAACCACTCCGAGTGTGCATTTTTAACATTCTCTGTTTTACGTTCATAACCTGATCGCTTGAGAACTTCATGAACATCATGATCACGGAAAAAACAGTTGTCATTTGTAATAGCGAGCTCTGCATGCTCAAGTACATAAGAAATATCAGCCGTTTTTGTTTGTTGCTGTATTCGCTCTTCAGCAGCTAAATTGACGTCATCTTGAGTTGACTTGGCTGAAGTTATAGTTGCACTACCGATTTTTAAACGCCCCTTATGTTTTTCGTCCGGAATAGAATAAACATAAACTACACCGTATGAAAAAGTTTCATTTATATCGTTAGATTTATTTGTTTTTCTAGGCTCTTTAGACATAATTACAATTACAAACTCTTATAATACCCCTCTATCTTCTTTGCCATCAACTTACGCCTATCTTTAAGAAAATTTTCATAATCACCGACTTCCATTTTCTCAAAACCTTCAGGGATACAGTTCTGTCTTAGATTTTCAATCAGAATCTCTTTATTATCAATTCCTCCATACTTTGATTTGCCGCCCATTGTCTGCTCAATGACATCTAGCATGTAGCCCTTCGGTGTTTTGTTTCCAATATTGATATTAATTTCCGACTGAGCATACACAAAGTTTGCAATTTGATTATATTCACCGCGCTCTAAGCCTTTAGATTTCAAATAATCCCTTGGGAATAGATGATGTATATCACCTCTGTGCTCAATCATGCTTCCCACCGTTATGTCCGTGGACAAGAAGCCTCTGTCATTAGCCTTAATTTGAGCAGCAAAGAACAGGTTCAGAAAGGGGCTATTTATAGTAGCCTTATCGAGCGCCTGGACCAAGCCAAAATTCCAATAAGCATCAGATAGCTCCGCATCCTCAATTGCTTTTAACACCTTATCAGCGCCATCCTTTGAAATCTGTTTGATGTCAAAATCAAACTTACTCTCTGGTGAACCAGAATATCTGCCGGTCAATAAAGACATCACGAACCACCTTGAAACTAATCGTTTAATCTCATCCCTGTTTACGCCTTTTTCTCTAAGCTTGAGATATAAAATATATGCAAAGTTTAAGGTATTTTGTGAATTGACCAAATCCTTGCTTATAAAACCGGAGGACTTGATAGCCATCACAAAATCTTTAAAATATGTTTCGTTTACGAAGTCCAATAGAGCCATGCTTAACTTCTGAAACGACTCGTCCATTATTGATTGCTCAAAACTCCTTGTTTCAAAATTCCTTCCCGAAAGTAATCCTACCAGGTCAGCCATCTTTCCTCTTTCAAACTGTTTTGTAAAACTAACTCTTAATACGTCTGAGTAATCAGGATCATACAGATCATCATTTTCATCTTTAAGCCAGGCTATCTTGGAAAGATACTGGGTCTTACTGAACTCCTGGTCGTTCTCACTTATGTATTTATAAAAATGCGGTTCACGAGAAAGGTGACAGAAATAATCAATACACTTTCTTAAGTTCACTCCAAAATTATCTTCATTGTCATATGAGGCAATCTTGGACATGGCAAAATCCGCCTGACTTAAGACTACCCCTTTGGAGTTAATGCGAATAAATATTTCTGTGACCGTCTCAATGTCCAAATTTGAATCAAGTTCAATAAATCCAACTTGCTTACTCTTAATCTGAAGTAATTTTTCTATATTCCTTTCTATAAGATCTCTGCTTACTTCAGGATTTTTTTCACAATAATTTGTAACATCCTGAAAGAGTCCGCCATCTTTAGTCATTAACTTAGAAATATCTGGAATCCAAGCCTTGTCCTTTTCGATAGCCGGTGTAAGTGTTGCGAACTCTTCGGTAATTGGGTGGAAGGCAATATAAATACGTCCTTCTTTGTAATCAGTATTTACTATATTTTGACCAAGAACCGCCGCCCTAAGTGCCGTAATGCGTTGCTGGCCATCAATTAATACTTTTTTACCACCTGATATAGTTCCATCTTTCAAGCGAACATCAGGGTTCTTCCACGCAATAATATATCCGATAGGAAAACCTTTATATAAAGAGTCCATTAAATCACGGACCTTCACTGAATCCCAAACGAATGGTCGCTGAATCTCGGGGATCGCTATTTCCTTTTCTTGAACCCAATTTAATATATTGCTTACAAAATACTGATTAACTGTATATTTTTGCATAATTTAATATCATATTTATAATAGCCTTTATTATTACACGTTTTTTGACTTTTTACCACCCTACTATTAGCCCCGTGGAAAGTTGCGAAGTATCACGTTTGGTTATACACTATCCTTATTATGATCAATAAAATAAAAGATATTTTTAAAAATAGGGCGTATGTTACAGGAATTATAGCAGTTGTATTATTAATTATTTTTATCTCCCTATCTAGTCATGATACCAACACAAAAAAGGAGCAGATAAATACGGTAGCAGGGTCCATAGCTTCTAGTACTGGAGCAAGTCTTTCTGTCAAACCACTCACAACAGATCTGAAGTTGCTTGATGTAGTCAAAGTGGTGGACGGCGATACTATTGATGTCTCACTTGATGGTAAAACAGAGAGAGTAAGGCTGATAGGAATAAACACACCGGAAACAGTGGACCCTAGGAAGCCAGTAGAGTGTTTTGGACGAGAAGCCTCAGATAAGGCTAAGAAACTTTTAAGTGGTCAGAAAGTATATTTGGAAGCTGATATAATTTCTGGCGAAAGAGATAAGTACGACCGGTTACTTAGATATGTTTTTCTTGAAGATGGGACCAGTTTTAATCTCCTGATGATTAAGGAGGGCTATGCTTACGAGTATACTTATGATGTGCCCTATAAATATCAGTCAGAGTTCAAGAAAGCGCAAAAAGAGGCTGAGGTTAATAAAGCTGGCCTGTGGGGAGATAGTGTTTGTCCAAACGCTACCTCAACGGCTGGGGTCACCACTACCGGTGCAGCTACCCAGACAAATGGGACGAGTACCTGCTCCATCAAGGGTAATATTGGCTCAACAAAGGAAAAGATCTACCATATGATAGGTTGTGGGTCCTATGCTAAAACAACGATAGATGAAAGTAAGGGTGAAAGGTGGTTCTGTACTGAGAAAGAAGCTACTGATGCCGGTTGGCGTAAAGCGTTAAATTGTAATTAATATGGGTTACTTTCACAACTACAGAAAAAGAGGTTCATATTATTTACGCCGATCGGCATATCGTAATTCAAGAGATGATTCAATGATAAAACCCATATTTGTCTTTGTCGGTTCTTTGTTGTTGATTGGATTTTTTACCTCTTCACCTGGAGTATTTATTGGTGCTATCTTCTCCCTCGGTATTTTATTTGTAATTGTTTTCCTAATAGTCAAAATCATAAGAAAGATTTTGGGATGGAGCGCCGCATATAATACAGAATCAATACCCGCTAATCCAAAGACGGAAGATATTGCCGAAATTAATTATAGAAAGCACACAAGTCGGTGTTATACTAAAGGTCTATCCTGGGGTGAACAAGAAGTGGCTGATATTCTCGCTGAAGGCTTAAACTATAAAGACTACTATATTTTCAACAATCTGATCATCCCGGCAACTAATAATGGTTCCTCGCAGATAGACCACCTTGTTATATCAAAATTTGGAATTTTTGTAATTGAAAGCAAGGATTATAAAGGTTGGATATTTGGTAGCAAAGACCAAGAGAGCTGGACACAGTCATTGCCGGGTGGAGAAAATAAGTTTCAATTTCAAAATCCCATCAGACAAAACTGGTCCCATATAATGGCGCTAAAGGAGCTGTTTCCGGCTATCCCCGAAAATAGTTTTGAAAGCATCGTTGTCTTTACTGAAGCTTGTGAAATAAAAACACCACCAATAGAAGGAGTACTCCAGATAGATGATCTAATCCAATATTTCAAAAAGTTCGAGCAAGGACGTCTAACTGAAGAAAGTATCCTGTTAATCATAGGAAAACTATCCCTTCTATGCCAAACCGTGGATATCTCTCCATCCCAGCATGTAGAGAATCTTAAGGCACACTACAGCACAAACGATTAACCGTATACTCCACCCCCAGGCAGACAAATAGTGAAATTAAGCGGTTTTTCTGCTATGATAATAAACAACATGAATATACCTACAAAAAGAGAAATGCGGTGGTTTGTTCAAAGACTTATAGACATAAGAGACGACGTAGGTATTACACCAGATCATATTACTAACATAAATTTTGACTACAAAGAAATTGAGAAACAGAAAGGAATATTTAATATAAATGACAAAGAGGTAGCAAAAAACAAGACGGAAGAAATGTTATACAGAATTAAAAATGATGGAGAATTTTTAGATAAATTCAATCATTTTGATGAAAAACGATTATCGTGGGAACTACCCATTGCAAGTAGGGACAGTATTATAATTAAAGGCTACCAAAGAGGGCTACTAAGTTTCTATTTAAAGGAAAATATTTTGAAGGGAGAAAAGGTCTTTGGCTTCACAGTAAATGATAAAGGTCAACAAGTAATTTTAGTGTACGGAGATAATACCGAACAACGAATTGAATCTCAGGAACAATTCAGAGCTTTTTGTTACTTTTTAAGTCATCAAGGAAAAACCATTAAATACCTAGAACTATTTGAAGAATTTAAAAGGGGTACAACACATGATGGTGCGTACTATAATACAAAATACCCAACTAGCGATGATAGAAAAAATTTCGTCCAAACCACTGTCTACAACCTAAAGAGAAAATTGATTGAGTTGAGTAAACGATATGACATCGATATTGACAAAATCCTGCAAACATTTTCAAAGGAGGGATACATATACAACGATGGGTCTACGACAGTTTAAAAATCCGTAAACAAAAAAAGCTTTAATAGGCGGTTATTTTTGTTGTTGCTTACGGATTTCTCCTATTTTTTGACAAAATTTTGGTCTCTGTTTTTTTTCGATTTTTAATCAAAAATGAATAAAATTTTACTTACGGTTCTCTAAAAATCCGTAAGCCAAAAACGCTTTAGTAGAGCGTTATTTTTATCGCAGGTTACGGATTTTTCTAGCTCAATTAATAGACTACACTTTTTATTAATAGCAAAAACGTTTGACAACTTTTTTGTCTTACCCACGGGATACCTATATAAGGTCGAAAATAATTTATCAGTCGATAATTAGGTAGAGTGAAATATGAAAGAAAAAGTTAAGAAAGTTTTAAAGAAAAAATACCTTGGAGGAAGGCACCTGTGGCGCAACAAAAATAACCGCCACCGTAGCCCCTCCTCAAGGATCAACTAGTTTTGGAAAAAAGCAGGGCAGAAGGCACCTGTGGCGCAGCAAAAATAACAGTCGCAGTAGCCCTTCCTCGAGGATTAATCTTTATTGGAGGAAATCAAAACGAGCGAAAGTTAATTATTAGAAGTCTTCCCTATTGAGAGAAGACTATAGAAAAATAACGCCATTTACTTGGCAAAATTAAAAAGATGAAAAACACAAGCAAAAAAGTTGGGATCAGCAAAAATTCAAAAGTCTATCTGGAGTTATGTTTAGGTCAATTTATTGACAGCCTGCACTTGAACTTCATAACAACGAAAGAAAAAAATAAGGGCGGCTGTCATATAATCGTCACCTTAAAAGATGAAATTATCGCTGCTTTTGAATTACTGAAAGCGGAAAAGGTCTTCTGGAAAATTATGGAGGAACTTAGAAAGAAGGGTCTAAGAGAAGATAAAGCAACAAAAAAATAATATGAGCAAGATTATAAAAAATATTGCGAAAGTAGTTTTACCGGAAAGGCGGTGGCCATTGGCAATGGCTCGAGCAATAGCAGAAAGAGTTGTGGAGCTGTTGAAGCCTTTCTGTAAGAGAATAGAGATTGCCGGAAGTATAAGGAGATGCAAACCAGATATAGGAGACATTGAAGTACTTTGCGTCCCCCTTCCATACTCAACTGGAATTTTTGAAGATGGTTTCGCTAAAATAGTCAACCAGTGGAAAAAAATAAAGGGCGAGCTTGAATATGGTAAATCTCGTTACTCTCAAAGGGAGTTACCTGAGGGAATAAAGCTGGATTTATTTATGGTAGAAGAGTCTAGCTGGGGGTATCACATGGGAATTCGCACGGGGTCCCAAGCCTTTAGCCGAGACATACTAGCTAAAGGTTGGCGCCGTCAGGGTTTCTCAGGTAAGGGTGGACATTTGGAACGCAACGGTGAGATATATCCAGTCAGAGAAGAGAAAGATCTGTTTGATTTGATTTGTATTCCCTTTATTAGGCCAGAAAAGAGAGAACTCTAATCTAGATAACCTCATGAACCATAATCTACTTTGCCCAGCAGCTATTTGCAATGATGATCCGAATCCTAATTATAAAAACGAGGTAGTTTGGCTTCCTGGAGAGCCGATTTGTAAAAGAACGCCACTTGAAAAATACCAGATTATCCAAAATCGAATAAATGAAGGCTTCAAAAAGGGCGGCTTTCAGGATTCAGACGGTTTTACCGCCTCACAACTAGAATCAACCTCCTTCTAGAAGGGTCGTAATTAAAAACACTCCTGTGAAAAAACCTTATCTTTAGCCACTCAACATCTATCTGCTAGGTATGGGCGGACATTAAGGAGGAATTACTCATTCAGCAGATTTAATCACTTATTATCAAATAAATATTATGACCGAAACACTTAAAGATTTACTAACACAAGAAAAATTTATCGCCCTGTTCCCTAATACCAGATTCCGCTATATCCATGACGTAGAAAAAACAACTATGCAAGGAAGTAATATCTTAGATTTATCTTGGAATAAAAAAGGATACGGCGTCTTCTTTACCATTAACGGATTTCCACCGACCGGTAAAGCCGATCAACCACAGCTATTATCTCTCAATGGCAATTATACTGATTATGATGTTGAAGCCGGTTTAACTCAAACAGAGAAAGACAGACTCATTCAAGAGACTCTGATGAGTGGTGTAGAAGCAGGAATACCCGTGCCCACGATAATTAACCGCACTCAAAAAGGCGCTCACTTCATCTGGCTATACTCTGAACCACTCAAACCAACACCGGAAAATATCACCCGATGGAGAGACGTGCAAAAAAGAATGGTCACTTGCTTTAAGGGTGACAGAGGTGCAATAGACCCCTCTAGAGTACTACGCTTGCCATACACGCTACATCTAAAAGATCCGCTCAACCCTTTTGAGATAAAAATAGTGTCATACAAACCTGAAGCCAAATACTCACTTGATGATTTAGACACGCTGGTACCAAGTTTTTCTAATGACAAAACTGATAATAGTGACAAAAAATGGCTGACGGGCAAAGGTGGTGTTCCTGTAGGCGAAAGAAATTCTACCGCTGCTTCTCTCACAGGAAAAATCCTCTCTAATATGGACCCACAACTATGGGAAAGTTTGGGTTGGGGACAACTACAAGTCTGGAATGAAAGAAACACCAAAAAACTTCAGGAAAGAGAGCTTCGAAGTGTTTGGGAAAGTATAAAAGGAAAACACACACAAGGCATACCAAAAGAATCAGTAATTGAACATTGCAATCTTTTACTGAGTAAAATATCTAAGGACACTCCAAAGGAATCTCTACTGAAGACGCTTAACCCCATACTAATGACCCTTGTAAACGGAGCAAGTATGGAGGAGGGTGAAATATACATCCGTAATAAAGTAAAGGACGAATTGGACATTAAAACAAAAGATATTGAGTCTATTCTTAAAAGCCTTAAGAATATGAAGGCTGAAGTGGCCATAATTGCTCTGAGGGTAGCGACGGAAAAAAGAAAAGGAGAACAAGAACCTACAGAACCACCAATGTCTGAAGAGGAAAAGAGGACGGCGGAAAATATTTTAAAATCCCCCACCCTGCTTTTTGACATCCTGAAGATGGTAAAAAAGCTAGGAGTGGTTGGTGAAGAAAAGAATGTTTTGCTCCATTACATTATTTTCACCTCCCGCCAACTGAAGCATCCTCTATCCGCCACAGTGAAAGGTGACAGTTCGTCCGGTAAGTCCTTTACTCTGCTAACTACTATGAAATTACAACCTGAATCTGCCTATATTGATCTGACTGATGCCACACCACAAAGTTTCTTTTACTGTTCGGAGGATCACTTTAAACATAAGATAATAGTGATATTTGAGAAACATGGTGGTGAACGCGCTGACTACGCCATTCGCACTCTCCAGTCGGAGGGTAAATTAAAAATTCTTGTCCCAATCAAAAATCCAGAAACGGGACAATTTGAAACTCAGACAATTGAAAAAGAGGGGCCAACGGGCTTTGTGACAACTACAACTGCCTCACAAATACATGCCGAAAATGATACTCGTAATATTTCCATGTTCCCGGATCAGAGTTCAGCCCAGACTAGTCGCGTCTACGAATCTGTGGATGCCCGATATCTTGGGATACAACCGATACAAGAGACGGAATTAAAACCCTGGCATGACGCCCAGCTTCTTTTGGAACAGTTACCAGTTTACATTCCTTTTGTAAAAAGTTTTAGGAAATATTTCCCCAGTCATATTGTCCGGACCAGACGGGATTATGGCCATTTCTTGGCGGTGTTGGAGGCTGTTGCTTTTTTACACCAAAAACAACGTGAAGTTGTCGAGTTGAACGGTAAAAAATTTATCCGGGCCACCTTGGCTGATGCTTATATCACCAAGACGATTGTAGAGGATACTTTATCTAAATCAATTTATGAATTACCCGAGAAATCAATAGAGGTGATTGAGAAAGCTAGGATTTTAGTCAAAAAGAATGATGAGGAAGATTACGACGCTATTCAGATCACAGATGATAAAAAAACAACTTTTAAAATTTCCGACTTAGCTAAAAGTTTGGGGTGGGATAGAGACACCGTGGCCAAATGGATGAAACCGGCAGTTCGAAAAGGTTATCTGAATATCGCAGTTGAAAGCAAAGGACCAAAAGGAGCTGAATATATAGTAGAAGAAAAGGAACTTCCCGGTGACAATTTTCTTCCCTCCGTAATAGATCTAATTACAGATAACCCAAAGGAGGAAATTGGGTGCATTTATGATCCCATCACGGGAGAAAATGTTTCTGAAACAATATTGCGAGAAACTCCTAGCACCGATGCGCAGACAGAGTTAGAGGCGTCTAAAAATACTGCGATACAAGCAGACAAGGAAAACACGCCGGTCGATCCTGTCGGTGCATCGGTAGAGGATTCTAATGAAATCGAAATACCGTTCTAATTAATCAAAACTATTTATTATGGAAACCATCCCCACAGAAAAGAATATCGTGGAACAATCCCAAGCCGTGGAGGTGGTTTTGACTAATTTTGATGTGGAGAAACTAGCTGAACGATTAGCACGCATGATGCCTGCGATAGTAAATAATATGGTTCAAAGAGAATATAGTAAAAAACTTTAATAATAAGATGAGGAATGTTATAATTGCAAAGCTGTCCAATATAGGATTAGATATAGTTCCACCAAAGGGGCGTTCTGCCAATTATATCTATCCCTCGGGAGAAATGTATTGGACAGCCAGAACGTCCCTTTGGTGTGGTCGACACTGATAAAATTATCAGACAAGATGAAATAAAACAATGGATAAGCCGATAAAAGAGGTAAGGATAGACTCCGGTCTAAGAACGGCAATATATTCAAGGGTTAGCACTCAAGAACAGGCCTTGAAAAAAACATCCATCCCCGAACAAATTGAGGAATGTCAAAAAGTGATAATCAATAAAGGATGGATATTCTTCAAAGACTACAAGGATGAAGGCATCAGCGGTCATCTGACCGTGGAAAGAAACGGTTTACAGTCAATGCTGAGAGAAGCTAGGGAGCATAAATTTGATTTGATCATAGTTAAGGACTTTGACCGTCTTGCAAGAGACAAAGATGCCGCTGCCAAGATTAGAAAAGAATTAAAAGAACTCGGGATTCAGACCTATGCTATAAACTCCCCTGTCGAACCAAGACCATTGGAAGAGTATGATCCTGAAGATAATGACTCTGCTACAATAATGGAATCTATTTCTGACATGAGAGCAGACCTAGAAAGAAGTGGAATTAATCGGAGAATGAAAATTGGAAAGATGATCAAGGCTAAAGCGGGAAAAATACCTAACCGGGTTCCCTATGGTTACAAGATTATTCGAACCTTAGATGGAATAAAAATAATAAGAACCATTGTCATTAATGAAGAGGAAGCAGAAAAGATTCGCTTTATCTTCAAAGCTTATTCTGAAGGAAAGGGTGATAGGAAAATAGCTCTAGAAATGAATAAGGCTCACTGGTCTGGCCCCGCTGGCCTTCTTTGGAGTACGCAGACAATAAAGTACATCCTCAATAACCCAACTTATACTGGCCAGGTGTGGTGGGGTTGGCGCCATGCGGAATATAACCGGACTAAGGAATGGAGGAGACGTGGCAAGCAAGGCTACACAGGAAAAGGCGAACATGTACCTATTGTTGATGAGGCTGTTTTTGCCCTAGTGAAAGAAATAAGATCCAGCAGAACCAAGGGTATTACTGGTGGTTCAGAGCGATCTTTTGGTGTTCTTACTGGCATAGCTAAATGCGCACGTTGTGGTAGCGGTGTTGGATATAAAAAACGTCACAACAATAGATCTAGAAAAAATCCTAACTGGAACGATACAATCACATATGAGTATATCTGCTCAGGGTATAAGTACAAAGGTATTTGCTCAGCACGAGTTATGAGCGCAGACAGACTAGAAACGGCCGTCCTGGACCAAATTAAGAGCGTCTATGCCCACCCAAAAGTGCAGGCAAGCCTGGCTCATAATGGAAATAACCAGGAAGAAAAAGAAAGAGCAAAGAAGATACTCCAACTAGAAAAAGATATCCAAGCCGGGCCTACAAAAGAGCAAAGACATAAAGAGGCTTACGAAAAGGGGATAGAAACTTTGGAGGAATTAGGGACTAATATCTCTCGAATTCGTGAAGAAGTTAAGAAGTACCATATGGAGCTCTATGATTTAAATTCGGTGTCATCTGCTACTGCTCAAAGAGAGCTTTCAGTGCAAAAACTGGTATCTAATATCAAAGGTTTTGATGCTAGTTGGAAGGCTATGGAGCTTGATGAGCAAAAGGCGATTTTACGAAGTATTATAAAGGAAATTCGGGCGGGAGATGGTCGTATAGAGGTCGATTTTATACTCTAATTCCTATCCATATGACACTTCTTATATTTAATTACTGTTCCGTCAGCCTTTTTTGCACCACATGGGCAGGGATCATTACGGCCGACTTTATCATCTTTCTTTCCCACTACTACAGTATTTTGTTTATTACCCTCTTTATCTTCTGTCCCACCACCCGCTAAAATCATATGCTTTTTTGTATCCTCCAGCTCTTTTTCCTCCCGGGCATACGCCCCAGCACCGATATTAGGTAATATTTTTAGAATTTGGTCATTCACCGCCTCATTCATTTCCTTAAACAAACGCAAACCTTCCTTCTTATATTCTACTAAAGGATCACGCTGACCATAAGCCCGGAGATTCACACTAGAACGAGTGTAGTCCATAATCTCCAGATGATCCACCCAAAACATATCAATAGATTGTAATAACAATATCTTGGCAATACGGTAAAATTCGGCTTCACCAATTAATTTGATTTTTTCTTCAACGATTTTTGTCACTGCCTCATCCCCAGCAATTACTTCATCCAGTTTTGCCCGGACAGTTTGCTCGTCACCCAAGAGGACAGAGCGCCTACGTTCATAGACTAATTTACGCTGGTAGTTTAAAACATCATCATATTCCAGGACGTGCTTACGTGAGTCAAAATTAAAACCCTCAATCTTGGTCTGAGCAGTTTCTAGTGACCGGGTGATCAAAGAATTCTCAATCGGCTGATCCTCAGCTAGACCAAAGCGCCCCATCAGTTTCTTAATCATATCAGAGGCAAAAATCCGCATTAGAGAATCCTCAAGAGAAACATAAAACTGCGTCTCCCCTGGGTCACCCTGACGGCCCGCACGCCCACGGAGCTGATTATCAATCCTCCTAGCGTCATGCCGCTCGGTACCAATCACACATAGTCCACCCAGATTTTTCACCTCCTCATAATTTTCTTTATTAAACGGAATACCGCCAAGCTTGATGTCCACCCCGCGCCCAGCCATGTTAGTGGCTACCGTCACGCCACCTTTGTGTCCAGCTTGAGCCACTATCTCACCTTCCTTTTCATGATTTTTAGCATTCAAGACATTATGCTTTACCCCCTCACGTGAGAGATAGGCGGACAAGACTTCATTCTTCTCAATGGACACCGTACCAATAAGCACTGGCTGACCTTTCTCCTGTAATTCTTTTACTTGTCTAGCTACCGCCTGAAACTTGCCATGTTCCGTCTGAAAAATCAAATCATTTTTATCCGCTCGTTGTATTTCCTTATTAGTCGGAATAGAAAAAGTTTCCACATGATACACTTTGTAAAATTCCTCTTCAGAAGTCAGAGCGGTTCCAGTCATACCAGAGAGCTTTTTATACAACCGAAAATAGTTTTGAAAAGTGATAGAGGCAAAAGTCCGCGACTCTTTTTGAATCTTTACCCCTTCTTTAGCTTCAATGGCTTGATGCAAACCTTCAGACCAACGCCTACCAGGCTGGAGCCGGCCCGTAAATTCATCCACAATGATTATCTCATCATCCTTGACTACATAAGCCGTATCCTTATCAAACAAAGCTTTAGCCCGAGTAGCGGTTTCCAAATGATGCACATACTTTATACCCGCATCCGTATAGATATTTTCCAGGCCAAGCGCCTTCTCCGCCTTAGAAATACCAGCATCAGTCAGCTGTATGGCCTTCATTTTTTCATCTACCGTATAATCCTCATCTTTTTTAAAATTTTTTACAATCTCGGCAAACTTTACGTATAGGTCACCAGACTCGGTCGTGGGCGCAGAAATAATAAGCGGAGTTCTAGCTTCATCAATCAAGATAGAGTCCACCTCATCTACAATAGCAAAATTATATTCTCTCTGTCTTAAATCTTTTTCCGCATATTCAATATTGTCCCGCAAATAATCAAAACCGTATTCATTATTGGTACCATAAGTAATATCCGCCAAATAAGCCTCCCGCCTGGTGCAGGGCTTCAAAAAATCATAAACCACCTTAAAGGAACCGAGCTCATCTCGTTCTTTATCTTCTCTTTCAGCCTGTTCCTTATCAGAAATATGTTTGGCATCGTAAAGAAAAGAGCTCTCGTGATTAATAATACCAACCGTGAGACCAAGGAAATCATAGACCTGCCCCATCCACACTGCATCACGACGGGAGAGATAATCATTCACCGTCACAATATGTACACCATGACCGGAAAGAGCATTGAGATAAGCTGGCAAAGTAGCCACCAGAGTTTTTCCTTCTCCGGTACGCATCTCGGCAATACCACCTTTATTTAAAATCATCCCTCCGATAAGCTGAACATCAAAATGACGCTCGCCCAAAGTACGCCTGGAAGCCTCTCGCACTACCGCAAAAGCTTCAGGTAATATCTGCTCCAGGGTCTCCCCAGACTTAAGTTTTTCTTTAAATTCGCCTGTTTTAGCCTTTAAATCAGCATCAGATAAAGCCTTTATCCCCTCCTCCAAGGCATTGATCTCCGCCACTACAGGCCAAAAGGGCTTGACCGCCTTGGCATATTTATCTCCAAAGATATTACTTAAAAATGACATTCCTTCATCCTACCACAAAAAGCCATATTTTAGAATACTTCAGCCTATATAATTTACTACTACTGGTGGATTATAAATACGCGACCGCTTAGTTATAATCCACCAGTTTTATATATATAAATTTTAAGGATACCCGGTCAAGGTGCCGTTATTCACATAAGTACCACCAAGGATAAGAGTACCACTGTTTGTCAAAGTAGAATTGGCATTGATAGTGAGAGATGTGCCAGTACTTTGAGCGGTGAGAGTTTGACCGGAATTAATGCTTAGTTTCCCTTTGTTTTGGAGGGTTATAGTACCCACCGTGGTGCCGGTGGTTAAACTGGAAATAGAAGTTACCGCCCCAGCGGCCGTCACCACATTATTATTATCAATTATTAAAGTTCCACCGTTAGTTCCCTGTGCTTGGGTTTGTTTATACACGGTACCAGCCGCACTATTGGCATAGTTACCTACAATACCATAAGCGGTAGGTGAGGTAAAACCAGAAAAATCTGCACCGGTTCCACTAAGAATAATAGAAACCCTACCACCCCCACCAGAAGTACCGTTTAACTGACCAGCCCCTCCATTTGCTTGAACATTTCCTGATCCAGAAATAGTCCCTGTCGTGATATAAACACTTCCACCAGAGCCTGCACCCTGATACCAACCGATAGTTGTTCTTCCATTAGCACTAATAGTACCAGAAAGGGTGGTTAAACCAGTAACAGAAAGTATTACCGCCCCACCTCCAGTATTACTACCTCCTCCACTACCTAGATTAATAGGCGAAGTTATAGAACCATATGCTGTGCCCAATGTACCAGATGAAAAAGCCCCAAGACCGCCATGGCTACCACCGGTATTTCCTGTGGATCCACCAGGACCATTCCCGGCGCTATAACCCTTATCATTTACATTAATTGTACCAGCAACTGTAAGGTCGCCACCGATCGTAAGATTAACTTTATACATTTCGCCCTGAGCTGTCGTACCGTTAGCGGTGTGGGTAATTGTACCACCACTGGCCACCGTTACACTGCCAGAAAAAGTATGAGCATAATCAGATGTATAAAGGGCCCCTGAACCGATGGTAAATAGAGTGGAAGGATTAAAAACAGAATTCACGTCTGAAAACCAAAGGTTAATATTAGTATAGCTAAAGGTAGCCGAAGTGGTAAATGTCCCGCCGCTAAGCTTAAAAATCGAATTATTATTATCACCGATTATAGTGCCACCAGTTAGATTAAGTATACCACCCGAATTAACCTGTAATAGACTATTGGTATTTAGCGAAACCACATTGGCTAACGGGTTAAATGTGACCCCAGTTTCAATATAAAGCTGCCCTCTATTTTGAATAGTAATATTACCGTTTGGAACATTAGTAATACTAGAATTAACAGAAGTTACTACTCCAGCCGTAGTTGTTAAATTGTTATTATTAATAATCAAGTCACCATTACCAGCACCCTGGACTTGGGTTTGTTTGTAAACCGTACCCGCTGCACCATAAATATTATGTCCTGAGGTTCCGCCATAGGCGGTAATAGAAACATTACCGAAATCACTACCATTATTAAGAATGACTGAAACCCTGCCACCACCCCCACCGTTTCCCCAAGTTGGTCCACCACCATTGGTTCTAATTATGCCAGAACCTGAAAGCCCACCAGATGTAAGAAAGATACTTCCACCAGAACCGCTGTGATATCTACTACCACCACCTTCTCCTCTTGCTGAAATAATCCCATTGACAGTAGTTATGCCACTTACCACCAAAATCACTGCACCACCACCAGCGTCTTGAGAGGCACCACTCCCGAGATTTACCGGAGCCATTATAGATCCATAAGTGGAAGCGGAAACAGCACTCTGCCCCATACCACCGTAAGTCCCCGCACCATTAGTTGATCTTCCTGGCCCATTAGATCCAGCATAACCCTTACCATCAACGTTTATAGTGCCACCCGAATCCACAGTAAAATTACCAGCAATAGTTATGTTGACTTTATACATTTCACCCTGAGCCGTCGTACCATTAGCGGTGTGGGTAAGAGTACCACTGGATTGTTCATAACCATCTGTTCCGACAGTGAAAGCAAAAGTACTTTGAGTGATAGTGCCAGCATAGCCGGAGATAAACATACCTTTGATATCAACCGCCGCATTGAGGGTACAGTTACCATTGGCATTACTACTAAAGATCACATCATTACCGGAACCAGGGACAGTAGCGCCACCAATACCACCAGAAGTAGTAGACCAACTAGCGGTACTGTTCCAGTTACTGGTAGTAGTGGCAACCCAATAGCGGGGAGAGCCACTCCAGCTGAGACCAACTATTCCCGCAGTTTTACCGATTTCAATAACCGTACTCAGTTCGGCTTGGACTGCCTTGATATAGGGTTTACCACTGGAATCTAGAGCAACCTTGTAACCGGTACCGTTAGTGGCGGCATAGGCGGTAGGGATGAGGGAGAGAGTGCTACCTTGGGGATCAGCGGGGATTGCTACGAGATAAGTAGGGACAAGGGCCGAGAGATCCACCAGACCAGTACAGACCACACTATGAGTAGTGGTACCCGTGCCGGTATTACAGATTTCCGTTAAGGTAGTGGTGACAGAAGAGGGATAGCCAGAGTTATCTATATAGTAT
>CAIKXE010000010.1 GCA_903831305.1 uncultured bacterium | reverse complement strand
CTTGGCTAGTTTCAAAAGTTTGGCCCGGAAACTCGGTGTCCCAGCCACGCAAGCGGTCATATAGATCCCCTTCACCACCTCAGGTGTCTTTACATGGGTAATTATCCTCTTCTCTATAACAGGTGCTTCAGGAATAACCGGGGTCGAAATCGTTCCGACCAGGTCCTTAACAACGGGAATATTTATAGAAACGGAGGGGATGAACTGAGGCAACACAAAAAAAGCCAAAATCAAAATAATGACGATAAAAACCAAAATATAATAAAACTTATTGCGGATTGTTTTCAACATAAGTATCAGATTTAACCTCGGTAGCACGATGAACAATCTTGATGACCTTATGTAATTCCTTTCTAATCAAATAGGATAAAATAACTACCGCCAAACCACAGATCATCAGGATCATATTTTTCCAGCTAGTAGAGATAGAAAAATAAGGTGAGGCGACAAGTAAAATCAGAAAACCCAAACCGGTGATAGATGATATTTTTATCATAAAAATACTAATTAAAACTTATAAAGTCTAGACAGTATAGCACTATTTTTATCTTCCGGAAACCATCACCACAAATTCACCTCGAACCTTGTCCGTGTTGACTGTAAAATATTTTGTGACTTCAGCTGGCGTGCCAGTAATAATCTGCTCAAAGACCTTAGTGAGCTCTCGAGCAATAACTATTTTCCGCTCGGGCACAAATTTCTCAAGTGATATCAAAGCCTTTAAAATCCGGTGCGGTGATTCATAAAACACCACCGTCCGCTCAGATTCAGCCATTTCTTTAAACAAAGTCTCACGCCCCTTTTTATGTGGTAAAAAACCCATAAAAGTAAAATCCGAGGCGGGCAAACCAGAAATAGAGAGTGCTGAGGCTACCGCACTTGGACCCGGGATAGCTATCGCCTCTATCTCCGGAAAGGTCTCCTTGATCTTTGAAACTAAAACCGAACCGGGATCAGAAATAGTGGGAGTACCAGCATCCGAAACCAGGGCCAAAGTCTTCCCCTCATTTATCATCTCTAAAATCTTTTCTACTTTTGGGTTAGCCTTATCCGCTCCAGGCTTTAAATTGTCTGACGGATAGCTAAGGCAGGCAGTCTTAATATCATATTTATTCAGCAGATTTTTAGTCACTCGGGTATCTTCACATAATACCAAATCCACCTCACACAAAATACGCACCGCGCGGTAGGTGATGTCTTCCATATTTCCGATTGGTGTCCCCACCACATAAAATTTAGGCATTTTAATACTCTCTCATGCTTACCTGAGCATCCACCTTTTTCATCAAGTCAATCACCACTGAGACCACAATCAAAAGGGCAGTTCCACCAATAGCTAATGACTGAATACCGGTGATGGCCCGCATAGCAAGTGGAAGAACAGCGATAACACCAAGAAAGGTAGCACCAACCAAGGTAATTCTGGTAAGAACTTTGGCAATATGCTCAGAGGTACTCTGACCAGGACGAACACCAGGAATAAAGGCTCCATTCTTCTGCAAATTTTCTGAGATGGCGTGTGGGTCAAAGGTAACAGCCGTGTAAAAATAAGTAAACAAGAAAACCAAAATAAAGTAAAAGATAGAATAGAACCAGCCATTCTTAAGCAAAGACAGGATCTGAGTAGCGATGGTGTTTACTATCCCGGTTGGCACAGCGGTGGTAACATATTGAAATATCATCTGAGGAAATAAAAGAATAGAGAGAGCAAAGATGATAGGGATAACACCAGCTTGATTCACACGCAATGGCAAATAAGTGGAAACTCCACCATAGACTTTAGAACCACGAACACGCTTGGCATAAGTCACTGGAATCGGCCTCTCGGCTTCAGTCACAATCACCACCCCGAGGACTACCAATAACCCCACCACCACAAAAGCCAAATACATTGGAATTTGGGAACTGGAGAAAGTAATAGAAAGCTGGGTCAAAGTAGTAGGCACAGAAGCCACGATACCCGCAAAGATGATGAGTGAGGTTCCATTACCAATACCAAATTCTGTCATGAGCTCACCAAGCCACATAAGAAACACCGAACCAGCAATCACCACCATCACATTAGTAATCATCCCTAGGGTACTAAGCTCTGTGATAACACCAGACTTCTGAAGTAATAAAAGAAAACCTCCTCCCTGGACTAGGGCCAATGGGATAGTGAGTAATCGAGAATACTGGGTAAACTTGGCTCGGCCAGCCTCTCCCTCCTCCTGATACATTTCCTTAAGCTTAGGGAAAATCATAGTCAGAAGTTGCATCACGATAGAACCAGTGATATAAGGACCGACACCAAGCATCACAATAGAAAGTTTTGAGAGGCCACCACCAGAAAAAATATTAAACAAACCAAACACATCACCCGCTGGACTCATGAAAAATTTCTGAAGCTGTAATGGATCAACCCCGGGTACCGGTATAACGGACAAAAGTCTAAAAATAACCAAGGCAAACACTACAAAAATAATTCGCTTCCTCAAAGAAGGATCTTTGATAATCAAACTAATTTTTTTGAATAAATTATCCATATTTTATAAGACCTTTCCACCCGCCTTCTCAATCTTTTCCTTGGCTGACTTAGAGACGGTACAACCCACTAAGGTAATTTTCTTTTTAATCTCACCACTTGAAAGTATTTTGATATTTTGATTCTTACCCTTGTATTGCTCTATCACTCCGGCGGCAAACAAAGTAGACGGTTTGACCGTAGCCCCATCCTTAAAAGCAGAATTTATCAAATCCAAATTGATGGCAATCACGGGATGATTAGCTCCAGAAATAGATTGGAAACTGTAACCACGAAGCTTTGGCATACGCTTGATAAAGTCTCTCCACTCAGGACGAGCTTTGTGTCCGGCACGAGCCGTCTGTCCCTTACCACCACGGCCAGAAGTCTTGCCACGCTTGCCACCACGGCCCACGATCATGACTTTCTTGTTTGGAGTTTTTCTTTTTAAATTATGTATTTGCATGATATTAAAATTATTTTGTTACAACCGGAGCTACGGCTTTAACTTCCCCGCCTACCGATTCTTGGCGGGCAGGCTTAACAGGGGCCTTGCCTAATTTAGACAAAGCATCCACCGCCGCGCGAGCAATATTTAATTTGTTCTTTGAACCAGACAAAATTTTAGCGGTCACATCCTTAATCCCTGCCAAATCAAGTACATTTCGGACAGCGCTACCAGCCACCACTCCTCTACCAGGAGCTGGTCTTATCACAATTCTAGCACTACAGTATTTTGACTCTACTTCATGAGCAATAGATAAAGTTTTGGTTAAATTCACGGTGATCATATTCTTCTTAGCATTACGAAGAGCTTTATCAATAGCCAAAGAAGTATCATTGGCCTTACCCAGACCCACCCCCACCTTACCCTTTTTATCACCAGCGACAATTGCCACCGAGAAAGAAAATCTACGTCCACCAGTAGCCACTCTAGCCACCCGACGAATGTTTAACATCTTCTGCTCAAACTCATTGCGCGGACGAGCATCACGATGACCGGGCTTACGAGCGTTTTTAGTTCTATCAGCACCACCGCGTAAATCTGGACGAGGAGTAAAACGAGCGGTGGAAGGTCGACCACCAGCTATTTGGGCGGGAGTCTGAACCAAAGAGACGGGAGTCACTGGGGTTGCCATATTTGTATTTTTTACTTCTTCTGTCATTTTATTTTAATTAAAATTTAAGTCCACCGGCTCTAGCTCCTTCAGCAAAGGCTTTCACCCGACCGACATATTTGAAGCCACCACGGTCAAACACTACAGCCTCAATTTTTTTAGCTAAGGCTAACTTGGCTATTTCCTTACCGGTTTCTGTAGAACGCTCCATAAAAGTTTTACCCTTTACTTTCATTGAAGATAAAGAGAGGATCGTTACGGCTTTATCATCATTGATCAACTGACCATAAACATATTTGTTAGACTTAAAGATAGCTAGACGAGGCTTTTCCTCCGTCCCAAAAACCTTGGCACGAATCTTCTTGTGTCGTCTCTCTACTTTTTGTTTTTTAGCGTTTAACTTATTCATATTTTTGTTTAGACAGTTTTCTTACCTTCCTTTCGTTTGATGACCTCATCAAAATAACGAATACCCTTACCCTTATATGGCTCTGGCTTCTTCAAGGCGCGGAGCTCGGCCACATACTGACCGACAAACTCTTTATCAATACCAGAAACGGTGATGATATTCTTCTCTGAGGTTACCTTTAAATTCTTGGGGATAGCAATGGTGATAGGGTGTGAAAATCCAAGTTTAAAAACCAAATTTGCTCCCACTACATCAGCCTTAAAGCCGATCCCCTCAACAATCAGCTTCTTCTCATAAGCTTTATTCACTCCAAGAATCATGTTATTAACATGAGAAGCAATAGTTCCCCACAAGCTATTCATGGTCACATTTAAATTCTTGGCGGTTGGGGTAAAAGACACCTTTCCCTCAGCTACTTCTATTTTAATACCAGGAGCAAAAGTCCGGGTGAGCTCACCCAAAGGACCCTTGACGGAAACAATGTTTCCTTCAATCTTGATTTCCGTTTTAGCGGGGATGGTTATTATTTTTTTTCCAATTCTTGACATTATTTTTATTGAAAGTTACCAAATCTTAAACAAAACTTCTCCACCCACTTTTTCCTTAATGGCCTGCCTATCAGTCAAAATACCTTTAGGGGTAGAAAAGATAGTCTTGCCGAAACCACCCTTGGTTGGATGAATATCCTCAAAGCCTTTATAAATTCGGCGTGAAGACTTTGAAATCCTCTGCACTTCCTTTATCTTAGACTCGCCGTTATGATAATTTAAGACAATATCTAGAGTCAGACCGGTCTTCTTTTTGTTAGCCGACTTGATATAACCCTCCGCCACCAAGACATTAGCAATAGCTTCTTTTAACTTAGAATAGGGCAAAGAAACTGATTCCTTGTGGACATTGCCAGCGTTCTTTAATCTCGTTATTAAATCGGCGATTGGGTCTATTACCATGATGATTTTTTAATGCCAGGAATTTTACCCTGATTAGCGAACTCTCTAAAACAAATACGGCATAAATCAAAGTCTCTCATATAACCGTTCTTACGGCCACAACGAAAACAGCGTCTCACCACACGTGAGGCAAATTTTGGTTCTTTCCTGGCTCTTGCTTTTACTGATGTTTTTGCCATGTGAAATTAATCCTTTTTGCTACCTTTTTAAATTAAAAAGCCCTTATGAGCTTTGTCCGTGTATATTAGCAAAAGGTCGCCTAAAAGTCAACGTCCTTAGTCCTCTTTGTTTATAACAGGTTTTCCCCGATTTTATACTGCTCACCGGCGCCCATGGTGATGAGGACATCATTGGGACCAAGGGTAGATTTTAAGTAGGATTCAATGGCGGAGAAGTTTGGGAAAGCGCGGACCACACCACCTCCCCTCGCCGACTCGGTACTCCTCCTAAGATAGGCGGAGATGCAGCCAGCCAGCATCTCTGATGAAATAGTAGGGTCAAATACTTCTCGCGCGGGGAAAATGGGGGTGAGTATTACTTCATCGGCATCACCAAAAGCCGTAGCAAAATCATTCAGCAGTAATTTAGTGCGAGAAAATAAGTGTGGTTGAAAGACCACCACAATCCTTTTTCCGGCCTGCCCGCCCTCCAGCTGGCGGGGATACATCTCTCTCGCCCCTTGCAGAGCAGCCTTCACCTTTTGTGGATTGTGAGCATAATCATCATAGACCAAAGCTCCACTTTTTGTCTTCCCTTTATATTCAAACCGGCGCCAGGTACCGCTGAATTTTTTCAGCGCCTCGAGCACAGTCGAGGGACTTATACCCAAAGCCTGAGCAACCCCCAAAGCGGTCTTGGCATTCTGCCTATTATGCTCACCCGGTATCAATAATTTTTCCTTCATTTCTATTTCACTGTAATCTATAACTTTACATCTGACTCCCTCAATAATCGGTTTCAAATTTGGCAGTTTGGTATTACAAATCAGAAAACCGTCAGCTGGTAATTTCTGGGCCAAATGCAAGAAAGAGCTCTGGATATCCACCAAATCCTTATAAAAATCCAAATGATCAAGATCAATATTATTAATCACCAAAATAGACGGCTCCAAGTTATGAAATGACTTTTTATATTCATCGGCCTCCACGACTAGGTATTTACTCTGGCCCATCACAAAATTACTCTCAAAATTTTTGACACCCCCCGACGAAACATCCTCGGAGCGATTAGGTACTCCGTTAAGCGGAGAGGATGATTCCACAGGGGCCGGGTTTGATATCAAACTCCCTACAATCACAGTTGGGTCTAAACCGGCGTCAATCATCACTTTAGCGACCATGGCGGTCACTGTGGTCTTACCGTGAGTACCAGACACAGCAATGGTATATTTTTCCTTAGAAATAATATTTAGTGTTTCCGGATACGTCAGCATTTTAATCCCCCGCTTTTTAGCTTCCACCATTTCGGGATTATCTGCCGGTATCGCTACCGTGTAAACCACCAAGTCACAATCCGCTGGAATATTTTCTGCCTTCTGACCAATCACAACAGTCGCTCCCGCTTTTTCCAACTCCTCCGTCACTTTAGTCTTATCCCGATCTGACCCGCTGACAATCTTCCCTTCTAAAAGCATCATCCGCGCAATTGCGGATATCCCTATCCCCCCAATGCCGATAAAATGAATCTTTTTAGCTTGTTTTAAAATATTGTCCATGTTATTTTAGCTTTTTTATCACGCTTACAAACTGGTCATTTCTCTCGTATTCATTAGCATAATAGGTAAATGAGGCAAAAGCTGGGGAAAACAAAATTGTATCACCTTTTTTTGAAACAGCCATGGCTTCTTTAACCGCTTGCTTAAGGTCAGAAACCTTAATAACTTCTTTTAGACTCAACTTATCCGAACCGGTACCGGGAAGTAAAATAACTTTCTTACACTTCCCCTCTATTTCTTTTACCAGAACACTCATATCCAGCTTTTTATCCGACCCACCAATAATCAAAACAATGTTCTTCTTTTTATTATCCAAAGCTTTAAGCGCCACCATCGTCGCCTCTGGTGTCGTTGAATTATTATCATTGTATATTTTAACCCCCCTTACCATCCTTAAATATTCTAGCCGTCCTTCTACTGGTTTAAAAGTTTTTATAGCTTTCTTAACTATATCTTCTTTTATCCCCAGACACTTAGCTACTGACATAGCGAGCATGGCATTATACTCATTATGCGTACCTGGTATATTTATAGTAAAGCCCGATGGTAATTCCTCGGCTGGCACGATAATCTGACTTTTTATTTTAGCTTGCCATTTTTCGACGGTGGGCCAAGCTTGCTTACCCACAAGCAAAAAATCCTCCTTTTTTTGATTAATAAAAATACCAGCTTTATCAGTAAAATAAGTTTCCAAATTGTCCTTATAATAATTCAAATGATCAGAATAAAAAGTGGTAAAGACAGCAATTTGAGGGGAAATAGATGAATCAGCAAAGCCTTGCAACTGCCAGGAATCTAGCTCAAAGACGGCAAACATAGTAGCCGAAGGCTTCCCACTAATCCCCGCCTTAGTTAAGGCGGGGTGGCCATTCTGATGGACAGGGCGGTTGTGTTCTTTTATTTTTTTAAGTAAAGATAAGGTGGAAACTCCGCGGACATTTCCACCAAGAAGAACTTCTTTTCCCGCGGCTTTTAAAATATGCTCAATCATATATGTAACCGTAGATTTACCACGAGTCCCCGTCACCCCGATAATTGGTATACCAGATAATTTAGCAAAAAGTGAAGCACTCATCTCGATGGGAATATTATTTTTCCGCGCTTCGGCAATATAAATGGAATCTAAGGGGACGCCCGCGGCTTTTAGAATAAAATCACGATTCATAAAATCCTCTAATCGGTGTTCACCTAAAACATACTTAATATTTTTATGTTTTTTTAGTTTATCCAATGAACTCTGGAGTTGCTCTTTTGTCTTTAGATCGGTCACAATCAAATCCGCTCCACACTCCGCCAAGGTGGCCGCATCCCCCACCCCTCGGCCCAAAAGCCCAAGTCCCATCACCGTCACCTTCTTCCCCTTAAAATATTCTTTGTAATTTTGCATATTTTATAAATAATGTGGGCGCGAGAGGACTTGAACCTCCATAGGGTTGCCCCCATACGCACCTGAAGCGTACGCGTCTACCGTTTCGCCACGCGCCCAACCTCCATATACTATAGCAAAAAGAAGGAGAAAACAACGGCAAATAGGTTCCGGCTAATTATCAATTTGTTGATCAAACCACTGCTGATCCTTTTTGAAAAAATGACCGGCGATGTGATAAATAGTGAAAGTAATAAAGAAAGCCGAAGCCACATCAATGGTATAGTGCATATGCGAGAGGAGGACGGTCACCGCAAAGACTATAGAAAACAAAATAAAGATATATCGGGCCCATTTATCTTTCCAAAAAATCAAAGCCAGGAGGAATGGTAAGCCAGTATGTCCAGAAAAGAAAAGGTCCCCGCCAAAGGTCATTTTGCTCAGTAAATCTGAGTGGACTATAATCTGGGTTGGGAAAGTACCCAAATGTGTCATAGTAATAAACAATGACCGAATAATCACAAACAAGGCCACACTCTTTACGATATAAGGGATACGCTGTGGATGATATAAACCAAAAAATAGTATAACAAAAAAGAAAAGATATGAACCGTAGACAAAGACGGCGTCCAAATCATAAGCACGGATGTTTGACAGAATTATATCTGTCACGGGATTACTAGCACTCTTGGCCGCATAAGTCCCAGCGTAAAAATTAATAATCAAACTAACTACTAAAAGTACCAGAGATATTATAATAGACAAAAGAAAACTCTTATCAGTGAAGTGCTGTTTATATGAACTTTTGATTCGTTCCATGTATGTTACTATAACACGGTTATAAAGTCTCCACAACTAAGGAATTTGTCCCGCCGCTTTTACCTAAAGGTAAACCAAACACGATTACTATTTTATCACTGACTTTTGCAAATTTATTCTTTAAAGCCAGAGTCTTTGCCTCTTTAATTACCTGACTAATATCGCCAAACTGTTTACAAATAGCTGGTGTAACTCCATATGATAAAGCCAACCAGTTTCTAGTCTTTTCATTGGGAGTCAAAGCAATAATCTTTTGCTCTGGTTTATAACGAGAAATCATCCTGGCGGCAAAGCCACTGTCAGTCAGAGCTACAATCAGCTTGGCCCCTGAACCTCTAGCCACCTCAATAGCTCCATTACCCAAAGCATCAGAAGTACGCTTGACTGGGTCACTATATTTCCGACTAGTCACCATCTCTCGATAATGAGAGTCCTTTTCTATTCTTTCAGAAATTTTAGTCATCATCTGCACAGCCTTTACAGGGAATTGACCCAGAGTGGTTTCCTCTGACAACATGATAGCGTCAGTTCCATCCAAAATGGCATTAGCAATATCAGAAACTTCTGCCCTGGTCGGCACGGGTGAAGTGATCATGGATTCAAGCATCTGGGTGGCGGTGATCACCGGTTTACCCGCTTGATTACATTTTTGAATAAGCATCTTCTGGACCAGTGGCACATCTTCAGCGGGAATCTCAATCGCTAGGTCACCGCGAGCTACCATAATACCATCAGATAATTTTATGATTTCATCAATACATTTAAGTGACTGTGGAGTTTCTATCTTGGCAATGATTCGAGCATCACATTTTGCTTTATTTAAAATGTCTCGTAGTTCAGTAATATCTTCTGGCCTACGCACAAAAGACAGCGCAAAATAATCCACCTTATTTTTCAAACCAAACTTTAAATCAGTACGATCCTTATCCGTAATTGAACTAACCGTCAAATCCGAACCAGGTAGGTTAACTCCTCGTTTACTCTTTATTTCTCCACCGACAATGACTTTACAAATAACGTCATTACCTTTAATTTCCACTACTTCTAATTTCTTCTTACCATCATGAAGCAATATCGGGTCCCCTACCTTTACCTCCTTAGCAAAAAGCGGATAGTTGATAGAAACCTTTTCATCATTACCCATCATCTTGTCCACCGTCAAAGTAAATTTGGCCCCCTCTTTAAGCACAGTCAGACCTTTTTCAAATTCACCGATGCGGATTTTAGGGCCAGCCAAATCCTGCAGGATAGCGATCGGCTTGCCAGTCTTCTTGATGATTTTACGGATATTATCCACCCGAGTCTGATGCTCAGCAAAGTCACCATGGGAAAAGTTTAATCTCATCACATTCATACCGGCGGTCACAAGCTCACCTAATACTTTTTCACTCTCAGTGGCTGGGCCAATAGTACAGACAATCTTGGTTTTTTTAATGCTGTTCATGGTTATTTATTAATTATTAAATTTGAGCTGATAATATAGCACGAAATCATATATATTAAAAGAGTTCCCATTTATAAAAAAATTATTGTATTTTTAGGTAATTTCTGGTATATTCATCCTACAAAGCAAGGCGCGCATAGCTCAGCTGGTAGAGCATTCGACTGATACTCGAAAGGTCCTAGGTTCGAACCCTAGTGCGCGCACAGACAAACGAAAAGGCCCGCCATCCGATGGCGGGCCTTTTCTTATTATTCTTTCTTTTGTTCCGTTCTATAACTCAGCAAGGTATTTCTACCGAGCTGGCCAATCTATCCCGTCTTTCCGGAAATGTCATCCTGTTACATGTTCAGGTAAACACTTAAATGCTCAATTGAGGCATTTAATATCGACTCAATAAGTCAGTGTAAACTACTCACATAATCTACACCGACGTTGTTCAATTTGAAAATTTCCACGAGCAGCTTCCGCTACCCGTGCCTTGTTACGACTTACTCCCTGTTATCGAATTTACTGTAGGCCGTATAAATACGGACTTCGAGTATCCCCAATTCCCTTGAGTTGACGGGCG
>CAIKXE010000009.1 GCA_903831305.1 uncultured bacterium | reverse complement strand
TGGTGATAGACTTGCCATGATTAAGATGGAGATACCAGATATCCGTATCTTGTGGTCTGATGATCCGCGTATCACCAGTCAGTTTAAGGATATTAATTGTAAGTATAAAGATGTTAGTAAGTATCCGGAAACTACCAGAGACATTTCCTTTATCATTGATAAAAATATAAATCTGAATAATTATTTTGAAATTGTGCGTGACTTTGCAGAAAATATCATTGAGGAGGTAAAATTGATTGATGAATATGAGGATGCCAAGAAGTTTGGGGCGGACAAAAAGTCCTACACCTTCCGAATCACTTATCGTTCCCATGAGCGTACTTTGACCGGTGAGGAGGTGAATAAAATCCAAGATCAGATCATTGCTAAAACCAAGACGGAATTACAAGCCGTGGTGAGATAACCCCCTAATTTCCTCCTTTCTTTTTGGAAGTATATTTGGTATAATTAAGGGGTAAAGAATGTTGCACTTTTTTAAGGAGTGTAAATTTTTAAAATTATGGCCAAAGAAAAAGAAGAAAAAGAGGTAAAAAAGGAGAAGGAGGCTCATTATGGGGCGGAGCAGATCACCGTGCTTGAAGGGCTAGAGCCAGTGCGCCGCCGTCCAGGTATGTATATTGGTACCACGGGGCCCGATGGTCTGCACCATTTGATTACGGAGATTTTTGACAACTCACGTGATGAAGCCATGGGTGGTTTTGCCAATGATATTGAAGTGGTTCTCTTACCGCAAAACCAAGTTCGAATCACTGATAACGGCCGTGGTATCCCGGTGGATATTCACAAACAGACCAAAGTCTCAGCTCTGGAAACTATTATGACCGTGCTTCACGCTGGAGGTAAATTCGGTGGTGAGGGTTACAAAGTCTCTGGCGGTTTGCATGGCGTGGGTGCCTCAGTGGTAAATGCTTTGTCTATCTATATGAAGGTGACCGTTCACAAGGATGGTGGTGTTTATATGCAGGAATATTCTTGCGGTAAGCGTAAAGCCGCGGTGAAAAAAATTGGTAGCACCAAACAGCACGGAACCATCGTTCTCTTCCAGCCAGATGAGACTATTTTCAAGGAAGGCGTGGTCTTTGACTGGAATAAAGTTTTCTCTCATATGCGTCAGCAAGCTTACTTGGTGAAGAGTCTCCGTATCTCCGTGATTGACGCTCGTAACACTGCAGAGAAATTTGACGAGGCTCACGTCTTTTATTTCCGAGATCTGGGTGTAGAGGCACCATCACAAACTTTTTATTTTGAAGGTGGTCTTTATTCACTCATCAAGTTTTATAATCAGTTCCAAAAACCGATTCATAAAAATATTTTCTATGTGGAGAAGAAGGTGGAAGGCGTGGAGTCTGTGGAAGTGGCACTTCAATATGTAGATGATATTTCCGCTCGCGTGGTGGCCTTTGCCAACAACATTTATACCTCCGAGGGTGGTACCCATACCACTGGCTTCAAGGCTTCACTCACTAGAATTTTAAATAGTTATGGACGTAAGAACGGTATTATCAAGGATAGCGAGGACAACTTTACCGGAGATGATGTGCTAGAAGGCTTGACCGCCGTGGTGTCCGTCAAGCTCCGCGAGATTCAGTTTGAGGGCCAGACCAAAGCCAAGCTCGGTAGTACGGAGGCTCGTGGTGCCGTAGAGGATGTTTTTGGTACCGCTTTTGAAGCCTTCCTGGAGGAGAATCCGGAGGATGCTCGGGCGATTGTGAGTAAAGTGACCTTGGCATTACGGGCCAGAAAAGCCGCTAAAGCGGCCAAGGACTCCATCTTGCGTAAAGGGGCTCTGGAAGGTATGACTCTCCCTGGAAAACTGGCTGATTGCCAGAGCAATGATGCTACGGAGTCTGAACTATTTATTGTAGAGGGAGATTCGGCCGGTGGTACCGCCAAGACAGGCCGGGATAGGAAGACTCAAGCTATATTACCTTTGCGTGGAAAGATTTTAAACATTGAGCGCGCTCGCCTGGACCGGATGCTTGGTTCTGAGCAGATCAAAAACTTGGTGCTGGCTCTCGGCACCGCCATTGGTGATACCTTTAGCCTGGAGAAGTTGCGATATTACAAAGTGATTATTGCCACCGATGCCGATGTGGACGGGGCGCATATTCGCACCCTCTTGCTGACTTTGTTTTACCGCTATTTCCGACCGCTCATTGAAGGTGGCTACATTTATATTGCTCAGCCCCCACTGTATAAAATAAAAAAAGGGAAAGAGATTACCTATGTTTATTCTGAGGAAGAAAAGACCAAGATTTTTGGTAAGGATATTCCCATGGACGTAGAGATAGTAGAAGGTAGCGAGCCGATTCCGGAGGAGGAGGAAGAAGAGGCCGAGGAGGAGAACAATCAGAAAGGTGATAAAACTAAAAAAGTAGAAAAGCTACATGTTCAGCGTTATAAAGGTCTTGGAGAAATGAATGCCGAGGAGCTCTGGGAGACCACTATGGATCCAGAAAAACGCGTGCTCAAGCAAGTCCATATTTCTGATGGTCAGGAGGCAGATAAAGTGTTTGATATGCTCATGGGGACCGATGTCCCTGCCCGCAAATCCTTCATCCAAAGCAACGCCAAGCTCGCAAATCTGGATATTTAATAAATGCAAAAAGATTTTGATAAGTGGAATTTAGAAAAGAAAAGTATCCATTCAAATCAAGAATTTCCTTTTTACAATGAAAGAGAAATTTGGTGGTGCTCATTAGGAGTTAATGTTGGTTTTGAACAGGATGGTACAGGTCAGAAATTTGATCGACCAGTATTGGTTATAAAGGGTTTTAATAAAAATACTTTTCTGTGTGTTGGTTTAACTGGTAAGAAAAAGATAGGTAAGTATTATTTTTATCTAGGAAAAATAGAAGGCAGAGATTCGACTGCTGTTTTGTCTCAAATAAGGGTAATTGATACAAAAAGACTAATCCGTAAGATTGAGACGCTAGAAGATAAGACTTTTCAGGAGTTGATGAAATCAGTGAAGAAGATGATTTTTGATTAAAATATTTTGCCCCCACCTTGCGGTGGGGGCGAGGCCGAAGCCATATGTCTACACAGTATAGCAGTTCTGCTTTTTATGTCAATGGTAAGTTATTTTTGGTAGACGTCAACGTCGTATGTTGACGGGTGGGAAAGAGAAGAAAGAGAAGAAATGTGCAAAAAGTGGTTGTATACAAATACAGCTATGGTATAATAATAACTGAGTTATGAGAGGCAAGGGATTTGCCCGGTTTGAAATTTGGAATAATTATATTGGGAAAATATTTATATAAAAATGAGCGATTTTGAGAAAGAAAAAAACAATGTCGGTTCGGCCTCTTACCGGGTGAAGACTCTTATTTCTGTTATTTTTGTCACAGTTATTTCTGTCAGTATCGGCATAGCCGTTACTTATGCCACGGGCACTGGGGGCCTGCGTATTATGGGCCAAGGGATTTTAGATAATGCCGGCACTCCAGTTCTTAGTATTGACACCAACGCCCGCCAACTGATTTCTTCTACTGGTAGCACCACCTTGTCCTGGGCCAATGGTAACGTCGGTATTGGGACAACGAGTCCGGGGGCACCATTAGAGGTCAATTATGCGATAAATGAATCAAAAATAATACAAAAGTTAAGTGTTATTGGTATTCCAATATTCAATTTTGGATATTCCAAAGGGGCTGATACCGCACATAGCCCTTCTTATATAGACACTGATTCTTCGACGAGGTCTTTGGTGCTTCAAACAAACGGCGGCAACGTCGGTATTGGGACCACCACTCCGGGCTACCCTCTGACCGTGGCGGGGGACGTGAACTTTACGGGGACGTTGCGTCAAAATGGCATAGCGTTTGCGGGTAGTAAATGGACGGCTACCACCAGTAGTGCTATCTATTATAATAGTGGCAATGTGGGAATAGGCACCGCGGCACCGGGCGCCAAGTTGGATGTAGCAGGTACTAGTAAGTTTGGTGGCAATATGTATATCAACCCTGGATACGGTATTACTTCCTGGGATGTTAATGGATTTTTTATGACAGGGGGTTCGAACACTGGTATTGGTGCTAGTTTGTCTTTGCACGGTTATGCCCATGCTGATAATGGAGCCTTTATCTTACAAGGGTCACCGACTCCTTATTATGACGAACTTCCGGCTGTGTCAAAAATTATTGGTGCAGATGCGGTGAGTACTGCGGTAAATTATCAAAATGGTGGACCAATATATATTTATGGTGGAAACCGTGCTACCGGTGGTGGTAGTTATGGTAATGTAATTTTACAACACAATGGAACAAATAATCTTGGCAACGTCGGTATTGGGACCACCACTCCAGTAGCTAAATTGGACATTTATGGCACGGCGGGGTCAGCGGATATTTTTGCTTTGTCATCTTCTACAAATTCTCGGTTGTTTACCGTCGGCGCAAATGGTAATGTAGGAATAGGGACAGCGAGTCCGGGGGCAAAATTATCTGTCAGAGGGACAGTTGGTTCTTATATAGACGATGGCGAATGGCTTGCCGCAGGAGGATTTTATCGTGCCAATAATACTGATGCATCTGCAAGTCCTAACTTTAATTTATATCGCTCGAGAGGGACACTTACTTCTCCTACCATAGTACAAAATGGCGATAGCCTGGGCTATTTTAGAGGTAACGGTTTTACAACAGGAACAGTTTATAGACCGGGAGCGAGAATTGACTTTGCAGTTGATGGTTCAACTATCAGCGATTCAAGTATGCCTGGAAGAATAACATTTTCAACAACACCAAGCAGTTCAGTAACAGAACAAGAACGAATGAGGATTGATAATGTTGGTAACGTTGGGATTGGGACGACGGCACCTCAAGCTAAACTAGAAGTAAGTGGGATCTTTAGAGCTTCAGGTCTTGCTAATAGTAGTTTTACATTTCCAACTTCAGGAGTAGGTTTTGAGATGAGATACGGTACGGATTACAATGCCCTTCTTGGAGATGCCACAACTGGTAGTGGAGCTTCAATTTTTCAATCTTATAATAGAACTGGTGGTACTTGGGAAGATATTATGATTCGTGGTAAAAATGTTGTATTTCAAGCCAATAATACAATAGCAATGACATTACAAGCAACTACTGGCAACGTCGGTATTGGCACTACCACTCCAGGAAATGTATTAACGGTGGCTACGGGGTCCATACGAGTGTCGGAGAAAATACTGAGCGCCGGATCTTCTATGACCATAAACTGGCGAGAGGGGAACCAACAGCTAGTGCGCATCAGCACCACGGGTATCACTATGACTTTCAGTAATTATGAAGCCGGGCAGAATTTGAAACTGGTGGTGTGTAATCCAGATGCCGGCACCCCGGGGACTATCACTTGGCCCGGAACTATTGCTTGGTCTGGTGGCAGTGCCCCCACACAAACCACGACCAATAGTAAATGTGATATTTGGTCCTTCATCGCTACTATGGGTACTTCTACTTTAAATATTTTCGGCGCGCAGTCACCGGAGTTTTAATGATTTACCTCAAGCAGATGACGCATAATTATTTTAAAAATAATAAAAAATATTTAGTGATTCTCGGGGTATTTTTTGGCCTCTTTTTTTTGGCGGGAAATGCCAGTGCAGCCACTAAAACGTGGACTGGTGGCGGAGCTGATAACAATGCCTCTACTGGCGCAAACTGGGGTGGTACCGCACCGGTGAATAATGACGTTATTGTATTTAACTCAGGTAGCAAGGATTGTACCTGGGATACGGCGGCGTCAAGTACTTTAGCTACTTTTACTATCAGCTCTAGTTATACTGGAATCATCACTCTTGGCAAGTCTATCTCCGTCACGGGTTTTACTCAATCCAGCGGTACCTTTGCTCCTAGCACATATACTATTACTTCATCGGGAAATTTTACTGTGAGTGGCGGAACATACTCTGGTGGCAGTGAGACTCTGAGTTTTACTGGTGGAGCAAAAACCTTGGATGCTCCGAATCAGACTATTGGTAAGGTAACTTGGGCTTTGACTGCTAATACCACGGCTTTTAATGTAACTGCTGATACTAGCTTTACCGTGGGGGATTCACCCTCTACGGGTGGTTATCTAAGTAATGCCGGGACCATCACCGCTGGCACCGGTACCTGGACGTTTAATGGATCATCCATGACCAATACTGGTTCAGGAACCATCACTGCTCCTAACATTGATCTGCGGATTCCGGCTTTGGGTAACGCGGTAGATTTTACCATAGATATTGGTCCTAATTCTGGCTTTAAAACAGTTATTTGGGCCCTTTCACAAAACTATCGTGTTATGACCGTAGCCTCAGGCACTAGCTTTACCGTCGGTGACTCACCATCAACCGGTGGTAACTTGAGTAATGCCGGGACCATCACCGCTGGCACCGGTACCTGGACCTTTACTGGCCGGTCCATGACCAATACCGGCTCGGGAACCATCACTGCTCCTAATATTGATCTCCGTTTTCCAAATTTAGGTAGCGGAGTAGCCGCCTCTATAGATATCGGCCCCAATTCAAATTTTAAAACTGTCGGGTGGGCTCTGTATGCAAACTATATTAGTTTTACTGTGGCCTCAGGCACTAGCTTTACCGTGGGGGATTCACCCTCTACGGGTGGTTATCTAAGTAATGCCGGGACCATCACCGCTGGCACCGGTACCTGGACGTTTAATGGAATATCCATGACCAATACCGGCTCAGGAACCATCACTGCTCCCAATATTGATTTGCAAATTCCCGCTCTTGGAAACTCTTATGGTTTTGATCTAAATATCGGTCCTAATTCTAGCTTTAAAACTGTTAAGTGGGCACTTTCCCAAACGTATCTTATTATGACAGTTGCTACTGGTACAAGTTTTAGTGTTGGTGATTCGCCGACCACTGGTGGTGCATTAAGTAATACTGGAAATATCACTTGTGGATCAGGTACTTGGACACAAAACGGTGCCATAACTATTAACAATGGTGGGGTGATTGATTTTCGGGGTTGTAATTTATCCAGCGGGACAGCGGTAACCAGTGCTGGTACTATGAAGTTGACCGGCGATCAAGGGACTTTTCCAGCGGCGCCAACCTTGAATGCTTCTTCTACTGTGGAATATACCGCGACCACTAGTACCAGAGATATTAAAAATTGGACCTATACAAATGCCACACTTAAAATCAACGGTGTGGGTGGAGTATTTACTTTACCTGGAGCAAAAACTTTTTATGCTGTTAATACTGATGCCGGAATATTTAGTCTTAATGGACAAAATCTAACAACCACAAATGCTATGACGGTGGCAAGTGGGGCCACTTTAAGGCTGGCTGGTGATGAGACCATAACTAACGGTTCAAGTGTTCTTAATTCTGGTTCAACTGTGGAATATGTGGCAACTGGTACCACCAGGGATATTAAAGATTGGACCTATACTAATGCCACACTAAAAATAAATGGGACAGGCGGAACTTTCACCTTACCAGCAGATCTGTCGGTAGCAAATTTATTGGTGACGGCTGGGACACTGGATGAGCAAGCTCACACCGTGACATTATCAAATGACTTGACGATTAATGGTGGGACACTCATCAGTACTAGCGGTACTATGTCTGTGGGTGGCACCTGGTTATTAACCAGCGGAACATTTACCCACAATGCTGGAACTGTGGATTTCACAGCCATGAGCGGAACAAAAAGTATAACGAGCGGGGAACAAAATTTTAATAATATAATATTAAATGGTAGTGGGGGAACTTTTGCTTTGCAAGATGCCACCACTACTCTGGCTGGTAGTTTGACAGTGACAGCAGGAACTTTGGTCCCAGGGTCAAATGCTATTAGTGTGAGTGGTGACTGGACACTTGGGGCAAGCGGAATCTTTACGCCGGGAACATCCAGAATAGTGTTTGGCGGAACCGGTACCTCTACTGTTTCTGGAAACACCACTTTTTATAATTTGACTTCAGTGACGGCAGATAAGGTTTTAGCTTTTGAAAGTGGTAGTACACAGACAATCAATGGTGCGCTTAATATCACAGGAACGAGCGGCCATGAAATAATTTTATCTCGCTCTGGCGGTACTGGCACGGATCAGTGGAACATTGACATTGAGCCGGCTGGCACATCAAGTGTTTCTTATGCCAGGGTGAGTAACTCCAACGCTTCCGGTCTGGCTATCATTACCCAGTTTAGTACTGATGGTGGTAATAATACAAACTGGACATTTCCTTTTTCTGGACCATATATCTGGGATGGCTCAGCCTCTACTGACTGGTTTACCGCGGCCAACTGGGATACTAATAGTGTTCCTACCACCACAGATGACGTGATCATTGATGGTGGCTATACTAATGCGCCCACTTTGAGTGTGATTGCTGGTTCGGTTACTATCGCTTCACTGACCATCGGTAGTTCTACAAATTCTACTACAACTCTTTCATATGGTACGAGTACTAAAAGGCTGATTGTCACTGGTAATTTGACTGTCGGGCCGTACGGAGTGCTCACTCATACGGATAACTCTACCTCTGAAACGCATGCTCTTTGGGTGGATGTGGGAGGTGATTTCACTTTATCCACTGGTGGCATAATCAATGTGGATGCTAGGGGATATGATGGAGGGTATGGTCCCGGTAAGGGCACAATCATTTATAGTGGTGGTGCCTATGGCGGTCTTGGTAGTATTTTATTTTCGGCTTCATCTTCTGGTGTCACTTATGGCTCAATTACGGCTCCGATAAATCTTGGAAGCGGTGGGCGCGGAGGTCCATCAGCTGGTGGTGGTGGCGGGTCAGTAATATTAAATATTACTGGTAGTATAGCAGTGAATGGAATAGTTACCGCGCAGGGTGAAACTGTTAGTGGGTATGGTAGTGGTGCGGGATCAGGGGGCAGTATTTATATTAGAGCGGCGACAATAAATGGTGGTGGTATCATTAGGTCTGATGGTGGTGATGGTACTAATACTGCTGGTGCTGGTGCTGGAGGTGGTGGACGCGTATCAGTTGTCTTGGATTCTGGAGACTTTGGTTCATTTTCGGGTATTATTACTGCGCTTGGTGGTGATAACGCTAATGTCACCAACACATATGATGCTGCGGCGGGCACAGTATATAAAGAAACTCAGGCACAGGGGACAAATAACGGTACCCTTATAATTGATAATGGTAATCTGGTTGCCTCATCATATATTACTACCCCTGTTACTTCGTCAATTACTGAATTGCCTTCTGGCCCTATCACTTTACAAAATAAAGGAAATCTTTTAATAGAAAGCGGAGTTACTTTCAGTCCTCTAACTAATACAATTACATTAAGCACTACCAGTACACTTCAAATCAATTCTGGTGGAGTTGTTAATTTAACTGGTGGAACATTAACCGGTGATAATAATAATTCTTATCTCAAGATCAACGGTGGTACATTTACCACCTCTGATACCTTTAGTTATACAAATATCAACCTCTGGCTGGCGACATCCTCCACCTTTAACCCCGCTACATTATTTACTGTCGGCTCTGGTGCTAAATTTACCACTGATGTTCCGCAGACCTTTTCCGGTAATGTTACGGTAGCTAGTGGAGCTGTCATGAGTCACTCGGCAAATGGAACTACCGCTCAGGGTGAAATGTATAAGGTGAATCTTACAATTGGTGGTGACCTTACTGTGGATGGGTCTATCAATGTAGATGGTAAAGGTTATTCCACGTGGTATGGTCCAGGTGCCCCAACGATAGGTATATATAATGGTGGAAGCTACGGTGGAATGGGGGGCGATTTCGGTAGTACAGGTGGAACTCGCCATGTTTATGGTTCGGTAACAGCACCTGTTAATCTGGGGAGTGGCGGTTATGCCTCAGCTGGTGGTGGGGCAATTCTACTTGATGTTAATGGTCTGACTAGTATTTCAGGAACCTTAAGTGCTGGTGGTCTGGTCTCAAATGGCAGTGATACTGGTTCTGGTGGAAGTGTCTATATTATTACTGGTACTATTTCCGGAGCGGGAACACTTCGGGCTAATGGTGGTAATAGAGGTAATGGTGGTTCCGGTAGTGGGGGTAGAATAGCAATTATCCTTGATGGCAGCCAGGCAGATTTTAGTGGTTTTGGTGGGGCAAGTATTACTGCTTATGGTGGATCTGGTAATACTAATGGTGCCGCTGGTACTGTCTATAAACAAACTCAGGCCCAAGGAACAAACGGTGGGGACTTGATTATTAACAATAATAATATCTCTACTGCTTCTGGGATAGTTACCTCTATTTCTGCTTCTACTACAGATACCACCGTTGGCAGTTTTACTCTCACGGCCTCCAAAGCCGGAAAATTGACCATTGATCCAGGACAAACTCTGACTATACAGGCCACTGGTACGCCACTTACTGTGGGAACTGGGACCACTCTCATTAATAACGGTTCACTTAGTTTGAGTGGAACTACTTTTACCAATGCCGGGACAGTGACGATGTCCGCTACTTCTACCACAAGCTATACTGGTCAGGCTGATGACTCTGCCGTAACCATGTTAAACGTCGCTCACGGAGCATTAAATCTGAATAATACCGGCACCACTTTTAACCTACCAGCCACAAATTTTGATGTGAACGGGAATCTCACCATCACGGCTGGATCACTGGACGTTACAGCTAGTAATTATATTTTGAAATTAGCCGGTGACTTTATTAATTCGGCTGGGGCTGGAGGTTTTGTCCCGCGAGCGGGGACAGTGACTTTAGATGGCAGTAATCAAAGTATCTTAGGCTCTAGCACTTTCTATAATCTGACTAAGAGTACCACTACCGCTTATACCCTGACTTTTGGTGATGATACCACGCAGACTATCGGCGCTAGTGGGAGGCTCACTCTCCGTGGATCAAGTGCCGGCAGAATGTCACTTCGCACCGTGAGTGATAACGGCACAGCTAAATTCAATATTGATGATAACGGCTCGGAGGCGGTAGCTTTTGTGAATGTGAAGGATGGTACCGCTCTCCACAGCATCACGGCTAATCAGTCCATAGACAGTGGCGGGAATACAAATTGGCTTTTTAGTTCGTTTGTGATGTGGCAATTCCAGGATTTTTAGGGCTATTGTTTGCGTGGAAAAGTAGCTATGGTATAATTATAAGGAAGTTTATTAATTGTTAATTTTTTTATATGAAAAAACAAATCGTTATTACGGCTATCATTGGTATATTAGTAGGGGTTGTTTTAACCGCTGTTGGTTATTCAGTCTATATTGTAGTCTCCATGCAAACACAAGTACGTAATAATAGCATAGCTATTGAGCAAATTGTAAATTTCCTAAATAAAGCTATTACCCCAGCTACCACTGGCAACACTAGTTCCGCTACCCCAGCTACTGAATAAGTTGATTTTCTGAAACAGCGTGTATTAAGCCACTTGGGCGGAGTAAAATTGAATGAATTTTTCTAAAAAAAAATTAACGTATATTATTTTTACTTTCAGCCTGATTGGCTTTTTTGCTGTATTTGTTTCTGGTGTGGAGGCGGCCAATAAATATTGGGTTGGTCCGCTCGGTGGGGTGAACAGTACCACCACTAACTGGTCGCTGACCTCGGGGGGCTTTGGTGGCGCCACCTTGCCGGATATTTTTGATAGTGTAATTTTTAATGGTTTTGGTAGTAGTACCAGTTTTAATGCTAATATGTCCGTGGGTGATTTACTATTAGATTCTACTTACTCTGGTATTATGACGATTGAAAACGGAGTGACTCTCACTATTGGTACCGAGTCAGTGCCACCGCCGATCGTCACCGTAGGTAAAAGTGGTAGCCAGGTGTCCACCACAACCACACCCGTGGTTGGTTTAAACCTAGGTGGTGCCTTTACTATGCAGGCTCAAGGTAATGCTACCTCTACCGCTTTTAAAATAAAGCAAGTTGGCTCGCTAGCTACTAGCAGTATTACCAATATGGTTGTTTATTATAAAGCGGAGAGTAGTTGTTCAGCCACTAGACCGGTGGACGCTATTTTATTTGGTACCACCACTATGCCTTTTGATGCTTTGGGAGTGGCCACAACCACCGGTAGTCTGCCTTTACTTGATGGAGTACAAAATTGTTTGTACATTAATTATGATTTACCTGATACCTTCAGCACCTCCACTTTGGGGCGGACTATTGATTTGGAAATCACTAACCCTAGCCTGGATGTGACCCTGGTTTTGGGCTCGGTGGAGACTACGGAGAAAGTAAATATTGCCGGCCGGACCATGATCATTGATCTGTATACTACTCCACCCGAGCCGGATCCAAATCCGGGGCCAGATGTGTCAGTAAACTCTTGTGTGGATGCCGTGTCATCACTTCTTTCTCTCAAAATGATTGATCCGGCCAAGGACCCTACCGTGTTTTATCTGCAAAATTGTGCCGTGTGGAAGATGGAAGCCGGAGGCACTCCAATACGTCTTACTAATCCTAATTTAAAAGTTTATTCACTGACCTTCACGGATTTGACTGGTGCTAATAGTGCGGGAACTGTTCGTATGTCTATGACTATGTCTAATGTGGACCAGGCTGTTACAGATTCTATCCTAAACGTTGCCAGAACTTTTACCACTACCGCCACGGTGAAAACTTGGGGTGGGGGTGAGTAGGTAATGAAAAAAACAAGAGTGTTTGATTTTTGGAGCTACGGACCGCGACGGCGGGAGTCTTGAGCAAATTTTCAGCAGAAAATTATGCGTGTCCAAAAATTAAATACTCTTGTTTTTTGTAGTTAAAACCGCTTCTCATATAATTTAGTTATGGTATAATAGTAGCAATGAAACAGGGTTGTAAAAAATTTGGTTTTTATGTATTTTTGTTTTTTGTGTTTGCTCTTTCTTTTCAGTCGGCTTTGGCCGCTCCGCCGGAGGTAGAAATTTGGAATAATGATGCACCAGCCGGCTGGACCACCACCTTTGCTAATGGTGATCCGGTAGATTCTGTCGGGCTTCCTGCTGCCTCCTCCTTGACTCCTCAAATAGCCGTAGATTACAACGGTGTCGTTTACGCGGTGTTTGTCCAGACTAATGGATCTGAGAATCATGTTTATCTTTCTCGTTATAATGGTACTAATGTAGAAATCTGGGACAATGGGGCTCCGGGTTGGACCACCACCCTGGCGAACGGTGACCCGATTGATCTTGGTACCGCTTCAGCGGCTTCTGTTCCGCAGTTAGCGATAGATTTAAACAATAACGTCTATGTGGCTTTTGTTCAGGGTACCAATATTTATCTTTCACGTTATGATGGTACAAGTGTAAATATTTGGGATAGCACCCCGGGAGTGTGGACTAATATTTTTGCTAACGGTACTACTATTGATAATACGGCCATGCTTTTTTCGGCTAGTCCACAGATCGCTATTGATTCCTCAAATAATGTTTATGTAACTTACACGGCTGACGCCGCTCCTGGTGGTCATGTCCACATTTTTCTTTCTCGTTATAATGGGACGGATGTTAGAATTTGGGATAACGGTATTACTAATTGGACCACTACCTTTACCAATGGTGACCCGATCGATACCGGTATAACTACTGGTGCCGGAAGTTCTAAGATTGCGGTGGACTCTACCGGCAAAGTCTATGTGGCTTTTGTTAAATATAATGCTGGGAGTATAATGCACCTCTATCTATCCCGTTATAACGGCACTAATGCTGAAATTTGGAACAATGATGCACCGGCGGGCTGGACTACTACCTTTGCGAACGGTGACCCGATAGATACTGGTACAGCCAGTAATATCAATGGTAACGGTTATGATTTGGCGGTGGATTCTACGGGCAAAGTGTATGTGGCTTTTGCTCAGTATAATGGTGCTCAACCTTATATTTATCTTTCTCGTTATAATGGTACTAATGTAGAAATCTGGGACAATGGGACTCCAGGCTGGATTACTACCTTTGGTGCTGGTGATCCTATTGATACCGGTCTGGCTGAGTATGCTGCCACACCACAAGTGGCTATTGACTCAACAAATAATGTTTATGTGACTTATGTAAAAGGCGCAGGTGCGATTGATAATATATTTATTTCTCGTTATAACGGCACTGATGCGGAAATTTGGGATAACGGTATTACTAATTGGACCACTACCTTCACCAATGGTGACCCGATAGCTAGCGCCGTTGCCTCCGCTGCTAGCGTCCCTCAGATAGGGGTGGACTCAAGTGGTATTGTCTATGTGACCTTTGCCCAGGCTGGGCATATCTACCTCTCTCGTTATAATGGCACTCGAGCTGAAATATGGGATAATACCACCTCAGCCTGGATTACTACCTTTGCGAACGGGGATCCTATAGATCTTGGTACAGCCAATGCGGCTAGTGCCCCTCAGTTAGTAGTTTCTACCACTACCGGTAATGTCTATATGGATTATGTCCAATCAAATGGTGTTAGGAATCATGTGTATCTTTCCCGTTACAATGTGGTAGTTCCTCCCGTCATCGTACTCCCTACCATCACCGTAAGTGCTGCTACCAGTATTACCACCACCCTCGCTACCCTAAATGGTAACATCACTAATACCGGTGGTGAAAACAATACTATCCGCGGTTTTGAATACGGTCTCACTACTGCTTACGGTACCGCCACTTCCACTACTGATTCTTATGGCACCGGTGCTTATTCTTTTGCTGTGACTGGCCTTGATCCTAGTACTACATATCACTTCCGTGCTTTTTCCACGAACTCAGCTGGCACCTCTTCCTCTACTGATTTGACCTTTGTGACGGATGCCCTCCCTCCCGTCATCGTCCTTCCTACCATCACCGTAAGTGCCGCCAGTAGTATTACCACTACCCTCGCCACCCTAAATGGTAACATCACGGATACTGGTGGTGAAAACAATACTATCCGCGGTTTTGAATACGGCCTCACTACTGCTTACGGTACCGCCACTTCCACCACTGATTCTTATGGCACTGGTGCTTATTCTTTTGCTGTGACTGGCCTTGACCCTAGTACTACATATCACTTCCGGGCTTTTTCCACGAACTCAGCTGGCACCTCTTCCTCCACTGATTTGACCTTTGTGACCAATAGTTCAGGTGGAGGTGGGGGAGGACATACTAATACACCACCCGTCGTTACCGTTCCCCCTATTGTTTTACCCCCTTTAGTAACAACTCCGCCGGTAGTAGTCTCGCCACCGGTGACACCAGCTCCGGTTACTCCGGAGTCACCAACTTTGCCCACACCTACCGAATCACCTGTAATTTCACCTAGTGATAATCAGACAGATTCCTCGTTATCAGAGATTGTTGAGGTAAACGCTTTAGTTGACGCCATAAATTCTGGCACTAAGAAATTATTTACTGGTGCTAAGCTGATTTTTGAAAGCCAGACTGGCGGTACTGTCACTAAAGTCGTGGCCACTGTCGGTGTTTTGTCCGGTGGTTTGGCTGCTACATCGCTAATTGACTTGGCATCAATGCCGTTTCGCCTCTGGGGATTGCTTTTGAGTATCTTTGGGCTTAAAAAGAGAAACCGCCCTTGGGGGACGGTTTATGATAGTGTGACTAAACAGCCGATTGACCCTGCTTATGTTACTTTGAAAAATATTAGTACCGGGGAGGAGAATACCTCCATCACTGATTTGGATGGTCGTTACGGTTTTTTGGTGACTCCAGGTAAATATATTCTTTCCGCCAGTAAAACAAATTATACTTTTCCTTCACAGAAGATGCAGGGTCAGATGGAGGACGCTATGTATAATAATCTCTATTTTGGTGAGGAACTTTTGCTTGAAGGAGATAGTCTTTTAATAAATAAAAATATCCCTATTGATCCAATCAAATTTGACTGGAACGAGTTTGTGAAGGGAAAGAAGAAATTGATGAAGTTTTATTCTAAGCGTGAAAGGGTGATCCGGCTGATTACAGATTGGACCTTCCGGGTCGGTTTTGTGGTCTCAGTCGCTTCTATCTTTCTGGTACCGGCACCGTATAACCTAATCATTTTTGGCTTGTATCTTTTATTAGCTATTGTCAGAAAGTTTGGTCTAAAATTTAAAGCTCTGGGGACACTGCTTGAAAAAGATGGTAGCCCACTTTCCTTTGCTATTATTCGGGTGTTTGATGCCGAGCTTAAAGTACAGATTACTAATAAGGTGGCTGACAAGATTGGCCGGTACTACTGTTTGGTTCCTAAGGGAAAGTATTTTGTAAAAATTGAAAAGAAAAATGATGATGAGAGTTATTCTGAAATATTTACCTCAGAACCATTTGATGCTTCAAATGGTATTATCAGAAAGAGCTTCACCGTTTAATTTTTGATTATTTTCTGTTTAGTTTACTTTTGTCGTTTTTTTAGGTATCTTTAAGTGATGTCATTATCCATCGGCATGAAGTGAACACAACCCCACCTGATTACAGTAATAATTTGAGCCATAATTTAGCCATCCCTCTTGAGTTTACGGTAAAAATACCTCCACCGCTGCGGACCGGTGTAGATTATGGGTTTCTACCTGGCGGTAAGCTGGCAGGAAAAAACGATAAAATTGAGAATGACATATAATCAGGTCTTTTTCTGTTTCTGTCTGTCAATCTTGACGAACATTGACAATTTAGTGTGTAACTGGTACCTTAAATTGTAGATACCCCATGTAAATCTTGGGGTGAAATGGCCATTAATAATGAAAGGTAGGTGAGTAGGAAAGAAGACCGTGTCTGACGTGGTAGTCTGCAAAGTACAAACCAACAAGGAGGATGCTGTTGTGAACAAGGAACTCGCTCTTTCTCTGATCAGTGAGACTCTCGTGGCGTCTGACTGTGTCTTGTCGGCGAAGATGTACGGTTCGTGGTTGTGCGATGAGATGTCGGTCGACTGTGACATAGCGGTTATCATCCCGAGTGTTTCCGGGGTGGTAGACAGCAACGTCTACAGGCTCTTGCTGAGTCTGCGTGACCGACTGGTCGAGGCGACAGGTAATGATATCGACCTCGTGCCTCACACCATCGACGAGCTCGACGACTTACGTTCCCCACTGTGGTATCCACGCTACAACCCGTCGCTAGTATCGGGAGTGTTGGTTAAGGGTGAGTTCTCTGTACTGCCCATAACCAAGAACGAACGGATGTTTTCGTTCGCTGACTTAACCGCCTACGTCATACATGACAATCGGACGATTTGCAGACGGCAACTCGTTCGGTCCTTGCAGGGGGAGAGTGGCCGGATCTTTGTCAGCAAGCTATTGCACGGAGCAGGGAATGCCCTGACGTTCTATGCTTGTCAGAACAAGACGGAATACTTGAGCTCCCCATCAGACATCGATGGATGCTTTGAGGCGTTGGATCGAACATACGGTGTCGATTCCAAGCCTGCCAGAGCTTTCCTTCGTGGCTGCAAGCGTTCCTTTGACTTTGAGAAGGGCCTCTTGTTGATGTCCTGGTATGAGAGTCTTGCCGCTCTGGTTTTCAATCAGGAGAGTGCTCACCTGTACCAGGCGACTTGTGACCACCTACCGACCTCGTAGACTGGCTCTTGATGTTTTTTACCCCCGCTGTTAAGATATGACAGTGGGGGTTGTCGTTTAAACTATTTAAAACTATGCCGCTAATTGATTTACATTTGCATTCAAACTATTCTGACGGACAGGATAACCTGGACAAATTATTTCGACTCGTCACTAAGACTAAAATAGCAGTTTTCTCCGTTACTGATCATAATTATATTCATAAGTTATCTGAAAATCTTTTGCATAAGATTAAAAAAGGTGGAGTGAAGTTTATACAAGGGGTTGAAGTATCTTCCTTCGACAATAAGACGGGAACATCTTTTCATATTTTAGGTTATTCAGAAGAGTTTGATACGCATAGATTAAATGTTGGGTTAGATAAAACGATGAAAGGCTACAATGATAGGGCTAAAAAGATAATTAAAAAATTAAATAATAAATATAGGGGACTGAATTTGGATTATTTTGATCTTAAAAAAAGGAATCCAGAAGTCTATATTAGTAGAAACACCATAGCAGTTGAGTTAAAAAAGTTTCTTAAGTCAAAAGCAACAATAAAGGAATTGTCTAGAGAGGCTTTTGTTGAAGAGGAATCTGACTGGATGCTCTCTCCCTTGGAGGCAATTAATCTTATTACTGATTCCTGTGGTATTGCTGTACTTGCCCATCCAGGTCGTCTCTTTTCAAAGGACCAAAAGAAATTTGAAAATACTCTTAAAAGTTTTAAAAGATTTGGTTTGAAGGGAATTGAAGTCTATAATCCCAAACATACAAAAGAAGAAGTAAGTGGTCTTTTACGTCTTAGCCGGAAATATAAATTGTTGGCAACAGCCGGTAGTGATTGGCATGGCGCCGCACGCTCAAGTTTTGAATCACCAGGTGTAGAGTGTACAAAACAAGAACTGAGTAGTATATTGGCTTGCTTATTTTAATTGCAGTTGTACAGTCTATAAATGTCACAAGATATTACAATCATCATCACGGGTCTGGTTATTCTCGGAATAATCATCTTTCTAATATCCAAAAACCTAAAGCGGACCGCTCAGGTGATGTCTGGGTGGGGGATATACGAGGCCTATAATTTCTCCGTTGATTTTGTACTCTGGCCGGTACTGCAGTCCCTCTACGGATTTTACGGCATTTTGGTTTTAATCATTATGGCTTTGATCAATAACTTTATTATCCTGTTTTGGTATCATCGGAAGAAGGTTGATTGGTTTGGAGTGAGTGAAGTGGAGGCTCTGAAAGCTAAAGGTCATCTGTGGGTCCATCAAGTTAGTAATCATGAGAACCTGATTAAAAGATTCAGTCTGTACCTCCCGGCCAAGCTTCTGCAATTTATGATTTGGTTGCTTAATAAGAATGATGTCTTTGCTTTTGTGACCCTATCCGTCTGGCAGGATTCTTTTATCACTACTATTTTCCTCCGTCACGGCTCCTTTGAGAAGCTGGACCGGCGGGACTACTTTATCTTTGTTTTCAGCACCATTTTTGGCTGTTTGGGCTGGAGTTTGCTTATGCAGGTCATAATTACGATTATTAGAGCTATTTTAGTTTTTTTCTGATATAATAATTGTCATGGATCGGAAATCAAAAATCTTGCTGACAGTTTTTCTCTTACTTTTGATTGGCACTATTAGTGTGACGGTTTATATGTATGGGGTTAAAAAGGATTATTTAGTATCTGCCCAGGCTTCTTGTGATCCAAGTACGGAATCCTGTTTTTACTTACCTTGTGCGGAAGGTGACGATACTTGTGATCCAGCGAATGTAGAATATTACAAAAAAGTCGAAAAGAAGGCTTCCAATCTTGAACTCTGTGACCCAGCGGTGGAGGGTTGCAATCCTTTAGTTTGCACAGACGGAGAGAAAGGATGCACGGTCACTTATTGTTCGGCTGACACGTTGGATGAAGGTGAGAAATGCTTATCTCTCTCAACCCCCATATATCAATAATATACTTCGAAGAAGCTAAGTAGGAAATACAACAAAGGCAGGAAGACATAGAATTAAAAAAGCGGATGAGCTTTTATGCTAAATCTTTAATCATTCAAGGCATCCTTTCTTAATAGAAAAATATTTTTTATGAACAAAGATGAAATAAAGGAAATTACCGACTATATTTTTTTGGAATCCCGCCCTCAAAAAGCGGATATAGCCATGGTATTCGGCACCAGACACCACGAACCTCTTGAAGTTGCGTACAAATTATACAAAGATGACCTTACTCCAAAAATATTATTAAGCGGGGGGATAAATAAAACTACGGGACAGAACGAGTGCGAAGAAATGGCGAAGGAATTGTTAAAAATGGGTGTTAGGAAAGAAGATCTGATCTTAGAGAATAAATCGCTAAACTCTCTAGAGAACGTATTATTTTCAAAAGAAAAAATAGAAAAAGAGATTGGTTTTTCCAACATCAAGAAGATAATTTCTATAGTTAAGCATTACCATTCTCGAAGGGCATTGATGACTCTTAAGAAGCATTTTCCGAAAACTGTTGAGTTAATTCCTGTTTGCTACGATATTTACGGTTTTACCAGAGATAATTGGTTCAGTAGTGAGATGGGGAAAGAAAAAGTATTGGAAGAATGGGAAAAAATTCCAAAGTACTTGGCTAAGGGAGATATCGAAGAAATCACGTCCAAACGCAACCTGTTGTAAGGAAGATTATGGAAAAAGGTGGCAGGAACCTTTTATTTTTGAATTAAATTTTTCCCTAGCTCTAGTTTTTGGCTAAAAAAGGTATATAATACCCAATATGAATCTGGATGACATCTATACACCGCTCGAAGAAGCGAAGGAAGAAATACAGCGAAGATGGGAAGACAAGGAGCTGAAGAAAAAAGTGGATGATTTTTTAGGTGGAGATATTCCGGATTTTCTCCTGGACAGTCCTAAAGCATATTTAGCCAGGCATGTGGCGAGTCCGAATTTTGAGTTTTTTCTCTTCAAGGAACTAGTAAATAAAATCGGTTTGGAATATGTCATCTCTGAGTTTACCGATGATATTTTTACTCCAGAGAACACCTCAAAGTACCATTTGGGAAAGATGTTCTTTGAGGGAAAAGTTGGCAAAAGAGGAGGAAAGGAAATTGTTACGGAATTAGTCATTGATTTCAATAAGTCAAATGGTAAGAGAATAAAGGAGATAAAGACGCTGGGAGGAGAGTGCTTAGCCGATTTTCATCATAAATTGTTTAACGAGCAAGAAAAAGATATCGGAAACAAAATTTATGACTTTTCTGATTGGCTGAGAAAATATGATTGTAACCCGGAAAAGTTTTATGTTTATTTTCTAGCCTTATTTATCAGAAATGGAATTCTATTTGAGAACTTTCTAGAAAGCGGAAGAGAGAAAGATTTCACTCATAAGGTCGTAGTTCCAGCCTTTGAGCGTATTTTTGGTGTCTTCAAAATTAAGCCGCTTGTAGTCCGATTATTACCAAAGGAAACGGAGGATGATATTTATTGGGACTCATATTCGAGCAAGTATCTTAAAAATAAGATATAATAAACAAATGGAATTCAACCTGGTCACCAATCTTCAAACGTGTTACGACTATATCCACAGCAATTTAAATATAGTGTCATTGGTATGGTATGTTTGTGTCCCTTCGGTCGTAGTGGCTCTATCTGTTGGTATTGTTGTGCTGTATAGAAGCAGACTTTTTCTCAGTAAGATCCTTTTTGTGATTTCTGCCCTATTTTCCCTTTGGGTATTGCTGGATTTGATTACTTGGATGAGTACAAGCAGCGTGCTGACAATGGTTGCTTGGTCACTTTTAGGAATAGCGGCTGGACTAATTGAGGTAACCTGTTTCTATTTTTTCTATGTTTTTATTTTTAAAAAGGATATGCCATTTATCGGCAAAACTATAATTTCTCTAACGCTTCTACCGATAATATTTTTAACACCAACTATTTACAACCTCGCTCACTTTGATGTAGTGAATTGCGAGGCCGCAGAAGGTTTTTACTTTACGAATTACTATTACCTTCTAGGTTATTTGATCATGTTCGGTATTTTACTGTTATCAATCTTGGGTTGGAGGAAAGCCGAAAAAGATTTTAGGAGAGAAATAATTCTCATCTCTATTGGCTTAGAGTTATTTTTACTTTCATTCACCTCCCTAGGTTTTATTGCTACTTATTTGGATAATTACTACATAGAATTTTACGGTTTGTTTGGTATGAATATTTTTATGATTTTTCTGACTTATGCGATAATTAGGTTCAAAACGTTCGATGTTAAGCTTATTGCTACTCAGGCCTTAGTCTGGGCGTCGGCGATTCTGATTGGGTCACAGTTTTTCTTTATTCAGACGAATGTAAATCGAGTTTTGACTGGGATTACTTTAATTGTCTTTTCCTTTGTTGGATGGATGATCGTTCGTAGCGTTAAGAAGGAAATCAGACAGAAGGAAGAGATTGAACACTTGCTTAAAATAAAGTCAGAATTCATTGACATTGTGTCTCATCAGCTACGAACCCCCGTTTCTGTGATAAGAGGTATGGCCTCAATGCTAAAGGAGGGGGATTTGGATGACGCGCCTAAGGAACAAAAAGATCAGTTTATTGCTGGTATCTATGAAAAATCTGAGAAATTGGCGGATATTTTGAATGACATTTTGAAGGCAGCAGAGCTTGATATGGATAATTTTACTTTTGCCCCAGGTACAGTCAAACCGGTTAATTTGGTTTTGCTGGTAAAAGGAATATTTACTGACCTCACTAGTTTGGCCGAAGCCAAAAAGCTGAATTACCAGTTTAAGGCTGGGTCAGATGTAGAAAACTTGAACATTATGACTGATGACTCCTTTTTAAAACATGCTCTGCAAAATATTATTGATAACGGAATAAAATATTCCCGAGAAGGGGGTTTTGTCACAGTGGACATAAGCAAGGACAGTAGTAACTTTATTTGCAAGATAATTGATAGCGGTATCGGCATACCTGCGGATCAGGCCAGTCAGCTATTTGAAAAGTTTGTCCGGGCCAAGAATGCGGTTGATGTTCATGCCTATGGGACGGGCCTAGGCCTGTTTATTGCTAAGAAGATTGTTGAAGCCCACCCGGGTGGACGGATTTGGTTTGAATCTGTTATTAATAAAGGGACAACATTTTATATTAAATTACCAATTGCTAAGCAGAGTTAATTTATCAGAATAATTACCCTAAATCAAATCTGAATTTGATCGGGCAAGAAAACATATGAAAAAATTATTATATATTGATGATGATAAGGAACAGCTGGAACTCTATAAAATGTCTTTTGCTATAAATGCTCCGAATGTTGAGTTTTATACAGAAAGTAACCCAGCCAAAGTGGTTGAGCGTATTCGTGAGATAAAGCCGGATATTATTCTCTTAGACTTGATAATGACAGATATAAGCGGATTTGATGTTTTAAAGACGATTCGTAAGGAAGAGGATATTAAAGATGTTTTGGTGGTTGCCTTTACTAATTCAATGCTTACCAGGGTGATAGCGGAGTTAAATAGTCTGGGAGTGACGGAAATCTGGGAGAAAATAGTTGGAACTCCCAAGAAATTTGCCTTGAAGATAAATAAGGTTCTTGGATTATAGTAGTTCTTTAATTTTACTTTTGAGTTATTTTAAAGTATCTTATATACTATGGGTACATCAATAGGAATCGTGGGTCTGCCAAACGTGGGGAAAAGCACCTTATTTAACGCGCTGACGCGCAAGGCCGTACCGTGTGAGAATTATCCCTTTTGTACTATTGATCCGTCTGTGGGGGTGGTGGCGGTGCCAGATGATAGATTATGGAAGCTATCAGAGTTTTCAAAATCAGCTAAAACAATACCGGCGGCGGTGGAGTTTGTAGATATTGCTGGACTAGTTAAAGGCGCTTCCGCCGGAGAGGGCCTGGGTAATAAATTCCTAACTAACATCCGGGAGACGGATGCTATTGCGGAAGTGGTACGCATTTTTGAAGATGACAATATTATTCATGTGGCTAATACGGTGGACCCACTGTCAGATATTGAGACCATTAATCTAGAACTCATTTTGGCTGATTTACAAAGCGCTTCAAAGCGGTTGCAGAGCCTGGTCAGCGAGATGAAAAAAGGCAGTAAAACAGCGGTGATTGAAAATTCGGCACTGACAAAAATAAAAAAGTTATTGGATGAAGGGCGGTTGGCCCGGGAGGCAGAGCTTGATGAATTTGAGCTGGTGGAGGCCAAGAAACTTTGCTTGATTAGTATGAAGCCTATTTTATATGTTTTAAATAAAAAATCTGGCGGTAAAAATTTGGATGAGATGAATGATCCACGTTGGGCCAAGCTACAGCAATTTTTTAAGGAAACAGATTCTAAATACGTCATGGTGGACGCGGGAATAGAAAATGAACTAAAGGATTTTGAAGGTGCGGAGAAGACAGAAATGCGACAAGCTCTCCAACCTGAAGTGAACCATGGTTCACTTGGAGATGATGGAATAAATGATTTGATCAAAGCGGGTTATGACTTGCTCGGTCTGCAAACCTATTTTACCACCGGTGAGGATGAGAGCCGAGCTTGGACTATACGGAGTGGAGCGACGGCCCCTGAGGCTGGCACGGCTATTCATATGGATTTTAAGGAGAAATTTGTGAGGGCCGAGGTGATTCCGTGGAGCAAGCTCATTGAAGCGGGTTCTTATGGTTTGGCTCGGGAGAAAGGCTTGCTCCGCACTGAAGGAAAAGACTATATTGTAAAGGATGGTGATGTGATTGAATTCAAAATATAGCTTCTTTGTGGTATAATGTATCAATTATTAGTTTAATCAAATTAAGCAAATGGAACCAAAAAAATATCCAGCTATTGTAAAGTGGTCATTAGTTATCGGAATCGTAATCGTGATAAATATGTTTTTTAATTACGCTATTTCTCTGATTTATAGTGCTCCGCAATATGATCAATTCTGTAAGCAAGAGCAAGTGATTGAGGCTATTACCACCAAGGACGCCTGCTTAGCTAAAGGAGGTCAGTGGGATGCAAATTATTATGGTAAGCCTTCTATTCCAGGTGAGACCATCCCAGCCGGTTATTGTAACCTACAATTCACTTGTAATAATGATTATAATGACGCCAGAATCACTTATGAAAAAAATATCTTTATTGCTTTAGTCAGTCTTGGAATACTATTAGTGGCTGTTAGCTTTATGCTATCATTTAATTGGATCTTGTCAGTTTCCGCCTCAATGGGAGGTTTACTTTCTATTATTATAGCCTCCATTCGTTATTGGTCTGAGGCGGGTAATGCCCTCCGAGTCGCTATCCTCTTTGTGGCACTTTGTACTCTTATCTATTTTGCGGTCAAGAAGTTTAAGGATTAACACATCACCACCTCGTCCATCAGAATGGTCACCCCTACTTAGAAAAGGAGGGGAAAGGGGAGGTTTTGCTTGCTCCGCCTTTTCTAAGGAGGAGTACCGAGTCCGCGAGGGGAGGTGGTATGGCCTTTGCTTGGCGGGGGGTTTTGTTGTAGTATTAGGATATGAAAAAGCAAATAGGCGGGGAGTATAATCATTTAAAAATCGAGCCAAAGTGGCGCAAGGTGTGGGAGAAAAAGAAGGTAAATTTAACCAAGGACACAGCCAAGGGTAAGAAGTTCTATGTCCTGGATATGTTTCCTTATCCGTCTGGAACCGGTTTGCATGTTGGACACCCACGTGGATATGTGGCAACTGATGTCTACTCCAGATATAAAAGAATGCACGGTTTCAATGTTCTTCACCCTATGGGTTGGGACTCCTTTGGTCTGCCAGCAGAGAATTTTGCGATTAAAAATAAAATTAATCCTGTAATTTCTGACAAAATAAACGTAAAAAGATATAAAGAACAAATATCTATTCTCGGTTTAAATTATGATTGGTCCAGAGAGATAAATACCACGGATCCAAATTATTATAAATGGACCCAGTGGATATTTTTACAATTATTTAAGAAAGGTTTAGCCTATGAAAGCTTTGAGCCGATCAACTGGTGTCCCTCCTGTAAAACTGGTCTAGCCAATGAAGATTTGGAAGATGGTAAATGTGAACGCTGTGGTACCGTGGTAGAAAAGAAGCCGATGCGTCAGTGGGTACTTAAAATTACTGATTATGCTGACAGACTTTTAAAAGATATTGATGATTTGAATTGGCCAGAATCAGTTAAAGAGAGTCAGCGGAACTGGATTGGCCGGTCTGAGGGGGCAGAATTAGAGTTTAAAGTGGTTGACTCAAAATCAAGTATCAAAGTATTTACCACTAGAGCGGATACTCTGTTTGGTGTGACCTATGTGGTGCTGGCGCCGGAGAGTAAGCTGGTAGGGGAACTAAAAACACAGATTAAAAACTGGCCAGAAGTGGAGAAATATATGGCCGAGGCTAAAACTAAGACGGAGATAGAAAGGACCGCGGTCAATAAAAGTAAAACCGGTGTAGCGCTCAAGGGGGTGTTTGTGATAAACCCCGCCACGGGTGAAAAGGTGCCAGTTTGGATGTCAGATTATGTTTTGGCTGATTATGGTACTGGCGCCGTGATGGCGGTGCCGGCTCATGATGAACGAGATTTTGCCTTTGCGACAAAATATAATTTGCCGATCAAGGAAGTGATTATTCCAGTGCGGATTGATAAGAGAAATCCTCCGGTTCCTGGTAAAGAGAAAGTGACGAGACAAAATGTGCAAGTGGTAGTCCGAAATCCTAAAGATAATAAAATTTTATGTTTGCAGTGGAAAAAGCATGACTGGCGAACTTTCCCGATGGGTGGCACGGATGGTGAGGATATTTTAACCGCGGCTAAAAGAGAAGTCCTGGAGGAAACCGGTTATAAAAATCTAGCAAACGGGAAAATCCTTGGTGGGCAAGTGCGAGCAGAATATTTTGCGGCTCATAAGGATGTGAACCGTGTTTCTTACACTACCCTGGTTTCTTTTGATTTAAAGGATGAGGAGAGGGCACCGATTTCCAAGGAGGAGGCTGATCAGGCGGATGTCTTTTGGGCAGATTTAAAGACTCTGACGGTTGATTTTATGACACATGCGGAGATGGATATTTGGCTAGAAAGAATTGGTAAGGAGGTGACCGCCTATACCAGCACCGGCGTTTTGATAAATTCTGGTAAGTTTGATGGTACGGATAACGAGAAGGCGGAGAAAGAGATTACTAAGGCTTTTGGAAAAGTAAAAGTGTCATATAAACTGAAGGACTGGGTTTTCTCTCGTCAGCGTTATTGGGGTGAGCCCATTCCGGTAGTGCACTGTGATAAATGCGGTGTGGTGGCTGTACCAGAAAAGCAGTTACCGATCAAATTACCTAAAGTAAAATTTTATGAGCCCACCGGGACCGGGGAGTCACCATTAGCCGCTATTACTAAATGGGTGAATACTAAATGCCCTAAATGTGGCGGTAAGGCCAAGCGGGAGACAAATACAATGCCCCAGTGGGCTGGATCATCCTGGTATTACTTACGTTATATTAATCCCAAGAATAAAAAAGCGTTAGTGGATAAAAAGAAGGAAAAGTATTGGATGAAGAATGGGGTGGATCTATATGTGGGTGGAACCGAACACGCCACCAGACACTTGATCTATGCTCGTTTTTGGCATAAGTTTCTCTTTGATATCGGGGCGGTGAGTGAAAAGGAACCTTTCAAGCAGTTGAAAAATCAAGGGATGGTCCTTGGCTCAGACTCTAGGAAGATGAGTAAGCGCTGGGGCAATGTAGTGAATCCTGATGAGGTGGTAAAAAATGTGGGTGCCGATGCCTTACGGGTGTACGAGATGTTTATGGGTCCATTTGAACAAGAGATTGCTTGGAGTACGGATAACATGGTGGGCTCTCGCCGGTTCTTGGATAAGGTGTGGAAGTTACAAGAGAGGATTTCGGGAAACCCTCTCCGCTTAACGTCAGAACTAATCGCTCCGAGGGTATCCCGAAATCAGGAAGTTGATCATAAATTTGAAACGTTACTTCATAAGACAATAAAAAAAGTCACTGAGGATATTGTGAATTTTAATTTTAACACCGCTATTTCTGCTTTTATGATTCTGGTGAATTTGGCGGAGAAAATAGAGATTACTAAGGCGGATTACGAGATAATTTTAAAAATGCTAGCTCCTTTTGCGCCCCACATGACGGAGGAGATCTGGGCAAAGCTCGGTCATAAAAAGTCCATCCATCTGGAAAAATGGCCGGATTATAATGAGAAAAAGATTATTTCTGAGAAGATTATGGTGATGGTTCAGATTAACGGTAAGCCTCGTGCTTCCTTTGAAATGCCTGTTGGCTCCACTCAGGCGGAAGTAGAAAAAGCCGCCTTTGCCCGGGATGATGTCTCCAAGTGGCTGACCGGTAAGGAGATAATCAAGAAGCTATTTATCAAAGAAAGGATACTCTCTTTGATCACAAATTAAAATGTCGTCAACCTTGAACGTTGCAACAACGCGCCAGGTTGACGCCAGAATTCAATTTGACTTAAAATAGGAAGGGTGCTATAGTAGACGCAAGACGTTATTATTAGTCAATATTTATTAAACAAAATTTTATGTCAACCATCGTCAATTTCAAACCAAAGCAAGCTACCAAGACCCTGATTGAGGCTCTTTCACCGCGCTCTCGCGATGTGATGACTAAGAGATATGGCTTAGGTAAAAGTGCAGAACCAATGACTTTGGATGCTATTGGCAAGACCTATGGTATCACCCGTGAGCGAGTTCGCCAGATTGAAAACCATGCTTTGGCCGTTATTCGCAAGTCCAAGCAGTATACTGAAGAGAAGCCGGTCTTTGATGAAATTGAAAAGATTATTCACTCCTTGGGTGGTATTGTAACCGAGCAAGATTTATTGGATTATATTTCTACCGATGCCTCAGTCCAGAGTCATATTAACTTTCTGTTAGTGGCCGGACATCCTTTTAATAAAATAAAAGAGGATGAAGATTTTAAACACCGTTGGTTTATTGATAGTAACTTGTCTGAAAAGGTACATGAGGCCCTGAGAAAGCTATATGCGACACTGAAGAGTGAAGATTTGCTTTCTGAGCCGGATATTATCAAATCCTTTTTAAGCCAATTAGAAGATGTGTCTGAAAAATATCGCAATGATGAGATTGCCAGACGTTGGTTATCTTTATCCAAAAAAATTGGTAAGAACACTTTAGGTGAATGGGGTAAGACCGAGTCCTCAAATATCAGCACCAAGGGTATGCGAGATTATGCTTACTTGATCATCAGGAGACACGGTTCCCCAATCCACTTTAGAGAGGTGGTAAAGATCATCACAGAAGTTTTTAAGATCAAAGCCCATGTGGCCACCTGTCATAATGAGCTTATCAAAGATCCACGCTTTGTCCTGGTTGGTCGGGGATTATACGCCTTGTCTGAATGGGGCTATATGAGCGGAGTGGTTAAAGATGTGATTAGAAAAATTTTAGAAAAAAATGGTCCTTTGACCAAAGCTGAGGTGATTCAAAAGGTGTTAAAAGAGCGCTATGTGAAGGAAAATACCATTGTCATCAATCTTCAGAATCCTAAGTATTTCAAGAAAAACAAAGACGGCAAATACGAGATAGTAAAGTAGCACAAAAGTCCCCTAATCGGGGATTTTTGTTTGGCAAGATAATTTGTTTGTGATAAAATAGGAGCATGCTTTTAGAACTTCTTACAAGGTTTAATACTGAGATTCTGCCTCTGCTATATAAAATTCTTTTTGTCTTTTCACCTATTTATGTTCCATTTATTCTGATTTATGTAGCGATTGTTTTATATGTCAGGATGGTTCAGTTGAAGTATCTGTCTAAACAGAAACCAGTTCTTTTAGAAATTAAAATTCCAAAGGATATTCAAAAGTCACCGCTAGCCATGGAGATTATTTTTGGTGCAATGCAACAGTCAGGTGCCGCAAACTATACTGAGGCTTATATTGACGGAAAGGTTCAGGGTTGGTTTTCGCTAGAGCTTGTATCTATTGAGGGTCAGGTGCATTTTTATGTCTGGTCATCAGAGAAGAAGTATAAAAATTTACTTGAAGCTCAGATCTATGCTCAATATCCAACCGTAGAAATCTACGAGGTACCCACTGAGAAGGATTATGTCAAACAATTCATTTATGATATCAACAAGTTTAGTATGTGGGGTTTGCAATTTGGTTTAACCAAGGCTGATATTTATCCGATCAAGACCTATGTGGATTATAGCCTGGATGCTGATCAGAAGGATGAATACCGGATAGATCCTATGACTGCCGTTTTAGAATATCTAGGTTCTGCTACTAAAGGCCAACAGATTTGGATTCAGATTTTGATTAAAAAGCACGGTAAGGAGGATCTGAAGAGCTTTAGATGGACCAAAAAGGATGATTGGAGAAAAGCCGCCAGAGACGAAATCAAGAAGATCAAGATCGGCTCAATGTTTGATAAAGAGCCAGACAAAGTAAATGCCGCAGATGTGGTTAAGGCTAAAGAAACCGTTAAATTTCCCAATATGACCAAGGGCCAGACGGAGACCATCGCTGCCATTGAGCGCGGTATTAGTAAGTTGGCTTTTGATACCTGCATTCGTGGATTTTATATCTCAGAAAAAGATCTGTTTAACCCGGTATATATTTCTGGTCTCATTGGTAGCATGCGGCAGTATAGCTCTAATAGTCTGAACGGTTTTAAGTTGCAAACCAAGACCGATGTAGGTGACCCCTTTAAGGATGCGTCTACTATTTTTCCTTTTCTTAAAAAGGTAATTGACCGTAAAAAGGCAGTATTAGTGGGCAAGATGTATGATGCCTACCGCCTTCGCTCCTTTTTCTATCCACCCTATCAAAACTATAAACAAAATGCTTTTGTTCTGAACACGGAAGAGCTTGCCACTATTTATCACTTTCCTGGTAATGTGTCCGCCACGCCAACGCTCGCTAAAATTGCTTCTAAAAAGTCTGAACCGCCACCTAATCTGCCAATTAAGAATTAGTTATGAAACGGAGATTTACTATTTCTGTGTTGTTCCTCGCAATATTTATTTTTTTTGTTCTAAGTGCTTCAGTACTTTTTGCACCCCGTGATTTTCCTACTAGCACAGTTTTTACTGTTAATAAAGGGACGGGTCTCAGTGCTCTCTCTGCTGACCTAGCTAAGAATAACATTATCAAGTCTCCCTTTTGGTTTAAAGTATTTTCTGTACTCACCGGGGGCACAAAGGGTATCAAATCCGGGGATTATGCACTAAAGGATAAAGAGGGAGTAATGTCTATTGCTTACCGTATTTCAAAAGGGGATTTTAGACTCGTGCCAATCAAGCTAACTATTCCTGAGGGTTTGAATATTTTTGAGATAGGAAAATTAGTAGCCAAGAACTTTTCAAAAATCAGCGAGAAGGATTTTATAGAGCAATCAAAAAAGGACGAAGGGTATTTATTTCCCGATACCTACTTGTTTTTACCTAACATATCAGTTGTAGATATTATCCCTGTTTTGAAAAGTAATTTTGATAAGCGGATTGCTACAATAAAAAATGAAATTACAAATTATAAAAAACCTTTAGCGGACATTATCAAGTTAGCCTCTATTGTTGAAGAGGAGGCTAGGACAACTGAGTCTAGGAAGGTTGTGGCGGGTATTTTATGGAAGAGGCTAGCTCTAAATATGCCACTTCAGGTTGATTCTTCCTTTAAATATATTAACGGCAAGGGAACAGCCGAGCTTACACTGGCGGATTTGAAGATTGACTCTCCTTACAACAGTTATTTGTATAAAGGTTTGCCTCCAACGCCGATAGCTAACCCTGGTTTGGACTCTATTTTAGCCACTGTTACCCCAACTAAAACAGATTATCTTTATTTTCTGACGGATAAAGAGGGGGATATGCATTATGCCCGGACCTATGCCGAGCATTTGCAAAATAAGGAATTATACCTAAAATAGGTTTATGGTTAAAAAAGGTGATCAAAAGAAGGTATTTGTGGGCCTATCCGGCGGGGTGGACTCATCTGTGTCAGCGGCTTTACTTAAAGAGGCTGGTTATGACGTGTCCGGTGTATTCATTAAAGTCTGGCAACCGGATTTTTGGGGTGGCTGTACCATGAAGGAGGACCGGTTGGATGCTATGCGGGTTTGTGCCAAACTGCAAATTCCTTTTTATACTTTAGATTTGGAAAAAGAATATAAAAAAGAAGTGGTGGATTATATGATTGGGGAATATAAAGCCGGCCGAACGCCAAATCCGGATGTGATGTGTAATAAATATGTGAAATTTGGTGGATTTTTTGACTGGACCATGAAGCGTGGCGCGGATTATGTGGCCACCGGGCATTACGCGAGAGTGGTGGCCGGACATCAGAAAATTTGTCAGGCGAATGGTCTGGCCGAGTCTGCGAAGGAGATCCGAGGACCTGAGTCTGAGCTTTTTTCTGGTGGCCGGCTTGTGCGTGCTAGTCTGTTAGCTGGTAAAGATAAAAATAAAGATCAAAGTTACTTCCTCTGGACTTTGACCCAAAAGCAATTATCCAAAACACTTTTTCCGGTGGGAAATATGGAGAAGCTTGTGGTGCGTAAGCTGGCTAAAAAGTTTGGCCTAGAAACGGCGGAGAAGAAGGATAGCCAGGGCTTATGCTTTATTGGTAAAGTGGAGATGGCGGAGTTCCTAAAGCATTTTATTAAGACCAAGTCTGGCAAAGTGCTAAATGAAAGTGGAGAAATTATCGGCACCCATGAGGGAGTAGAGCTTTATACCTTGGGTCAGAGACATGGTTTTAAGATTACTAAAAAAACGACCACAGAAGACCGCTATTTTGTCATCAGTAAAGATTTCAAGAAAAATACTATAACCGTTTCTCATAATCCGCTCCTGGAAGCTGATGTGTCTAGTAAGGAAATAAAATTAAAAGAGGTGAATTGGACCTTGGGCCAAGCTCCGGATTTTACCAGAGAATATTCAGCCCGTATTCGTTACCGTCAACCTCTGGAGAAGTGCCGTTTCACTCAGTCAGGAAAAAACCTAGTTATAAAATTTACTAATCCGCAAAAAGCCCCCACCCCCGGCCAGTCCGTGGTGTTTTATGATGGGGAGGTATGTCTTGGCGGAGGAATCATTGTTTAGCACCTAGTTTTTTTTGTTAACTTTGTTATACTTCCTTCATGGAAAACTTCAAACACCCCCTGCACCTCAAAATCCCCGAGCTCCAAACATCTGATGAAGTCACCGATGCTGTGGCCAAACAAGAACGCCTCACCGGTGAAGACTTACCCAATGACCCCGCTGAGCGTCTAGAAGCCTACATGGCTCGTCTAGAAAAGGTGTTTTTGAATCCCGACGAACGGGTCAAAGAAAGGAACCTAGAAATGCTCCGTCCGGCTATTTACGACGCCTATATCATCAAACCCCAGGACGTCCCCGAATCCTACTTTGAACTCCAACAACAAGTAGCCCGCGAACGCGGTCAGCCCGTGGAAGTCATCCCGCCAAACGTCCGTGAACAGATGATTACCACGGCC
>CAIKXE010000008.1 GCA_903831305.1 uncultured bacterium | reverse complement strand
GGCCGTGGTAATCATCTGTTCACGGACGTTTGGCGGGATGACTTCCACGGGCTGACCGCGTTCGCGGGCTACTTGTTGTTGGAGTTCAAAGTAGGATTCGGGGACGTCCTGGGGTTTGATGATATAGGCGTCGTAAATAGCGGGACGAAGCATTTCTAGGTTACGTTCTCTTACTCTTTCATCGGGATTCAAAAACACCTTTTCTAGACGAGACATGTAGGCTTCTAGACGCTCAGCGGGGTCATTGGGTAAGTCTTCACCGGTGAGACGTTCTTGTTTGGCCACGGCGTCGGTGACTTCATCAGAGGTTTGGAGCTCGGGGATTTTGAGGTGCAGGGGGTGTTTGAAGTTTTCCATAGGGGAAGTTTAGCAAATTTACTGAAACATTACTATCATAACAAACAAATTTAATTCTTCTTTGGTTTTAAGAGAGGGAAGATTTGGCACTCGCGGGCGGGTTTGTCGCAGAGGAAGCTAAATAGGCGCTCGGAAAGACCAAAACCAAAAGTCGGTGGCATGCCGTGCTCTAGGGCTTCCACAAAGTCTCCATCCGTCATCTGGGCCTCCTCATCACCAGCCTCACGTAGCTTGGCTTGCTCCATAAAACGCCCCATCTGATCCAGTGGGTCATTGAGCTCAGAGAAGCCCTTGCCCATCTCCGAGCCGGCTAAAATAATCTGGAAACGCTCCACTAGATTTGGGTTACTCTCCATCCGCTTGGCCAACGGCTCCATCATCACCGGCACATTGATCAAAAAGCCTGGGCCTGCTATCTGCTTACGGCAATATTTCCAGAGATTATCCACCCCACGAGTCAAATTAAAACCATTCTTACTATCATACTCCACCTTCAATTCACGCAGCTTCTTTTCAATCAATTTCAAATCTGCCGTCAGCACATCCACTCCGGTCATCTTTTTAATCGTCGCCACAAAGTCATAGGTCTCCCACTCGGCACCCAAGTCCACCTCAAAATCCTTGATCTTAAATTTCAAAGTATTAAAAGTTTTCTCTGCCACATAGCGGTACATCTCCGTCACAAATTTCATCCCTTGCTCATAATCTGAGTAGGCCTGGTAGCACTCCATCTGCGTATAGTCCTGCAAATGCTCGGCATCCATACCTTCATTTCTAAAAACCCGCCCGATCTCATACACCTTGGAAAAACCAGCCACCATCAAGCGCTTGAGCCAGAGCTCCGGAGAGATGCGCAAGAAAACATCCATATTCAAAGCATTATGATGAGTGCTAAACGGCTTGGCCTCAGCCCCACCAGTGGTGTTTTCTAAAATCGGGGTTTCCACTTCCATAAAATCTCGAGTATTTAAAAATTCCCGGAATGCCCGCCAAAATTTGGTGCGCTTGATAATAATCTCTTTAGCTTCCGGATTAAAAATGACATCCAAATAACGCTTACGGAGGCGCCCTTCTTCATCCTGCAGTCCATCCCATTTGTCCGGCAAAGGACTCAAGCTCTTGGTGAGCATTTTCCACGCTTTCACTTGGAGAGTCGGCTGACCTTTCTTCGTCACAAATAGGAAGCCATTAATCTCTACAAAGTCCCCCATATCCACGGTGTTTACAAATAGGTCAAAGCTCTCGGCATCCATCTCATCCTTCTTCAAGAGACCCTGAAAAGTAGCCGTGCCATCATTCAAATTAAAAAAAACCAAAGCTCCCTGTCCACGGATAGCCATCACCCGGCCGGCTAAAACTAGCTGGGGAAGCTGAGACAGCTCGTCAAACTTTTCTATCACCGTCTGTAAGGAATACTCCCGAGCGGTTTTAGCCGGGTAAGGATTAAGACCTTTTGCCTGTAGCAGTTTCAACTTTTCAATCCGCGTATTTCTGATTTCGAAAAATGAAGCCATTAGTAATATAATATCTGAGTTCCTACTCTATTGCAATGACCTTATAAGTCATCGCCCCGGCGGGTGTATTAAAGGTAAATGATTCCCCCACCTTTTTACCCAGGACCACAGAGCCAAGCGGACTCCTGTTTGAGAGCTTGCCGGCCGCCATATCCGCTTCTTCAGAACCGACAATTTTATATTTCTTATGATTCTTCTCACCCTGCTTTGCCACCGTTACCGTAGAACCAATATGGACATATTCCCCATGTGAAGCCTCGCCAGACATAATAGTGGTATTCTTCATAATGGACTCCAACTTGGCGATTCTATCTTCAATATTAGCTTGGAGCTCACGGGCTTCATGGTACTCGGCATTTTCAGACAAATCACCCAAACCACGAGCATAATCCAAACTCTCGGCCACCTCCTTACGCTTGACGGTTTTTAATTCATTGAGCTCTTTCATCAACTCATCAAATTTGTCTTTAGTTAAATATTCTCTTTCTCCTTTCATTTTATTTCTGTTAAAGCGAACAAATTAATTAACTTTAAAATAAAATAATTTGTAAGCTGATTATTAAACTACTATTGACGGCTATACTACCATATTTTCCCCAAAAAACCAAATCCCCTTGCCTTTCTATAAATTTCAGGTATACTAGCGGAGTTATTAGTTCACAAAAAGTAACACCCTTGGGACAGTTTACCAACGGACCTTTTTGGCGATGTTCGCGCCAAAAGCGCGATTTTTTTTAAAGAATATGGCAAAAAAAGCAAAAGTAGTGATCGATGAGTCAACCGCTGAGGAAAAAGCCCTCAAGTTGAAAAAGGATAGTTTAATGACCAAGATTGTAGACAAGAGTGTTACCCCACCAAGCATTGGTGACGTGGTGGAGGGTGATGTACTCGGGGTAGAAAAGTCTTGTGTATATATTAATCTACACCCTTATGGAACAGGTATTATCTTTGGTAAGGAATTCATCAGCGCTCGAGATATTATCAAGAAAATAAATATTGGTGATAAAGTCTCCGCCAAGGTAGTAGATGCTGGTAACAAAGACGGCTACATTGAATTATCTCTCAAGGAAGCTAGACAAGCTCTAATCTGGGATGAAGCAGAGGCGGCTATCAAGAATAAAACTGTTTTGGAATTACCAGTGGAAGAAGCTAACAAGGGTGGTTTGATCATCAACTGGCAAGGAATCAAAGGTTTCCTTCCCGCTTCCCAACTCAAAACTGAGCATTATCCTAGAATCAATGATGGTGATAAGGATAAGATCTTGGACGAATTGAAGAAATTGGTTGGCCATAAAATATCCGTGGCTATCATTACCGCCCTCCCTAAGGAAGGTAAGCTGATCTTCTCTGAGAAAAATATTGAGAAGAAAGGTAAACAAAAGATTGTAGACAAGTACAAGGTGGGCGATATCTGTAATGGTGAGATTACGGGAATTGTGGACTTTGGTATCTTTATGAAAATTGAGGATGGCCTAGAGGGGCTAGTCCACATCTCTGAAGTGGATTGGACCTTGGTAGAAAATCCTCGCGCCTTCTATAAGGTGGGTGAGAAAGTGGATGCTAAAATCATTGAGGTGAAGGATGGCAAGATTTCCCTCTCTATCAAAGCCTTGAAAGAAAACCCTTGGATTGAAGCCGAGAAGAAATACAAGAAGGGTGATGAAGTGAAGGGCGTGGTCATCAAGTTTAACAAGCATGGTGCCTTGGCCTCCATTGAGGAAGGGATCTCCGGTTTGGTTCATATATCTGAATTTGGTTCTGAAATCAAGATGAAGGAGAAATTAGAGCTTGGTAAAAGCTATACTTTCAAAATCCTCTTATTTGAAGTTAAGAATCAGAAGATGGGTCTATCATTTGTAGATTCCGTGAAGAAATAATATAGCAAAGTAAAACCCCGAAAATAGCTTTAATTTTTTTGGTCCGGACCCAACCAGACTCAAAAAAATCAAACTATTTTCGGGGTTTTACTATTAAAAGTTTTAAGCTAATCTTGGGGCTTTTGTATCCCATTATCTCATCAAATCCTGCAATTCTTTTTGATGACTCATCATCACCTGCATAGTGGCGGACTGTTGGTCCATACCCCCTTTGATTTTTTCCTGCACCTCGGTGGCAATATCCTGAAACAACTTGGGGTTCTTTTCTACCGCCTCAATTATTTTATTCTGTTGATCCTCTGGCACGCCCTTTAACTGATTCTTAAGCATCTTCTTCAAAAGCAAATCTTTAAAAAATCCCATTTTATTTTATTTATTATTTTTCTTATAAACTGATAATGTCGTTTTAATTATATTTTCCAAATCACTGTATTTTGGTTCCCAATTTAAAACTTGCTTGGCCAAGCTGGCATCCGCCAAAACGGTACCGGGGTCACCAGGACGCCTGGCCCCAAGCTCCACCGGGAAATCCACGCCAGACATTTCCTTGGCCGCTTTTATCATTTCGAGGACACTTATGCCTTTAGTGGTTCCCAGATTAACGGTCAGACTGTCATGCGTCTCCAGATATTCTAAAGACTGTAAATGTGCCTGCGCCAGATCTGTCACATGAATATAATCCCGCACCCCGCTCCCATCAGCCGTCTCATAGTCCGTACCAAAGACAGTTACCTTTGGTCTCCGGCCCACTACGGCTTCCATAATAATCGGCAAGAGGTTACCAGGATTTTTCTCCTCCCCGGTAATAGCCAGACTAGCATCATAACCCACGGCATTAAAATACCGCAAGGCCACAAACTTAATCCCCTTTAATTTTGAATACCAGGACAAGAGCTCCTCCACTGCAAGTTTAGTATAACCATAAAAGTTTTCTGGGTTTGTGGGGTGCTTCTCATCCAGGGGTAAATATTTAGGACTACCATACACCGCGGCACTAGAAGAGAAAATTATCTTCTTAATCCCCGCTTCAGACACCGCATTCAAGAGATTAATAGTACCACTCACATTATTCACCGCATACTTTTCTGGTACCAGCATAGAATCCCCAGCGGCCTTAAGCGCGGCCAGATGGATCACCGCTCCCACTCCCGCCATGGCTCCCTTTATCTCCGCATAATTTAAAATATCACCAAGGATAAATTCACAATCGGGAAAAAGATTCTGCTTTAAACCGGTGCTCAAATTATCAAACACTACCGGACTGTAGCCCACCTCCTTCAAGGCTTTGACCACATGACTGCCAATGTATCCGGCTCCCCCAACCACGAGAATTTTTTTATTATTTATCATATTTATTTTATTGTGGACCTAAGGAGAATCGGACTCCTACCTCATCCATGCCATGGATGCGTTCTACCATTGAACTATAGGCCCTTACTAGTGGGCGATACAGGAATCGAACCTGTGACCTTACGAATGTGAATCGTACGCTCTAACCAGCTGAGCTAATCGCCCACTTTATGGGTAGGGTCATTATAGCTAAAAATAGAAAAAAATAAAGCTTTTTGTATTATAATGTTTTAGTGATTAAAGCCGGAGTGGAGGTGGATTGCTCTACCCGAAATTTAACATTACCCAGAGTCTTTCCTGAGGCGGTCATCACCTTTACTCGCCACAAACCAGTCTTTACCCCCTTTTGCCAAGAATAAGTCCGGAAGCCTCCCTCACGGCCACCGGTGATTGCTAGATTCACTACTCCAGAGTTCACCCACTCTTTAGTCACCTCATCATAATGTTGCCACAAGTGAACAATCTCGGTATTAAATCTAACCGGTGAAAAGATAGCACTAAAAACATATGCTCGATCACCAGTTTTCAGATGAATAACCGGATAGCGGGTAAAAAAGTCTAGCCAAGACTTAGTCTCAGTAGTGACCTGATAATTAGATCCATCCTTCACTAGAGTATGATAGACACCGGCTTCCTTGAGTGATAGAGGAATAGGTGGAATAACGTTAGTAAAATACAAAACATTCATCAAAACAAAAATAGAAATAATACTTACCTTAAGAACATTGTGGTGTCGTTTAAAATTTTCATGAGAAAAACGACGTAATAATAAAGTAAAAAGGAATATGAGAAGTAAACTGACAATGCCACTTGCTAAAAATAAGTCTGTCCCTATACGGTGGAAAATAACCGGCAAAAGAAAAACTAAAAACAAATATAGAGAAATAAAGAGCACACTGACTTGAAAAGCTAGTCTTTGATAATGTTTCTTCCATAATTCATTACCCACTAGTAAAACCAGAAGTAATAATAAGAAAAACCAGCTATCCGCCAAGGAAGAACTGCGCATGTAAAAAACAAAAAAAGTAGAAAATAAACCACCAAAGGCAAACTGGATAATTAAAGTCAAATAGAAATGGAATTTCTCCCGGTCCGCCTCCGGTAACTGCTTTTTATCAGCGCGATTCTCAAATAAAGTAACGGCTAAAATACCAAAACCAGCTATCAGTAAGTGAACGACAATCCAAAAGTTTTCTAGAAACATATCCACCCGAGTCAGGGTAAGGAAGGTAAAAATAAAACCATAAATCAACCCAATGGGTGAAATATACTTTTCAAACTTTTTATAAAAATCTGAGAATTTATTTAAAATCATAACAGGTAAATAATAGCATTAAAATCTGACAATTAAAAATGGGCAGGCGCATCACTACACCTGCCCGCTTGCGTTCACCGTACTGTGGACTAGTTTGAAGGATTCATCACAAAATGTAACACCACAGTAAGAACAATGACACCAATGATCATGAGGACAATGGCTAATCTTGCCCGGTCTTCCTTGTTTATCACTAGTCACTACCTTTCTTGACTATAAGACAGAAAGATCATCTGTAAAAAGACTAGCATAAAAAAGTCCTAAACTCTACATCCCCTTCTTTTTCAAAAACAGACGGACCAAGCGCAAATCCTCAAACTGGAAACCGGCGTTTTCACCACCGAGGATTTTCATCACTGGAGAGAGGCGTAGCTCCCGATTATCACCATAAATATCATTGAAGGCTTTATATATTTTCTTAAATTTTGAAACCGGAATCTCACCCTCCAAATGTCTGATATCAAGTCGAGAATCCTCCGCTAGCAATTTTTCCAAATGGTCCAAAACCGTGCCAACCCTGGTCCCCTTAGCCGAAGCGATCTCATTCAAGTTCAGCCCCGCCTCCAAATACTTCCTTGTCTCATCAAAAGTAGAAATTTTTACTTTTTTAATTCGGCCAGTAGAAGTGCGCTCCGGTGAAATCTTTTTCAAAAACTTTTTCTGCTTTTCTAATCTATCCGCATCAGACAAACTGACCATCTCCGCCAAATGCTTATTAGAAATCTTTTTTAATTCTTCATCAAAGTCTAATACCTCTCCGCGCACTTGCACGGCTATCTCATTTAGCCCAAGCAAGGTAAGACCCTCAAGGGAACGTACGCGGGAAAGAGCCACATAGCCCATACCTTTTTCAAATGATTTTGATAAATCCACCTCTATGGCATCCAAGCTCATCCCCTGGCTCTTATGCACCGTGATCGCCCAGGCTAACCGCAGAGGGTACTGACCAATACTTGCCTTTGCCTTGCCATCTTCCTCGATCATCCAGTTGGCTGTTTTAGCGTGGATGTTTTTACCGTTTGTAATCTGCACAATCGGTCCGTCATAGTCAAAGCCCACAATTTTACCCAAAGTCCCATTGACATAACCCTCCTCAAAATTATTTTTAACAAACATCACCTTGGCTCCCACTTTCAGCTTTAATACTTCTGGCGCCAAGCAACTCTTAATCAAAGAATCTACTAAGGGCTTTCTCCCCTTACTCTCCATCTGATATTCTCGTTGCTGGCCATGCAATTTTAGGAGTTCTCTTTGATTAATTTCGTCAACGTCAATATTATGCGTATGCAGTCTTGTCGGCTCTTTAAAATCATTCGCCAAAACAGGCGAATGGGCAGAGTTTTTGGAACGAGACAGCAAGTGTTTCATCCCTTCTTCCGATAATCTGTTTCCACGGATTTCGTTTAAAACCTTTAGAAAAGCGGAGTCAGTCTGGCGGTGTTGTTCCTCCAGATAACATATTTTGAAATTCGCTTCCTTCCAGATCTCCGCTTCATAGGCAAACTGCGCTAATGGTTCACCAGAGCGGGCCACTGGTGGTAGCTGAAAAAAGTCTCCGCAGAGGATAATTTGCATCCCACCAAACGGATCATTACTATTTTTCATATGCCGGCAAATCTGATCAATCAAGTCTAAACGAAAGTGGTGGAGCATGGACACCTCGTCAATCACTAGGACTTGGGTCCGGTCAAAACGGTCCCGCAGATATTTCCGAGATTTTAATTCTTCCAAGTCTCCTTTATTCAAAGCATCCTTAATTCCCATCCCGGTCCAGGAGTGGATAGTGGTACCACCCATATGCGTAGCGGCAATACCGGTGGAAGCGGTAATCCCCACATCCACATAATTATCCTTTAGAAAATTAATATATTTATTCAGCAAATGCGTTTTACCGCTTCCAGCCGGACCAGTCAAAAAAACATTGTGCCCTAATTTCAAAATGTCCAACGCCTCCGCTTGTGTCATCCCCCTATTCTAGCATAAAAAACCACAACTACTTCAAATACTCACTTTTATAGACCGCCATATAGTCGAGCACCTGGCGCATGACAGAGGTGGCACCGGTGGTATTAGCCACGGGACCTTTTTCCATGATAATCACAAAAGCATATTTAGGATTTTCATACGGGAAAAAACCGGTCACCCAAGAATTTACATACTGCTTATAAACCCCAAGCTCGGCTGTACCGGTCTTGGCGGCCACGGTATAATCACTACTATTTAGTCCCTTGGCCACACCATAATCTTTTATCACACCATCGTGCATACCCTCCCGCACAATTTTTAAATCCGCTTGATTCAAGTTTAAATCAGTTACTCTATCATCCAAATGATCAGCTTGGTCTAACAATATTTCTGGCTCTATCAGTCTACCACCATTGGCCAGAGCCGAGACCGCCCGCACCATCTGGACGGGACTCACCTGAAAACCATACTGACCAATAGAAGTATGATAAGTATTTCCTACCCGCCACTCATCACCGTCAAAATTAGCTTTCTTCCACTCAGGAGTTGGTATCACTCCCGCTTCGCCAGAAAAGAAAGGGGTGCTTAGGGCTTCACCAAAGCCAAACATTTTCATATACTTATCAATAGCTAAAATACCCAAACCCTTTTGATTCTCATAACCACCACCAATCTCATAAAAATAGATGTCTGATGATACGGCCAACGCCTTCTTCATATCCACATAGCCATGCGCCTTCCAGTCTTTAAAAATAGTGGGCTTGGTGGAGTCATAGGGATTGGGAATAGAAATATAAGCAGCACCAAAAATATTCTGATATGGATCAATGATATTTTCACTCAAGGCGGCAAAGGCCATGTAGGGTTTGACGGTAGACCCTGGGGTATAGAGACCATCAATCACCCGATTGAGAAAAGGTGTATTTTTGTCAGTCAGATATTTATTTATTACACTTTTATTTTGCCCATCAGTTAATATCTGTGAACTGTATTCCGGATAACTAGTCATCGCAAGCACCGCCCCAGTATTCACATCCATGATTATCCCCGCTCCGCCAGAAAAACCGACTTTTTGTGCTAAGCTTTTAATTTCTTGGTAAATTTTATTCTGAACGTCAGCATCCACCGTCAAGGTAATATTTTCTCCATCCTGAGCATTGTGAATAATATTTTCTGACTGCACCGCTCCAAGGGCGTCCACCTCCACAATCCTCTTGCCGTTTTCCCCCGATAAAATATCATTATATACTTTCTCTACACCATCTTTACCATCAAAAACCTCAGTAAAATAAAAACCATATTTATCTTTAGAGGGATACTTTAAATAACCCAAAAGATGAGAGAGACCGTCAAGCGGAATGTATTTTCTTAAGTCAAAAGCCTTATCCTGTAGATTTTCAGCATTCCAGACAAGTTTGGTACCTACGCGGTCATAAACCACGCCTCTTTTGGCAAAAATCAATGAGTTTCGTAAACGATTATTTTCACTTTTTGTAAAATAATATTCACCATTACTGATTTGTAAATTTCCAATTCTGAAAATAAAAACTAAAATAATTATTAAAACTACTACCCCAAGGCTAAACAAGCTACGGCGAGAAATCGGTTTTTCCAACCGACCCTCAAACTGATAAACATCAAAGTTTGGCAAATTTTCTGAATCAATAAAAATCTCGTCTGGATCAATATCCTTCTCTCTTTTTTCATAACGAATATGACTCCTCTGCCATGGCCATTTAAACATAGAGTGATTCTAGCATAAATTCCTAACTTTTTTTACTAAGAGCCTTTTTGATGGCAATCAGTTCATCACGGATAATAGCTGCCGTTTCAAAGTCCAGTATTTTGACCGCGGCATTAAGCTGAATTTCTTTCTGCTTAATCAGTTTTTTAGGGTTCTTACCCATAATCTCCTGATCAATCTTTAGCACCTCCATCACCGCCTTATCATGTGGCGATTTCAAATCTTCCATAATATCCCGAATATTTTTTATAATTGTCTTAGGAGTAATATTGTGCTTTTTGTTATAGGTCACCTGGACTTCACGCCTTCTATTTGTCTCATTGATAGCCCTGGTGATTGAACCAGTAATATGATCAGCATATAGAACTACCTTGCCCTTCACATTTCTAGCGGCTCGGCCAATGATCTGAATCAAAGAAGTATCAGAGCGCAAAAAACCTTCTTTATCGGCATCTAAAATTCCGATAAACTCCACTTCTGGTAGGTCCAAACCCTCACGCAAGAGGTTCACCCCCACAATACAATCAAATTTGCCCTTTCTAAAATCCGTCAAAATCTGAATCCGGTCAATCGTTTTAATATCACTGTGCAAATATTCCGCTTTAATACTTTTAGCCTTCAAATATTCGCTTAAATCCTCCGCCATCTTCTTGGTCAAAGTGGTAGCAATCACTCGCCCGCCACCTTTGATTACCTTTTCCGTCTCTGCTATAAAATCAAAAACCTGGCCTTTATATGAACCTTGCTCTATTATTCCACGGATCTCAACCTCAGGATCAATCAAACCAGTCGGCCTGATTACCTGCTCCACCACCTGAGCACTTTTCTCCAGTTCATAGTCACTTGGGGTGGCAGAAGTATAAATAACTTGATTCACCCGCTCCACAAACTCGGGAAATTTCAATGGTCTATTGTCCCGAGAAGATGGCAAACGAAAACCGTGATCAATTAGATTTTTCTTACGAGAGGCGTCCCCGGCATACATTCCGTTCAGCTGTGGGATGGTGACGTGCGATTCGTCAATAATGGTCAGAAAATCTGGACCAAAATATGAGAGTAAGCTATCTGGTGGCTCGCCTGCACCTTTACCAGAAAAATGTCTAGAATAATTTTCAATCCCATTACAATAACCCACCTCCTTTATTAAAGATAAATCATAAGTCGTTCGTCTCTTCAATCTCTCAGCTTCCAAAAGCTTGCCCTCCTTTTTTAATAATTTAAGCTGGGCTTCAAGTTCTGATTTGATACTTTTTATTGCCAGCTTTTTTTCCTCCTCGTTAGTAATAAAATGTTTGGCCGGAAATAAAAAGAAAGTTTTCTCATCACTCACTATCCGCCGGGTCACACCATCCATCTTTACAATATCACCTATCTTATTCTCCGCAAAAGTAATCCGGTAAATCAACTTTTCGTTTACCGGCATTATTTCTAAGGAGTTTCCCACCGCGCGGAACTCCCCAGGCTTTAAATCTGTATTATTTCTTTCAAAATGAATATTGATAAATTTGCGAATCATCTCCGCTCGGCTGATCTCCATCCCTACTGCTATTTTTAAATTTACTTTTTCATATTCCGCCGGTGAACCCAAGCCATAAATACAGGAAACCGAGGCCACTATAATCACATCTTTTCTCGTGAGTAATGCCTGAGTGGAAGCATGGCGTAAACGGTCAATCTCTTCGTTGATCATTGCTTCCTTTTCAATATAAGTATCCGTCACTGGAATATAGGCCTCTGGCTGATAATAATCATAGTACGAGACAAAATAATGTACGGCATTATCCGGGAAAAATTCCTTATACTCTTGAGCCAGCTGGGCCGCCAAGGTTTTATTATGGGCAATCACCAAGGTGGGCTTCTGAATCTGTTCAATCACATTGGCCATGGTAAAAGTCTTGCCGGATCCGGTCACGCCCAAAAGCGTCTGGTTCTCATAACCTTTTTTTAATCCCGCCACGAGCTGTTCTATGGCTTTGGGCTGGTCCCCCGCGGGCTTATATTGGGCTTGTAATTTAAATTTCTGGTTTGACATATGAAAGGTTATTATGCATAGCATTTTGGAGAATTGCAAGTATTAAAAGGGGCCCGCGGATATCACCTCGCGGGCCCCAATAATGTTTAGAACACAGTAGACTCAGTCGTAAATACAGACCTCCACTTCTCCAGACCGGCCTGCCTGGCCTGAGGTAGAATACTCAATCTCAAACCGAATTCGTGGTATCCGTTGCCCCTCGTAAGAGACACCGAAAGCCCGAAGTATGGTTTGAGCTGACTCACGCCTTTCTGGTTCTCCCACGATCTTCCAGTTGACGTAATCACCATCCTCGCGACCCAATGAATGGACGACCATCCAGAAGGCCGAGATGTTCCAGGAAAAGTCCCCAGCACTCCCGGTGACGATAGGGTCAATACCGAACGTTACCGGAATCTCCATCCAACCATTGAGGGTCTGAACGAATGTTAGTGACACGATCAGAGAGTGCAACGAGGGACCTTTGGTGATCTTACCCCGGTACAGCACCCGCCTTGCACCTACCACGACTGGAGAGTTCATACGAACCCCTTTCTGAAACAAACCTGATGCATTATTGGCGAACGCATCAAACGCCGTTCCTCCACCACCAGGGTGGAAGCACCAATCATACGATTGGCATTACAATCCACAATACAAAGTACAACCTACATATAACCTACCATATAAATTAATAAAATCAACCCCCTTAATCCCCCTTGTCAGGGGGAAAAGATTCTCGCGCGTGTATTATTTTTTCTAGGTTGTTTATAACACCATTTGGGTCTCTTAAAACTTCATCATTAGAATATCTAACCACCAAAATACCGTACTTCAAACACAATATATCGGTTCTCTCTTGATCTCTTTTTTCTGTAGCCAAATGGATTTGACCATCTATTTCTACAGCCAATAAGAGTTTTGAACAATAAAAATCTGCAATAAAATTATCGATTGGCTTCTGTCTGGTAAATTTATATTCAATAGTTTTTTTATTGAGCAGAGTTTCCCAAAATACTCTTTCGGCCGGGGTCTGATTTAGCCTTAATTCTCTAGCTCGAGAAACTAATTCCTTATTATAAGGAATAAACTTAAGATCAAGTCTTTTAGGATTTTCCCCTCCCCTGACAAGGGGAGGTTGGGAGGGGTTTCTGTTCATATTTTAAATAAATTAAACATAGCAAACTATATTATGCGAAATCAATATTTAAAATGCAAGTATTAGAAAGGGCCCGCGATGCGACTCGCGGGCCCCAGAAAAACCGAGACAAATTCAGACAGCCTTGACCTTTTTCTCCGGTGGGCAGTCAGACCAAACGCCATCCCAGCGCTTGGCACATGGACGGCAGACATCGTACTGTCGAATACAGCCCGAGTGATTCATCTCAATCCTGACATGAACCCGGTTACCGCAAAAGGCGCATTCTGCTTCCCGATTCAAAGGTTGAGCCAGTAATTCAGTGGACCAATACCCACCGAACTTCATCTTTAGCCTTTTCTTTTCAAAGGCATGGTAAGTATCCGGCTTCATTTGATGGATACTAATAATCAAAATCGTTTCATGCCACTCCCCATTATTAGAGAAGAGACCCCACTCTTGATAAAAGACTTTGACCGCCACAACTTGTGTTGGTACCTCATGTACAACACAACTGTATGCCTCAGAAACGACCTCTGCTCCGACCCCGTAGTACTTTTGCTCCAGACCATAAATAATCACGTGCTGACCGACCTTCACATTGTCCAACATGATCTATCTCCTTAACTTTTGGTTTCAAAACAACAACTCTATCGAAACAGTACACCAAATAGAAAATAAAAACAAACCACTTTACTGCTTATATTTATTCAAAAAGCTTTCTTTAAACTCCGCAAAATTCTCATCTAAGATAGACTGACGGATTTTTTTAACCAGATTAACTAAGAAATGAATATTGTGGATAGATGACAGAGTACCAGCGAGCATTTCTTTACCATGAAAGAGGTGACAAATATAAGAGCGAGAATAATGCGTACAGGTATAACACGGGCAATCCTCTTCTACTGGTTTTGTATCCAGACGATATTCAGTATTAGTAATATGGATTTTTCCTTCCTTAGTATAAAGTGTGCCGTTTCTTCCCAACCTAGTCGGTAAAACACAATCAAACAAATCCACCCCACTCTCAACCCCCATAAACAAATCTTCTGGTTCACCTATCCCGAGCAAATGCCTTGGTTTATCTTCCGGTAAAATTTCATTCACCCATTTTACAGCGGTTTGCATATCCTCTTTGGCAAAAGAACCACCAATACCAAAACCATCAAATTTCTTACCTTCCACTTCTACCTCAGAAATAAATTTAGCGGACTTTTTCCGCAATTCTTCATCTCGTCCACCTTGAACAATACCGAATATGGACTGAGAAGTGTCAGAAAAACTTTTCTGGTTCTCGAGCTTGATATGCTCCTCCAAGGACCGCCGAGCCCAATTATGTGTTCGCTCTAGTGCCTCTCCTTGATACTTCAAATCTTCGTTTGGCGAAGTACATTCGTCAAAAGCAAAAATAATATCGGCACCAATATTGTGCTGAATCTGAATAGACTTTTCTGGCGTAATATAATGCACTGAACCATCAATATGTGAAGTAAAGGACACACCATCCTGACCGATTTTAGCCAGCCGGGGCGCATCAGAATCATCAAACCGCTCCGGAATTAAAAGCGAGGGATCCGTCACCTGCAAGACTTTAGAAATTCCTTTTTTATAAGCAGCCCCCAAAGAGAAAACTTGGAAACCACCTGAATCCGTCATAGAGGGCCCGGACCAATTCATCATTTTATTCAACCCTCCCATTTTCTTCACCGCCTCATCCCCCGGCTGTAAATATAAGTGATAAGTATTAGAAAGTACCACCTGCGCCCCGGCCTCCTTCACCTGAGCGGAATCCACAGATTTGACCGTGCCTTTTGTCCCCACCACAACATATGCTGGCGTTTCTATCACCCCATGAGGCACGGTCAAAGTACCAGCCCGACCGAGCTTACCTGTAAGTCTTTTTTCAATCCTAAAATCCATAGTCATTACCTCACTAATATAGCAAATTTTAAGATAAATGCTATAATAGTGCGATGCTAAACATAAAAAACTTATTTGCAAAAAAAGTACACCGTAGCGGTGACCTTTTAACAATAAAAGAAATTGACCGCTTAATAAAAAATCGAATGGTAATTACTGACAAAGAATTTACCAACGGTTATAATTTAATAAAAAAATATCCGCGTTCGGTCAGCATTTTAGGTTCTGCTCGGTTTAAATCAGACAATATTTATTATCAGCAAGCAGAGTCGCTGGGGCGGAGAATCGTCCAGGAACTAAAATATGCGGTGGTTACCGGTGGTGGTCCTGGTATTATGGAGGCCGCCAATAAGGGAGCTTATGAAGCCGGCGGCGTCTCTATTGGTTTTGCAATTAAATTACCTAAAGAACAAGCAACAAATATCTATCTCACCGAGCACGTAGAATTTGAATACTTTTTCAGTCGTAAAACCCTACTTTTTTTCTCCGCCGAAACCTATATCTATTACCCCGGTGGTTTTGGTACCATGGATGAACTATTTGAAATAGTTACCTTGATTCAAACTAGTGAAATCCCCAAGGTGCCAGTGATATTAGTGGGTCGAGAATTTTGGACCCCGCTGCTAAAGTTGATTGATGATAAACTCTATCATGATGAACACACCATAAACCTAGAAGATGAAAATATCTATAAAATAGTAGATTCTGAAGATGAGATAATCCAGATCATCAAAAACGCCCCTTTTAGACAAGAGTAAACCTAATAACAAAAAAGGCAGAAATTTCTCGTAATGATTAGTCCTTGTTAAGTGGAGAGAATTTTCTGCTTTTTTGCTGTTGCTATTTTATTGTAAAAGCCGCCTTTACTGTCACCATAATGTTCTTATTTACCTTGGTAGTATCATAAGTACCGTAATCAGAAATTTCTAAAGAATTGGCCGGAAGGACCTGGACCACCCCACTCGCCGCAGACTTCAAGGCCCCAATCTTTTGGCCAGTACCAGAGACAATCTCCTCAGCTCGCTTCTTGGCATCAGCCACGGCAGAAGACAGAAGAGAAACTCTAACTTCCGGTAAATTTCTATAATAATATTCTACCGGATAGACGCTAAAGATAACCCCTTTATTTATGATTGATTGTGTGGCCTGAGCTAAGGCGGTGATTTTAGCCACACCTGAAGAAGATATTTCTACCGTCTGGCGTAAAGTATAGTCTTTCTCCGCCTGACTGACGTTTTGATTATAATCATAATTTTGTTGCATGGAAACAGTAGAAATAGTTATATCCTTATCCTCAATCTTTTGGGCTTTCAAAAAATCCTTAACCACAACTAAGTCTTTTGCCATCTGATCATAGCCTGTCTTCAAAGCACTGAGTTTTACAATTCTGGAGAAATCACCAGAAAACTTAGCATTATCAGACACCACCTCCTGAGAAGCAGAACCCGTCACGGAAATAGAATCCGTAGAAATTCTTGAGCTATAAAATGCTAAGGAAAAAATAACAGAACTAATAATGAGACAAAGACCAATAATAAACTGAATGGAACTATAAAAACTTTTTTCTTCACTTGCTTTCATTTTTTTAGATTAATGCTTATAAAACAATTGTACTTACTATAATAGCATAGATATGAAAGTTATCCACAAGAGCTAACTTGCAAAAATATAATATATTTTATATTATCTTGGGAGTGGAGAGAGACCCGATGCTCTCGTTACAAGGTGTCCCCTTAGGGACAAAACGCAGGCCGTGGCTTGCAACACAACCCGGTAACGACATCGCTGTCCTCACCCCACCTGAACCGACGCTGCTTGCAGTGGTCGGTTCACCTTTTTTTATTTAGAGCAAATATGCTATAGTTGACAAATGTTTACCAAAAGCCAAGCTAATATCATAAAATCCCTAGCTGATAAAAAAAACCGCCAGAAAACCGGTCTATTCCTTGTAGAAGGTGAAAAAAGTGTCGTTGAGACTCTGCAGTCAAATTTTGAAATCAAAACCCTGATTACCACCAAGTCTTTTTATTCAAAATACCAAAAAATTATTAACACCAAAAATGTTAATTGCGAGCTCGTAGAGGCCGGTGAGATTGAAAAGGTCAGCAGTTTAGACAGTAATGATTCTGTGCTTGCGGTCGTCAAACAAAAAGATATGCCTGTCCTAGATTTTAAAATTACCGGTGATGAGATCATCCTAGCTTTGGATAATGTGCGTGATCCGGGGAATTTAGGCACTATAATCCGTATCGCGGACTGGTATGGTATTAAAAAAATCATTGCCTCTATCGGTACTGTGGATCTATATAATCCTAAGGTCATCTCCGCTACCAAGGGCTCTTTTACCCGTGTCCAGGTCTTTTATGCAGATCTTAAGTCTTTTTTAAGTAATGTGAATACCCCTATCCTCGGAGCTTTTATGACCGGAGAAAATGCTCATAATTTTAAATTCCCCAATGGTGGAATATTAGTGATGGGTAATGAATCAAACGGCATTGATAAGGAAATAGAAAGTTTAGTGACAAATAAAATTAATATTCCTGCTTATGGCAAAACTGAATCTTTAAATGTCTCCATCGCCACCGCCGTACTACTAGATAATTGGAAGCGTTCCAAAAACTAGCTATAGACTAGGGCCTTTGATAATACTTAAACAAAGCTTTGATACCAGCTAGGTTTTTCTCCCACTCTACACTTTCATGGGTTTTAAGCTCCACGGTAATTGCCGGGATATTTATAGATGCCAGCCACCCCTCGGCATCACCAGTTATTTCATAGCTATCAAAGGTGTCCACCGCCGGATAGCCCGCCGCCTTAGCATAAGTGTTCATAATATTTCTGGTCTCCGGTAAAATACCATTCTTACATTCGGAGGCATAGACTGCGTTAGACATACTATGCCAAAAGATCACCGCTGTTGGTTTGTTTTTTAAAACAAAACCTTGCAAGGCGGCTGCTTCCGGTTCCGAAAAAGCTTTTGTTCCGGCACTGACAATATTATTCTTCCAAGTACTTTGTGACTTCCATTTACAATCAAAGTTTCGGTTTAAATCCACATTATTAGAATTAAATCGCCCAATACCAGTGACAGAAGTGCTGGTAGCTACATCAGCAAAAGCAAACCGCCCTTCCTTACCGATTACCTTATACACGCCATCTGGATTTACTGCTGGTATCACCGTCACCGTCAAAAATTCTGGAAAATAAGAAATATTGGTATTAAGGTAATCAATAAAATTATAGGCCAAAAGAACACTGTTCCATTCATAGCCACCATGAACACCACCTACAAAGAGTAGATGGGTTTTACCGGTCCCATAAGTATAAGCCTTGATCTCCCTACCTTCCACTGACTTACCGATTATAGTTTCCACCGGTGTTTGCACAGTCTCCACCACAGGTGCTCGCTTAAACTGACCATACAGCACATAGCCACCCCAGCCCAAAAGAGCCAGGATGACTATTACCGTAATAGTCCGTCGAGAAAAAATAGAACTCATTACTTAGTATAATACTTAAAGATAGCGAGCAAGCCAGCCTTATTCTTGGCTAATTCCGTATCGGTATGGTTAGTCAAGAGGACACCAATAGCCGGAATACCCTTCTTAGCTAGCCAATTTGTCAGGTCACCAGTTGTCTCATAGAAGTCAAATTCTTCATTGGCACTATAGCCAGAAGCCTTGGCATAGGTACTAGTCAGATCCTTAGTCTCAGGCAAAACGCCGTTATGACAATTTGAAGAATACACTCCACCGGCTGCACTATACCAAGCTACCACCGCCTTAGGCTGACTAGTCTCTACATAAGTTTTCAAAGCCTTGGCCTCTGGCTCAGAGAATGCGGCACTACCACCACTCACATCCGTATTCTGCCAGACACTATTTGCTTTCCAATCACAATCAAAGTTACGGTTTAAATCCACTTTATTTGCATTGAAACGCCCAGCCACCACTGTAGCCTGACTCTCAGAAACATCACCAACGGTAAAGCGTCCATCCGTTCCAGTCACCTTGACCAAACCATCAGGATTTAAAACCGGGATAACTGTCACGCGCAAACCAGCGGGTATGACTGTGGGGTTAGCCTTTAGATAATCCATCACTTGGAAGGCAAGCAAAGGGGTGTTCCAAGCATAACCACCGTGAATACCACCCACCAATAATATTTCTGTACTACCGGTACCATAGTGATAAGCTAAAATATTTTTACCTGAGACAGAAGTCCCGAGGATACTCTGTGAACCACTAGTAGGCACAGTGCTAGTAGCCACTTTCACGACATCTTTGGTGGTCGTAGCCACATTTTTATCAACATCTAGCACCACCTTGTTTGACTTGGTGCCTGTAAAATAATAAATACCGAGACCGAGAGCAAGGACGACAATAATTCCAATAATTATATTCTTCATATTCCTAAATATTTAAGTATTATTTATTTTACCTAAATTTTTTACCTATTAAATTACACTATCATTATACACCTAATTAGACGGCAAACAATCAAACATATTACTGTCAAAAACAAGTTACCCACAATCCCCTATTGTCTGGCTATATTTATCATGCTATACTTATACCAGACCACAAGTTCTCTCACAACTCAAGAAAGGAGGTGTCCCTCAAAAGCGTGAAATTGCCCGCCTGTGTGTTTAGCTTCCGTTTCGTGTATTGAATGAATCCAACAACAAAAAGGAACGCAACCATGTATCAACTGATCTGTACGAACGATGCCAGATCTCGAATTCTGAATGATAGCTCTGGCAAGCCGTCTGTAGTCATTAACACCAGTCATGACCTATCTAGGGAACAGATCGATTCTGTTACCTACGTCTGGGGTAATGACATTAATGTCTATCATGACAGGATTAGGTTTAGGGGCAACCCTACCGAGCAAGAGGTACTGAATTACCTTAAGTGCCTTCAAGGGAAGGCCATGGTCTACATTACCACTTTTGGCTTGGCCTACATCCAGGCATATGAAGAAGGGCTCAACTTTGGAACGTTTGAACGCTTTGATGGCTTTCACGACTTCAGATTGAGGTCAATAACACACTATAACGACTCCAATTTTAGAGCAATAAGGGTGCTACGTTATGACGACCCATATGTCTCAATTCCTGACCTTTCTCGAGTCCCCATCTGGCTACCACACGGTAGCTAATAACCCGGCCCGCTAGGATGCACTCCTGCGGGCCGTGACCATTTTATTTTTTAAAAACACTGACGACTATTTCTTCGGCTAAATCAATTCTTTCATCTAGAGTTTTATCATCAGCGTAAAAAGCCACCAAAAGCTTATGCAGCTCAGGCATTATTTCCTGTATTTTTGTTAATCTTTGTTTTGGCGCCGGTGTCCACAACTGTCTTAAATTAAAGAATAATTCGGTGAGAAAAAGTACCATTTTACTTAACACTAGATTTGCGGTGGCCACATCAGTTTGTTTAAGTGCCCGAATCGCGACGATTTCATCCTCCGCACTAAACTTATATTGTTCCACCTGAAATAAATCAATCTCCTTTTTGCCGTTCTGAATTATTTTTTGTGCTTCGGACTGTAAGAGTTTAACAGAACCATCTTTATCATAAAGAATTTTTGCTATCTCCCAAAGACCAGCACAGTCATCACCATGCGTCATCCAAAAATTAATAGCTCCATCTACAGTATTATATATTATCTCGAAAGCCTGCTTATTTCTGTATTCCACCGTCCGCTTGAAGCCTGTCTGTATAATCACAACCAAGTCAACATCACTATCAGGACGATTATTCCCCCGCGCCCAAGAGCCAAAAAGAATGATTCCCAAAACATCGGGTCTAGTCTTTAACTCAGCTATAAATTCCTGTGTTTCTTGATTCATCACTCTATTATTATTGATTTTCCGCCGCTAATAAGCAAGGCTTGATTATCCGTGAGGGCGATGACCGGGTTTTTTACCAGACGTTGGAAAGATTCCACTTCAGATTTTAATAGCTCCCTATAATGCGGAAAGATAATAGTGTCCGTGAATTTAAATCCAGAAAGGTCCACCAATTTAACATCATTAGGGTCACCTTCACTCCCATGTCCCGCTATTTTAATATCCGGTCCCGCGATAATACTACCAGCCGAGACACCCACATAAAGGGCACCAGAGTTTACCTGAGAAATAACCAACTTATCTATCCCCGTCTCACGCAACTTTTTTAAAATAGAAAAAGTGTTTCCCCCACACATATATATGACATCAAATTTTGGCAGGTTTGTGACCACTGTCGGCTTATGCAGGTTAAAGATAGTAATTTTTTGCATTCCTAAAGTCTGGAGTTCCTCTACTGACTTATCCACATAAAACTGCTCATCATTATTTTGCGCATAAGCAATCAGCAAAACCATTTTTTCTTTTAGTGGTTCCCCCACTTCAGCCAAAAACACTTCCTTAATTTTTTGATTGGCTAATCCCGCGGATGTCAGAAGTAATTTTAGGTTTTGATTCTTTTTACCCCACTGCCAGTGTGGTTTCTCCCCTTTTTTATAACAAATATATATTAGTAAACCAGTAACAAAGAATATCCCGATCAAGCTAAAAGGTAAATTGTGCTCTACCGCCAGAGTTAGGGGGACAAAAAGAATAAGCCACAAAAATATAACCAGCCAGCCTTCCCAAGTGGCCGGCGTCCACCCATAGCCATAAGTTTTATTAACAAACCAAATTTTATTGTTTTTCATAGCGGACAATATTAAATACCCCAGTTCTTAAGTTGGTATTTTTCTTTTGCTTCTGCCTGGAAAATCTGCTTTTTAACTTCTTCAATATCCTCAGTATTTAGTGGTTCAAATCCTTCATAAAAACCACTTTCTCTAGCAGGCAAAGACACACTCTCTGGCCAAATCTGTTTGACCGCATTAGTTGCTCGCCCAAAAATGTGCACATGAAGAAATGGTTTTTCATTTCTTTTGTAAGCCCAATTCCCCATATCCTGATAATTTATTTTCACCACTGGTATACCTCTGTTATTCATCGCTATCTCAAACGCCTCGCCGACGATCATGGTCAAACGCATAAGCTCTATTGCCACTTTTGACTCAAGCTTTGTCCTATCTGTAATGCTTTTATCTTTAATTCTAATCCGAATATGCCCGCCATCAGTGCGCGACACAAATGGTTCACTTTGTGACTCGACAACAAAATTTTCTGTTTCGTATATATTTGCCATATTATTTTATATATATTATGCTGTGTGTAGTATATCGAAGACACATAACCGTAGATGAATTTATCTTCCCCAACCAAATAAATTACAGATCAACCCAACTAACCAAGCAAAAAACATACCTGCAAGAGCTAGGACAAACCCAATATCAATTGGATTAAAAAGTAAACCACTACTTATTTTTAGATTACTAGCCTTTGCAAAATTATAGAAAATAATTAAAGCAATACCCCAAAAGGCACTGAACCCAATATATTCAAATTCACCAAGTTTTTCCTTTCTACCGACAGTCTTTCTAAAAGCCCAAACGGTCATAAAGCCTGATAGAATTATATAGAAATATATTAAATCTGTTGCTGGTAACATAAATTTATCTTATTAAAATCCTGAACAAAGCTGGGGGACTTGGAGTCGAACCAAAATAAACGGATCCAAAATCCGTTGTCCTACCATTAGACGATCCCCCAATATTTATTTATACCTCGGACCCAACCCGCCACTTGACGGTTCAAGGACGAGCTCCTGTATACTTTAACTCTTAATTGTCCATTATACAAGTCCCCCACATTCTTTCTTTTGGTATTAATCTTAATCCTCTTAAAATAGACCGTATTAAAATAACTCAAAGGTAAACCGGTTTTAGTTGACCAATACTTTTGAAAACGAGGAATTTCATCACGATAACTATCATGAATATATATCTCACAGCTGATTTCCTCCCTAGGAATATTGATAACAAACATCAACCATTTCAAAAATAAATTAACCATCTGATAATCAGAGTTTGAAAAGCTAATTCCCGTGCCCGGACGCCCTTCTTTCTCTTTTGATCCCTCCGCCCAATACAAGGCAGTGCCCACTAGCCATAATTCTCTTCTCGTCATCCTACCAATTTCTTTCTCAGCCTTTCCAGTAATCAAATTATAAAGATCTACTCTCTGTTTTCGTTTAGCCTGCCCACCTTTAAGAGAGGCCAACCTTCTCTTTTCAGTAAAAATTTGTTTTACTTCCTTTACCATACCAACCTGTTTCAACCAATCAGACAAAGTAGACTTAGCCACCGGAATAACCTTCATAATTTCTGAATATGTGTTTCCCTCCTTTCTTAGAGCTATCGCTTTATTTTTTAACTCTACTTTCATGAACATTAATACTAAGCCTTAGTATATACTATTAATGTTCGGATAGATAGACCCTTATTCCTTAGTAGTGATTAACTTATTCAATAGCAGTTCCAAGACCATCTCAGGGAGATAGGCGTGAGAGACCAGATCATAATGAGTAAGCAAGGTAAGCAAGGTGTCAGAGTTGATTTTACCATCCCTTTTTTCAGCCAACGCTTTAAGGAAAGTAAAATCCGTATCGGTCAACTCTTCTCTTAATTTTTCCTCGGCGGATTTTAAATTACGCAAGAGTAAAATAGTGCGCATTTTGTGCAACACTAATTTAAAATACAGTAGCATATCCATATTTGCCTCCAGGGCTAAGGAAACCGAGGCCAAGCCAAGCCCCAGATTATTCTCATCTATCGCCCGGATAAAATCATTGATCATCTCCCCCCGTGGTGCCCCCGTCACTAATACTACTTCAGCCAATGATATCATTTTATCCTTTGATGAGCCCATTACCTTTTGTAAAATACTCTGCGCATCACGGAAGGAACCGTCACCAAGCAGAGCCACCAAATCAGCTGAGGCAGGCTCCAGCCCAAAGCCCTCCTTCTTAGCAATCGCTATAACCACTTCCTTTAGGACTTTTTGCGTCGGTCTTTTAAAAGAAAAATTCTGACAACGGGAAATCACGGTCTCCGGTATCTTTTCAAACTCAGTCGTAGCTAGGATAAAAATCACATGCTTTGGTGGCTCTTCCAAGGTTTTCAGCAAGGCATTCCAAGCACCTTTAGAGAGCATGTGCGCTTCATCTAAAATATACACTTTGTATTTTGATTCAAAAGGTAAGGTACTGACAGCTTCAGTCAAGGCGCGGATCTCGTCCACACCGTTATTAGAAGCGGCGTCAATCTCGGTAATGTCATTCACACTGGTGCCGATCTCGCGGGCAAAAATACGGGCCACAGAGGTCTTGCCCGTTCCCCGGCTCCCAGAAAAAATATAAGCATGAGAAAGACGATCCAGATCAATGGATGATTCCAGCACCTTTACAATATGATCTTGCCCCAAGACTTCAGAAAACTTTTGCGGGCGGTATTTGCGATACAATGCGGTTTCAGACATGGGTCTAGTATAACAGAATTTAGCTGATTTACAAAAATGGACAAACGAATAGCCCCGACACGAATGTCGGGGCCACCTCCTTTCCTCTTTGTGCTTGTTTGTTACTTCTTCAGAAACTTGCGAGGATTAGTACCGTTATGGATATCCTCCCCAACTTCGGCAGACCGGAATCGGACAATATCGTCCTCCGGCACCACTCCCATCGGGGTGATCCACAAGTCGTCAACACAGTCTTTACTTGTTGACGAGAACTTGAAGAGACTCAATGAGTATGATGTAAGGTGTGCCTCACCGACCGTCACACCCTTCAACCGATAGACCAAGGTGTACGAGAAGCGACTTCCGTCACCTTCCTCTCCGTTCCAGTTACTCTGGACACTGACGATCTCCATCTGGTTATGAATGACGATCGTCACAACACCGGTCACAACTGGCCGTCCCCAGTGCTGTGAGATTGCGGCAAGTCTGGGTTTCATGACCTCTACAGTAATGTCATGGTTCTGGATCTGGAACTTAGCGATCTCCAGATCCTGTGCCGACACGGTCGCCACCAAGGCAACCAAGACGGTCAGCATTGCAATGAACTTACTCATCGGACTCTTCCCTTTCAATCCTTCCTGATTCCAGCCATACGCCACCCGATAGGGCAAGCAATAAATATGGTTGGTTTATCAGGACTATCTATCTAATATACTAGCATAATATTATGGTAAAGTCAAGCATTTACCATAAAGGCCGCCAAAACAACCTTTATTTAATGGTTTTTAGGAAGGAAGACAAAATATGGACGCTTTCTTTAGGGGTCTCCGTTGCCATCAGCTTCTCTCTTAATTCCTTGGCTCCGGCAAAACCATTTATATACGCCTTAAAATGCTTTTTCATCACCGCATAGTTTTTTATCTTGGTCTTAAGTAATTCTTTATCAAAAATTTTAATATGTTCAACCAATGCTTTTATTTTTTCTGTTATGCTCACTGTTTCTATTTTTCGGCCAGAAAAAAACCACGGATTGCCAAACACTCCCCGCCCCACCATCACCCCAGCACAACCAGTTTCAATACTTTTTTTTTGACCATCAGCAATATCTACTACATCACCATTACCAATCACCGGGATAGCCTTACCACTTTTCTTCACGAGCTCTACCACCCGCTTCACATAATCCCAGTGCGCTGGCACTTTAGACATCTCCTTTTTTGTTCGCGCGTGGATAGTGAGGGCCTTGATATCTTCCTTTAACAATTCCGGAATCCAGGTATCAATCTCTTCTTTATTAAAACCGGCTCTAGTTTTCACTGATACCGGTAATCCACCTGCGCCTAAAATCGCGCTCTGGATTATCTCCCGAGCGAGTTTAGGATTTTTAATCAAAGCGGAACCTGCCCCTTGTTTGATCACACTTTTATCTGGACAACCCATATTAATATCAATACCGTCAAAACCCAGCTTTGAAATCAGTCGGCAGGCTTTTTCCATATTGGCCGGATTAGCACCAAACACTTGAGCAACGATCGGCTTCTCGATTTTAGAAAATTTTAAGGTCGGCAGTAAATGTGGCCGGCCTTTAGGGTGACACAAACCGTCCGCAGAAACAAACTCCGTCCAAAACACCACCTGATTTTTATTGGCTGGATTTTTACCATATTTAGCAAGCATTTTTCGAAAAGCGATATCCGTCACATCCGCCATGGGTGCTAAACAAAAAAACGGCTTATCTAATTTTTCCCAAAAGTTTTTTTTCATATCATTATTTTATAGGGTTTTTCTTACCAATCACGATTTTATTATCAAAACGCAAATCAATATAACTGATGCTAGCACCGTCCTTTACTAAATCCAAGCTTTTATTAGCCAGAGCAGAAAACAGATTAGTAAAGGAAGAATCAAAATCATTTTTATTATTAAAGATAATCTCTACCTTATTATCTAAAACAAACCGATAATCAAAGCCATCATAAGTCACCGCAATGACCTTGAGATTATTTTGGTCTAAAGAATATATCAGATTAAAAACCCTGACATATGTCCCCAAGGCAAGATAATACTGCCCCAAGGGGTCACCAGGCGTGAGAAAGCCATAATCCCTGACAAAGAGATTTCCAAAAGCAGTCGGGGCAGGAGCATAAACATAACCAGCTTTGTCCACAAAAAAACATTCCTCGGTATGCGCCGGACTATCCCCACACCACACCGAGTGAGGTTTCCTCTCTGTAATAGAAATATTTATCTCCTGCCAGCTGGTCCAAGAAATATCCACTTCTTTTATAGTCCTGATTGCTTGTAATAGACTATTTTTAATTTCAAAACGAGGAAATATTAAAGAATTGCTTCGGGCAAATAACTGCCAATACCGGCCAGTTAAAGCTTGATTTGCTATAGCTAAAATATCATCAGTGGGAACAGCCGCGTTACCACTGACCGTGATAGTCTGGATCTGAACTTTCTCATGACCAGATAAAATAGCTGAGCCAAAAACAATAACTAAAAGAATGAATGCCACTATCAAAAGTCGAATTAAAAATAACCTCCGCCTCTTTGCGCGTATGACAGACGGACCAAGATTTGGATTTCTAGTGGCTGACATCGTTCTTATTTAGGGAGGCCAGGATATTTGATTTTAAAATGTCTGGCCGAAGTTCTGACGAGGAGATCCGAGGACTTTTAAAATTAAATATCCTGGCCGACCGATACAAACCTATTTTCTTGTTATCACTGCTTTACCCATATACTTTTGGAGTACTTCTGGCACCTTGATTGAGCCGTCAGCTTGCTGATAGTTTTCTACAATCTGAATCAGGATCCGCGGGGTAGCCAGAGCAGTGTTATTCAGAGAGTGGGTAAACTTGGCCTTACCCTCAGCATCTTTATATTTGATATTCAAACGTCTAGTCTGAAAATCATGGAAATAAGAACAAGAATGAGTCTCGCGGTATTTATTCTGTGACGGCACCCAAGTCTCAATGTCATATTTTTTCACCTGACCGAGTCCCAGATCCCCACCGCAGTTAACCACTACATGGTAAGGTAATTTCAAGGCGCGCAGTATCTCCTCAGCATTCTCACGGAGCTCCTCATGGTGTTTGACGGAAGTCTCATGATTAGCTTCACAGATAATCACCTGCTCAAATTTCATAAACTCATGCACACGTAAAATACCTTTCACATCTTTGCTATGGCTACCGGCCTCACGTCTAAATGCTGGTGAGAAGGCAATCACCTTTTGCGGTAACTCTGACTCATTTAATAATTTGCCAGAGAAATAACTCATGGTAGACACCTCGGCTGTTCCCGCCAGATACTCACCATCCTGGGTCTTATACAAATCATCTTCCCCTTGCGGTAAATACCCAGTTCCTAAAAGAGTCTCTCGACGGACAAGTGAAGGTACGAGCATGGGGGAATAATCTTTTTTATGCTCACGGAAATACTCCATCACAAACTGCCACAGAGCATAGTTTAATAATGCCCCGTCATTTTTCAAAATATAGCCACGAAAACCAGCAATTCTGGTGCCAGCCTCCAAATCCACCATATCCAGCTTCTCCATGAGTTCAATATGATCCTTAACCGGGAAATCAAATTTAGGAATATCACCCCAAACAGTATGCTCACGATTAGCAGTATCATCATCACCATCCGGCACGGACATATCTGGAATATTAGGTACTTGAAGCATGAGTAGTTGCCATTGCTTCATCACTTCCTTCAGCTCCTCTTCTCCCTTAGCTAAATCATCTTTAACCATCTTCATCTCCATGATGAGCTGGCCACGCTTGGCCGTATCCGTGACCTTTATAATCTGCTCATTAAATTTGTTTTGCTCTGCTTTTTTATCTTCCGTCAGGGTCAATAAAGCTCGTCTTTTATCATCCACCAAGATAAGCTCGGAAACATCAAACTTTAAGTGCTTTTTCTTAGCCCCGGCCTCAATCAAATCTTTATTTTCCCTGATGAATTTTATATCTAACATATATTTATGTTTATAAAACTAATAAATAACCGAATAATTTATACTAATAATACTAGCATTTTTAGAAAAAGTTATCCACAAAGAATAATCTGGAGGCTGTGTTAAAATCAGGGGATGAAAATTGAACATATTATTGACAGAGACTTCCCCATCCATGAACTTAAAAAGAAGAATTTTCCCGAAGCTCTTTTAGAGATTCCGGAGCCACCGGAAAAACTCTATTTACGCGGTGACCTACCCGGCCCCAATACCAAACTACTTTGCGTCGTCGGTAGCCGGCGGTATACGAACTATGGCAAGGAAGCCTGTGAAAAATTAATTGCCGGCCTTCGTGGTTATGATGTGGCTATTGTCTCTGGACTAGCCATTGGTATTGATGGTATCGCTCACGAGGCGGCTATCAATACCGGACTAAAAACCATTTCTGTTCCCGGCTCTGGATTAGGCGTGACTTCTCTCCACCCCCAAGCCCATATTGGCTTAGCCAGAAAAATATTAGAAAGTGGTGGCTGTATGCTTTCCGAATATGACGCCGACTTTAAAGCCACTCAGTATAGTTTCCCCCAGCGTAACCGCATTATGGCTGGACTATCTTCTGCTGTTTTAATTATTGAAGCAGAGATTAAGTCTGGAACCTTAATTACTTCTAGGTTAGCTACTGATTATAATAAAGATGTGCTGACTGTCCCTGGATCCATTTTTTCTAAAACCTCTGAGGGTCCACATATGCTGATACGGTTGGGCGCCACGCCGATTACTAGTTCCAAGGAGTTACTGCTGGCTCTAGGCTTTAAGGACCGTGATTCCGCCCCTCGAAATTTAGAATTAGAATATGCCGAGTGTTCTGCGGAAGAAAAAAAGGTGATTACCCTTCTCCGCGAGCCGATGGAAAAAGATGTTCTCCTCCGCTCGCTCAATATGCCCACAGGTCAAGCTAACGCCGTCCTCTCTGTGATGGAGCTCAAGGGTTTGATCAAAGAGGTCCTCGGTGAAATAAAACTAACTTAAATATTATTTTCTCCTAACCGCTGCTTTTATAAACGCGGTAAACAACGGATGAGGAGAAAGCGGACGTGCAATAAATTCTGGGTGAAACTGGGTACCAAGAAAAAAAGGATGGATCTTTTTTGGTAATTCGGCAATTTCCATCAAAACTCCATCTGGTGACTGACCAGAGAAAACCAAGCCTGCTTCTTTCAGTATTTTAATATAGTCCGGATTCACCTCGTAACGATGCCTATGTCTTTCCTGAATCAAAATTTTTCCATAGGCCTCATATGCCATACTGCCTTTTAATATATTTGCTGAATATGAACCCAAACGCATACTGCCACCATAATTCCCCGCCGCAATCTTTTTCTTCTGATCAGGCATAATATCAATCACCAAAGCACTAGATTTTGGATTAATCTCTGCCGTATTGGCATCTTTTAATTTTAAAACATTTCTGGCATATTCTATCACCATGAGTTGCATCCCGTAACACAATCCGAAATACGGAATTTTATTTTCCCGTGCAAAACAAATCACCGCAAGCTTTCCCTCTATTCCACTTTCCCCAAAGCCCCCCGGCACAATAATGCCGTCAAACTTTTTAAGCTCTTGAAATTTACTTTTACTGACTTTTAAACCTTCATAATCCCGGGCATTTACCGTGTGAATCACTGGTTTATAACCCAGCTTATAAGCGGAATATTTTATCGCTTCCAGTACGGAGACATAAGCATCCGTCAAGACAAAATCGCCGGTATTAAAGTATTTACCAACGATCGCAATATGAACAGGCTTCTTCACACTTTTTACTCGCGCTGCAAAAGTCTCCCAATCCTTCATCCCGACCGTCTCCCTTTTATGTCTTAAATTCAAAAGCTTTAATAAAATATTTCCCAAGTTATCTTTTTCAAAATTTAATGGCACATCAAATACGCTCTCAATATCTGGTGCAGAAATCACTTGCTCTACCGGTACACTGCAAGAAATGGCAATTTTTTCTTTGCGTTTATGGTCCATGGGTACCTCACTTCTGGCAATAATAATGTCCGTATTTACACCGTATGAGTTTAGCTGACGGATAGCGTTTTGCGTCGGCTTGGACTTCATCTCCCCAAGCTTCCTCGGCACTGGCATATAGCTCACCATCACAAAAGCCACATCCTTGGGATGATAAACCTTCATAGTTCGAGCCGCTTCTATGAACATAATATTTTGATAATCACCCACTGTTCCACCAATCTCCACCACTGTAATATCGCTTTTATTGACTTTTGCCGAATTTTCAAAACGACGAATTATTTCATCGCGAATATGTGGTATTGCCTCCACACAATGCCCACCGTATTTGAGCGCGCGCTCAGCTTCTATCACATGCTTGTAGACCATGCCGGAAGTAATATAGTCATCCTGGCTTAAGCTACGATTTAAAAATCGCTCATAATTACCCATATCCTGATCAGTCTCTAAACCGGAGTCCAAAACATAAGTCTCGCCGTGTTCCGTGGGGTTCATAGTGCCAGCGTCTACGTTTAAATATGGATCCACCTTTAGCAAATTCACCACAAAACCTTTAGCTTGTAACAAGGCACCGATGGATGAGGTGGCAATTCCCTTACCCACCCCAGACATCACCCCACCGGTAACAAAAATAAATTTATGTGCTCTTTTTTTCATTCTAAAAAATTAAACATTCTTATAAAGATAAAACCGCCTTTCGGGGGCGGTTTTACTTGATTGAATCAATGGTGACTTTAAAGTATGGCTGGCGGTGTCCGTTTTTCTTGAAGTATCGGCTCTTTTGCTTGTAGTGAATGACGGTGACCTTTTGTGCTCGGCCGATCTCAGCAATAGTAGCCTTGACCTCGGCGCCTTTGATAGTAGGAGTGCCAATGGTAGTATCCTTGCCGTTATCCACGAGTAAAACTTTATCAAAAGTGACTTTATCACCTTCCTTATATTCACCGATTATCTTCTCAATCTTAACAGAATCTCCCACGGAGACTTTATATTGCTTGCCACCTGTTTTTATGACTGCAAATTCCATAGACGCTATACTACACAAAAACAGTAAAAAATGCAAGGGAATTGGTGAGCTTAAATAACACCATATCAAACGAGATAAAGCTAACTTTTTATATTAGAGCAAGATATTTTACTTCAAACAATACCGCCAATAATATTACTAAGGTGCAGAACTGTAAAATAATTCCGGTCAACTGACCAATTTTTAAATCAATTTTGGAATGAAAAAAGTTAGAATGCCAATTATAAAATATGACTAAGGGTTTATATCTGAGGATTAAAAATAGAAAAGTAAAAAAATCAGGTAATACCGCCCCAAGGGCCCCTAAAAAGAAAATCCATGGGTAAACTGGGTTAAAGAAAAAAATAGAAGCCAAAGTAAAACCAATCAAGGCATCAAACGAAACCAGACGAACATCGCGCAGACGTCTCTTCTTCTTTTCTTGGCTATCTATGTTCTGCATTGTTCTATTTTCACCTGACGAGACCGAAAGGAGATCATAGTCCTGGTGCGGGATAGCATCCAATGCCAAATGACTAACAAAACCCAAACAAAAAGCTAGTCCTGGATGGGTAGGTACCAAGGAAGCTACGGCCGCACCAAATGTTGCATGAACAGATAAAATCATATTAGGTATTTATACAGGAATTATATTTATTAACTTCAACGTTATAGTAATCAATGATAGATTTCAGAGCCCCAGTGGCATCATTTATAGTCTTAGCAAAATAATTATAAGCATCAGCCTTCTGACTATACAAAATCCTGTCCGTGGCGGGATTACTCTTCATAATATTTAACTCGTTATATTTAGCTAAAGCCTCAGTCTGCATCTTCTTTACAGAAGCAACAGAGCTATCAATCAACGCTTTGATCTGCGCACTCGGTTCGGGACAGCTAGCCAAAGGCCGGCCAAAGATCTGCACGGCAATCACGGTAGTGCCCCCTTTATATTCCCCTTCTTTTATTGCCACCCCAAGTTCCGTATATTTATCATTTAAAATATTAGCCTTATGGCCAGGACTATCCATCCAGGCATTGACTATCTCCGCATCTGTATAAAAGTCACCCATTGCCAGGTTCTCACCAATATACAAATACTTATACCCAACGACGGGAGCAAGCTCGGGGGCAGATTTACCATCTGGTGATTCGTGCTCAAAATACTGGTTAGCAAATAAATCATCAGCGCGCAAACTAGCAATCCGGTCCAAAAGCATATTTGAGGTATAGGGTTTTAAAGAAAGGGCAACACGCTCATTGTTGGTTATATTTAATATATCCAAACCACTGACCATATTGTTAGCCAGGAAGTTCGCAAATTCGGTCCCAGGCTTTTGCTGCCTAGTCAAAAAATAATAAACATCTGTCACACCGGTGGTCATCACACCCGCCGTCCGCCGAATTAAATTAAGAGGACTAAAATCATAGGCTAGTACTTCAGTTTTACTACAAAAAAAGGAAATAACAATAGCCATAATAAGAAATGGTCCGAATGCCTTTTTAAATACTTTCATCATAAACAATAAAATTATACCATATTTTGCAAATATATTGTATAATAAGAGTTATGAAGATATTTTTAATTCTGTTAGGATATTTAAAATGGCACTATGGCAAAGCCTTACTCTCTTTCAGTCAAATTTGGGGAAATCTTTTCTACTTTATTAATATCTTTTTTTCTTTTGATCTATTATTTAAAAACTTTTTTGATCCTTGGAAAAGGATGGCTGATCAATACCCAAAATTTTTTGATTTAAAATTATATTTGACGGCCTTTGTCACAAACAGTATTGTCCGCATAGTCGGGATGATTATGAGAACCTTTTTGATAATTCTTGGTTTACTTACCTATATGTTTCTAACTTTGCTTTATCCGATAGTTCTTATTTTCTGGTTAGTCTTACCATTGTTACTCATCATGGCCATTTACTATAGTCTAATTTTATTAATTTCCCAATAAATGGAAAAACATGACTAAAACTGAATTACTATTAAAAAAAAGTCCTATCTACCCAGCCTTAATATTGGAAAGTTTCTTTTCAGTTAAAAAAAGACGCTTCTTAAGCAAAACAACCGGCTATCTACTGCTTTCTATTCCTGTTGTTATTGTTATTAGTGTTATTTATGGAAATAATAATATTGCTGTAACAAATAGCATAACAATAGACTTCATCATCAAAAAGTTAATTGGCCTTACCTTAATATCAGCTGTACTATATGCCACGATGCAGATGTTTGAATTTTACTTTGCTTCAATTTTTTATTTTGAACATATAGCTAAAAACGTCTACCGTGAAAATGAAGGCTGTACCTTTTCTGCTGGACGAATTCTACGCCGAGTGAAAAATGACAACATACTTACCGGCCTACTCACTTCATATAGTATCGGCCGCAAGATTATCAGACGCCTAGGAATAAGTGATGAGGAGATCGATAATTTACTTTTAAAACAGACCGAGATAAATAATCCCCCTGTCTTTAACACCGAGGGCATCCCTTTGATAAAAGTTTCCAATATTGTAAATTTTATTTATTTAAATCATACTGATTTTAGGAACCTCTTAGCCAAGCACGGCCTTGGCCAAAAAGACCTAGAGGCCGCTACTAATTGGATAATTTATAGTATTGAAGAAAAAGAATATCACCGTCAGTGGTGGACCAGAGAAAGACTGTCTCAAATAAAAGGTTTAGCTTCAGACTGGTCATTTGGCCGGACATATCTGCTCAGTAAATATAGTCGAGACCTCCTAAATGATGAGGAAGTGATTTCGGAAAATATCTCATTTTCCTTACGAACAAGAGAGCTTGATCAGTTACAGTCTATTCTGGCAAGATCAAACGGTGCCAACGCCATACTAGTGGGCCAACCAGGCCAAGAAAAGATAGAGGTGATCTGGAATTTATGCCGAAAAATAAAAAGCAAAACTGCTCAAAATAAGCTTCTTGGAAAAAGACCGGTTTTATTTTTAACAACCAACTTTACCGCTACTACTGAAAATAAAGAAGATTTTGAACAAAAATTAACCACTATTTTTTCTGAAGCAATGCGGGCTGGAAATATAATCATGGTTATAGATAGTTTTCCCAAACTCATTATCCAAGCCAAACAATTTGGTCTAAATCTCTATGAACTGATAGAACCATACATTACTAGTTCAGAAGATCAGATTATCGCTTTAGCTGACACTGACTATTTTCACACCTTAATAGAGCCAGACCAAGCTATCATGTCCCGCTTTGAGGTAGTGCAGACCAAAGCCCTGATGCAGGAAGAAATAGCGGGGATTATTTCTCGCGAGGCCCTCTTAGCGGAAGATACTTATGACGTTTTTTATACTTACCCGGCGGTCTTAGAGATTGCAAAAAGCGCAGAATATTATTTTCCTGATGGAGTTTCTTCAGACAAAGCCAGAGATCTTTTAGCAGAACTATCACCCTGGTGTCTAGGTAAAAATATTCAGATGATTAGCAAAGAAGATGTTTTAGATTATATTAGCCAAAAGACAAACATTCCTACTGGTAATATCAATACTGATGAAAAAGAAAAATTACTAAATCTTGAAAAGCTGTTGGGTCAGAGAGTAATAGCCCAAACGGAAGCAATATTTTCTATCTCCACGGCTGTGAGGCGAAGCCGGGCCGGTATCCGTAATGAAAAGAGACCGCTCGGATCTTTCCTCTTTCTGGGACCAACAGGTGTAGGAAAAACCGAAACAGCTAAAGCTTTGGCTGAGGTTTTCTTTGGTGATGAAAAACTCCTTCTCCGACTAGATATGTCTGAGTATCAAAACAGTGAAGCCTTAGCCCGTCTGATCGGCTCACAAACTAGCGAAACACAGGGTATACTTTCTAATATGCTTCGTGAACACCCTTATGGTGTCCTCCTACTTGATGAATTTGAAAAAACAAACAAAGACGTTCTTAATTTATTCCTACAAATAATAGACGAGGGTTACTTCTCTGACGCTACCGGGAAAAAAGTATTAGCCAGAAATATTATATTTATTGCCACCTCAAACGCTGGCGCTGAAAAGATATTTGAAATTGTTTCTGCCGGTAAAGACCTAAAGACTTTTGAAACCGAAATAACGGCCGACATCATCAAACAAGGGATATTTAGGCCTGAGCTTTTAAACCGCTTCGATGCCACTATTTTGTTTCATCCCCTAACTAAGGAAAATCTAACTGAAATTGCCAAGTTAATGCTGAAAAAAGTTGCCAAAAAAATAAGCGATAAAGGAATGGTCCTAAATATTGATAATGAGCTTATTGACTTTGTGGTCAATGGTGGTTACAACCCTACCTTCGGCGCTAGACCAATGAACCGCTTGATCCAGGACACCATAGAACAACACCTAGCTGATCTCATAATTCGTGGACAGCTTAATGCTGGCCAAACAGTTAGCTTCAAAGTCCTAGCAAAAGGAGAAACAAAAGATAGCTTAGAGCCGGTGGTTGTTTAGCTAGCCCGCCGATAGGATACGTACATAGTGATGATGAGCCACAAAAGGCCAGTAAGAAAACCGGCCAAGACATCACTTAAATAATGCACGCCCAAATATAATCGGCTAAAGCTGACAAGGATTATCATGAGACTAAAAATAGATGATAAAACTATTTTAAGTCTGACACTAATATCAAACCTCCATAAGCAATAGATTAAAAAACCAAAAAAAGCGCAAGCTAAAGCAGCGTGAGCACTAGGAAAGGATGATAACTTTTCATGATACAGAGCAATACCGGACCCAGGCCGGCTTCGATCCACAATATATTTAATAATAAGTGCTGTAACACCGGAGCCAAAAACAGAAATAAAAAAAGGGAAAATCAAGTCCCTCTTCAGTGATAAATAAAAACCAAAAGAAATAATAATAAATAAGGCGGTTATGACCTTCCATTCTCCAAAACCGGTAACAAAAAAGAAAAAATGATTAAAAAAGTCACTTCTTAAATAAATTATTGTCTCGCTTATTTTAGTATCCCAAAAAACCAAAATAGATAAATTACTCATTTTAATTAGATTTTAATAGTAGTGCAACCAATATGATCATCTTTACTTGGCCTTTTACCAATTTTTTCAGTATAAATAGAATCAGCTTCGGCCTGACTTCTAGCTATACACTCTAAAATAATAGGGTGATCAGATATTTCATTATTGAAATAAAAAAAATGCCATTTTTGTTCTTCAATATTTTCTTCATCAAAACCCTCTGTCGGCATTTCAGGACTTATCATACCCATACTATAACAAATAATATGTGTTATACCAAGATGACTAATACTTTCTGACCACGCCTTTCACCACAGCGGTGACTTCCAGCTGATTTTCAGGGAAAATAAGGCTAAAATCCTTATTAGCTGGTTCTAAATATACTTTACCCTTACGATTACGATAATATTTCATGGTGGAACCACCATCTACAATCGCAATGACAATATCACCATCCTTCACCGTCTTACCGCCTGAATAAGTACCAGAGATCAGCTTTTCAGCAATAACCAAATCCCCTTCATGAATACCAGCATCAATCATGGACTCACCTTTTACTTCAAGCAAATAGGTGGAATCTTTATTCTGAATAAGATAGTCATCAATATTCATAGTGTCTAGGAGACTTTCTTCAGCGGTCGTTGGAAAACCAGCTTCCACCAGCCCAAGTAGTGGCACCTCACCAACCAGCTGATTTGGAATCAAATGACCGCTTGAATCTTTATCTAAGACTCCTTCCTCCACAAGCCTGGTGATCAGCTTAGAAACAGCGTTCTTAGACTTGAAACCGACCAGCTTCATAATCTCCGTGTAAACCGGCATCCGTTTATTTTTCTTGTAAAAAGAAATTATTTTATTTTTATAATCATTTAACATATATAGTATTATAGCAGAAAAGTAGCAATGACATTTACTGACCGCGCAAACCAGTTAGAATGAAACTTGGGCAAGCGGTGTAAATCCACCAATCGATACAGCAAAAAACGATGTCTTAGAGACTCTCTCTTATAAGGCATCCCTCTGATAATTTTAAGATCAATAATATCATTGATCCTCTTTAGCTCACCGCGAATATTTTTCTCTAAAACATATTTGCTCATATTTTTATTAAATTAACCACCTAATAATTACCCGACTTTTGTTATATAGGTATTATAGGTGAACGTTCGTTCACCGTCAACTGTGGATAAGTATTTGGATACTTAATAGCACACACTGTAAAGAGTGCCCGGTTTTAAACCTTATTTATATTCATTTATTTAGTGATAAAAATATAAAACTATGCTAGAGTAATTACATTATAAAATTATGATTGAAATAATATTCTCATCACTCGTAATAATGCTAGCTTCCCTAATCGGTGTCATATCCGTCTGGAAGCATATGGGTCGGCTGATAGAACAGAACCTACACTTTCTGGTTAGTTTTTCGGCTGGAGTATTTCTATTTATTACCTATAAATTAATACTTGAAATCACAAGAGAAGCAGAGAGTATACAAATGGGCCTAACCTGGATTTTGATTGGTGTTCTCTCGGTCTGGCTAATATTTAAATTCCTTCCTTCCTTTCATCACCACCATGACAATGAAACAGAGGAGCCTAAACACTCCCCGCTTGATGCTCGCCGGATAATATTTGGTGATGCCATACACAATATGGGTGATGGCTTATTACTTGTGACCTCCTTTGCCATCAATAGTACTCTTGGTCTGGCCGCGACTATCAGTATTTTTATTCACGAGATAATCCAGGAGATATCAGAATTTTTTGTATTAAAACAAGCCGGCTATTCTACCAAGAAAGCCTTGCTAGTTAATTTTAGCGCCTCCGCAACCATCCTCTTTGGTTCAGTCGGTGGCTTTTTTCTGCTAAAATATTTTAAATTTATTGAGATACCGCTCTTAGGCTTGGCGGCTGGCTCCTTTTTAATCGTCGTAATTCAAGACCTCATCCCCCACTCCATAAAAACTTCTACCACCAAGATGCACATTATAAAACACCTAACCTGGTTTGCCACTGGTATTCTCATAATGATAGGACTTGGAGCAATCAGTACCACCCACTAATCAGTAGCCTCCACACTATACACATATGACTCCGGGATATCTTTCAGAACTTGAGCCGGCATTTCAGCATAAGGGAAATCCCGACTTCGAAGATAATAGATAACCAGCTTTTTTGTACTGCCGATTAGAAAAGCATAAGAGGCATTTATGGATTTAATAGTCGTCAAAGTTAAACTAATGCGAGTGTACTTCAACGCTTCATAGCTACAAGCAATGCCTGACTCAGTCACAGCGGGTGACTCCGGTAAGATACCAGCGGTATGACCATCAAGCCCAATCCCCATCTGACCGATCACCACATCCGCCCAAGTAGAGATTCTTTTATAATTCTCACTAAAATTTTTTACAGTCTCCTCTAATGATAAACCAGTCAAAACTGGTTCGGAGATAATTTCATCTAATGAAAAATCAGCCTCCAAAAGCTGCTGCCAATTTGAATCCGGATGGCCGACTGGCCCATATCGCTCATCTACCAGGCTAACCGCTAAATTAGTTTTTAACTTGAGTGGAAAATGCTCTTTTAAAATATCTAAGGTAAGAACAGAAATGTTAATATTAGAACCACCAGAAAGTAGCCACAGTACCTTTTTATCCTGAGCCAGGAAACTTCCAATTCTTTCTGCTAGTATTCTGGCACACTCGGCCGGACTATTGGAATTCAGGAATATCATGATAAATTTCCTATTTCTGACCCTTGCCCAAGCGGGCGTGCTTTATCGCCAGACGTTTCTTAGTCTTGCGAGAACGCGAGGTCTTATTTTTAATATCTTGACTTGCTCTTTTTGCCATAGAATTAGTATATACTATTTATTTCTTTTTGGAAACCTTTTTGACGGTTTTCTTGGTTTTGACGACCGGGGTCATTTTGAAGCTCTCTTTCACCACTTCTTTAACCTTTTGTTCGGCAACTACTGGTTTGATATTAGTCATACCCTCTATCACCTTGGTCAAACGATCGATCTTCACATTTAAAACTTCAATCTGCTTTTTGATCTCGCTACCACTCACTTTGTTTACATCATTACCAAAGTCTGTACGAGGCGGGGTCTTGTAATCCCCAAAGTTTTTTTTAGGGAATCTGTCACCACCGCGGTCATTACCACCTTCTCTTTTACCACCAAAACAAGCACTACAATAAACTGGCTTACCAGCGGTCGGTAAAAAGGGCACTTCGCAAGGCTTTTTACATTCGTCACAAACTACTTTATGCATAGTCACCGGACCACGGTCATTACCACGGAAACCACCCCTATTACCCCCACCAAAGCTCGGTCGGCCACCACGGCCAGCAAAACCACCGCCATGTCCACCATGACCGCCACTAAATCTATTTGTTCCACCTGATCTGAATTCTCCCATGTTTTTATTAATTAGTTATTAAAATAGTGAAAGTACATTATGTACTATTTCTCATAAAATAGCAAGGGTTGAAAGTTTTCAGAACATACTTGGAGTGATTAGGTACTCCGTTAAACGGAAAGTATGTTCTGAGAACTTTCAGCCTTATGATTCTTATTTTTCCAAGTCCAAAGTATAGTCAATCCGGATTTTACTCACAAAGTCTGGCACGTGACTGACCAGAATCATCGCCCCCTCATATTTGTCCAGTGCTTCAGCAATCACCGGAATATGCCGAAAGTTTATATGATTCGTCGGCTCATCTAAAATCAAAAGGCCTGGTTTTTGTAAAACCAGTCTGGCAAAAGCTACCAGACCTTTTTGTCCCTCGGACAAATTACCGATTTTATTATGGATCAAATCCCCCGTGATCAGAAAACCGGCCGCCACACTCCGCATCGTCTCTTCACTTTGCTTTTTACACACCGCCGAGAGGGACTGATAGACGGTATCCTCAAAATTCAAAGTAGAAAAGTCTTGCCGGTAATAGCCGATCTCCACGTCCGGTGAAATCCGCGTCCCCTCGGCTTCGTTCTTGGCAATGGCTTCCAGTAAAGTACTTTTACCAATACCATTTGGTCCACGCAAGAGCAAATGATTCCCCCGTTTCAGTTTTATATCTGTCTTCCTGGTGACGGACTTGTGATTCTTCATAATTTTAAATGAGGTGATAGAAACGAGCTCGCCCAGCAAATCCGCTTGTGCAGGAATAATAAAAGGCCGGATAGTTCGATCCTCTTTTCGTGTATCCACCTTTTCTTCTTCCAATTCATCCGCCTTCTCCCGCATCCGCTTGGCTACTAGGCGCATCTGCCCACCCTTATTCGCAAAAAAGTTTGCCTTATCTTTTTTTTCTTGTATCTCTTTAGCCAGCTGAGCATTCTTACGATTTTCTTTTTCCTGGCGCGCCACTATCTGCTCGCGCACATCAAAATAGTTACCCACGTACTGTTCAATCTTTCTGGTATAGACATCTAGATACAGCACCCCATCCGTAAAACTATTCAAAAAATCCGCATCGTGAGAAATTACCAAGCAAGTCTTTTCATAATTAATCAAAAACTTAGTCAAATGCTCAATCCCTGCTTTATCCAAATTATTAGTGGGCTCATCTAGTAATAACAGGTCCGGCTTTTGAATCAGAGCGGAAGCCAAAAGCAATCTGGCTTGCTGACCACCAGAAAAAGAGCGGATGATACGGTCATGTACTTTGACATGTCCCTTTAAATTTACGACTTCCAAAATATCATCAATCCTCGGATCAATATCATAAACTTTTTCCGAAAAACATTTTTGGAAAAATTCCCGCACAGTCAAGTCCAGCTCGGCGCGCGGGATCACTTGCCGGGATAGAGCAATAGAGACACCAGTCACCACATTGACCCGCCCCTCCTCCGGTGTGAGACTGCCGGTAATCAAGCCAAACAAAGTGCTTTTTCCGGCACCGTTTTGTCCCATAATAGTAGTCTTGGTTCCTCGGCGAATAGAAAAATCCACCTCGCTCATCAAGGGTATATTTTCACTGTAACCAAAAGTGACTTTCTCAAATTTTAAGATGGACTCATCATTGGCCATAAGTCTAGAGAATACTCTATTTAAGCCAAAAATGAAAGGGCTTGCTATCACCTCCGCTGTCAACATACGACGTTGACGGCATCATGACCGATATCTAACAATAACAATGCCCGACCCGCCACTGCCACCTGTATTTACTGTGTTTCCACCACCACCACCGCCACCACCAGTATTAATTGTTCCATTTACACCACCACCACTCGAAATTCCTCCCGTTCCGCCACCGCCTCCTCCTCCCGCTCCAGCTGCATTCATCCAAGAGCCCGACCCTCCTCCACCACCACCAGCAAACCAACCAGCTACACCAGCCCCCGTTCCAAAAATTCCACTATAATCTAATCCCACACCTCCACTAGTTGGTGCAAACGTTGAAACATTACTGGCAGCAGCACCAGCACCACCTCCACCTCCACCGCCACCGTTGGTGCCATCGCCATTCCCATTTCCGCCATTATTTCCCTGTCCAGATGTCCCCGTCCCGCCAGTTGTTCCAGCACCCCCACCTCCACCGCCACCTGAACCACCATTTATTCCATTGGCGGGAGATGAGTTTCTGCTTCCACCTCCTCCACCGCCTGTTGCTATTATCGCCGCAAAAGAAGTATTTGAACCCGAACTCCCTCTAGTACTTGAATTAGTGGCCCCTGCGCCGCCAGCCCCAATGACAATAGAATATGTGCCGGTTGTCACAGCTACGGCCGAAGTATAAACCAGACCACCCGCCCCACCACCACCACCCATCCGTCCTCCACCTCCACCTCCCCCAGCCACTACCAACACTTGAGCATTATCACTACCCGCCGTCACGATCAAAGCATCATCAGTAGTAAAGGTATGGAGTTTATAACCACCAGCATAAGCCGGTGAAGAACGGGCATTTTGTCCATCGGCATCAGTATAAGTAATAGCCCCACCCGTTGCCGAAATAAAAATAGTAACCCCAGCATTGTTTCCAAAAATAATTGAATCGCCATTTTCAGCCTGGGTACCAGCTAAATACACCTTTCCACTAGAATTAAAAGCGACTTTATAACCAGCTCCCCCTGTGATGATAGCACCACTCGGATCAAGTGGGATAGCTACTAAATAGGTAGGGACAAGAGCGGAAAGATCCACAAAACCCGTGCAAGTCAAGCTGTGTCCAGTTGAGGTAGCTCCAGTATCACAGATTTCCGTAAGGGTAGTAGTGATAGAGGAGGGATAACCGGAATTATCTATATAATATTGGTATAAAGCTTTGTTGATTTCCGCTAGATTCATCTTTCTTTGAGTATTGCGGATATTAGAAAATTGTCTGGTGGGGTTGATGGCTAAAATCACGATACCAGCAAGGATGGCGATGATACCGATGACTAATAATATTTCCAAAAGTGTAAAACCGTGTTTTCTTTTCATAATACTAAATAAACTTGTACTTAATATAATAGCATATATACATCGGAAACCAACACACCGTTTGGCTCAACTCAATACCTAATTAGTCATAATTACAAGTAAGCCATGGCTTACTTGGGATAATATAGAATTACATATTTCGATCATACCTCGAATATGGTTTAGCGAGCTTTAATGTCCTTAATTGACTTAAAAGACCTAGCTTTTTAACATAGTCCAGAAAATTTCTTGGTAAAGGTGAAGGACCGACCCAAACACTTTTCTGGATCATAACATAACCAAATTTCTGCAAATGCCGTCTAAACCACTCCCTCTCCTTTTTCTTTTCAGTCGGAATATCATACATTACAATCAAATCCCTTGGGGCGGTATTTTTAAAATTATAGATAAAACGTTGGTATTGAAAATATTTTCTTCCGGGTTCTCCTCGTCGTGAAATATCTTTCTTATTAGAAAGCAATACCGGTAAACCAAAAGCCCCAACAGTAACCCCTTTATATTTTAAATGTTTTTTCATATCTACATTATATCACAAATCCAGTTTTTGTAAGTAAGCCATGGCTTACTTTATATTCAATATTAACTTTCAAAAATAAATGTTAAAAGTGGTTAGTTTCCAGGCCAACCACTTTATCTATCCTCCATATCTTCTAGAACCCATTCGGCAAATATGAGGTCAAGGTGAAACCAGAACAAATTCTCACACTTTGGGCATCTAAAGATAGCCGTTACCTTAAAAGACCCACCTCTCGTATCAATACCCACGAGAAGTTTCGCAACATTCTCAATACTTGGTCTACCAAGCGTTCCCTCGTGGCATTCAGGACATCGATTGTCTCTTGAACGAGACATCTCCTCATACCACGGTTCTCCCCAGGTCTTGATTTTCATTCTTTACACCCTCCTTGGTTTAAGTTCTATCTAAAATACAGAGTACCAGATTTTATGATTAAATCAACTTATATTTGAAATGCCTCTTCACTTTACACTATATTGCTAATTATCAAGTAAGCCATGGCTTACTTTACATTATAAATATATTTAAAAGGCAGATGCAAAAAAGTGTACAAACTTGGTAAAAATAAAAATTTATGGCATACTAGCAAATATATGAAACTTTTAATTGTAGAATCACCATCAAAAGCCAAGACCATTTCCAAATATTTGGATGGCAAATATGAAGTCCGCGCGAGCGTGGGGCATATTCGCGATCTGCCAAAAAGTAATAAAAAGGCCATAGACATTCCGGGTGGTTTTATCCCCCATTATGAAATCTCCCCGGGTAAGGAAAAGGTGGTTAGTGAAATTAAAGCTTTAGCTAAGAAAGCCGAAGAGGTGCTACTTGCGACCGACCCCGACCGTGAAGGTGAAGCGATTGCTTGGCATATCAAAGAAGCCGTAGGACTAAAAAACCCTAAACGAGTTGTCTTTTATGAAATCACCAAGGATGCGGTGCAAGAAGCCATGAAGCACCCACGCGAGATAGATGACAATCTAAAGCAAGCCCAGGAGGCCAGACGAGTACTTGACCGCTTGGTTGGTTATGACCTTTCCGGTTTGATTTGGAAAAAAGTCCGTTATGGTCTCTCGGCTGGCCGAGTGCAGTCCCCCGCCCTCCGTATAATTATGGAACGGGAACGTGAAATCCGCGCTTTTATTCCAGAAAATTATTGGGAGATTACCGCTAATACCAAAACACCCAAACATGAAGATTTAGTTTTGACCTGTTCCGAGGAACCGCGAGATGAAAAGATAGTAAATAAAATCTTGGAAGCTGGAAGAAAGTCAAAGTGGCTAGTAAAAGATGTGACTGAGACCGAGACCAAGCGCTCCGCTCGCGCCCCTTTTACCACCTCCACTATGCAACAAACTGCCAGTTCCCGCCTGGGCTTTGCTCCCTCACGCACCATGGGTATTGCTCAGAAGCTTTATGAAGCGGGTTATATTACTTATATGCGTACGGACAGTGTAAACTTGAGCCAAGTGGCCTTAAACCAAATCTATAGCACGATTGAAAATAAATATGGTAAGGAATATTTAGAGCCCCACACTTTTACCGCCAAGAGTAAAAATGCACAGGAAGCGCATGAGGCTATTCGTCCGACGGATATTTCTAATCTAAATGCTGGAATAAATGATGAACAGAAAAGACTGTACCGCTTGATCTGGCAGAGGACACTGGCCTCCCAAATGACTGACGCTAAAATAATGCGTACCAAGATTTTTGTTTCCATCGTCGGAACTCTCGGAGAATTCTCTCCGCTTAACGGAGTACCTAATCGCTCCGAGAAATCTCCAAAAGTTCCTCCTACCAATACAGCGATCCCTGATTTTTGGGCCAATGGTTCCCGCTTACTTTTCCCGGGTTGGCTCTCCGCTGATCCGGAGGGTGTGGGTGATGATGTGATATTACCCAAAGTCACTATTGGTGATGAACTTAAACTTATAGATATTTCGGCCCTTGGTAAACAGACCGAGCCACCGAGCCGATATTCCGAAGCCGGCTTGATCAAGGAATTAGAAAAAAGGGATATTGGCCGACCATCCACCTATGCTTCTATTATCAAGACGATTGAGGACCGCGGTTATGTAGAAAAAATAAATAAAGCTCTGGTACCGACGGATACCGGTGATGTGGTCAGTAGCTTCCTAGAAAATAATTTTGCTCATTATATCAGTGACACCTTTACCGCCGAGATGGAAGACAAGCTGGACTTTATTGCCGAAGGTAAGGCGGAGTATTTAAAAACTTTAAAAGACTTTTACGGACCGTTCTTAAAAGAAATTAAATTGAAAGACAAAATAGACAAAGTAAACAATTTTGGTGAAGCAGATAGCAAACACGCTTGCCCGATCTGTGGTGGACCGATGATTATCAAGCTATCAAAGAATGGTAAATTCTTGAGCTGTGCTAAATACCCTGAGTGTACTGGTGCCCGAAAGATCACCGGCGAAGAGATGGCTGGGCCAAAAGAAACTGGTGAAAAATGCCCAGACTGTAAAACTGGCGTCTTGGTAGAACGCGATGGTAAGTTTGGCCGGTTTATCTCTTGTTCCAATTATCCCAAGTGTAAATACATTAAAAAGGATGCTGAGCTCGAAAGACAGAACAGTACCGGTGTTACTTGCCCGACCTGCAAGGACGGCGTGATGACGGAGAAGCGCGGACGCTTTGGCGTATTTTACAGCTGTTCCAATTATCCCAAGTGTAAGAATGCTATTAAAGCCAAGCCGACGGGTAGCCTCTGTAAAATCTGCGGGGCCCTCATGATGGAAGGTACAAAAACTATCCCCGAGCGATGTTCCGTCAAAACTTGCCCAAACCACCGACCAGATAAAATAGCAAAAGTCTAATATCTTATTCCATTTGCTAAATTTAAATCTAGGTCTATACTTAATATATGGACGTTAAGGAAATAATCAACCTTATAGATTCTCAGACCCCCGAGGATATTGCCCTGATTGAAAAAGCCTATAATATAGCCGAAAAAATTCATCACGGCCAAATGAGAAATTCTGGTGAACCTTATTTTGTTCATTTTTTCTCAACCGCTTTAATTTTAGCTGAAATTAAAATGGACCCACCGACCATTGCTGCCGGTTTATTACACGGTTCATTTAAGTTTGATAAAATATCTGAAGAAAATTTAAAAAAGGAATTCGGAGACGAGATCCTATTTTTAGTAAACGGTGTTACCAAGCTTGATAGAATAAAATACCATGGAGTAGAAAGACATATTGAAAGCTTGCGCAAATTATTTGTCGCCTCCGCTCAAGATATTCGTGTCCTCATAATCAAGCTTGCCGATAGGTTACATAATATGCGTACCTTAGAGTTTTTATCCCCAGAAAAACAGAAAAGAATGTCCCTGGAAACCATCGAGATATTTTCTCCCCTAGCCTACAGACTGGGAATCAGAAAACTATCTAAAGAGTTAGAGGATTTGTCCTTTCCATATCTCTATCCAGATGAATACAAAAAAGTTAAAGAACTGATTAAACAAAAGAAAGCGGAAACCCTACCAAAACTAGAAAGGTTTATGAAATCAGTCAAAAAGGCTTTGGCGGAAAATAATCTGACCAATATCCATACTGATTATCGTCAAAAAGGACTCTATAGTTTGAGTAAAAAAATAATCTCCAAGGGTGGAGATATTGATAATGTCTATGATATTTTAGCTCTCCGCATTTTTACTGATTCCATAGCAGACTGTTATAAAATACTTGGTATTATTCACAGTAAATGGCGTCCTTTACCGGGGAGAATCAAGGATTATATTGCCATCCCCAAGCTAAACGGTTATAGAAGCATTCACACAACTGTTTTTACTGGTGATGGAGCAATTGTGGAAATTCAAATCCGTACTTATGAAATGCATAAGGAAGCAGAATATGGTATTGCTTCTCACCTCTCATATAAAGATATTAAAAATAGCGAAAACAGGGAAATGAGTTGGTTCAGCCAATTTTTGCCAAAATCCTTAGGTTATTTTTTCAAATCAACAGTTACAAACCAAAACACTCCGGGTTGGATGAAAGATTTAGTTGAGACAAACGCCTCATCAAATGGTGAGGATATGCTGACCGATCTAAAGGCTGATTTTTTCTCTCAACGAATATTTGTCTTTACGCCCAAAGGTGATGTAGTGGACTTACCCATCGGTTCCTCGGTCATTGACTTTGCTTATGCTATCCACTCCGATATCGGTAATCATATTGCGAGCGCCATGGTCAATGGTAAAATATCTCCCCTTCATGCCGAATTAAAAAATGGCGACCATGTAGAGATTATAACTAAAAAAACTGCCAAGCCAAACAGAAAATGGCTGGACTACACCAAAACAGGCATGGCAAGAAAATTTATCAAACAAGCCCTAGGAATAAAAACTGAGTAAGTTAGACGGTAAAATTATCTACTGAATAGAGATCCTGTTCATCTTCTTTTTTTTCCTCCTTGGACCGATCATCGAGCAGAGCAGATTCCTCCCGTGGAGTAGTAACAGTCTCAGCTGGATTAGTGACCGCCTCCCCCGCTTCACTTTTAGCAATATGCCTGTTTAATAATGTATTAGTGCCAATCTCTGGCTTATTATTTACCATATCCAAGATAGAACGCAGATCATCATTAGAAAAGAAATCAATCATGATTTTACCGCCGGTATTACTACGCTCTATTCGCACTCGTGAGCCAAAAGTATTAGCCAGCTTTTCCTCAAGCTCCGTAATCTCTGGATCTGGCATCCGCTCGATCTTGCGTACTCGCTCCACGGCAATCTTTCTAGCGGTGAGCTCCGCCTCCCGCACGGACATTTTTCTCACCATCATTTCCTTAAACAAAACTTCCTGTTCTTCCTTACGGTCTGCAAGCATCATGAGTGGTCGGGAATGACCCTCGGTAATCTTTCCTTCAGACAAAGCATTTAGCATATGCTCCGGCAACATTAAAATACGCAAACTATTAGAAACATACTCTCGGCTCTTACCCACCCGCCTAGCCACATCAATATGTTTGAAATGAAACTCCTCCACCAAGCGCTGAAAAGCTTTGGCACGGTCCACGGGATTTAGATCTTCTCTTTGTAAATTTTCAATAATCGCTAATTCTAATTTCAACTGATCACTTTCTTCCTGATCCCGGATCAAAACCGGCACTTGAGATAAACCGGCAATTTTAGAAGCGCGTAAACGGCGTTCACCAGAAATCAACTCATACTCAGTGGTGAGACCACCATCTTCCTTGGTCACTTCCTTTCGCGTCACCACCATGGGTTGTAAAATACCATACTGACGGATAGAATCTGCCAAGTCTTTTAACTTGGACTCTTCAAACTCCTTGCGAGGCTGAAATGGGTTTGGGTGCACCTTGCTGATCTCCACCCAAAATATGGAATCACTAAAAAATTGACTGCTCATCATGTAATTCTAACATACTTTATTTTTTCCTCAAAATAGTATAGAATCAGCACATTGCCGGAGTGGCGGAATGGTAGACGCGCACGACTCAAAATCGTGTCTCGTAAGGGGTAAGAGTTCAAGTCTCTTCTCCGGCACAATGAAAAATATGACGATATCTAAACCAAAAGTCTTGGTTATTCTTGGTCCCACAGCCACGGGGAAAAGTGACTTGGCGGTTACACTTGCCCAGCAGTTTGATGGTGAAGTGATTTCCGCTGATTCCCGTCAGGTCTACAAGGGCTTAGATTTAGGCACCGGAAAAATCACTAAAAAAGAGATGCGTGGTATTCCCCACCATATGTTGGACATTGTGAGTCCCAAGTCCATTTACAATGTCTCCAAATATAAAATCCAAGCCCAAAAAATAATTGCGGATATTTTAGGGCGAGGTAAACTTCCAATAATTTGCGGTGGTACCGGTTTTTATATTGACGCCGTGATAAACAATATTACTTGGCCCGAAGTATTACCAAATGGAAAATTGAGAGAAAAACTGGAGCCAAAAAATTGCGAACAACTACTACTTATCTTACAAAAGCTTGATAAAAATATCGTCAAAACAATTGATGTTAAGAATAAAAGAAAAATCATCCGCGCTATTGAAATAGCCACCGCGCTTGGTGCAGTACCAGCGGTCAAATCTGATCCGCTTTATGAAGCTTTTCAGATTGGCCTCATGGTCCCGGACCAGGTTCTCAAAGACCGCATCCTTATTCGCCTTAAAGCGCGAATGGAGAGTGGGATGGTAAAGGAGGCGGAGGAGTTACATAAGCAAGGCCTTAGCTGGAAGCGGATGGAAGGCTTGGGTCTGGAATACAGATACTTAGCCAGATATTTAACCGGGAAGATTAATGAGGAGCAGATGATAAATGAACTGAATTCCAAAATCTGGCAATATGCCCGCCGTCAAAAAACCTGGTTCAAAAAAAATAAAAATATCCACTGGTATCTAATCGGCCCCAAGACTACTGAAAAAATCCTCGGTGATATGAAAAAGAAGATATAGGTTTATTTAAAACTTATTTTGTGCTAGTATTTGCAAGCAGGGGGGATTAGTGAAATGGTATCACAAGGCACTCCAAACGCTTTAGTGTAGGTTCGATTCCTACATCCCCCGCAAAAATATAATTTATTAGATTTTTAATGTAGGAATCGAACGGCGGAACGATGCCGAGCCAGCAGGCGAAGCCGTGAGCCGGTGCCCAGACAAATTTGAGCGACGGCGAAAATTTAGTCGAGGGAGAATGCGAAGCGATTCCTACATCCCCCGCCAACAAAAATAGCCCCGTCTGGGACTATTTTTTGCTTTCTTTATGAATAGTATTTTTCTTGCACCATTTACAAAACTTCTTGAGCTCGATTTTGCGCTCAACTTTCTTTTTGTTCTTGCGGGACCAATAATTAGTCCTTTTGCAGGTTTTACAGGATAATTTGATTAATTGATCTTGTGACATATATGTATTTGATTAACAAAAAAGAGTATAGCTTACTTTTTAATTAAATGCAATACCAAAATTTAGATACAAAAAGAGGCGGCCCCAGGGTAAACCCCAAGACCGCCTCTGAGACTTCGGCGTGAGCGTCAGCCCTTGCCGTTGTCGTAGTAATCCCACCCCTCGGCACGCTCACCCAGTTCGTGGAACTTACTCCAAGCGAACTGGATATGATACTTGCCAGGGAGAAGAGTCACTGACGGTGATGAGACGTAAGCGGAGCCCGCCTCGCCCAGCACTGCCTTGATGAAGCACCCGACTGCCAATTCCCCTTCCGAGGTTTTGGCTTTAGTGATGACTTCCATCTTTTTGGTTACAGTCAGGATGAACGTGGTGTTCATACCAACTCCACCAGTGCTCGGTAGGATCTCGATGATATCCGAGTCTACGGCGAGCACCTTAACCCCCTCAATCGACGGTGAGATAACCATGCTGACGTCTGTGCTGGGCAACTCCTCACCAGTGGACAGATTATAGACCGAAGTCATATATCCGCCACCACTGGTCCGTCTCTGCGCCGTAAGTTCACCGTAGTAACCAGGGGCAAAGGAATCACCGCACGCAGTGGTCGGAAACTCGAGGTAATACTGCTCATTCATTTTGGAAATGGAGCAATATAACCCACCGACCACATTGCCAGATTCATCACGGGTCAAGACATTGACCCAGATGATATCCGCCGGTACCTCCACCATCACCCTATCACTCATTTGAAGGGAAATGGCATCAGAACCCATCACCACGAGCCCTCCATTGACTCGGTCAAGGTGCACTTCTCTCCAACCTAGGAAAGTCGCGTTGCCAAGCTGGTCAGACATCTGGACGGTCTGACCAACCTGATCCTCCCGACCATCCACCACCTTGAAGGTGATGACCTGGTCAGCAACCAAATCACAGAGTTCGTCAGCACCCTTGCCGATGAGCTGAAGTCCATCAGCACTCTGATCCAGCACTCCCTCACCGAATGTGTCCACGTACACTTGTACGGACCGCTCGACGAGGTATGACCTCATCACCGCTTTGGAAACGAGTGGCCGAATCCAGGACTCAACCACCGGCTCCGTCGTCGAGGGTACCACCACCGATGCCGCCCAGTTGGCCGATGCGAGACCGAACATCACGAGAACCGTAGACAGAATCTTCGTCTTCATCTCACCATCTCCTCTTTCTACACTTTTTCTTTCAGGACGCTTCGAACTGACATTCTTGATTCACTCGATACTGACGGACAACCGTGTCCGCACTTCCGTATACCCCTTCCCTTTGTTGGCGACACTGACACTTGGCTCGTTCGGGTTACCCAAGACCTTCTTGGGGACCTTCGGACCCAGATCCTTCACGGGTGCCGGGGAGACCTTCTCCATCGGCGACTTCCTGGGCTCCACGGGTGTGATCGGCATCCGGTGCAGTGCCACAAAGGACACCGCCACCACGAGTGCAACCACCAGCAACAGCCACAGATCACTTTTCTTCATCTCTTTCTACCCTTTCTGACAACGAACTTTACACAAAAACAAGGAAACCACCCGGTCTCCTATCTATTTACTACTATAGCAAATTATACAGTAAAAGTCAATAGTAATTTGACAAATCCCCTATTCTGAGCCATTTTACTGACTTTTAGGCTTTATTAGGCAAATATTGCTTACCAAAATGCACATCCGTGTCAGAAACCGCCATAATCCACCTTTTGTGCTTACCGTCTAGACTGACCCATCTCTTTTCAAACTCAGCTTTATCCATTTTAAACTTTTCTCCATTCCAGGGATCATTTAATACTACATTTTTCTTCTGCACCCCCACCACTACCGCATAATGACCATCCTCCGTGTCTGGCTCGATAAAATGAACAATGACTGGTATACCTTCATTGACAAAATAGGCAATCTCATAAAGTGACGAGCCTTCGTTAGCATAAACATAAAATCCTTCAGAAGTAGCCAAGTTAATCATCCGATAATGTGGTGTACCGACATCACTGTTTGGCCTTAGCTTGTTTGTCAAAGTCTCTTCACTAAAATATTTACCATAATAATGAAAAATCATCTGCAGGACTACTGGCCCACAAGAAATGATAGTATTTTGCTTGTAATATTTCATCTTAATCATGAAATATATTATAGCATTTTTTTAGAAAAAAGCTATTTAATATAAAAATAATTAAAAACAAAAAGAGGGTGGGTGCCCACATGGCACACCCACCCTCACTGATTCAAGAACTCCTTTCTTTACTACTTGCTTACTGTGGCAAAGCTTCCACCGGCACGTGATCAAAGGTGATCTCGCGCTTCGGCAGTTGGATGGTCACGTAGGCCCGGTCCGTGTTCGTATCCCCAGGGTTGATGGTGACGGCCTGCTCTCCTTCCATCAGAAGGGCATCTCGAGTGAAACCGCAGAGGACGAACTCCGTCTCGGGGTGCAACCGCCGGATCTCCATAGCCTTGGAGTCCATACCCACTTCGCTGAGTTGCATGTACTCCAGGCCGAGATCCAGCTGGACGTAGAAGCGGTAACCGTTGATGTCCACCACCGCCCCTTTGTCCAGGTCCTCAAGCGCAATCACCTGCCAGTTCGCCGGGATGACACCACCTTCTTGCATAGCCCGATGACGGCTGTACTGATCACTCCGGATAGCATAGTGGACGGTGAGGCCAGCAAGCTCGGACCGACCGATGTCCGTAAGGTGCATGTTGCCACAAATGATCAGGTGGCTCACTCCCCCCTCCTTCAACTCACGAGCAAGCAGGGACCAATACTTGGCATCACGTTCGGTGATATCCAGAGTATCCGAGATCACACCGACCGTGAAGATCTCACGGCTATCCGGGGTCGGCAGGACACGACTGAAGATGACTTTCCCTGTTTCCGTGTCCACGAGCGCATACTCGTAGCCCCAGCCAATCGCGTCCTTGACGGCACCGGGATTGACGAGGGTAACCAACTGTCCTTGCTTGTAGGCCTGGAAATGGGTGTGACCCCCGAAGACGTAGCGCAGGCCGTCAAAGGTCTGCCGCAGGTCCATGAGGATAGCGTTGAACTTCTCCTCCGTGGCCCGGAGGTAGTCCAGCGGGCGCTGATGCCCCACGTAGACCACCATGTCATTCGTGAGTGTACGAACACGATCCTCAGACCGGGTCAGAGTCCAGCCGACGGGCTTGTCCACACCGAAGACTGGGTCGTCCTTCTGATTCTTCACGATGGCACAGATGACCGGCAGATTGCTGAAGAGTTCGTTGCTGACATGCTCGGGGATAATATCCCCACAGTGTATGACCAGCTCCACTCCCCACTTCTGCCCGAGTTCGACGATGCACCGGACGACCCAGTCTGGGATGTCGTGCGTGTCTGCAATCACCAGAATCTTCATGACCGTTCTCCCGTTTCTTGTTCCTTCTACCAACACTTACTAACAAATAGTGACGAAGAGCATCTGGCTAAAGCCTAGCACCAAACGACTATTTTGTATACTAAAAATTTAACAAGAAAAAACGCCCGGACCCGAGGGGGGTCCGCGCGTTTATGACTTGGTCAGAGTTGACCGTGTTCAACGACCAAACTGACCATAGGTCTGGGATTGCCGGCACTGGCCGTACCCGCCGAGTGAGAGCTCGTGCGATGGCGGTGATTGCCGACGGTTCTTGTCCGGACCGCCAAGAGCATCACGTGACCGCTCGCGCTGGCGCCGAACCGACGTTTGGTTCTGACCCAAAAGCAAGGCATACAGCCCAAGGATCGGCTCTGTCACCAGGCCAGATCCGGTTTCCACCACCGGCCCGCCCACGAGCCTGAGGTAGAAGTCCCTTTCATTTGTCTCTGGTCCTTCCCCCACCACAGATACTGAGGCCAGGACGAGCCCGAGAACCACACTCCAGAGCATCCAAATCTTCATCATCTTTCCTCCTGATTCTTCCTCAAACAAGGTGAACCCGTGGCTTAAAAAACCACCTCGCACCTAAACAAGTCTGCTCATCAGCATAATGCCTTAATAGAGAAAAAGCAAAAAGTTATCCACAAGTAAATTTATGAACTAATTATACTGTTTGATAATTTCCAAATAAAGCTCAATCAATTTATTATACTCTGCAATAGAAACAAATTCAGTGGCACTATGCGCCTCCTTAATGCTCCCCGCGCCAAGAATCACCGGGTTACCCTTTTGGCGTAAAATAGACGCCTCGGTAAAATATCTGACGGTCTTGGTCTTTATTCCAATCTTCTTAGCCAAATCTTCAGCTTTATCATTAAAAAATGGATTGTATTTTAGAGTAATTTTAACTTCCCCTTTAACAACAGACTTTAATTTTTCAATCACCTTTTCAAAATCTGAAACAGTTCTAAAAGATATGATAGCTTTAGCTTCATCGGGCACCACATTATCTGCAATACCACCAGATATTTGAGCAATATTTAAAATATTTTTGCCCAAAATTTTGTCCTCACCAAAATCTGTATTACGAATCACGGTTAAATCCTCCATCAGTAATTCAATTGCATTTATTCCCTTCTCTGGTAGCGCCCCATGAGCTGTTTTTCCATGAGCTAAAAGTTCAAAACAAATAATACCATTGTGACCCCGAACCAGTTCAAGCTCCGTTGGTTCCCCCGCTACAATCAGTTCTACTCCGTCCGGCAATATGTCCAGGATCTTTTCCGCCCCTAATAGATCCAATTCTTCTTGTATGGTGTAAGCTAGACCAAAATCCGTCAGATCTTTTTCCCTGGCCAAAAAAGCCGCACATAAAGCGGCCGCTAATTGAGACTTAGCATCACAAGCCCCCCGACCATATATTTTACCATCTTCTTCTTTTACTTCTATTTGTGGTGGCACCGTGTCCATATGATTGCTAAATACCACCTTGGGCTTGCCCACAGATGCAAAGATATTAAAGGTTCCGGCCTTCTCATCCACTATCTGCTTCTCCACCTGGAAACCCTTCTCCGTTAATAAATTAAAAATAAAATCCCCTATCTCTTTTTCGTTCCCAGATTCAGAGTTTATTTTTATCAAATCCAAAAGTAAATCTTCATTTCTCATACCATGAAGTATAGCGTGCATCAAATATTTGCACAAACAAAGAGCCCGCTGGTATAGGAACCAGGCGGGCTGTACGGCGGTGGCCGGGCGGTACTCAGGCGGTAAGCCGGGCGTCCGTTTCAACTTCCGGCCTTACATAGGCCGGACTGAACGGGCAATTTGGGCAGGTGCAACAGTTGCCCTTTTCCTCATCCACCTGTACAAACACCCACGTGTTCATAGTAAAGCACCACATGTAGGAAGAGAACACCCGGCGCTCAATTCCGCCGATCCGCCCACACCGTTTACGCGTTCTGTGCTTCTTGGACATACGCACCTCCATCTCACCACTCTTGTAAGGGACCTAGGTTCTGACTATATGTTAGCTAATCCAGTGATTTTGTCAACCAAAATATAGTCTATTTAATTTTTAGACAGTTCAACCATTATACTTTCTAGAGCAATTCCATTATATTGCTTTTTACTAATCTCCTTGTTTTCATGTAAAATCCTCACTTCGAAACCCGCTTTTTCTATTTTATTAAGATAGTCTTCCTTTAATAAAGCTCCAGCCACACAGCCAGATAATAAATCTTTGTCATTTCTTTGTTCCTTTGATAAGTCTTCAAGCAAAACAATATCCGAAAGGTAGATCTTTCCCCCTGGTTTGAGCACTCGGTATGCTTCACTAAATGTCTTGGCTTTGTCTGGCGTTAAATTAATAACACAATTAGTAATTATAGTATCAACTGAATTATCCACTAAAGGAAGATGCTCTATTTCTCCCAAGAGAAATTCTACATTCTTTACATTGTATTTTTTAGCATTTTCTTTGGCCCTTTCTATCATTTCTTCAGTCATATCCACTCCGATCACCTTGCCTTTACTCCCAACTTTTTCAGCCGCAAGAATAGAATCTATACCAGCACCAGAGCCTAAATCCAGAACCACATCCCCCTCCTTAATCTTGCCATAAGCTAACGGATTACCACAACCAAGACCAAGATTTGCCGTACCAACTATTTTTAATTCCTCTTCAGAATAACCAATACTTTTTGAAATATTTTTTGCTCTATTGCATGAACATCCGCATGAAGCACCACTGATAGCTATTTCTTTATATTTATCTTTGACTATCTTTTTAATATTTTCTTTTTTCATCTAGAAAGTATAACACAAATGACTATCTTAGACCCCTTTATTTTTTCATAAATTCCTGCTAGGATAGAGTGGTCCAATATATTCCGTGGTAGCTCAGCGGTAGAGCGGTCGCCTGTTAAGCGATTGGTCGTAGGTTCGATCCCTACCCACGGAGCAGGATAGGAATTACAGAGGCAAAAACCTCTGTTTTTTCTTTTGTAGCAAGGGTATTTCTAGGTTCGAACGCTTTGTTTTCTATCTGTGCCCGTTCTAGGAACTCTGAAAAGAGTTCTATTGATTTTTTGTTGTGAACACTAACTATTTTGTCTTTAACTGTCAGGTTCGAACCAAAAGCATACAGAGTTTCCTTTTTTTGCTCTGTCGTTCCATTTTCAAGTACATTAACTATTTCCGACATAAGATCAAAATCTTTAGAGGCTTCAGAAAACCACTCAACATTCATATTACCTTTTTGAATATTCAAACTAACCAATTCAGCCCTTATCTCATTTTCAAGTTCAATATAAGTTTGTTCTTCTTCTAAAGAGACTTCGCGAGAAATACGAGCTAGAGTTATTTTTTTTAATTTCGTTTTCAAAGACAGTTCTTCTTGATCAAGATTGTTTTTAATTGATAGTTTCTCGTTAAGTTCAATATCTTTAAGTTTGTAGATATTATCAATACACCACTTAGATAAATCTTTAGAAATAGATACTTTTTCTTTAAGACTTAGAACTAGAGCTTGTTGAAGTTTCTTTTCCTCAATACCGTCATTTTGACAGACAGTCCGGTGTTTTTTGTTGTTAATACAGTAATAATATACATATGAACAATATACAGGGTCAATCATTTGTTCAATTTTTGTTTTGCATTTAGGACACTCAACCGTGTTTCTATAAGAAAATTTATGTCTACAAACAGAACATATAAGTTGAAACTTAAAATCAGGTGACATATGTCCATTACACTTTTTACAAACAAGAAAATCATTATATGTTCCCTCGTGTTTTGAGGGGTGAGGTCTTCCTTTTAATCCAAGTATTGTCTGTATTTTCCAATATTCGTCTTCGGTTATAGCACGTGGAAGTCTATCGTCTAATTCATATCTTTTCTCGTCATAAAAGAAAAAACCTGCATAAATAGGATCTCTTAATAATAAATAAATGTACGAAAAAGATATCGCTTTACCTCCAACTTTTTTTCTAGGTGTAGTTGTAAGTTTTAAATCGTCTTTTGCATATCTGTATATTTGTGCTGGAGAATATTTTCCAGTAAGCATTTTCTTAAGAAGTTGTTGTACCAGTGGAAAACGAATTTTATCTACGTTCCATTTTCTTTTTCCTTTTTCTTCTGTCGTGTCATTGAGAAAACCAACTTTTGAAACTCCGCTTGGAAGACCTCTAATTGCTCTTCCCTCTAAACCTCTAATAACTGCTTCACTCTTATCGTCACTGTCTTTCTTTGACATACTAAACTCAAGTTGAAGCATAAATTTATCACTCGCAGTATTATAATATGCTCTACTAGGAGTTTGTATAACTTTTAATTTACCCTCATCCAAAAGATAAAGAATCATTCCGGCATCAACAGGATTTCTCGCAAGTCTGTTTGGGTGCCAAACAACAATTGCGTTTATTTCCTGATCCATTATTTTATTTACAAGATCCGCAAAAATAGGTCTTCCAATTGTAAAAGCAGACTGTGACTCTCCGGGAAACTTTATACCAATTTGAATATTTTCTCTTTGCGCAATAGTTTCAACCTCCCTAATTTGATCTGGGATAGATTGAGCTTGCCTATCCTCTGATTCAGATGACTTACGGAAATAAGCACCGTATATTATTTTATCATTCAGTATTTTTTTCATTGTTTTAATTTATTATTTTTATATACAAAAGTGGAGCAATAACTATACCTAAGATCGCCAGACCATAGTGAGTTATTACTCCGCTTCTATAAACAAATTTGAATATTTTAACTTTATGGTCTGGCATATGCATTATAGCAATAATTTTGTTGTTTGTTACTTAATTTTGTTTAAATAATACCATTTATCGTCTTTTCATCTTTCGTGTTGTCTAGAGCAAATTTACCCCTGTTTTCTGTACGCTTCGGGCATATATTGAGAGCGCATAGGTTTTTTATAAGCCCCTTTTTATCCTTGTTTGCATAATCATCTTTACTTACAAGTTTTTTAAACATTCTTTTAAGTCTATCCTCGCTATATTTTTTACCCCGAACTGTACTTGCAAAGACAGTATATGATGACCAGTTTGGATTTTTACTTTGAGTTTTATCAAACTCTTTTTCTATACTTTTCATTTTTTTTATTACTTAGTCTGTTTTAGAAAAACGTGCTTTTTGTTTTTTAATTAGGTCGTCTAACTCCTGATCTGTTAAGTTCGCGAGAGGGTTTTCTTTTTCAGTAAATGAAATCAATCTTTCAGACCAACCCTCCATAATCTGAAACCATAACTTAACTTCTGGTGCACCTCCTATATCGACCGCTTTTTTATAAAGTGCATATACAACTTCTGATGTCTTTTCCTTACTCCAATTCTTTCTTTGACTAGCAACCTCCTCCCAGAATCCTGTCTTCTTTTTCCACTCTGAAAGAGTATCTTGGCCAACCCTAAAGTGTTTTGATAATTCCGCTTGAGTTTTTGGCTCGCGAAGTTCTTTTGGTAGGCTAATCCAAAGGATAAACTGATGATACTCAAAATTGTGTCTTATTTTTGTTTGCTTCATATTATTAGTGTTAATTAGTGTTTGTTTTATTAAATATGCACCCTTTTTTGCTCTAGATAATATCTACAACAATGTTTTTTATTATGTAGGATATTTATGTTGAGGGGCGCGTCAGTCGGACTTATAGGGTAACCGATTTAACAACTGGTGCGGAGTTGTTTGCACTGACCGTATCATCATCAGTTATTACGCGCTCTCTTCTAGAGCCAGGAGGAGTAAAAGTCCCATTTCGGGGCGAAACCTCATAATCTCCTGGATTTTTAAGAAAGTACCTAATTTTTCAGCCCAAGTTATCTTCTGGTGGATGCGCTGATAGCCACCCAAATATTCCGTTGTTAATTTACTGTAGCTATTTTTCTTAAATCACATTTAGCTTTAAGAATAACTGCGGTTGTTTGGAGTAAGGTAATACCGAGTTCGCCAACTTCTTGATCAGATAGCTGATCAGAATAATCTCCAATTGATTTTTGGAGCACTTCCCGAAGTTTGGCTATGTCGCTATTACTTAGTTCCATAGCACTATTTTTACAGAGTGCGTCGGTTGGTACTAGGTTGGGATTAAAATAAGTAATACAAAATAGCCTTATTTTATAAGGCTATTAAAGTTATTCACATTCCCAACTTTCCCCAACCCCTATTTTAACTTAACAGGAATTAAAAATTTAATTATTCCATTTTTTCTCCCCAAGATTTTAGTTGGTTTATATTTATCCTTGGAATAAAATGCACAATCCACTCCACTGTTTATATAATTTATAAAGTTTTTATGGGAGCTATCGTAGTCTATTGATTTATTTTTGGCTATCTCAAGTAATAACCCCCAGTACGTATCAGTCCTATCAACCTCAATAGATAAATTCTCATTATTATTAACAATGATCGTCATATCTCTTTTGTTGTCTTTTGCTATATTAAATTTCAGACTCGCTATTGAATCACCGCTATACTCTTTAAGAGTGTCAGATAGATCTAATTCCTGCAATAAAAATTCCTCCGACTGCCTAAACTGAACAGGATCAATTTTGATTTCATATACTTGATCATTCTGATCATTTTGGTAGCTGTCTAATACCTTAAACAGATTACTTTTTTGAAATATATTTATTATATGATCTTCTTCAAGATCTAAAACGTACCTCTCGTCAATCTTATGTTTTTTATTCAAAACTAGCTCTACTTTATAAAAGATAACGTTATCTGAATGAGACAAAGACAATCTCTTAATTTTTGATAAAATTTTAAGAACTTTTTTCTTTCTTTTAATTAAATATGATAAGTTTTGGTCTGGCGTTGACATACTCATACAATAGCAGATTTTTGGATAAAATACATATTTACAAAACCCTTTAAAAGGTATTGATTTTGTGCTAGAATACAAAAATGACACTCCCAAAAATTATTGATAATAATAGAAAAAAACTTATTGATGTTCTTATTGATGTAGCCCCAAAACACAATGAACTTTCCATAGCCACTGGGTACTGGGATCTTGAGGGAATGAAGCTAATAATTCCGCATCTTAAGAATTATAAAAAAGTTAGACTCCTTATCGGAAGAGAACCACTTATTCCAAGACATAATATGATTGAACCAGAGCTTGATTATCCAGATCAGGATATAAAGTTTGATCTATCAATGATTGACCCCGAATCCGGCCTTAAAGAAGTCGTTTCAGAAATTAAGGAAAGTATTGCAAATGGAAAACTTGAGGTTCGTGTATACAGAAAGACTTTTTTACACGCTAAGTGTTACATATTTGGTTCTTATGAATCAAATGAGGCGGTTGGTATTATTGGTTCATCTAATTTTACTAAAAATGGTCTCGCATATAATGCGGAACTAAATGCGCTTGAATCTGATCAAAGAGTTGTTGTATTTCAACCAAAGACAGAGGAGCAAGAAGTTGGACACTTGTATTGGTTTGATCAATTTTGGAATGAAGAAACTACAGAAATATGGAGTGAGAAATTCTGCACACTTCTTGGTACCTCTCCTGTTGGAGATGAACTTTATAGTCCTTACGAGACATATATCAAAACTTTATATGAATTATATAAGGAAGAAATTGAGGATGATGATGAAGAATTAAGTAAAAATGGTCACGGAAAGACGTTATTTGATTTTCAACAAAAGAACGTACACGCCCTATTAAGACGACTCCGTAAATATAAGGTTGCTATGCTCGCTGACTCTGTTGGTCTTGGTAAAACAACCACAGCTATTAGCGTACTTAAACAGTATGTAGATAATTCAGAGGGTAAAAAACGCGTTGAAATAATTTGTCCTAAATCTCTCGTTCAGCAATGGGAAAAGGAACTTACAACAGAGGGTGTCTATGGTTTAAAACCAATAACTCTTCAAAATAGCGGTGAAATAGAAAGAAGAAAAGAGTTAGATAATATTGCCAGCGTATCTTTGTTTGTAATTGATGAGTCACATAATTTACGCCAAACATCTGGTTCACGTTTCAAACTTCTTTTGGATTGGGTTAGATCAAACCCTAAAGCACAGGTACTTCTTCTTACTGCTACTCCAATTAACAATCAACTAAGCGATCTTACAAATCAGATTCTTTTAGGTACTGGTGGTAATGCAGAAGTATTGAAAGTAACTATTGCTGATGAGCAGAAACAAACTGTTCAAATTAGTTTCTACCAAGCGGTTGAAAACCTAAAAAAGAAAATAAACCAAGATATAAAGCGAGACGGTAAAATTGATTATGATTATATAAAACAGGTAATGACACCGATCATTCGTACTTTTGTTGTTAGAAGAACCAGACAAGGTATTGAGAAAGAGTATGGTGCACTGACTATCAATGGAGTTGAGACTAAGTTTCCTAAAGTTATACCAGAGGTAACTGAATATGAGCTTGATAAAAAACTTGTTGATGCTATTAGAAAAATTAAAACTCCAACTATACCCCTAGCTTCTATCTATGAGTTAGATCCAAATGAAATCATTGATAAATGTAAGGATTTAAAACACCCCCTTAATCAGACTGATAAAGTAATAAAGAAACTAGATGAGAAAACTATATCAGAGGAGAACCCAATGTACTTTGTGTTCCAGCTTATTTTAATGCTTGGATTTATTCCTTATCGCTGGATGATGTATCAAACAAAGTATTATGGTAAAACACGTGATGAAATAAAAGAAATTGGTTTGAGTTCTGAAAACAGCAAGCGACTACTTCTACAGCTTGGTATTTTTGGTATTTTAAGAACTGTTTTTCTAAAGCGTATGGAATCATCAGTTAGCGCATTAAGATCATCTCTAGAAACTTATAGCCATAAACTAGATTTATTTGAAAAAGGAATCAATGAGGGTAAGATCGTTTCTTTACAAGATCTTGAAGCACTTGAAGCTAGTTTGGGCGATGAAGATCTTGAAATTGATCCTGATGCTCTAGAAGAAAATACTCTTGATACAGTTGATGAGAAAACTTACGAGCTTGAAGTTATAAAGGCAGATCTTAAAAAAGAAAAAGAACTTGTTGATGTAATAAGAAATCAACTAGAGATTCTTGCTAAAGATGATTCAAAAATAAAATGTTTTGGTGCTCTTATTGACTCACTTAAAAAAGAAAATCCTAACAAAAAAGTTCTTATCTTTTCATACTTTGCAGATACAGTTAATTATTTAGAGGAAAAGATTTCAAAATATTCCTCAAGCGTAAACAAAGAAAATACAGCTTTTGTATCTTCAAAAAACAGGAGTGATGCCGAGAACATTGCATCAAGATTTTCACCTAAGTCTAAAAATTATGTATTAAAAGATAATGAAGTAGAATTACAGTATCTTTTCTCTACTGATGTACTATCCGAGGGTCAAAATCTTCAAGATTCAGGTATCCTTGTAAACTATGATCTTCACTGGAATCCTGTCCGTATGATCCAGAGAAACGGTCGTGTTAATCGTCTCGGATCATTATTTAGTGAGGTATATATTTATAATATGAGACCAGAAGCAAAACTGGATTCATATCTAAAACTAATTCAAAGACTACAAGGTAAGATTGATATTATTAGGAATACAATTGGTACTGATACACCGGTATTAGACGAACCAGAAAATCCTATTGAGTACACCGATTCAGTAAGTGATATTTACAGCTCTGATTTTCAAAAGAGAATGCAAGCTCTTCAGGATGCAGAAAAAGCATCAGATTTTCTAATTTCAGAAGATGAGTTTGTTCTTGATCTAAAAAGATTTAATGAAAGCGATCTATACTCTGATGAATATAAAGAGAATATTTATAATATTTCTGACGGTAAGTGGGCAGTAACTCCAAACATTCCTTATCGTGGTCAGGCTAGACCAGAAGTGTTCTCACTAACAAAACTATTTTCTGAACAAGGTGAGCTAACCGGCTTTCAATTTACAAAAACTGATAAGTCAGCCTCTCAACTATATGCTGTCTCTCAACTCCAAGCCTTAGAGTGGCTTAGAACTAATCCAGAGGATAGTAAGAGATTCTTAGATAAAATAAGTCTAGATAAGGTTTCTATTAAGAAGCAAATTGAATCAAAAGTCATTCAATATTTTGGAGATGATGAGACTGGTGCTTTGATTGGTCAAGAGAATGAGGTTCTTAGAATACTTTTCACCAACGGTTATCTTGAGGAAGAGATTGATATTGTCCGTGATGCTTTTAAGACAAAAGACGTATTCTATAAACGTGATATTGGCCAGCTAAAACGCAAAGTAATGACACAAAAGAATAAAGGTGATGCTTATCAAGAAACACTCCAAAAGTTAGTTGCTTTATCAAAGGATCTTTATAAATATAAACAAACAGAAACAACTAAGTTACCGTCTTCAACAAAGAGCATTCTATTCTATGTAAAAGATAATGAATAAACTACCAGATAAAATCCAAAATATTCAAAATGAGCTTAATGAGCTCACTACTAAAAAAAGCTTTGAACAAACACAGAGGGTTATTCTTTCTGTGGTTAATCTCTTGATTGATACTCCAAACGACCTTAACAACTTTCAGCTTTTTAATGATACTGATAGAAAAATATACCAGAATGCATCTTGGTTTTTTGAGGATAGTATTATTGCAGATCGTAAGGCAACATATAAGATATGTGGTGATAACAAAATAAACATTGATTTTAAATTGTATGGGGTAAATAAGGCTAGTAAAAGAGTTATCTCTTGGGCAACAGCTCTTACTCCAAATTTTGAGGATGAGTTATTTAATACTAAGTTTAGTGTCGGTATTGATTTTATTGTTCCTAAGTCTACAGATAGAGTTATTATTGTCCTTACTAATAAATATATTATTCGTACTTTAGAACTTAAAGGAGAATTAACTGCTACTTATCAAGAGATTTTGGGTAAATGGTTGGATATTAAAGACTTCTCAAATAAAACTGCCGTTCATAATGCTCTTTGGGAAAGTTTTGATTTACAACCTCTCAATAAGAAATTTTATGCTGGTGTTAGTGAGAGGTTTGTTCTCTTACGTCAGTATTTAGTTAACGAGAATATATTGGATAGTAAGCACGCATCAATGTTTGCTAACAGACTACTAGGACGTGTTATCTTTTGTTGGTTTTTGGATAAAAAAGGTATTATAAATCCAACTCTAAAATACTTTGATTCTGAATCATTTGAACTAGATACAGATTACTACAGAACTAAACTTGAAAGACTTTTCTTTGGTGTTCTTAATACCCCTATTGAGGATCGTGAGTATAAGGATGATGTAACTCCATTTTTGAACGGTGGTCTTTTTGAAGCACGTGAAAATGATCTTTATAAAGATTCTAAGCTAAGTTTTCCTAAAAATTATTTTGATGATCTTTATTCCTTTCTTTTGGCGTATAACTTTACCACAGATGAAAGCACTAGTCAGTTCCAGCAAGTAGCTATTGATCCTGAAATGTTAGGCCGTATTTTTGAAAATTTACTTGCAGAGATAACTGAAGAGACTGGCGAACAAGCTAGAAAAGCAAAAGGTGCTTTTTATACACCTAGAGAAATTGTTGATTATATGTGTAAGGAGTCCCTCAAAGAATATCTCAAAACAAAACTTCCAGAAGATAGTTTTAGAGACCAACGTTTGTATCAACTTATTGACGCTCCAGACAAGGATTTTCAAGATCAAGATCACAATTGGAGAAGAGATTGGAAACCATACAAGGATGCCATTATTAAAGCTTTGGACGAGTTAAAGGTATTAGATCCAGCTTGTGGATCTGGAGCCTTTCCAATAGGTATGTTACAGCTCTTAGTTAGGGTTTATGAGCGTCTAGAGTCCCGTTTTGACTCTTATAGGACTAAACTACAAGTAATTGAGAAGAATATCTATGGTGTAGATATAGAGCCTATGGCGGTTGAAATTGCTCGTCTTAGAACGTGGCTATCTATCGTTGTAGATGAGGAATCTGACTCAAGCAAAATTAAACCACTTCCGAACCTTGATTTTAAATTTGTCTGTGCAAACTCACTTATAGATCTAGATCAAAGTGGAGAAACAGCTATTGGTGAAGATCCAGAATTAGCAAAAAATCTTCAAGAAGTTAGAGATTCTTATTTTAATACCGAAAGCGTTGGGAAGAAAAAGAAACTTCGTGCTGAATATGATAAATTGATAGCAACAAGCAGAGGTCTCTTTGGAGAATCTGAAAAAACCAAACAGTTAAAAACATATAGACCTTTTGACAATGAATCATCCGCTAGTTTCTTTAATCCAGATTTTATGTTTGGAGTTACTTCTTTCAATATTGTGATCGCTAATCCTCCATATGTTGGGGAGAAAGGCCATAAGGACATTTTTAGAAAAGTAGTCAATTCAAGTATTGGAAAAAGATTTTACAAAAGAAAAATGGACTTGTTTTATTTTTTCTTTCATATTGCATTTGATTACCTTAAAGAATCTGGGATCGCTTCGTTTATTACCACAAATTATTTTATTACAGCAACTGGAGCCACAAAACTCCGTGCTGATATAAGAGATAGAACAGCGATATTACAGCTTATTAACTTTGGAGAATTAAAAATATTTGAGTCTGCTCTTGGACAGCACAATATGATTTCTATTTTTAAAAAAGGATTTAATAAGGATACAATTGCTGACACCATAGTATCAAACCAAAAAGGCTATCTAGGTATAGATACAATATCATCAATAATAAACAAAAAGGATTCTAAAACAAATTACTTTAAATTAAAACAAAGTGATCTCTATACCTCAAATAACATTAAATTAACTATCGGTGGTTTAGATTGTGTTTTAGATAAAATAAGAGACCTCGGAATAAAATTGGATGAAATTGCGGAAGTAAATCAGGGTCTAAGAACAGGATCAGATAAAGTTACGCCAAAACATATAAGCGAGAATAATTTAGATTTTAAAAAGGGTGAGGGTATTTTTATAATTTCTGAAAATGAACTTGCTGGTCTAGACCTAACTACTAAGGAATTTGATTACATTAAGCCACTATTTAAAAATTCAGATATATCAAAGTACTATACAAATACAACAACAAAGTATAATTTAATTGATCTATTTTTTCCAAATGATAAAGACGTAGATTTAGATAAAATACCAAATATTTTATCTCATTTGAGTAAATACAAAAAAATATTAGAAAATAGAAAAGAAAATGCTAATGGTATAGACAAACAAATTAAAAAAGGAAATTACTATTTTGCTTCAGTTAGAAGAAAATTAGATTTTGATCAGGAAAAAATTGTTGCACCACAAAGATCGAGGACTAATACTTTTGGCTATAATAATACACCTTGGTACGCTAGTGCTGATGTATATTTTATTACACAACCGAAAGATAAATATAGTTTAAAATTTATATTAGGAGTACTTAATAGTCACACAGTCTTTCTTTGGTTATTTAATCGCGGGAAAAGAAAGGGTGAAATGCTCGAGCTTTATCAAGAACCACTTTCTGTTATACCTATTCCAATAATCACTGATGTAAATAAAAATATTGTTAAAGAAGTTGAAGTATGCGTTAATGATATTCTGAATAAAAAGAAGTTAGATAAAAATGCAAACATAAAGGAATTTGAACAAAAGATTGATGAGTTAGTTATGGATCTTTATGGTTTGAATGATGACGAGAAAGAAATAATGAGAAATAGTACTAAATAATATATTAACCAACCCGTATATGTTATAATAATAAAAATATGAAATTATCAGAAAATCAAACATCAAAAGTCCTAGAAGCATTAAATAAATATGCACCATTATCGTGCCCTATTTGCAAAAGTCAAAACTTCCAATTAAATGACATTATTTTTGAAATAAGAGAATTTAGTGGTGGAAATTTAGTAATTGGTGGTCAGAGCAGTATCTTCCCAGCGATTACCCTTACTTGTAAGCAGTGTGGCTACTCTCATTTTTTTAATGCTGTTTCTCTCGGTTTAATTGGAAAGGAAACTAAATAAAATGGCTGAAATAAAAGTTAATGATGATAGTGTTGTGATAATACCAAAAAGAAGTGGTTTATTTGGAGTTGAAAGAAAAAATTGGGAGAGAATTAAAAAACTGGTTAAAAACCTTTCGCTAAAGTCCTCTCGCTGGGAAAATGCCGCTTGGTTTTCTCTTGCAGAAGCAATAGCTTTTTTTACTTGTTACTTTTCAGTTGATAGCACTAATTTATATAGAGATATTTTTATGACTAGTGGAATTTTTTTGGTTGTCATAACCGTAATTTTCTTTATTGTCAGTTATTCTTTCTCTGTAAATACAAAAAAAGAACAGCAGTGTATTTTAGATGAAATGTCAGATATGGAAATTTCTGAAGAAAATAATACTCAACAGATGAGAGGATTAGAAATTTTTGAGGCATATTATGGATCAAGTGATCGTCAAAACGACATAAAAGAAACAATAAAGAAAATGGTTACGAATGACTCACTTTCTGTTAAAGTTGATAATAGTTTATTGGGTGGTGATCCGTGTCCGGGTATATCAAAAATACTTAAAATTAAGTTTAGTTTTAATGGGGTTGAGAATACAAAATTTACCAATGAGGGAGATATAGTTAAATTACCATAACTGGAAAATAACATTTTTGTATGTTATAATTATCTATACAAACCTAACCCTTAGTCTTCAAAAGCTAAGGTATGGTCACATAAAACCTACGCGAGTAAAAACGGCTACAGAAGCCGCACTACTCGCGTAGGTCTATATACCGAAAGGTGTATAGGATAGTTCCGAAAGGAGCTATCTGCGGTCTTATGTAGCCATTTTTGCTACCTAGACTTTTTATAAGCTAAAACCTACGCGAAATATGAATAATAAATATCTTCTATTTTCTTTAGATTTAATAAAGAAAAACAAGAGTGTTATTATAGGAGTCATAATACTTCTTGTTCTTTTTTGTTGGTTTTTCTGGCGCCCTGCACATATTAGAAAAATATGCGCTAAACAAGCAACTGGAACAATCACAGATTCCCATTATTTAGGATCTAGCCTTTGGTCTAACCGTTATTCTGGTTGTTTAAAAACGAACGGCATAAAAGAATAAATGTTATGAAAAATGATACCAGAAAATGGAACGAGTCGTCTCTATACTCAATCAGCTTTCTATTTTTATCTTTTGCGTCCCTCTATTGGCTTCCAGATCTTCTTAATTTAGTTGATGTTTTAAGTATACCCGTTTTTAGATTTAATCAGTTTATATTAAAAATTTGTAATGGGGATTGTTTCTTTGATTTTTATGATTTAACTTATTGGGTACCTATTACTCTAGGTTTGGTATTTCTCTTAACAGCTTTCTTTACTGGAATAAGGTCAATTAAAAAAACCTCCGGAGGGTCAGAAAGAGGACGAATGCTTGGAATTATATCTACAACTATAGGGACTTTTGTTATGGTCTTGGTGGTTATCTCTTATATAATAAACTAATAAATTTAAATAAATGAACAATAACGAATTAGAAAAAAAGGAATTATCATTTGGTAAGAAGATTCTCTATGGGTTTCTTCTTGGAGTCTCTTTAATTATTGGGGCAGGCGTATGGACTTTTAAATTATCATTGATCCTATCAATAATAATTTCTATTGTAGCGATAACCTCAATAAATTACTTTTGGGATGAACTCAAAAAATAATTTATTACCAAGAGATGAGGAAGTGTATGATACATAATATGAAAATCTACAAGAGAATTGTCAGTTTATTTAAGAAACCTGTAGCTTCGGGGATTGAATTTAATCCCGGAGAATATAGTTCGCTTTTTGATTATTACACCAAGCAATACCTAACAGATCTTGAAGAGTTTAAAGAAGTTTGTAAGACAGGTAAAGAATTATTTTTTGTTCAGGATTTAGATTTACTCAATAAAAGTAAATACCGCCTATTAAAAAAGAAACACTTTTTGTATTTCCTAGCTATCCACACAGCATTACTTATGGAGATTCATAAAACTTTTCCTGAAAAGTATGAGGAGTTTAAGAAAGTTAATAATGGAATAGTGTTTGAATATGGCCTCACTAATACCTTTATGCAACCTTGGGATGTATTAGAAAGGTTGAATGTGCCCTTTAATCAAGAACTATTTAGCTCTTGTGTGGGTTGGGTGATGTCACAACTTATGACAGACAAGTACTTCTGCGGAATCATTCCAGATAATTTTATGGATAAGTTTATAAATGACCCAGATCTTAACAATAGTAAAACCTCCTATGGGAGAAAATGGAAAGAGATATGTACAAAGGAATGGGTTGAGGTAATAACCTCAATTTGCCCAAAGATTAAATAACCTAAGTTCTACTCATTTTAAGTAGCCTTTGTTCTATTATACAGGTTCGGACTGCTTCTAGTCCTCGGAGCCAAAAATCATTTAGACCCCTCAAGGGTCTTTTTGATTTTTAGGCTCCGTGGGAACAAGCAAATGATTTTGCTTGTGTTAGGGAGCGAACGGCGGAATTCAAATTTTCAACAGAAAATTTAATGAGCCGGTGGCCAGGCAAAACTTTTTGACGAAAAAGTTTTAGCCGAGGCCGTGTCCTACCCTCTTATAAAAAAATGGGAAACCTATACTGTTCCTGTAAGGAAGGATTCCCTACCCTTGGTTTAAAATTTTATTAGAGTATAATGATGTTATGAAAAAATATGAAGAAATAAAAAAATTGAGCTTTCAGGAATTAAAAGGAATTTCTAGCAAAGCCATTGAAAACCACTACGGTAAATTATATCAAGGCTATGTGAAAAAATATCAGGAAATACAAGACAAATTAAGGGCGGTAGATATGACCCAAGCCAATGCCACTTTTTCAGACCTGCGGGAGTTAAAAGTGGAAGAGAGTTTTGCCCTTAATGCCATAATTTTGCATGAAGCGTATTTTGATATCCTAGGAGGTGATGGCACTCAGTCTGGTAAGATCCTGGAAGCCATTGTAAATAATTTTGGCTCCGTAGAAAAATGGGAGGCCGAGTTTCGAGCACTTGGCTTATGTAGCCGGGGTTGGGTGGTGCTATATTATGATTTTAATAATGGCAAACTAAGAAACGGGCTAGTGGATGCACATAACCTTTATGGTATCTGGGGTACGGCACCGATTTTAGTCCTGGATATGTATGAGCATGCTTATTTTATGGACTTTGGGGCAGACAAAAAATCATATATTGAGATCTTTTTCCAAAATCTAAATTGGGCAAAGATAAATGATAAGCTTAATACTATCTTAAATACTAAATAAAGGCTTTTAAGCACTCTGCCGTAATTATTCATTTATCAAAGTAAAGTAATCTTTTGTAATCAAACTACTTCCCACCCGTCTATAAATAGATAAAGGTGGTCGATTTTTAGTTTAAAAATAAAATTACAAAAATATAAGTGACTAAAAAAATAACATCAAAAGTAAAGATAGTAAAAAATAAAGTTAAGTCGCTTACCAAAAAAGTGGCTGTAAAGGTCAATAAGACCGTAAAATCCCTTAAAAATGAGTGGAAAACAGAGAAGCCAAGACGGGAGGACTTTAAAAAGGGATTAAAAACTGCCGCCAGCAAGATGCTTAAGGACAGTCTTAAAATAGGAGAAGATGTAGTAAAAATCATTAAGAAAGATATTAGAGAGATTAATAATAAATAATATAAAAATATGCAAAAAAGTACTATTATAGTTGTCAGTGTAATTTTATTAGTTGTCGGTGTTGCTGGTCTTGTATCCAGCTTTTCTACTTTCCTAATGTGGGCGCTTGTAATAATAGGTATTATTGGTTTGATTTGGGGATATTTAGACAAAAGCAAAAATATAATAAAATAAATACATGGGAATAATAATTTGGATTATCTTTGGTGCTATTGTAGGTTGGATTGCCTCCTTAATTATGGGGACCAATGAAGGTTTAATATTGGACATTATTATTGGTATCGTGGGAGCAGTGGTAGGTGGGTGGCTAATGAGTTTTTTTGGAAAGGTTGGAGTAACAGGCTTCAATCTATACAGTTTCCTTGTCGCTATCATTGGAGCGGTGGTTCTCATTACTATTATTAAAACGTTACGCCGAGCCTAGCCTTTCAAATTTGACGTTTTATACCCAGCTAGTATACTGATGACATGCAAAAAATAGCTACAAAAGTTTTCATTGGTTCATCCATCCTTTTTGGGATAATTGGTATCTTGGTAGTCTTAACCTCCTCCGGGCCAGATACTGCTGATTCCAGCATATTTGAAATACTAATGAAGCTTTTATTCACCACCGTCTTTATCATATTACCCTCCTTTGCCCTAAGCTTGGCTGGTAAATATTTAAGTAATAAATCATAATTCCTATGCATAATTTAAGCACAATATAGTAACTCGTAAAAACTGACCTGCTTATGCTATGATATAGTTATGAGAAAATTCAGTAAAAATTTTATTTTCAAAATAATCCGTTCTATCGCCCTACCCCTTGTCCTTATTAATATTATTAGTATCTTGGTCTTATACGGTGTGTCATTTATGGGTAACTACCAAGAGTTTTATGCCAAACTACCCTTTTCAGAATTAATTGAACTTCAAACCATTACTTTTATTCTAGTTATACTATTTGAAATAATCTCAATTTCTATTATCGTTTATCGTTTTTTGAATAGCTCATCTAATATTGCTATGGGTATTAGTGACATTATTGCCAAAGGTGAAAACAACGAGGTTGAATTCAAGAGTTCACTCCGCTTTGATTATATTGAGAATAAAATAAATAAAGAACTTGAATATACAGTGACTAAAACTATTTCTGCTTTTCTTAACACTAGAGGTGGTATGATTTTGATCGGCATAGATGATCAAGGTAAAGCCCTTGGCATTCAAGCAGATTATGAAACCCTAAAAAAGAAAAATGCTGATGGCTTCCTGGTCTACTTTACCCAGATCATCACCCACTATTTAGGTAAGGAGGCTCACCGTTATTTAAATATCAGCATTGAAAAGCTCCAGGACAAAGAAATCTGCCTCGTTCAAATCAGCAAATCTTTTGAACCAATTTATGTAAACCATAACGAACACAAAGAGTTTTACATCCGCACTGTCTCCTCTGTCCAACCAATGGATGTAAAAGATACTCATGAATACATAGTCAAACACTGGGAAAAAAAGTAAAGTAGTACAGACTATCTGCTTATAGGTAATTGCAAGCAAAAGGTGGCCCCCTGATTCACCCCTTTAGATTCTGCCCAAAGTTTACCATGGTGATGGTTTACAATCATCCTAGCGGTATATAAGCCAAGACCCAAGCCCTCCGTATCCATAATCCTGGCACCCTTGGCCCGAAAGAAATGCTTAAAAATTCTGCGACCGTCAAGAAAACCAAAACCAATACCGGTGTCAATCACCTTTAAAGTAATAAATTTATTACCCAACTCAAAAGAAGCTGTAATCAAACCTTCCTTGGGGGTATATTTGATAGCATTGTCTATCAGCATATCCACCACAAACTGAATTTTAGCTTTATCAATGATAACTAACGGCAACTCTTTGTCCGAATCAATTGAAAATTTGATATTTTTATTCCTAATCATAGCCGAATATTTATTCAAAGAAATATCAATTATTTCACGTAAGGAAATGGACTCAAAAGCATATTCCAAACGCTTATCAAACTTGGCAAAACCTACCAACAAATCCACTATCTCCATCAGGCGCTCATTAGCCTTTTGCATCTCCATCAGTAAATCCTTCTTTTCTAAAAGCGTCAGATCTTTTTGGAGCATATCAATAGTCCAGCGGATACCAGTAAGCGGAGTGCGGAACTTGTGAGTAACAATAGTAATAAACTGATTCTGCACACGATTATTTTCAACTTCTCTAAAAACAAAGGCTAAAATAATAGTGAGAATCAAGGCCGTAGTACAAACAAAAATAACAGTATTGTTTAAAATAGCAAAATTATCTCGGTAAAAATTTATAACAGCAATAGCACTTAGAGCTAAAACTAAAAATATAACGAATAACAAATTATTACTTCTTCTCATTGTTTAATTATATTATAATAAATCATATTGTGCCACAAGCGGTCCGAGTCTCCTTGGCTATTTCATTCATCTCGTCAGTTTTTATAACCAAAACCTTGACTGAGGAGCCTGCCAGACCGATTTCTGCTTCCACTCCTTCAGACTGATTATTTATGGTCTGGTCCAAACGAACCCCCAAAAATTCCATACCCTGACACACCCGATCACGCATGATAAATGATCGCTCGCCTACCATACCGGCAAAAACTAAAAGATCAACTCCCCCGAGAGTAACCACTGCTCCACCAATGTATTTTTTAAGTCTGGCCACATATATTTCTAGTGCCAAAGCAGAATCTTTATCTCCCTCCTTTTCAAATTTAAGTAAATCCCGAACATCAGAGCTCTTACCAGACAAGCCTAGGAGACCACACTTATTATTAAAATAATCTTCCAATTTCCTAGTATTTAGGCCTAGTTTGTCAGCCAAATAAACCACGGCGCCAGGATCTATCTCACCCACCCGAGTGGACATCACCAGGCCATCAAGCGGAGTAAAGCCCATAGAGGTATCCACACTCTTACCATTCTTTACTGCCGTAATACTGGCCCCACCACCCAAGTGACAAATGATGATTTTCTCTGGTAATCTGCCAAGCTTTTTTTCTACCTGACCCAAAACCGACTGGATGGAGATGCCATGATAACCAAACTTCTGTAGACCCAAGGTTCGGCTGTCAGTAATCGGTATGGCATAATATTTGGCCATATCTGGTAAATTTTTATGAAAGACACTATCAGATACCCCCACTATCTTTTTCTCACCAAACACTTTCCCCGCGGTCTTGATTTCCTCCAAGGCTGAACCTAAATGTAACGGCACCTTTTCCAACGCCTGTTTAGCCATTTTCAAATAAGCCTTATCAATTATTTTGTGTTCCAAAAAGTATTCGCCTGGCGCCACAATCCGGATACCAATAGCAGAAATCTCGTCCCGAGAATTAATTATCTTCTTAGCTACCAGTGACTCTAGCAAACGAGCCTGAGCCTTTTCAAACACCCGTCCAGAGATGGGCGTCTTTTCTGTATTATCACCATAAGTTTCTGTTACTACGTAACCACTATCCTCCATCTCAAAGTGCGCGTGATAAAGCCTCTTATCGTCCTCATAAACCGCATATTTTTTTGAGGCACTACCAGTATTTATAATTAAGTATTTCATATTATTATTATTTTACTTCTGCCACTTCCAATTTAAAATCTCTTCCGGATCATCCCCCACCTTCATAATATAATCCTTATGATCTTTTATTTTTGCTTTATAAGCTAGGACTAGTTCGTCCGCTTTTTCGGCATTCACCACGCCCGCCTTAGCCAGCTTTTCTACCGCTTCAATAAACAGATTATATCTATCCGTTTTATTCCGGATATGAATATCCAGTGGAGTAGTAGTAGAGCCACTTTCCATATAGCCGTGAATAGAGAGGCGGTCTAAAGCGTTTTGATAAGTAAAAATAGTTTGTTCTAAAGTATCTGGGTAACCATGGAAGTTAAAAATCACCGGCTTATCCTTGGTAAAATATTTTTCAAAATCCTCTTCACTGATGCTTTTATCATGGCCCACGGTATTAGGTGAGAGTTCTAACACATTGACGAAACGGACCTTTACCTCTGGTGTCTCTTTCTTCAGCAAGGAGATAGCGGCCAATGCTTCCTTGACTAAATACTGACCACAAGCCGCAAACACCACATCCGGGTTGGGATCAGAAGCAAAGTCCCAAATAGAAATACCGTCTTCCACCTCTCTCTTAGCCTCGGCCATAGAGAGCCAAACGGGCTCCAAAGTCTTCTCGGCTACAATCACATTGATTTCATTTTTAGAAGCCAGACATTTCTCGGCTATGAGCACCGCTTCGTTGGCATCCGCTGGAAAATACACGTTTATAAAGTCATGAGTTTTTTGTAACATCCCATCCATAAAGCTCGGGTTCTGATGAGAAAAACCATTATGCTCTTGGCGCCAACCGGTGGAAGTCAAAATATAATTAAAAGACGGCACATCACCTCGCCACTCCGTCTTCCGGGCGACCTTCAAAAACTTGCTGTATTGGTCCGCCATACTGGAAACGATCGGGATGAAAGCTTCATAGGAAGTAAATATGGCAAAACGCCCTGTCAAAATATAGCCCTGAGCCATACCCTGGAGGGACTGTTCAGAAAGCATTTCAATAATCCGGCCGTCGCGAGACATATCTTTGTCCCACTCTTCAATCTTTCCGACAAAAGACCGAGTGGTCTCTTGGAACATATCCTGCAGACGATTAGAATAGGTTTCATCAGGTGAAAACAAACGAAAATTCCTCTGGTGCTGATTTAATTTTACTACCTCGGCCAAGTACTGACCAATCTTTTTCATCGCCCCGGTCGGTACTGTACCAGCTTCGGCTATTTTAGTCTCAAAATTTTCTACCTTCGGCAAAATCAAATCTCGACTGGTATCACCCTTCTTGATACCAAAGGCTTTCTGATTATCCCCCATCCGTAAACCTTCTTTAGGCACCAAGTCTAATATATCTTTAGTGAAGCCAGACTGTATATCAAATAATTCCTCAAATTTATATGAGTGTAACCATTTTTCCACCATTTTCAACTGGCTCTTATCCGTCTTGGTTTCCTTGCCCACCACCTGATGTGACAAAGCGTTACCTTCTATCTTATCACCACTCCCTTCTATCTTTGGTCCCGCTAGAAACTTTGGCCCGGTCCAACCCTTGGGAGTTTTCAGCACGATCATCGGAAAATGAAAATAATCATCAAGCTTCCTGTCGGGATTTTCTCTGGCCTCCTTTTGGATTTTTCTGATAGCCGCGTAAGCGGTATCCAAAGCCTCCACCATCTTCTCATATACTTTATCACCCTTACCTTCCACAATTATTGGTTCATAGCCATAACCCTTAAATAAGGATTTCAAATCCGCATTCTTCATCCGACCAAAAATAGTGGGGCCAGAAATCTTGTACCCGTTTAAATGTAAAATCGGTAGCACAGCACCATTAGTGGCGGGGTCAATAAATTTGGACAGGTGCCAAGCTGTGGCCAAAGCTCCAGTCTCGGCCTCTCCATCACCCACCAAACACGAGACAATCAAATCAGGATTATCAAGCACAGCCCCATAAGCAGTAGACAATGAATAACCGAGCTCACCACCTTCCAAAATCACCCCGGGAGTCATAGGGCTAGAGTGGCTGGGAAAACCATACGGCCAGCTAAAGTTTTTAGTAATATATGAAATTCCTTCAGCATCAAGTTTGGCTTCACGATAATATTTACCGAGTGTCCCCTCTAAAAATACATTGGACTGGATAGCGGGAAAGCCGTGCCCCGGACCCAGGACAAACATCATTTGAGCGTCAGTCTTAATAATCAAATTATTCAAACAGGCATAGACAAAGTTGATCCCCGGGCATGTCCCCCAATGACCTAGAAGCCTAGACTTAATATCGTCAAAAACTAATTTGTCTTTTAATAAAAAGTTATTTTGTAAATAGATCTGACCGACTGATAAATAGTTTGTCGCTCGCACAAACTTCTTGATTTTCTCAATTTCATTATTCATAGGTACAATTATATCATAATATGCTATAATTATGGAATGCTAAAAGAAACAATCCCAAACGTACAAAAGAACATAGAAAAGGTCACCGGTTTACACAATGAGATTTTTGGTGACTTTGTTAATCTCCGCGGTGACGTATCAAGGATCAAAGGTAATGTCAGTATTCATAAAATCACGGGTGATGCCTCAAACGTCATTGGCCTCATTGACCATGTCTCTGGTGATATCACAAATATTACTGGTGATGTGAGTGATATTGTGGGTGATACGACGCATATTAAAGGCTTTATCTCCCCCTTAAAAGGTGATCTGAGTGGTGTTATCGGTGATGTCTCAAATATTTCTGGTGATGTGACTAATATCCGTGGTGACGTCAGTAAAATATCTGGTGATGTTTCAAAAATCATTGGTAATGTGGGTGATCTCTCGGGCGATGTCAGCCGTCTCCAGGGCAACATCACAGATCTCAAGGGCTATGTGAGTAACATCTCCGGCTTTGTCACTAACGTCAAAGGTGATGTGACGAATATCTTTGGTGATGTAACAGGACTCGAAGGTAACGCCACTGACCTCCAAGGTGACGTCAGTGAACTACTTAGTAAAAAATAAAAGAACCCCCGTTGATATGATCTCTGGGGGCCCGAGCCAACTCTGACCGGCACATCAGTCGCCAAAGCGACGAGGGGGAGGAGATCTCCTCAAGGACTCCGCCCGTCGGTCACGAAACGTCTCCGTCTGCTGTCGACGATAGTTGTCCATATGTCGGCTGGCTGCCGCTGACTCGGATCCTCCGGGGTTAGAGAACCTATCGGTCTCCACCCCACGTCTTCCATCGCGTGGCATGTTGATACCTCCTTATCCTTGTACATTGTCTGCATTGACAGAATTAGACCAAACCTTGTTGTTTGTGTAATCTAATTCATCTGTTTACAAACATACTCTTTTGTATATTTTTGTCAAACCAGTTTAGGACAAGGCGAGGCCTTGTCCGAGTTTTGAGAAATAAAAGAACCCCTTTTGATATTATCTCTGGGGGGTCTAAAACAAGTAACCTAAATGGACCTATGTTCTACGGCGACAAGTCCTGGAGGCGCCCTCTTTTGGGTAGTTGTGCAACATTGACGCTTGTCTAAAATCGCACCTAGCGCAAGTTCTCACATTCTCATGAGCATGATCACGTACCCATTTATGACCAAAGAACCGGCACCAAAAGGCAAATAAAGTCTTCATCGTTACCAACCTTTCGTTATTCCTAACCTAAGAGACAAAACAAAGGACAAATCTATTAATAAGTATATACCCCTTTCTGCTTAAGTAATCCCTTCCTTTTTTCTGAAATCTATGCTTTAATAGAAACTCACTTTTGCGCTTCGGCGCTTTTTGATTAATTAAGAAAATACCCATATGGAAATACGAAATATAGCTATAATAGCCCACGTGGACCACGGCAAGACTACCTTGACGGATGCTTTAATGCGCCAAGCGGGTATGGCCGAGGAAGGAGTGTCCATGGACTCAAACAAGCTGGAGCTGGAACGTGGAATTACTATTTACGCTAAGAATACTTCGATATACTATAAAGACACCAAAATCAATATTGTGGATACTCCCGGACACGCGGACTTTGGTTCCGAAGTAGAGCGCGTGCTCCGCTCGATTGATACCGTGCTTCTGGTAGTGGACGCCCAAGAAGGCCCCATGCCTCAAACCAGATTTGTGTTGAAGAAATCCTTAGAGCTTGGCTTGAAACCGATCGTCGTGATAAATAAAATTGACAAAAGTGCCGCCAAACCAGAATGGGCACATGAAGCCGTCCTAGAACTTTTTATGGAGCTAGGTGCTAATAATGAGCAGTTAGACTTTCCCACTATCTATGCCGTGGGCCGAAAAGGCGTGGCTATGAAGACTCCGACAGATGAACAAAAAGATCTCACTCCTTTACTTGATTTGATATTAGAAAAAGTTCCCGCCGCCGCCAATACTGGTGATGAGAAACTCCCCTTGACCGCTCAGATTTTTAACTTGGCTTATGATAATTTTATGGGTCGGCTCGCTATCTGCCGAATCTATAAGGGAACACTAAAAAGCGGTCAGCGCATATTCTGTAAAACCCACGAAGGGGCTTCCCGTTCCTTTAAGATTACCAAACTTTTTACCTTTGAGGGTCTGAAGAGAAAGGAAGTACCAGAAGCTACCGCTGGTGATATCGTTCTTTTTGCTGGTCTGGCTGATGCCTATATTGGTGAGACCGTTTGTGAAGATGAAAACCAAGCCACCTTACCGTCTATCAGTATTGATGAACCGACCATCTCTCTAAACTTTTTGGTCAATGATTCCCCTTTTGCCGGCCGCGAAGGTAAATTTGTTACTGGTCGTCAGATCCGCGAGCGCCTGGAGAGAGAACTGGAAATAAACGTTGGTCTCAAAATCGAATTCACTCAGGATACCATGAAGGTCTACGGCCGAGGTGAGCTCCATGTAGCTATTCTCATTGAAAATATGCGCCGAGAAGGTTATGAACTACAAGTATCTCAACCCCAAGCCATAGTCAAAGATATTGACGGTGTCAAATCCGAGCCTTATGAAGAAGTGACGATTGATGTACCTGAAGAATCCTCTGGAGTCGTGATTGAAAAGCTTGGTAAACGCCGAGGTATTATGCAAGATATGCAAACTAAAGATGGCCAGGTGCGGATGATCTTTGAAGTACCTACTCGTGGTTTACTTGGCTTTAAGGGACAATTCATAGTGGACACACGTGGTAACGGCATCCTCTGTAGCCGTTTTACTGGTTTCAAACCTTATGCCGGTGAAATCCAAAGACAAGAGTTTGGCGCCATGGTCTCTATGATGGCGGGTAAGGCTTTGGCCTTTGCTTTATGGAACCTGCAAGAAAGAGGCATGCTCTATATCACCCCCGGGACGGAAGTGTATGAAGGGATGATTATCGGTAATGTGACCAAAGGTGAAGATATGGATGTAAATCCAATCAAGGGTAAAAATTTAACTAACGTTCGCAAAACGAGCTCCGATGAAGCTATTTATCTGACCCCCGCCATGCCGATAGATATTGAAAAAGGACTAGAAATTATGGGAGTGGAAGACTACCTGGAGGTTACCCCAGAAAATACCAGATTACGAAAAAAATATTTGACTAAAATAGATAGAGCGCGAGCAGTACGATAAAGATTATTTAAAATATAAAAAAACAGCTCGCAGCCCAGGTGGGGTTTGCGAGCTGTTTTGGTATGGTCCCCGAGTAGGGACCGCGCTTGGTCAGGCCTTGACCGGTTTGACGACCTTGGGTTTGGCCATGCTCTCGTCTACCCAGATGAACGAGCCCAAACACCGGAGGTCCGCCGCCACCTTGGTTTTGCACTTGGAGCAGGACAAGACCAAGACTGTCCTGTTCCCCCGCTTCTTCATTTCTTGGTCGGCCACTGTATGGCACAAACCGCAGACGATCACCTTCTTGGACGCCATCTCTCTACTCCTTCGTGACCTTTGTTTCGTTACTGACCACCCGGTCAGTAACCCACTCTCTTAAGACCTTTTTTCTGAATATTATGCTACCACAGATAAAACAAAAAAGCAAGTTTGGGGCCTGCTTTTTTGTTTTATAAATGAAGTCAACCGGAAACGTTGTTGCAACGTGCCAGGTTGACTACCTTATTAGTATCTTGATCCACCAGCGCGGTTATCAAAATTCCTTCTTGGAGGTCGCTCAGACAGAGGCTTGGCCTCATTCACAGTGAGCTTACGTCCTTCCAAATCAGCACCATTCATCTTCTCAATAGCAGCGTCTGCTTCTGCATCATTGACCATATTCACGAACCCAAAACCACGGGATCGTCCGGTCATCTTATCAGAGATCACATTTGCTGACTCCACTTCACCGAGCGGTGCAAAAGCATCCTTGAGAGATGCATCAGTGGTATTGTAAGACAAGTTACCAACATATAATTTCTTTGCCATTTTTTGCTTTGAAATATTTTATTAAACCTTATCGATAGAACGACCTGCACAAACTCTACGACGTTTACCAGTGTAGCATAAATCTAAACCGGGTCAATATCTTAGAAATTACCGATGGATAATCGCTTTATTTTCAAGGCTAGAGCCGGAAAGCTGATTTCAGCGCCAATAGCCTGTGCCAGAGCTCGCATATAGGTGCCAGAAGTGCAGGTCACTCGGATAGTGAGAGTAGGTAGATTATTATCCGGAAACTTTTCTAGCGTCTGCTCCCAAGAGCACCAGGACATATTCTGCCGGAAATTTCCCTTAACACTGAAGATGGATTCCAGAGCAAAATCCCATAAATACTTCTTTGACACAAAACCAAAAGATTGAAATTCAATTTTCTTAATCTGCACCTCTTTTTCTGGTATATCCTCATCCGCTATCCCCTCCGCCTTGGCGATTTCAAATAATGGTCGGCCGTCTACTGTTTTGGAAGAAAAACGCGGATACTTTTGCTTAAAAGCTTTTTGAAATTTATTTAGCAAAATCTCAAAATCCGCTTTTTTATAATTACCTAGATAATTGATAGCTCCTTCTTTATTTTCTTCAATGAGTCCTAGCACATCCAGTGTGTCCGTGGCTAGGCCAAAAAGAATAGTCAGCTCATACTCCTTATCCAATCCCAAATATTTTTCTTTTTTCTTACATTCTTCCCCGGTGAGCACTAAAAGCACCCCAGAAGCCAGTGGATCCAGGCGCCCCGCATAAGTCATCTTTACTTTAGCATATTCCGGATTATCCGCCCGAAAGCGCTCCAGACATTCAAGCGGAGTCTCCCCCACCTTTTTATCTAATTTTAGGACTTTTAACATTGATACTTTATACCACAAAAAACACCGATTTAGAATTGAGATAGGACACAACCGCCCCGGCCTAGGAAGGCCACCCCGCCTTGACTAAGGCGGGGAAAGGGGACCTTTAATCTTTCCTCTGTAACTAAAGTTAAATTTCTGTATGAACAAAAAATGTAACTCCCCTTTCCCATCCTCAGACGAGGAGGGGTGCTATTCTTATAGCGGGGTGGTTGATTCCTTCCTTAATTCTCTTTCTATTTTAATCATCACTCCATTCAAATTATTTCTAATCTCACTATTCCAAAATCTAATTACCTTAATTCCCAAGCTTTCAAAATAATTAGTTCTTTCTTCATCATACTCCTTATTATCTAAATGTTGACCGCCGTCTAGTTCTATTATCAATCTTTTTACTGGACAAAAGAAATCTGCAATGAAACGACCTATACTGTGTTGACGACGAAATTTATAACCACATTTATTATTTTGCAAGACACTCCACAAAATTACCTCCTCCTCTGTCATATTTTTTCTTAATGATTTTCTAGTCGGTCGCAGATATTTAGTATTATGAATATGAGTCATCACAATATAATAGCACGCCACTTCCCCTTTCCCCGCCTTAGTCAAGGCGGGGTGGCGAGTCTGCGAGACGGGGCGGTTGTGTTTTGAAATTATATTAATAAATGCTAGAATACCCATATGGAAAAAAAAGTAATTAAATTAAGCACCGAGGCGTATAAAGGAGTCCGGGACTTTTACCCAGAAGATATGTTTATCCAAAACTATATTTTTAATATCTTTAAAAAAGTCTGTGAGAGTTATGGTTATAATGAATATAATGCTTCCGTTTTAGAACCCGCCGACCTCTACCGCGCCAAAAGCAGTGAAGAAATAGTCACAGAACAAACCTATACCTTTACGGACCGCGGTGACCGAGAGGTGACTTTACGACCGGAGATGACCCCCACGGTCGCTCGCATGGTCTCGGCTCGCAAACAAGAGCTCTCCTTCCCCTTGCGCTGGTATTCTATCCCTAACCTCTTCCGTTATGAAAAGCCCCAGAAAGGACGCTTACGAGAGCATTGGCAATTAAATGTAGACTTATTTGGTGTAACAGATACCAGTGCTGAAGTAGAGGTTGTTTCCCTAGCTTATACCATCATGAAGGAAATTGGTCTCAAAGATACCGACTTTCAGATCCGCCTAAACAGCCGGAAGATCATGAATTATATTTTAAGTGATCTGATGTCCCTCGATGAAGTAACCGCACAAAAAATATGCAGACTGATAGATAAGAAACAAAAAATGTCCACCGAGGATTTTGACTTGGCGGTCAAGGAATTACTGACGGAGAAGAGCGCTGAGTTTTTGACCCTACTAAATTCCCAAAACTTTGAAGAATTTGTCTCCAAGCTACCAAAGGGCCAAGAGGTGGTAGAAAAAGTGGATGAGATCCGTGAAGTGGTGGCCAAGCTAGAAAAGCTGGGTATTACTAATGTCATCTTTGACCAAACCCTGATGCGCGGTTTTGACTACTATACCGGTATCGTCTTTGAAGTGTTTGATAATAATCCGGAGAACAGACGCTCGGTCTTTGGTGGTGGACGCTATGATGATTTGCTCGCTATTTTTGACGGACAAAAAGTCCCGGCTTTTGGCTTTGGGGCGGGTGATGTGATTATCAGGGATATTATGGAAACCTACAAACTTCTCCCCGAGTACCGCCCAAAGACGGATTTATATATTTGCACCCTAGCCAAGGAATACCAAGAATACGGTAATGAACTAGCCCAGAAGTTACGCCCGGTGGGGGTAAAAGTGGCCGTGAATTTAACTGACAAAAAAGTGGGTGATCAAATCAAAAGTGCGGACAAGCAAAAGATCCCCTACATTATCTGTCTCGGTGAAGATGAATTAAAGAAGGGTGAATTCAAATTAAAAAACTTAAAGACCGGGGAAGAAAAAGTGGCAACTGAGGACACCATGGCGTCCTTAATCCTAAACTCCTAATAAATACAACTATGCGAAAAATCATTTTTGACTGTGAGACCTCAAATATTTTTACTGACGTTGGTAGCTCTGACGCCCGTGACTTAGACTTATCCGTGGTCTGTATTTATGATAGCGAGACGGACAAATATTCCTCCTTCTTCCAGGAAGAATTAAAAGACTTATGGCCCATTTTTGAGAAGGCGGATATCCTCATTGGCTATAATTCTGATCACTTTGATATCCCCCTCTTAAATAAATATTACTCCGGGGATTTAACTAAAATAAAAAGCTTGGATTTATTAAAGGAGATTAAGGGGTCCCTCGGCCGGAGATTAAAACTGGATACCATTGCCGAGGCTACTTTGGGGACCAATAAGAGCGGTAACGGCCTTGAGGCAGTTACTTGGTGGAAACAAGGCGAAAAAGAAAAAGTGAAAAAGTATTGCTTGGATGATGTGCGAATTACCAGGGAAGTCTACGAATACGCATTAAAAAACGGTATTTTAAAATATAAGGATATGGGCGTAATCAAGGATATCAAACTGGATACTTCCAAGTGGCATGATAAAGCCGAGTCCGCTATGACTCACACCTTGTTTGGCTAAATCATAAGAATGCCAGAATAATTACAGCCAAAATGATTCGATACACTCCAAAATAGTTCAAGGAGTGCTTTTTAATGAATTTGAGCAAATAGTGAATTGCTAAGAGACCGGAGATAAAGGCAAAAAGGCTAGCAATAAACAACGAGGATTCCACTTGCGCTAGAGCCCCACCTTGATAAAGGTCCAACATCTTTTTCAGGCCAGAGCCAAAGATGATCGGAAGTGAGAGTAAAAAAGAAAAACGGGTGGCTGATTCCCTATTTAAGCCAACAAATAATCCGCCGGAAATAGTGGAGCCCGAGCGAGAAAAACCAGGGATTAAGGCTAGACATTGGAAAAGACCGATGGAGAAACCCTTCGTTGTAGAAACTTCAGAAAAATCCTCTCCGCTTAACGGAGTACCTAATCGCTCCGAGGAAATTTCTGAAGTCTCCACATTGGACTCTCCCCCCTCATTAGTTAAGGAGGGGGCTAGGGGGCGGTTGTGTTCGGTATTTTTCTGTCGGCTCCATTTCTCTGCAAAATAAAATAATACCGCTCCAGCAATCAGAGCCAACGCCACCACATTTGTTCCCCTAAAAACCGTATCCATATAATCTTGTAATAGTAGACCGAGAGTCACGGCCGGTATAGTGCCTAAAATTAAAATCCCAATTAATTTTACATTTCGCTTTTTAACAATATTCCAAATGTCTTTCCCAAAATATACAAGAACGGCCAAACCAGTGGCCAATTGTAAAATAGCATCAAAGGATAGTGATCCATACAAATCCAAACCCATTAATTTTCTGGCGATTATCAAATGCCCGGTAGAAGACACTGGTATAAATTCCGTCAGTCCCTGCACTAATCCTAAAATAATTGATTGAAATATGTCCATTTAATTTTTCATTATATCCCTTAAGGCACAATATTCACACTTTTTATCATCACATTTTTTAGTCCAGAAGTCGAACGTAGCAATACTGGTAGCCGTTTTCCCAATTAAATCTACAACTTCTTTCTCATCCTCTGCGGTTATCTCAAAGCTCTCTTTCTTATATCGATCTTTTTCATCTGGTTCAATAAAATCAAGCTCCCCTTTCATCATCTGATATTTACCTTTTTCATATTTATCAAGCAAAATTTTATAAAAAACTAACTGCCGTTTATAATTGCCATCCCCGGCTTTGGTTTTACCTTCTATTTGATTTCGAGACATCGGCTTTTTAGTTTTGTAATCCACTACAGTTACCATCCCATCATTTTGAATTTCGATCTTATCCAAGGTTCCTTTTAATAAAATTTTATCCTCGCCACTGACAGGCGTCTGTAAATTAGTATAAACCCCAGCAATATTAAATTCATTAATCACTGACCTATTCCATGTCCCCTGATAATTATCATAATACCCGCCAAGTGACTCTATACCCTTTAATAAAGTCTCTTCATAATCCTTAACTCCGATCGGCTGTTTTGCCAAATACTTTTCAAATAAATCCAGTAACTCCTTTTTACTTAAATCCTGGTTATCACGATACTTATCAAAAAAGTGTTTCAAAGTATTATGTACCGCGGTTCCATATATTTGGTGTTTGGACAAAGCTTGCGGTAAACGAACTAAATTACAAAAAAAGTAACGCCAAGGACAGGTCAAATAGTTATTCAAAGCCGTCACTGACAAACCTTGTTCAAAAAATAACTTCCTTAAATATTCTCTGTCCTTAAAATCATTTGGCACTGCCTTTGAAACTAGAAAATCATCAGCTCGACTAGCCTCATATTTATCTTCTAATTCTTTAGTCTCCACAGCTGTAATATAAGCACTGTCAATCTCTGATATAAATTGGGCTGGTAATAAGGCCTTACCCTCCTCAGACATATTAGAATAAGTTAAAAAAACTTCTTTTCTAGCCCTAGTCATTGCCACATAAAATAAACGCCGCTCATCATCAATCGCATCATAATTTAAAATATCAACACCTGTCACTGGTAGTTTAAATTTACGTAACTCTTTTTTATTACCCCAATGACCATCAACCAAATTAACAGTATAAACATAATCAAATTCCAACCCCTTACTCTTATGAGCCGTCAGTAGGTGGACGGCTTTTTCCGCCAGAGCCTTACCTTTAGTCTTTACGATAATATTATGTTTTTCTAAAACATTTAGATAATTAATAAAATCAGCCAAACGATAATTCTTATGACTAGCGGTCAGCTCTTTCATCTGATTTAAAAGTTTATCCAGCTTACTGAGTTTATCCACTGATTCGGCACTGGTTAATATATGTTTAATAAAACCAGATTCGCGCACCAATAATTCAAAAAAGTTTAGTAGATCACTGTTTTTAGCTTGCTTACCCCAAGATTCTAACTGTTTATACATGGCCAAAACCACATCTATATCATCCACCCCAGCTTCACTCAAATAATCTTTTTTATGAATAGCATCAAAAATAGATATTTTTTTAGTCTTAGCAAAAACAATCACTTTATAAATATCCACGTAGGAAAGATTCAAATAATCTATAAATAAAGCTCGCGCCAAAATATCACTATTACCCAGATCATCCACTGCTTTCAACAATAAAATGATTTTAGCAATATCACTATCAGAAAACAGTTCTTGATCTGACTCAATAGAAAAAGCAACACCCAACTTTTCTAAAGCCCTAGCCACCAATGACGCATCTTTATTTTCTCTATAAATAACCGCCACCTCCCCCGGATTGATACCTTGAGCAATCTTTTTCTGAATACTTTCAGCGACAAAACGATACTCATTACGTGCTTTAGCAAAAGAATATAGGTTAATCAGAATGGCCGGGTGTTTAGCTTGAGCTTTAAGCTTTATTTGCATATCCTGACCAAGACTGTTTTTACTAATCAAGGAATGGGCGGCATCAAGAATAGACTGCGAAGAACGATAATTTTCTTCCAGATAGATTAAAACGGCTTGTGGATATAACTTTTTGAAATATAAAAAGTTTTCTAGTGAGGCGCCCTGAAAACGGAAAATGGCTTGTTTCTCGTCACCCACAATAAAAATATTAGGATTCTCGTGAAAACCAGAGATAAGTTCTAAAATCTTATTTTGTGAATTATTAGCATCCTGATGCTCATCAGCCAGGACGTACTGATACTTTTCCTGAAGCTGTAACAACAAATCTTTGTTTGACTCTAATGCCTTTATAACTTCCAAAATCATATCCTGATAATCATAAAGTCTTTTTAACTCTAAGGCCTTTTCATATTTGGCATAAACCTGCTGAAGTTCTTTATTCTTCTCATTAATTTTCAATAAATCCTTATACTTGCCTTTCATCTCGCCTTGGTATTTACCCTTCTCATGATATAAATCCGGGATAAGCTCAAAATCCGCAGACTGAGTTTTAAGTATTTTAGACAAAACCGTTGGGTCAATATTTTCCTGCTTTAAATTATTGATTTCACTGATAATAGAGCGGACATAATGATAGGTGTCACCATAAGGTTTTAATATCTCCAGTTTCGTACTGTCAATTATTTCTTCCAAAATCTTTATCTGATCAATATCCGTAATATTTTGCGCGCCAATAATCCGGGGAAATTCCTCGGGATAATTTTTGATAATATCGTTACAAAAACCATGAAAAGTGTAGATATTTACTTTATAGGCCAAACTACCGATTATATCTGCTAATTTTTTGCGCATAGAATACACTCCAGATTCGGTAAAAGTCAGGGCTAAAATACTATCAGCACTAGTATCTGTTCGTTTTAAAATATTAGCAATCCGCAAGGTCAAAACGGAGGTTTTTCCCGTCCCAGGACCAGCAATCACCATTACTGGACCGTCAATAGCTTCTACCGCTTCCCGCTGTTTCTGGTTTAATTGTTTATACCTTTCTTCAAAAGTCATCCTTATATCTTAGCATACAATTTCAAATCTTTTACAGCCTCTCAACATTATAAATATTCAATATTTCCTCAGCTGACAGGGCTTTGTTATAGATACGGACATTATCTATGGCTCCGTTAAAATAACGTAAAGAGGTATCATCTATATCTGTTCCCACACCAATATCCCAAAGTGAACCAAGAGCTGTAATATTTCCGGTATAGGTACATTGACCTAAATATCGACCATCTAAATAAAACTGGCCTGTTTTTAAAACATTATCGAAAGAACCGGTAAAAAGATGCCAGTTTAAATCATTGATAAGGTTACCGACAGATACATAGCCACAATAGGTTCCAGAGGATGGCAACAGTCTCAAATAGAGACCATTCCCCCTGTTCCAATTATCATAAATAAATTTGATCATATTACCCGAGCCTCTAAAAAAACCGATTCCCGATGAAGAATTGTCTAACGTCTGCATTTTAAGAAACATAGAAATAGCCATCCCAGAAGTAGCTACCGTAAATGGGGCATTTATTCTAATATAATCATTACCATCAAAACCATACGCCGTATTAGAGAGCCCTTTGACTCCAGTAGTAGCAGTAGCACCAGTTACCGTTCCGTTATTAGTACCGACAGAATCGAGTGCGGTCCCCGACCCTGCATCATCAAAAGTCCATTGTGCCACCAAATGATCTGGCATAACACCATCACTACCACCCACAATCACTGTCTGACTTAGTTCTGCCTGAGGGGCAGAGAGGTTAATTTTATTTGCGGAATTCTTTGCTACCTTATAGCCAGTACCATTTGTAGTGGCGTATACAGTGGGAACCAAATGATTAAGAAAAGACAAAGTAGAACCTTGGGGATCCGTAGGAATAGCTACTAGATAAGTAGGGACAAGGGCCGAGAGATCCACCAGACCAGTACAGACCACACTATGAGTAGTGGTACCCGTGCCGGTATTACAGATTTCCGTTAAGGTAGTGGTGACAGAAGAGGGATAGCCAGAGTTATCTATATAGTAT
>CAIKXE010000007.1 GCA_903831305.1 uncultured bacterium | reverse complement strand
TCTCTGGTAGTTTCCGGATACTTACTAACATCTTTATACTTACAATTAATATCCTTAAACTGACTGGTGATACGCGGATCATCAGACCACAAGATACGGATATCTGGTATCTCCATCTTAATCATGGCAAGTCTATCACCAAAGCCAAAGGCCCAACCATTGTAGACTTCTGGATCCAAACCAAAGTTTTTAAGCACTTGTGGGTGCACCAGACCAGCACCATTGACCTCCATCCAGTCACCGTTAAACATCACATCCATTTCAACAGACGGGGTAGTAAAAGGAAACGAGTCCACCAGGAATTTATATTCGATCTTATCACCCAAAACACTTTTAGCCATATCTATCTGCACAGCTTCCAAGTCCTCCAAGGTAATAATTTTCTTAGACTTTTTACAAAGATATAGACCATCAATTTGATGAAAAGCAGGAAAATGGTGACGGTCTATTTCATCTTTACGAAAAACAATTCCTTTTGACAACGCCATTACTTCACCATCTTTTTCTAGTCTCGCCAGCACTTCTTTATCCTTCAAATAGTATGACCACATCACAGTCATCTGCGTGCGTAAAATATAATTTTCATCTAAATAATAAGTGTCTGTTTCTCGGCGACTAGGGTGATCCTTGGGGGCGTTTAAGAGGTCAAAGTTCTCCGCCACGGTAACAATTTTAGGAAAATCCACAATATCAAAATTCTTAAGCCTAGGAACATTTAATATTTCATCAAATAAAAATTTGACCGGAGAATTAGCTTTCTTCGTCAGATCAGGGAGCTTTAATAAGCGTTTGATTCTCTCCGCTTTGATGTCCATTCTCTTTTCCAAACTGGCAATCAGTTCGGCCTCCTTGGGATTTTTTATAACAATTTCTCTAGACATGTGAATTAATTATTAATTTAGTAATTTTGCAGACGATTGATTTTTAGATGCACGCGGATTTTCTCATGGGCCTTGGCCTCAATCTGACGAATACGCTCACGAGTAACTCCAAACTCTTTACCCACCTCTTCCAAGGTGTGAGTGACACCATCTGTCAATCCATGACGCATTTCTAGAATTTTTCTTTCTTTCAGTGACAAATCATCTAGGATCTCTTTCACCTGATCACTTAATATTCGGCGTGAAGACTCCTGATCTGGTGAGAGGATTTTATCATCCGCCACAAAGTCACCCAAGGTGCTCTTGCCATCATCGCCATCATCACCCACCGGGGTTTCTAGAGACACGGTATCCTGATCAATCTTTTCAATATTAAATACTTTTTCAATTTCAATCCCCATCTCGGTAGCGATCTCCTCTGGTAATGGTTCACGACCCAAATCCTGTGACAACCGGCGCACGCACTGCTTGTATTTAGCAATCGTCTCCACCATATGCACGGGTACACGGATGGTTCGGCTCTGATCCGCTAAGGCGCGGGTAATAGCTTGTCTGATCCACCAGGTAGCATAGGTAGAAAATTTATAACCCTTGGTCCAGTCAAATTTTTCCACCGCTTTAAACAAACCCAGGTTTCCTTCTTGGATCAAATCCAGTAGGGTCAAGTCTGCACTACGGCCAACATATTTTTTAGCAATGGACACCACCAGACGCAAGTTAGCCCGGGCGAGCAAATTCTTGGCCTCCTCATCACCTAGTTGAATTTTACGGGCCAAATCCTTTTCTGAGCTAGCGGAAATAAGTGGATACTGACCGATCTCCTTCAAATACATTTGGATAGAATCATATGAGGAATCCCCACCGCGTCCACCATAAGCATACTTCTTTATCAATTCTTCTTCCTTTTCAATATTGAGCATTCCGCCACCCTCAAGCACATCCACCCCCGTGGTAGAAAGCCGATTATAAAGCTCATCCAAAAACAGCACATCCATCTCAATATTAGGGAATTCCTTCAGAATCTCATCATAGGTGACGAAACCGCGTTCACGCCCTTTATTTAAAAGCTTCAGAGTCTTTAGCTCAAACTCCTTCTTCTTATCACTACTATTTCTGGATCGAGATTTAGTTTTAGATTTTTTAGCAGACACTTTTTTAACAGCCTTTTTAATTACCTTCTTTACTATTTTTTTGGCTTTTTTCACTGCTTTTTTATTTGTTTTTTTGGCCATATTATTTAAGTTTAGCTAATCTTTTAATCAAATCATTTTGCTCTTGAGGCGTCTTGGCCTTCGCAAGCTCCTTAGTAATATACTCCTTTTCGAGCTCCATGAGAAGCTCATCTAGCACCCCTTGTAACTTTTTCTTCTCATAATACTGCTCGGCCTCAAAGGTGGCTTCATTTAAAACTTGCTCCGTCACTCTCTGCCACTTCTTAAAATCTTCCTCTCCGATTATCTCTTTAACCCTTTCTTTAGTCATTTTAATATCAATAATCTTTTCTGAATCCTTTTCTTGCCAATTTATTATTCCTAAAATCCTTTTTTCAATGGAGTCAATCTTGCCCACGGTCGCCGTCTCCCGAAAAGCGGGACTCTTGGTCTCCGCCCCGGTTGGGCTAGCTTCTACTTTCACTTTTTTTAAATCTTCCCAGATAGCCACTTCACTGATATGGCACTTGTCCGCAATCTTTTTTACCCAATGGGACTTTTCAATACTACTTTCTATCAAAGCCAGAAATGGTAATAACTTTTCCTGAATTTCTTTACCCAACTTTCTCTCATCTAGCCCTTCTGACAAAATCTTGGATAAATAAAAATCAATAATATGCATGGACTCTTTAAGCGCTTCCTTAAATTTTTCTTTACCCTCCGTCCCCAGGATCACCTCGGCTGGATCCTTACCTTCCTTAAATTCCGCAATCTTCACCTCCATACCAAGTGACAAGGCTAACTGCCAGGCCTTGGTGGCGGCATTAAAACCGGCTTTATCGGCATCAAAAGCCATAATCACCCGGTTTGATATTCGGCGTAAAAGAGTGAGGTGCTCCGGGGTCAGAGCCGTACCAGAAGTCGCCACCACATTTTGAAATCCAGCTTGATGACACATGATAATATCCATCTGCCCCTCCACAATCACCGCATAATCAAACTTCTTAATCGCTAATTTGGCCAGATCAAAACCATAAAGCAAGCGGGATTTATTAAAGACCGCGGTTTCTGGAGAGTTTAAATATTTAGCTGACTTACCATCATCATTTTCTGGCAAAATCCGCCCAGAAAAACCCACCACTCGGCCGACGGAGTCCCGGATCGGAAACATAATCCGGCCACGGAAACGATCATAAAAACTATCCTGCCTGGTTTCATTTCTCTTAATAAGTCCGGCTTGTTCTATCTCACTATCGGTAAACTTTCTAGCACTCAGATAATCATAGAGTGTTCGCCAATCATCGGAAACAAAGCCAATGCGCCAGTCCTTGATGGTCTTCTCAGTCAGTCCCCTTTTTTCCAGATATTTTTGCGCACTACTTGATTTAGGTAGATTTGATTCAAAGAATTGAGTGGCGGCCTCTAGGGCATTAAATATTGCTTCCTTATCATCCTTCTTATCAAAGTTCCCGCGTTCAAGAACCACCCCGGTGCGCTCGGCGAGCATTTTCAGCGCCCCAAAGAAATCCACTCCTTCAAATTCTTGCACAAAGGTAAAGATATCTCCTTTCTTGCCACAACCAAAACAATAATAGGAATCACGGTCTGGCGAGACAAAAAAGCTAGGGGTTTTCTCATTGTGAAATGGGCACCGTGCTTTCATATTCTTCCCGGCCTTCTCGAGCTTCAAGTAGGTACCCAAAAGATCCACAATGTTTAATCTTTCTTTTATTTTTTCAACTGGGGTAGACATTAATTATGCTTTTAGTTTTAATGCCCGACTAAATAATTTTATTCCTCCCCTCTTTCAGCGTTAAGCTCTGCCATAAAGTCCTTCACCATTTTAAACTTAGGAGAATCTGGATGACCAGTACCAGCTGGGATCAGTCTACCGATAATGACATTTTCCTTAAGACCAACGAGGCGATCCACAGAACCACGGACAGCATTATTGATCAAGACACGGTTAGTGTGTTGGAAGGAAGCGGCTGACAAGAAGGAACGACGAGCAAGAGATGCTTCAGTGATACCCATCACCACCGCCTCCGCACGCATCGCCTTACCATTCTTGGCCTCGGCCTCTTCATTTTCCAAACGATAATCTAATTCATCAATCACGTCACCTTCTGACACCGTAGTATCACCCACATCTTTTACTTTCATACGGGAGAACATCTGCTTCACAATGATTTCAATATGCTTTCGGGATACCGCTTCACCTTGTAATTCGTAAAGCTTGTTTACTTCAGTGATCACATAGCTCATGGTTTTCTCCTTGCCACCATATTTGAAGAGCTCATCAATATCAGCCGAACCATCAGTCAATAATTGACCCTTCTTCACCTTATCACCAGTCTTGACCAAAGGAATTCTCTTGAAGCTAAATTCATATTCCACCTCGGACGCTTTTTTACCTTTAGCCTTATCATCAATCTCTGGAAGAACAGTAATGATTTTTTCCTTACCCATATCTTTGACACCAGTGACCACGCCGTCAACTTTGTTTACCACGGCTGGACTCTTTGGCTTTCTCTTTTCAAAGACTTCTTCCACGCGAGGCAAACCTTGAGTAATATCTCCACCCACAGAAGCTGTACCTCCAGAGTGGAAAGTACGCATGGTGAGCTGAGTACCCGGTTCACCGATAGCTTGAGCCGCCACCGTTCCCACGGCTTCACCTAGACCCACTAGTTCACCACGTCCGAGATCTGATCCATAACACTCTGCACATACACCGTGAACAGTTTTACAGGTCAAAGGTGAGCGAACAAAGACTTCACCCACGCTCTCAGCCTCTACTTTCAGAGCTTCATCTTTCTTTAACAAATGTCCTTTCTTAAACATCACTACCCCCTCCTTATTTAACACGTCGGAGGCAAGGATTCTACCGCGAATATGTTTGGAAACAGAAACACCAGACTCAAACTCACCAGCGTTTTTAATACAGATACTTTCCTTAGTTTTACAATCCTCCTCCGTAATGACAATATCTTGAGCCACATCAAAGAGACGTCGGGTCAAGTATCCAGCCTTGGCAGTGTTCAACGCGGTATCCGTCAAACCCTTACGTGAACCGTGAGTGGTAATAAAGTATTCAATCGGAGTCAGACCTTCTTTCATAGAACCGATAACCGGGAACTCAATAGTCTCACCGGCGGTATTCTGAATCAAACCTTTCATACCAGCCATCTGGGTAATAGCCCCCAAGGACCCTCGGGCACCAGAGACCCACATATCAGAGACAGAACCATTGGGATCTAGAGTCTTAGGAATAAGTTTTTCCAACTCATTCTTGGCACCGTGCCAGATCTCAATATTCTTGCGAAGTTTTTCCTCGTCTGTCAAAAGTCCTTCATTAAAGAAGTTTAGAACCTCCAAGGATTTTCTCTTAGCCTCAGCAATCACTTGTGGCTTTTCTGATGGAATCTGCAGGTCATCAATACCCCAAGTCACACCAGAATAAGTAGCATATTTGAATCCAAAGGCCTTGATCTTATCCAGCACAGTCGGAATATTAGCAATACCATATTTGCTGATCAAATCATCTAGGATAGCAGACATAGTTTTCTTGGTAATTTCCTTATTTACAAACGGATAGTCCGCAGGCAAAGTAGAGTTAAAAAGTAACCGACCAACTGTGGTCTCAAAAGCTTTACCCTCTAGATGATGGTATTTAGGCTTATCAGTTCCAAGTACGTGGATTTTAGCACGGATAGAAATACCACCAAAATCAAAAGTAGTAATAGCGCTGTTTGGAGAGGAGAAATATTTTCCTTCACCCGGCTCGCCTTTTACTTCCTTAGTCATCCAATAACAACCAAGCACAATATCCAAAAGTTTGGCGGAAACGGTGAGCTCGGCGTTACCAGGCTTTAGAATATTTTTGTCAGCAGCCATTATTTCATGGGCCTCAATCTGTGCTTCCTCACCAAGTGGTACGTGGACAGCCATCTGGTCTCCATCAAAGTCCGCGTTAAAGGCCGTACAAACGAGTGGGTGCACCTGAATAGCACTCCCCTCAATGAGCACTGGCTTGAAAGCCTGAATACCTAGGCGGTGCAAAGTCGGTGCGCGGTTTAGGAGCACGTATTTGTTCTCAATAATTTCTTCAAGAATCGCCCATACCTCAGGAATACCGTCATCAATCAAACGGCCGGCCCCCCGGATATTAAAGGCTAATTCCTTTTTCAAAAGTTCAGAAATAATAAACGGTCGGAAGAGCTCCAAGGCCATAGCCTTAGGCAAACCACACTGGTTCAGTTTGAGTTCTGGACCCACCACAATCACGGAACGGCCAGAGTAGTCCACGCGCTTTCCCAGGAGGTTGGCACGGAAGAGACCGCGCTTACCCTTCAAGTTATCAGCCAGCGATTTTAAGGCGCGCTTCTGAGAATTTCCCACCGCGGAAAAAGTATCATTGCCACTGCGGATAGAGTTATCAATCAGGGAGTCCACGGCTTCTTGCAAAATTCTTTTTTCGTTTCGCAAAATAACTTCTGGGGCATTGATCTCCTTGAGCTTTAACAGACGATTATTTCTATTTATCACTCGGCGGTACAGATCATTCACATCGGACGTAGCATAGCGACCTCCATCTAATGGCACCATTGGTCGCAAAGCTGGAGGTATCACTGGCACGCGAGTAAGAAACATCCACTCGGGTTTAACTTCGGCCTCTTTCATAGAACGAACTAATGAGATTCTTTTGTTTAGTTTTTCTCTCTCCAAAGAACTCACTTTTTCTAATTCAACCTCGAGCTTCTTCTCCAAATCTGCTAAATCAATATTTTTCAAAATATCATATATGGCCTCGGCGCCGATGGATGCCTCAAACAAGGAACCATATTTCATGGAATACTTGTGATAGAGGACTTCATCAATCACCACGCCTTCACGGATGCTTTCTACTTCTTTCTTAGCATTGAGCAAAAGTTCCTTCAAAGCCTCCTTAGTCTTTTCATCTTGGACGGTTTTGACTTTTTGCTTGAATTCATTATCAATATCATGGAGGATTCTCTCGCGCTCGGCTTCATGGGTGACAGTGATAATATAACCAGCAAAGTAAATCACTTTTTCCAGATCGGCCGTGGTCATGCCAAGCATAGTTCCGATTTTAGATGGAATACCACGCAAGAACCAAATATGAGAAACCGGGGAAGCGAGCTCAATATGACCCATGCGCTCACGGCGCACTATGGAGCGGGTAATCTCTACCCCACATTTTTCACAAACAATTCCTTTATAACGAATACCTTTATACTTACCACAGTAACATTCATAATCCTTATCGGGACCAAAGATTTTCTCATCAAAGAGACCGCTCTTTTCTGAACGCTGGGTACGATAGTTAATAGTTTCTGGTCTCGTGACTTCACCGTAGGACCAGCCTTTAATGATCTCTGGGGAGGCCACCTTCAGCGAGATGGCATCAAAATCATTGAACTCAACATTTTTATTTTTATTATTCATATTTTTGTTTTTGTTTAATTATGATTTTGCTTTTATCTCTCCTCTTCCTCAAAGGAAACGGGTTTTTTACCGTTACCAGGAGAATTTTTTAAGAGTTCAACGTCGAGCCCTAGACCTCTCAGGTTATTGAGAAGCACGTTAAACGAAGCGGGAATATTTGGTTGCTTGATACGCTCGCCCTTCACAATAGAATCAAAGGCGGCAGAACGACCGACGATATCATCGGATTTGATGGTGAGCATTTCACGCAAGGTATAAGCGGCACCGTGACCAAGCAAGGCCCAGACTTCCATTTCTCCAAAGCGCTGTCCTCCTCCTTGAGCCCGTCCTCCCAAAGGCTGTTGAGTAATGAGAGAGTACGGACCGATGGATCGCATGTGGATCTTGTCTTCCACTTCATGGTGCAGTTTCAAGATATACATATAACCCACGGCGACTTCCTGGTTAAACTTTTCACCCGTTCGGCCATCATAAAGTTTCATTTTACCGCTTTCTTGGAAACCAGCTTTGACTAACTCGGCTTTGATCTCCGCATCGGTAGCACCAGCAAATGGTGGCACGATAGCTTGATAATTCAAAGTGTTAGCGGCGAGTCCCAAGTGAAGCTCCAAAATCTGTCCCAAGTTCATACGAGAAGGCACACCGAGTGGGGTAAGGATCATATCCACAGGTCGGCCGTCTGGCATATATGGCATATCCTCTTCTGGCAAAATCTTGGAAATAACTCCCTTGTTACCGTGGCGTCCGGAGAGCTTGTCTCCCACGGAAATACTGCGGAGTTCCGCCACCTCAATATGGATTCTCTTGATAATTCCACTTTCTAGTTTGTCTCCTTTTTCACGAGAAAATACTTTGACGGAAACAATTCTGCCTTTCTTACCTCCTTCCAGTCTCTTGGAAGTATCCTTTACATCACGAGCCTTCTCACCAAAGATAGACCGGAGCAATCTCTCTTCTGGGGTCAACTGAGTCTCACCCTTAGGGGTGATTTTACCGACGATGATGTCCCCAGGGCGAACCTCAGCTCCCACCCGGACCACACCGTCTTCATCCAAGTTCTTTAATTTAGCTTCACCGACGTTTGGAATATCATGAGTGGTGACCTCTGGTCCAAGCTTGGTATCACGCACGTTTACCACAAACTCTTCAATGTGAATAGAGGTAAATTTACTATCCTTGACTAATCTTTCAGACAATATAATAGCATCCTCATAGTTACTTCCTGACCAAGACATAAAGGCAATCAAAATATTTTGACCGATGGAGGTCTGACCCTTATCCGAAGATGAAGTATCAGCCAAGAGTTCACCCTTCTTTACTTTCTGACCTAAAGATACAACTGGCCTCTGGTGAAAAACGGTAAAGCTGTTGGTTCGGGAGAATTGAATCAGATTATATTCTTTCTCTTTCTTGCTATCATTAGTGATAACAATTTTCTTGGAATCCAAATAGGTGACCTCACCAGCCTCTTCCGCATAGATCAGTCTACCGGTGTAACGAGCGGCTTCCTCTTCAATACCAGTAGCCACGAGTGGGGCTTCTGGTCGAAGACATGGTACCGCCTGCTTCTGCATGTTCGAACCCATCAAGGCGCGGTTAGCATCATCATGGTTTAAGAAAGGAATCATGGAAGTAGCAATGGAGAAAGCCTGATTAGTGGCCACATCCATAAAGTCCACTTCATTACTCTTTACCACGGTCGGAATACCGTTCACGCGGACCTCCACCTCTTCATCAATTATTTTACTCTTGGCATCCACTTTGGTAGCAAAGTGGGCAATCTTGAAGTTCTCTTCTTCTAAAGCATTTAAATATTTTACTTCATCTGTGACTACACCGTGTTTGACTTTAGCATAAGGAGTCTCAATCATACCAAAGTCGTTCACGCGAGCATAGACGGACAAACGCAAAATCAAACCAATGTTTGGTCCTTCAGGCGTATGGATAGGGCAAACGCGACCATAGTGACTAGGGTGCACGTCACGCACTTCAAAGCCGGCACGCTCACGAGTGAGTCCGCCGGGTCCGAGCGCAGACAAAGTCCGGAGATGCTCGATTTCTTGCAAGATATTTTCCTGCGCCATAAACTGTGATAGCTGGTTGGTAGTGAAAAATTCCTTGATTCGGGCTTGGAGTGGTCGTGGGGAAATAAAGTTTACCGGCATGGTGATGTCTGGATCCACAGTAGACATACGGTCCTGGATATTTCTCTTCATCTGAGACATACCGATGCGGATTTTGGACTGGAAAAGTTCTCCCACAAAACGCACGCGTCTAGAACCAAGGTGGTCAATATCATCTTCCACCGCATCCTCATCATGGTTTAGAGAAACGATCTTAGCGATGATAGTAAAAAGGTCATCCAGGTTTATTGTCTTGCGCTCTAGTTCCTTACCTTCCATCACTTTACCAAAACGCTTGTTAAAGCGGAAACGTCCCACCTTGGAAATATCATAGCGGTCAGCACTGAAAATACCATTGATAAACTCTTTAGCATTCTCAGCCGTGGCTAGATCACCATCACGCAAGCGCTTGTAGATCTCTACATATGATTCATCAGCAGTCTTGGCATGATCTTTGGCTAGGTTTACCTCCATGGCCTTTTGGGACATGTCATCAGTCTTAAAGTACTCTACTATCTCTTTATCTGTTGCCCCCATCACACGCAAAAGAGAGATGATAGAAAATTTCCTCTTCTTATCAATCTTTACATAAATCAAATCATCGGCATCAGACTCGATCTCAATCCAAGCACCACGGGAAGGAATGATTTTAGCTCCAAAGTAAGCTTTGCCTTTTACTTCATTCGTCGTAAAGAACATACCAAAGGAGCGCGCCAGCTGTGGCACGATAACTCTTTCAATACCATTGATGACAAAGGTACCGTGATCAGTCATTAGCGGAATATCAGTCAAAAAGATTTCTTGTTCCTTTTCCGTGGAGAGGATTTTATTCTTTAATTTTACCTTAGCAGAGAGCTTGCCTTCATAGGACATTTTATTGTCCTTAGCATAATGCTCGTCATACTTGGGCTTGGTGATTTCAAAAGCCGAGAAAGAAAGCTCAAACTTTTTCTCCGCATAGTCCCGGATCGGTGAAAATTCCTTAAACACCTCAGCGAGACCTTTCTCCAAAAGCCACTTGAAAGACTCGGTCTGGTGAGAAACCATATTTGGGGTACTGATAAGTGGCGCCTTGAACTTTCCAAAATACTTTTTCTCTCTTTTGACTGATTTCATATTTTTTCTTCCTTGTTAATAAACTGATAGAAAATAAGAAATATTTGAATTTTTTTAGTCTGGTTGGGTCTGGACAAAAAAATTTAAATAGTTTTTATTTTCTCTTGTTAAATTACTGATACGACACAAAAAACACCTCTCCGACAAAGGCGTCTTACAAATTGATAAAATTTATCTTTTTCTTATGATAAGCAAGTCAAATTAATTATGCTACTAATTCTTTCCCCCGTGACTCAATCTTGCTAATGTAAAAGTAGCCTATACTAATATACATATATTGTCAAGGACTTTATCCACAGCCAAAAAAAGGATTGTCCCAGCCTATTTGTAAAATCAGCTTGACAGAAAAAATCAGATATGCTATACTTGAATAACAAATAGAGGTGTGTCGCAAAAAATTAGTCGATTTTTAGAGCATAACGTTCGTTTGTATTTTATCAAATAAACAATAATCAATGACCGGTACAATTAAGAAATTGGTCTCTGACAAAGGTTTCGGTTTCATCACCGCTGAAGGTTTAGCTAAGGATTTATTTTTCCATAGCAATTCCCTTTCTGGTGTTGCTTTCGCTGACCTAAGAGAAGGAGACGCTGTATCATTTGACACTGAAGAGACCCCAAAGGGCCCAGCAGCTGTCAACGTGACCAAAGCCTAATTACTAGCGTCTTCGTGACGCAAGTAATAGTAAGCAAAAAACCCGCTTCCGCCAGGAACCGGGTTTTTTGTTATCCTACTTTTTTAAGGCCAAGATAATCAGATGGTCTAGGAAATCTGGGAGTGAACAGCCAACGGCCTGAAGAGACTTGGGTAATATGGATTCGCTAGTTAGACCAGGTAGAGTATTGGTCTCTAAAATGTATATCCCCCGCTTAGGATGGATGATAAAATCTGAACGTGAATAGTGACGGAGTCCTAAAGCTTTGTGAGCTTGCCGAGCCATATCTTGAATCTCCTTTTTCTCCTTAGGCGTAAAATTACCAGGACAAATTTCCTGTGACTGTCCACCATACTTGGCCTGATAATCAAAAAAAGCAGAACCAAAAGGTTTTCTAATCTCTACTGGTAATAATGAATATATTTCCTCATCCCGAAACTCATCCACCACGCCACAAGTTGCCTCCTTACCAGCAATAAATTCCTCTATCAGAGCCTGACGAGAATATTTTAAGGCATCAGCCACGGCTAGCTCCAAATCAGCCAAAGTTTTAGCGATAGCGGTACCGACGGATGATCCGCCAGAAACCGGCTTGACCACGGCTGGCATAGGAAAGGACTTAAATAAGTTTAAAAGTTCTCCACTGGAACAATCCGTAGCCGTGACTATCACAGAGAGCGGGGTTTTTAAATCATAATTTTTATAAACCTTTTTAGATAGTGCTTTATTCATCCCCACTGCAGAGGCCAGAGCCCGAGAACCGGTATAAGGAATACTGTAATTATCTAAAAGTTTCTGGACAGTGCCATCTTCACCGTAAGCGCCGTGTAAAGCATTGAAAATAACATCCACCTTTTTAAATATCTTCTCTGGTGCTATGGGCGCTCCTAGATAATGCCAAACACCACTTTTATCTATAAAAATATCCAACACCGTATACCGGTCAGCTAAAGAATCAATCACGGATTTACCGGTTTTAAGTGACACTTCATATTCACTAGATGGCCCACCCCGGAGCACTCCCACTTTTTTCTTAGTCATGTAAATATTATATCATACCCCTATCCATATTTACAAAATTTAAACTTGAAAGGCTCACGGTGTGCACCGTGAGCCTTTTCCCTTTCTTGTTTTGACATCATCTACTACCCGTCGTAACCGGTGTCTTGGCGACGGCCGACGGTTGAAGTCCTGCGATCATAATAAAAACCGCGACAATGATGGCCACCAGCAGTAGCCCCCATAGCCAGCCTGACTCCCGGCTCGTGGCTTCACGACCACCCCGATGATGCTTGTTCACAATGTACCCTCCTTTTTATTCATCTCTACCACAGCGAAATGCTATGATTTCTAGTGGGTATTATGCACAAAACAAAGTAACTAGTCAATATATTTTAACTGACTCTTAGACCGATGATATTTGACAGCAAAACGGTGGGCCTCATTATTTATCTGCAAAATTTGACTCTTATATTTACTTACTATCGCCTCATCACCAATGATAGCCTTAGACTTGTGGTGATCATCCTTGGTCACCGCCACTATAGGCGTCAACATACGATGTTGACGGGTAATTTTCCTTGCTATATTAAGTTGTGCCAGCCCACCGTCTACCACCACCAAGTTTGGATACGGCCATTCTGCATGCCCCAACCGGCGGTTAAGCATCTCAGCTAAAGCCCCTGTATCGTTTCCTTTACTGTTTTGGATTTTAAATTTTCGATAATCTGATTTCTTATATTCTCCACGCTCCATCACCACCATCACCCCCACATTATTTGTACCAGACAAATGAGCGGCATCATAAGCCTCAATACGGAAAGATTCCCCCACCTCCCTTAATCCCTCCTTATCCAATGAGGGAAGAAGTGCCACATCCTGAATATGATTGAGAGAGAAGATTTTATTTCTCGTCTGCCCTGCATTTTCATATTCGCCTCTTTTGGCGAATGCTTTCATTTCTCCTTTTAAAGTACGAATCACCTGACTCTTTTTACCTTCAAAAAACAATTTGATATTTCTGATAACTCTCTGATAATCCCTTTTACTAATAGCATCAGTACAAATACCAGGGCAAAGACCAATTTGATAATTAAAACAAGGATGGCTAGAATGAGGTACGCAGCGATCCCGAAACGGAAATATGTGTCGAACTATTTTTAAAGCACTTTTCAAGGCGGTACCATTGGTAAATGGCCCGAATTTATTTTTAATAACATAGGGCAGACCCTTATCAATTTCCCTTCCTCGCACAATCAAAACTCTGGGAAAGTCTTCCTTTGTGATTACTACATAATTAAAACTTTTATTATCTTTTTCCTTAGTATTATATTTAGGCTGATGTTTTTTTATTAAATTAGCCTCCAATATAACCGCTTCCAAAACCGAATCTGTTTTAATAAAGTCAATCTTATTAGCTTTGTAAATTAAATCCACCAATAAGGGACCCCGAGTGCTGATCAAGTCAATTGAAAAATAGCTTTTCACCCGATCCTTGAGTGATGTCGCTTTGCCAATATACAACACCCGATTTCCAGCTTTAAAAAAATACACTCCTGGTGCGTCGGGCAGATGATACTTCTTTAAGTCTTGACTTTTTATCATTGTCTGGTTACTATACAAGAAGAATTTGTTCTAGTCAAAGATGAATTAGGTAGAGAGAAGGAAAACGCACATGGGTTATGTAATGTCGTTGGTCTTTGGGTCACTGGCCGTTTGGCTTCTGTGCGACATGGCAAAGCTTGCCCGAAATGACATCAACGAAGCCGCAAGCGATATGGAGCAAGTGATCACCTCGTTTGGCACAAGCATGACCGAAGGCCAGAGAAAGATCAAGAGCTGGTGGGCCTTTCTTGGCCCATATCTGTTCCGACTCATGATGGTCTTCTGTTTCTCCGCCTTCGCCTACCTCTCCTGGCACTAGGTCAGACCACACCACAATCTCACGCCGCCCATTGGACATGGGCGGCGAATTGTTTCTACCTATTTAGATGTCTCTTCAAATATTTGCCCGTATAACTTTTTATATTATTAGCAATGTCCTCCGGCGTTCCCTTGGCCACCACTTCCCCGCCTTTATCCCCGCCCTCAGTACCAATATCTATCACATAATCCGCACTTTTAATAATATCCATATTATGCTCAATGATGATAACCGTATTACCAGAGTCCACCAGTCTCTCCATGATTTCAATCAACTTTTTCACGTCTTCATAATGCAGACCAATAGTCGGCTCGTCTAAAAGATAAACAGTTTTTTGTAAGTGCGGTTTATAAAGTTCAGAAGCAATCTTCACCCGTTGCGCTTCTCCACCAGACAGAGTAGTAGCGCTCTGACCCAACTTTAAGTAACCCAAACCCACATCGTGTAAGGCTTTGAGCCGGTCATAAATGGCCGGCAAATTTTCAAAAAATTTCAGGGCCTCTTCCACCGTCATCTCCAGTACTTCATGAATGTTTTTCTTCTGATATTTTACCTCCAAAGTCTCTTTGGTAAAACGCTTACCATTACAGACATCACAGGGGACATAAACTGTCGGCAAGAAATGCATCTCCACTTCTATCATCCCGTTTCCTTCACAAGCTTCACAACGTCCACCTTTTACGTTAAAGGAAAAGCGGTTAGACTTCCACCCGCGTGCTTTGGCCTCCACACTCATAGCAAACATATCCCGAATATGCGTCCAAGCCCCAGTATAAGTAGCGGGGTTAGAGCGTGGTGTCCGGCCGATCGGTGACTGGTCTATCAGAATAACTCGGCTGACATATTCTGTCCCGGTAAAGCTTTTACAATTATAAACTTCATTGGTACGGTGACGCTTAGTAAAGCGGGCTTCTAGATTTTTATTTATAATCTCATAGACAAAGGAAGATTTACCCGAGCCAGACACCCCAGTCACACAGACTATTTTACCAAGTGGCACATCCACGTTTAGATTTTTAATATTGAAAATATTGCCTCCTCGGATTTTTAAAGCCCCTTTATCAGAATCTCGCCTTTTCTCAGGAATCTCTATCTTTTTATCACCGCGCAAATAGTCCAAAGTGACTGAACCAGAAGAATTTGTCTTTTCCGTCAGTAACTTATCCAAATAACCAGAGACTATTATTTCTCCGCCGTGTACCCCTGCCCCCGGACCAATATCCACCAAATAATCTGAAGAATAAATAGTATCTTCATCATGTTCCACCACAATGATAGTGTTACCCAAATCCCGCAGTTCAATCAAGGTTTTAATCAAGCGGTCATTGTCTCGTGAATGGAGACCGATAGTAGGTTCATCCAGCACGTATAGCGCCCCCACCAAGCCTGAGCCAAGCTGTGACGCAAGCCGTATTCGCTGTGCTTCACCACCAGAGAGCGTATGAGCTCGGCGGTCCAAGGACAAATATTCAATCCCCACGTCCATCATAAATTTCAGCCGATCATCAATCTCTTTAACAATCACATTGGAAATCTCTTTTTCTAACTCCGTCAATTTCAAACTATCAAAAAAGACTTTGGCATCCGTGATGGATAACGCCGTCAGAGCCACAATACTTTTACCGTTTAGTAATACGTGCAAAGCTTCCTCACGTAGCCTTGCGCCGTTACAGATATCACACCTCTCCTCCCCAAAAAAATGTTTGGTCCCTAGGCCGTTACACTCTGGGCACGCCCCATAAGGTGAGTTGAAAGAAAAAAGTCTGGGTTCAATCTCCGGATAAGAATAACCGTCATAAGGACACATAAATTTTACGGACATCATTTTCTCCTGGCCATCCGTCTCAATTTTAAGCAAGCCCTTACTCTCATCGATCGCTTTTTCAATCGCCTCGCTTAACCTCTCCTTGGTCGGTCCTTTTTTATCCTTCTCCTTAAATTCACTGACATAAAACTCATCCACCAAGACATCAATATTATGCTTTTTCGTCTTAGACAAGATAATCTGGTCACGGAGCTTTTTCATCTCACCATCTATCTTGACCCACTCATAACCCTTGCTCAGTAAATCATAAAGCAACTGATAATACTCACCCTTCCGCCCCACTACCACCGGTGAAAATATTTTTACCTTAGTATCCGTATAGGGCACACCCAAAACGAGCTTGGTGCTTTTATCCAAATTAGTAGAGGTGACTGTCTTGATAATAGTCTCCAAAATTTCTTCATTAGACAGTTTTTTAATTTCCCGATCACAGACCAAGCAGTGTGGCCGGCCGATGCGCGCATACAAAATACGCAGGTAATCATAAATTTCCGTGATGGTGGCCACGGTGGAACGGGGATTGTTAGAACGAGATTTCTGATCAATAGAAATAGCTGGAGACAAACCCAAGATCTCATCCACATCCGGCTTCTGCATCTGACGTAAAAACTGACGGGCGTAAGATGACAGGGATTCAATATAACGCCTCTGTCCCTCGGCAAAAATAGTATCAAAAGCTAAAGAGCTTTTACCGGAACCAGATAGCCCCGTAAAAGCGATCATTTTATTCCGCGGCATTTCCACACTCACATTTTTCAAGTTGTGAGTTCGGGCACCACGGATAATGATCTTTTCATCACCGTTATCAAATTGTACTTTTGTTTTCTTCATATAACATTAAATGTCCCGGTGATTAACACCAGGGGTTTGATGTGAATTATATTACACTAGTTTTAGGAAAAGGCAACCTTGCACCACCTCCCCTCGCAGACTCGCCCCTTCTTACAGAAGCTGTACACCTTTCACCTTTTGAATACAAAACGTTCAAGGTCTTGCGCTTGGGTCCCTTGCCCAAGCTCACCTCCTTAGAAAAGGCGGAGAAAGGGGAAGAAAAATGGTCAAAGCTAACCCCCGATCTGCACTAAGTGCAAAACGGGGGTTACGAGGGTTGTCTGGTGATGCCTCAGCATCCCAACCAGCAACCGAGGAGAAACATTCCGGTGAGAATAAAAATCCCCACCACGCGTGCCATCAGATATCGGCACACCATTCTATCCACGGTGTCTCTCACACCGTCACTCCAACGAGTGAGAATGTCCATCATGGCTCAACCCTTTCTCTGAAATAACAACGGTTTCGTATCCATTGACAAGTATAGCATACTATGGTTCAAAAGTCAAGCAGAAAATACCAAGGCTAGGCCTTGGGTATTCACAAGGCCTAGCCTTGGTATTTCGCTATTTACTATAAAACTTCAGACCTTTTTTGAGATAAAAAGATGACAGTAAAAGGACTGCAAAGAAAAGGGTGAACCGGTAGTTCCACAAGCTAAAAACCACTGATAATTTGCCATACAAAATATCCATTAATAGACCGTAAAGGATAATCTCATTGAAAAACTTAAAATAATAAAGAGTAAATATACCCAAGACCACACTCACCCACCACGGGCACACAACAATGGATAAAAAAAGCAAAACATTAAAAATTACTCTTTTCATAAGATGATTTCCACAAAACTAAGCTCAGAAATATTTACTGGGCTTTTAAATAATACGGTTTGGGAGGAATCGTTATCCTTATAGTTTATCTTCTCCACAATCCCAAACACATTGGTCGTAATAGAGGGAATAATAATCACATCCCCCTCCTTGACCTCCACCTCACGTGGAATAAAAATACTAAAATTCCCCGCTCCCATCCCTACGGCTTCCACACTGATAGCACTCTCACCTAAAGCAACAGCCATCTTGCGTCCAGGAGTAGAATATAGGGTTACCTTGGAAGAATGAGGAAATACTTCAGTCACTTCACCCATGAAAACATTAGCACTGGCAAGTACTTTATCACCGACTTTTACCCCGTAATCAGTACCAATATCTACTGTCAGCATATCATACGGTGTCTGCGGTGGCTTGACCAAGACCGCCGCCAAAACAGTTTCAGCTTTAACATCCTTTCGTCCCAGCAGGTCCTTCAGATTTTCGTTCTCCGCTTGCAGATTAGTATTTATGGCTAATAGGTTACCAGCTAAAAAAAGTTTTTGTTCCATCGCTAATCTCTCATCAATCAAGGTCTGCTTGAATTTAAAATACTCAAAGAAACTAGAATTTAAAATAATATTTTCAAATTTCCAAACTGGTTCCACAATTGCAAAAAATATTTGCCGGACTGGCCTTGTCAGCATTATGATTAAGGCTAATATAAAAATAAAGGAAATGACAAAAACTTTCTGGCGAGCCATCTTTTTTCGTTCAGCAAAATTACTGCTTTTTAGGGGGTAATTCATCTTCATTTTCAATTAGAACCTCAATATACTCGTCTAGGTTTTCCAAAATAATTCCGGTTCCTCTAGCAATGGCGGTCAGGGGGTCACTAGCAATATACACGGGGATCTTTAGTTCTTGATTTAACAAGACATCCAAGCCCCGAATCAACGCTCCACCTCCCACTAGATATATTCCGCGCTGCATCACATCGGCAATCACTTCTGGTGGCGTGGTTTCCAACACCTCTTTTACAGACTCTACCAAATTAGCAATGGACTGGGCCATCGCCTCACGGACATCACCATCAGTAATAATCACCTCTCTAGGTAAACCAGTCACCAAATCCCGCCCCTTAATGCTCACCTCACGAGCCTCCTCTGGCATCACGGAACCCACACTGATTTTAATCTCCTCCGCGGTCTTTTCACCGATCAAAATTTTAAATTCACCACGTAAATAAGCAATAATGTCATTATTCAATTTATCACCAGCAATACGGAGGTTTTTAGATTTGACAATACCTCCAAGAGAAATAACGGCGATATCTGATGTTCCCCCACCTATATCCACTATCATGCTACCCACCGGACTCTTAATAGGCAGACGAATACCGATCGCTCCGGCCATCGGCTCCTCCACAATATATACTTCTCTCGCCCCCGCATTTTTAGTAGCATCACGGACAGCACGAATCTCCACATTAGTTACACCAGAAGGCACACCTACCACAACGCGAGGACCAAAAGGCTTGGGTGAAAGTTCCTCGGCTTTTTTTACCAGATAAGCAATCATCTCCTCCGTCACCTCAAAATCTGAGATTACTCCATCAACCAAAGGACGGACAGCAACAATGTGCGGTGGTGTCCGGCCAAGCATGGCTTTAGCTTGTGCGCCAACCGCCACGACTTGACCAGTCTTCTGGTTTAAAGCCACCACTGAAGGCTCGTTTACCACTATCCCCTTACCAGCAAGATAAACTAAGGTATTTGCCGTCCCCAAATCAATTCCAATATCATTGGAAAAACGTCTGTTCATTTTTTCTTTCATCCGACGGAAAAAATTTGGCATATTATTTCTTGGCTGACCAGTCATACAGTTTATTTATATTTTTTAACAAAATTAACCACCTCAATCTCTTTAACCATATTGACCTGACCGAGGGCTCTTTCCTTGATCTCATATTCTCCGCTGATCAAAGTCTTTTCACTAACAATTATTCTAAGGGGAATACCCAGGAGATCTGAATCAGCAAATTTTTCACCTGGGCGCAAATCCCGATCATCATACAATACCTCCACCTCGGCCTTTTGTAATTCACTATACAGATCCTGAGCGGCCTTCTTTACATCCTCACTAGTTCCGATTTCAATCAAATGCACTTTAAAAGGGGCAATCTCCACGGGCCAAACAATCCCCTTATCATCAGCTAAAGACTCCACCACCGCCCCCATCACACGCCCGGGACCAATACCATATGAACCCATAAAGACCGGTTTTTTTTCTCCAGCTTCATCAAGGTAAACCAAACCCAACGGCTCAGAAAATTTTATACCTAAGGTAAAAATATTACCCACCTCCACGGCTTTCAGCTCCTGTAGATCCTTTTGTTCTAATTTTAAATCACCTAAAACTTCAGCATTTAAAACCTCTTTATTTATAGCAATTTTATTTTTGGCGCTGTAATAAATAAGATCTTCACCGGTATCAGCAGCGGTCTGAAATTCATGAGAATATTTGCAAAAACTACCACCCGAAGCAAAAGTCAAATGTGTCTTCTCACCCAGGCCCACCCGCTTAAAAACAGTAACATATGCTTGTTTGGCCTTTTCATAAAAGACCAAATGCTCTTTTTCATCACGAGAAAAAGAATACATATCCTTCATCAGAAATTCTCGACAACGCATGATACCACTTTTAGCGCGCGCCTCGTTTCTAAACTTTGTTTGAATCTGATAAGCACTAAAAGGTAAATCCTTATAAGAACGAACATGGTTTTTCATCAGACTCGTCAAGGCTTCCTCGTGCGTAAAGGCCAACCCCAACTCAGTCTCATTTTTTAATTTTGTTTTAAACCAATTGTCCACCACTTCATCACTCCACCGATTAGTCTTTTCCCAATTTTCCTTTTCTTGAAGAGAGGTCAAAAAAACTTCTTGGCTACCTAAGCGGTTCATCTCCTCACGGATAATTTTATTAATATTATTTAATACTCGAAGACCAAGTGGTAAATAGGAGTAGACCCCGGCCATTTCCTTGTTAATAAAACCAGCCTTGATTAAGAGTTCGGCGTTTTTACTCACCTCATCTTTTGGGGCCTCTTTACGCGTTTTGCTAAAAAGCTTTGATTGATACATAAAAGTATAATAGCGTATTTAGCGCCAAACCGCAAACTAGCTAGAAAAACTTCATAATATCACGATAAGTGATGATAATCATTAGTGAAATAAGGATAAAGAAACCAACAGCATTTACGGTATTGGCAATCTTAGGCTTGATTGGCCGTCTGATAATAGCCTCAATTAATACAAACAAAACTCGCCCACCATCAAGCGCAGGAAAGGGCATAAGATTTATAACAGCTAGGTTTAAGGAAATAAAAGCCACAAAACCCAAAAAGTAAGCTGGGCCAAAAGCGGCGGCATCCCCCACCATATTCACCATGCCGACCGGGCCTGATACCTGAGTAAAATCACCCTGGCCTCTCACGGCCTGTCCCAAAAAGGTCACCAATCCGACAATCACTTGCTTAAAAGTAACAGCTGTCAGCTTTCCTCCTTCCCACAAAGCGAGAAAGGGATTCAGCCTGACCAAACCCACATTTTCCATATAGATACCAATCACCTTTTTTCCATCAATTTCCTTGGGAATGATCACCTCTGACTTTTCTACACCACTCCTTTTATAATTCAACACTATTGAACCATGAGCACCAGTAATAACTTCCTGTATCTTCTGTACGCTTGGCTGGTCAAAGCTTATGTTATCCGCCGTGATTTTTATAATACCATCACCAGTCACAAGCCCGGCTAGGGCGGCTGGTGATTCTGGCATAATTTGGGTCACAATCACCCTTTGGTCAATAATATATTTAGAATATTGTGCGGACTGTTCACCCACCGGCACCAGAGAACCAAACATAAAAGAAATTGAAATCAGAAGCCAAGCAAATATGACATTGAATGAAATACCGGACAAAAGGACAGCCGTTTGCTTCCATTTTTTAGCATTAACAAAGCTTCTAGCGCTATCTGTTCCGGTCATAGATTCATCATCAGGGTTCTCACCAAATATCTTGACATAGCCACCAAACGGAATGAGATTTAAAACATATTTTGTTTCTCCCCGAACCCAACTAAAAATCTTCGGTGGGAAACCAATGGCAAACTCATCCACTCGGATGCCTGACTTTTTAGCAATCAAGAAATGTCCCAGTTCGTGGACAAAAATCAAAACCGCTAATACCACTAAAAATAAAATTATGGTCATAATAATGTTTCTTTCGTAAATGGAACTATCCAGTTATCTCCTTTTCTTTTTTTACTAATATTCCTTCCAGAGTGGCATTACCACCATCCACCAGCTTTTGCATCTCAGCCTTAAAACGGAACTTATCATCTTCCCCCATACCACCTTCTTTTTCCTTGGCCTCAATATCTTTGACCACTTCATCCCGGACTGCTCGCAAGGTCACCTTGCCATGCTCCAGTTTTTCTTTAGCTAGCTTTATAAGCATCTCTCGGCGCTCAGAGGTAAGCTCAGGGAAAAATACCCGCACGCTCTTTTCATCCGTCTTCAGTGACACGCCTAGGTTGGCCACCGTGATAGCTTTCTCCACAGCCTTTACCTGTGATGCATCCCATGGGGTTACCAAAAGAGATTTAGGATCTGAGATAGAAACCGAACCCACTTGATTCAAGGGCATCCGCTGACCATAACTCTCCACGACAATACCATCAAGTAGCTGCGGGGAAGCCATACCCGTCCGGATACCGGTGTATTCTTTCTTGATCCAATCTTCAGTTTCCTTTATTTTATTCTTAAGTTTTGTAAAATCGTATTGCATGTTTTTTCTCTTTTAGGAGAAGGTAAATGTTTGATTTTAAAATGTCTGGTTGAGGCCGTCCCATCCGGCCGACCCGAGGACTTTTAAAATTAAATATTTACCTTCTCCGTACTATTAAACGATACTTCCATTATAGCACGACCAGCGCTAAATTTCATACAGTGATTGCCAGATGTTCCAAAATCACTTTGATGGAAGGGGCCTCATCATTTAAATAACTGATAGCTCTTTCTAATTCTTTTATTACTGATAAATCTTTTTTCTTTTCTTGACTTAAGACAACTTCAATATTTTTTACGAAACTTATAGCATCGGCCTTAGTTAGCTTTTCATCCTTTATATCCTTCAAGATTTTAGCAACTAGATCCATTCTCTTCCCTATTTTAGCACTCAAAAACTCCTCTGCTCCTTGTTTTTTCTCCTCTACCCCATAACTACCAAAAATCAAACGAGATTTTAAGGTCGGCAATAATTCAGCGTCAGCTGGTAGAAGTAAAAAGAAAATGGTATCCGCCCGTGGTTCCTCAAAGATTTTTAATAAAGAATTCTGCGCTCCCTTAGTTATAAAATTAGCCGAGATGACAAAAACCTTCTTGTCATATTTTATAGGTAATTTTAGATGTGATTCATTTAGATCCCGACTGTTATCAATTTTAAAAACATTAAACTCCCCTTGCCAAAAATCAGGATTATTAGTTACTGGAAATTTCAAATCCTTAATTAAAAAGGAAAAAATCTCATCCCGCACCATTTCCCGCTGACCTAAAATACCATAAGCGTGGTGTAGCTTCCCGGTTCTTTTGTATATTTCTCGTATCTGCTTCATACTGGTTCAGTATAACATGCCAATTTCTACTCGCTTATAAAAAACTATTCCTCCATTTCTGGTTTTTCTAGCTCCAGTGGTTCATAGCCCAAGGCCTGTTCACCTTCCGTAATGCGCACAATATCTTTATCAATCTTTTTAAATTCTTTAGATCCTTCTGAATATTGATTCACCACGGTTACTAAGGACTTACCCAGTTTGTCATATTTCTCAGCATACTTTTTCAAATGAACCGTGAGTTCTCCCACCCGCTTGACTATATCCTTGGCTGATTCTTCAATCTGCATCGCTTTCAGCCCTTGCAAGACCGTCTGCAAATAAGCTAGGAAAGAAGTTGGCGAGACAATAATCACTTTATATTTAGAGGCCGCACGCTGGATCAAACTTTCTGTCTCCTCCTTCAAAGCCCCGATCTTGTTAATCAACAAATCATAATAAATAGCCTCATGCGGGATGAACATAAAAGCAAAATCCATGGTCCCTTTGCCCGGCTGAATATATTTAGATGTCTCCACGATCCTATTCTTCAAATCATTTACAAACAGTTTCTCCAGCTTTTCTTTTTCCACCGGATCCTTTTGCTCAATTATTTTATTATAATTTTCCAAAGAAAACTTGGAGTCCACGGGGATGATTTTCTCTTTCACAAAGACTACGGCATCCGGAATCAAGTCATTACCCTCTTCATCTTTCCCTAGCTTATATTGCATCTCAAAACTGCCAGGTGGCAAGACGTTTTTAAGTAAAGTCTCCAGATAATACTCCCCGAGTATCCCCCGTTGTTTAGGATTTTTCAAAATATCTTGCAAGGACTGTAGCTGATCCGCAAAGGAAACCACTTGCTTGTTCGTCTCATCGAGCTTGGTCAAGCCTTGGGTCACATCCTTGATCAACTTGGCGGATTCACTGAACTGGTTACGAATAGAATCATTCATATTCCGGGAAGACTCAGACATCTTATTATCCACCGTGCGATTCAGCTCGTTGATCTGCTGTAAAATGAGATTCAAACCGGTATCATCCTTCTTGATTTCCTCAGGTTTCTTGTTTTTAATATTAAGCCAAATAAGAACCACGAGAGCGACGAGAACCAAAGTCAAGATTACTATTAAAATGATTTGCATGCTGACATTTTACCATATTGTGTGCTAAAATAGAAATATATTAATTAAACATAAAAATATGTCCATACAACAAGAAATGCGAAATAAAGTTAAAGAGGCTATGCTAGCAAGAGATGCCCTTAAGCTATTAGTAACTCGCGGGTTAGTATCTGCTTTTACAAATGAGTTAGTGGCCACCAGCCGGATGCCACAAGAAGAACTGACAGATGATGAAGCCATTGCCGTGATTAAAAGAGCGGTCAAACAAAGAAAAGATTCTATTGATCAATTCACCAAAGGTAACAGACTAGACCTGGTGGCAAACGAAGCGGCCGAATTAAAAATCCTAGAGTCTTTTTTACCGCAGATGATGAGCCGGGAGGAAATCAAAAAAGTGGCAGTGGCCAAAAAAGAGGAACTAAATGTCACAGACAAAGCCGGTATGGGTAAATTTATGGGAGCCTTGATGAAGGAATTTAAGGGAATGGCCAATGGTGATGATGTGAAGGCGGTGGTAGAAGAACTATTTAAATAAGCCGTATTTTAAGAGCTTGACAAAAGGCTATTAAGTGCGTTATAATACTATGTAGATTGTATTGGAGTTGCGGGGTAAACTAAAGGAGTAATGACCCATGCCAACCCAAGTTGAGAAAATGACCGCGAGGGCTGCCGCCGTGATGCGAGAGCGGCACGTAGCTGCTCCGTATGCGGCTGCCGTGGCCTGCACGGAGTTCGGCGGAGGAGAAGGCGAGTACCGTGGCATCTGCCAAACTCTCGGCCAACACGGAGCGGCACGAGCCAGAGTGGCAGCTACAGAGCGCCACCTGACCCGCCCTCTGCCCCGGCTCCCCCGCTACACGGAGGAGCAAATCGCGGCGGCTCGCAGTCCCTTCAAGGACTGAGCAAGCCGCCCTCACCACAAAGACGCTCGGGCCCCTGCTCGAGCGTCTTTTCAATTACCTCATTTTGTGAGTTTACAAGATCTGAGATGAAACATTAAAGAAAACCGCCTCACGTATGCAAGGCGGAATTCCTTGCCACGTGAGGCGGTTTACGATACTTCAGAGCCGAGGGTGATGTCGTCCAGTGTCTGGGCTGGCTCTTCATACCAGCCACTGGCACATGACAGAACCTGAACACCACGGCTCTCTACCACACTGACAGCTGCTGTGCGCAATTCCGAGTCAAATCCCGGAGGTGTTTTCTCACCTTCTGCGACTACGATCTTGCATACCCACACTTTGTACTTCATACCCTTCTCCTGGTTGAGCGCGTGATTCAGAAAAATGACTCTTTCTCTACTCAAAGAGTGGCAAATTACTATAAGTTTGTCAATAGCCTAAAAACCCGCTTTTGTGACCCTACGCAGAAACGGGAATACCCATTCTCCTTCGGCTAAATTCTCGCCGTCGCTCAAATTTGCCTAGGCACCGGCTCGTTATTTTTTCTGCTAAAAAAATTTACTCCGCCGTTCGATTCTGGACGTAAGCAAAATCATTTGCTTACTTAGGGTCACAAAATTCGTGACCTCATTTTGTGACCCTACAGAGTCTGGAATGGAACACTTTAGAGACAATGGTAAAAGGGTGGAACAAAATTATTTGTTAAAGTTTAAAACCCCACGGTGCTGGTTGGCTACCGTAGGGTTTGCGATTCTAGGTTCTTGCCCTAGTGCTCCTTTTGTTCAGCGAATGCCACCGCGATTGCGAAGGCTCTTTTTTCCACATCCTCACCAATCAATTCGTGCATCTCTCCTCGAGCATCAAATACTGCCCAGGCGCCACCTTCCATCTTGGACGGGGTGATACGAACCTTCTGCATCGTCTCTGATGGCACAGTGCACCAGCAATGGTTGTCCCAAATAAATGGTATACCATACGCAGTTCTGTTTCCGCGCTTTGTCACAAGGGCCCCCTTTCTATATTTTGTTGAGGCTTTTTCTATTCACTATCATATATGTATCATCATACTTTGTCAAGTGATTGTGCGCAGAAACAGGAATACCCATTCTCCTTCGGCTAAATTTTTTCATCAAAATTATAAGGTTGCTTCGCAAACAAAATAGCGTGAACCACAATATTATCTATACTTTATTAAAAGTGTTCTTTAATATGTCTTTAAGCTGTTGCCGGCCGTACCCACTTTTTAAATATTTTTCTCTACTACGAGCGTCTGTTGAATTTGAAAAACATTCATAGAAAACTAATTTAAAGGGTAGGCGATATTTAGTTGATAGAGATAATCCTTTATTATGTTGCTCAAATCTTCTCTTCAAATCATTCGTATAACCAATATACAATCCATTATCTTTTAGACTTAATAATAGGTATACATAATGCATCGTTTTTGTTTGGTGAGCACGTCTGACGTGCTACACCGCGTTTGACGCGGTGACCCTACGCAGAAACGGGAATACCCATTCTCCTTCGGCTAAATTCTCGCCGTCGCTCAAATTTGCCTAGGCACCGGCTCGTTATTTTTTCTGCTAAAAAAATTTACTCCGCCGTTCGATTCTGGACGTAAGCAAAGTCATTTGCTTACTTAGGGTCACAAAATTCGTGACCTCATTTTGTGACCCTACGCAGAATCGAACTGCGCTTTGAGCCTTGAGAAGGCTCCGTCCTAACCGATAGACGATAGGGCCAGTATTTCCGACAAAATGAATATAACATTTTTTACAGAAAAATCAAAACTTATTTATTTATTTATTTAACTTGCCAATATCCACAAACACATATATAGTCTGGATAGAAAATAGACAAGACAGTTCTCTATGCATGGAAGAAAAGGGAGTCAAAATGGCCGGAAGATATTTATTTGAAAAAAAGTGGCGACATAATAACCCACGAAAAAGGCAGATCTCCTCGGCCCGCAACTACCGCAAAGGAGCAGTCCACCAGAAAAACGCCAGAAGTCACTGGACAATAGGTGACGAACAACTCATCATCAGCCCAAACCACCCCTGCGACCGCATACTGGCGGAGAAGCTTGGTCGAACGGTCCAGGCCATCCAGATCCACCGCTGTGAGATGCTGGCCAGTCAGACGTGAAGAAGAGGGACAACATACCACCCGAGGAGTCACCCGACCCCTCGGGTGACTCTTTTTATTTTAACTTATTTTTCATAAAACTCCGGAGACTTAAAAGGGGCTAAGGCACATTTAGTGGCATCTTTGAATTCATCCACCCGATTGTATAAACCTTTAGATAATAAACCGTTAGTCCCATCATATTGACGAATATTATTTTCCTCATCATTCATTAGTTCTTTTATCACCGGTCCAAGTTCAAACCCAGCTTCAATCTTCTTTTGAATAAAATCTGGCAGTGGCATCTTGGCACTAGAGCCAATACCCATCTTTCCCGCTTTATTTATTATCACCACAATCCCCGCCAGAAACATCCCATAATTATTTGTATCCACATACCCCTCCATCCCAATAAAATAATCCGCACCTGGATATTTTAACCTAGCGTTATTTGCTCGGTTTATGGCTCCCTTTATCCCCTCCTCCTCGGACAACGGTTGCTCAGCAATATCTGAGGAAAACTTTTCCGTAACTAAGGAAAAATCTATCCAGACTTTTTCCAAAACCTCTTTCACGGCTTTGACCTTGGCTCCATTTTCCGTGCAAATTATTATTTTCATATTTTTACTTCGCCAGCCACTCTGGCTCCTGGCGGACCAGAAGTTCTGCCGAGCGTTCAGTTTCAAACATAATTTCTTTAACCACTTTTTCCGTTCGGACAGACTGTGAACCTTTCACCAGGATAACATCCCCTTCTTGCAAAATATCTTTAATGTATTTTCCCGCCTCCACTGAGGTATCAAACTGCAAGATACTATCTTCATCCAAACCGGCATCAATAGCACTCTCAGCAATAGTCCTAGCTCGCAGACCTACGGTCACAAGCATATCACAAGCGGTGGCCGCTAGAATACCAGCTTGTTTATGCTCATCACTGGTGTGTTTTCCAAGCTCCATCATATCACCGAGCACCGCTATCTTTCGATATTTAGTTTTTAGATCACGCAAGGTCTCCAGGGCAGAATTTAGCGCCACCGGTGAGGAATTATAAGTATCATCAATAATGGTGGAGCGCTTTATACCTTTAACTAAATTCATCCTTCCTCGCGGAGCAATATGCCGAGACAAATTTTCCGTGGCCTCCACCAAGTTCAAGCCCAAACTAATGCCCACTGTTAGGGCCGCAAGTGCTGAATAAATATTGTTATAACCCAAGGTGCCAATTATTTTTACGGGTAAACAATTATTAGCATACTCCACTTTGAAATGGACGCCAAAAGGTTCCCCTGTATCCTCCTTATAATAGACAGAGTAATTTGTGGCTCGAACCTCCGCATCACCCATCATACCGTAAGTAATTATTTTATTAGTCGTTTTATTTTTGAAAGCAAAGACATCCGCATCATCACTGTTTAATATCAAAACTCCATCGTGCTTGAGTGCGGTCACCAGATTGCCTTTTTCCGCTATCACTTCATCCTTAGATTTAAAATACTCAATATGCACCGGTACAGAAGCAAACTTGGTCACCACCACAATATCTGGCTTGAGCCATTTGGTAATCTTCTTTATATCCCCAGGCCGATCCGCCCCCACCTCAAGCACCAGCCACTCGGGATAAGCCTTTTTGAAAACAATCAAATCCACTCCCTGCCAAATGTTTTTGGACCATTTTAGGGGATTCAGCCAAGCGTTATTACAACCCAAAACCGTCAGTGGTACACCGATGTCACTATTAAAACTTTTTTCACTCTTTCGAGCATAAAAGTTTTTTGCCATGACGGAATAGATGGCATCCTTGGTAGAGGTTTTACCCACGCTCCCAGTCACGGCAATAATCCGAGGCCGATATTTCTTAATAATTGCCTTAGCCTCAAGTTCTAGTATTTTAACGATGCATTTTTTAAATATTTCTTTTATCATTTTTTTAGCGGTCGGGCGCAATATTATAATAATTTATTAAAAACTTGGCAGTGTCCATAAATGGGGTCGTAAGAGTCTGAGAAGCAAAGTCCACTCCTTTGGGCTCTACCGTATAAAGAAAAACTAGAAATTTTGGATTATATGACGGAAAATAACCAAAAAAGGAGTGCAGCCATCTATCATCATAATACCCACCGCCCGGTTTGGCAATCTGGGCAGTCCCGGTCTTAGCGGCGACACTATAGTTTGGCAAACTCACCTTCCCCCCAGCTAGAGCTTTATCTACCACCACGGTAAGCATCCGTGATATCTCTTCAGAGGTCTCTTTTTTAATCACTTGCTTGGCCTCGTTCACATATGAGATATTATTGAATAATCCGGAAGTATAGTTTATCCTTTTTACAATATGGGGAGTAACTAATTTACCACCATTGGCCAAGGCCGAGAGCGCACGGACTGTCTCTATTGGAGTCATGGAAATACCCTGCCCAAAGGACGCCGTGGCATATTCTATATCACGCGGACTTTCCAAATTTTGCATACGTCCATGATTCTCACTCGGCAAATCAATACCGGTCTCCTCGTCCAAACCGAAAGCGCGCATATAATCCGCAAATTTCTCTTTCCCCATTTTTCTTACCACAAATGAAACGCCCAGGTTTAATGACTGATTTAGAACTTCCTGCATATTTACTTGCCCTCTGGCCTTCTTATCATAATTACTAATAGTGTAGGTATCCAGTGTGATTGAACCCGTATCATTATAAATAGTCTCAGCATTTACGGCGCCGGAATCAATACCAGCTGCCATAGTCAAAGGCTTGATGATAGAACCCATCTCATACAAGCCTTCCACCAAGGGATTATTAAAAACACTCAAATCCTTTTCTTGACTAAAATTATTTAAATCAAATGTCGGGGCGGCAGCCAAGGCAATGATTTCACCAGTCATCGGATCTATCACTATTCCGCCGGTTACAGCTGAATTATATTTTGCCTGTATCTCGGTAACCTTTTTTTCTAAATAATTTTCAACCGTTGGCTCAAGTGAAGTAATTATCTCTCCCTCGCTTTTATAGTTAGAATCGATCGTTTGCTTAAGATTAGAAAAAATCTCCGCAAAAAAGTTCACATACGCCTGGTTATTTTTTCTAGCCAACACATCCTCATAATATTTTTCCAAGCCATACCGCCCGACCAGGCTGTCTCCATCATAACCAACAAAGCCTAAAACTCGAGCCGCGGTACTGTCACCCGGATAGGTACGCCAGCGCTCTTTGTTTATACTAAGACCAGGGATTTTAAGTTCCTCAACCTGATTGATCATTTCTGGTGATAAATGCTCAGCTATCTTTTGATAGACGGTACTTTTCTGATTGGCCTTAAGATAAAAGGTATCCAAATCCAGGGGAATGATAGCAGAAAGACCGTTATAGGCGACTTCCAGGTCAGTCATTTTTTGTGGGTTAATAGAGATATTATAGCCAGTAGAGAGTGAAGCGGCGGCTAGAGGCATACCGTCTTTATCCTGAAAAAAAATATTGCCCCGATCAAATATATTGCTGGCCAAGGAGACATATTGTCTATCCGCTTTATCAACATATTCTGACCCGTGAATAATCTGAATATAGTATAAACGGACACCTAAAATTAGAGCAAAAAAAACAAAGCCAAATAAAATTAATCTGATTCTGTTCTTTTCACCTTTATTATTCATATTTTACTTAGCGCTCTGGTGTCACCAGCGAAAGACCAAGATTAGCAGTATTTCTAGTAACAAACTTCTGATTAGTGACGGTGACAAAGCCCAACTGCTCTGCCAACTCATAAGTAACACTATTCTTAGCTTTGATATATTGTGATTCCAAATCCAAAACAGCGGTGTCCAAGGCAGTGATTTCAGTCTGCATACTCTGTCTAGCTACTACATTGACAATAGTGCCCCGAACAAAATAACCATATGAAACCGCTCCAAAAAACAGAGCCACCACCAATGCCCAAAACCAAATCTTGTTTGGCTCACGATTACATATTCTTTTGTTCTTTTTGCAAAACATTTTTAAATTAAATTTTTTCTACTATTCGTAATTTGGCACTGCGCGCCCGAGGATTTCTCTGTAGCTCCTCCGCACTTCCGCTCATAGGTTTTTTATTTATCAAAATGGCTTTTCCGGCTTTGACTTGATCCCGAAAGTAATTCTTCACGATTCTGTCCTCACCGCTATGAAAGGAAATCACGCTCATCCGGCCACCACCACTCAAGCAAGCAAAACCTTTTTCCAACCCTTCCTTCAGTGCTCCGAGCTCATCATTGACCGCCATCCGCAGGGCTTGAAAGGTCCTGGTGGCAAAGTGGATTTTCCCCCCGCCTGCCGAACCTTGGCGGGCAGGTTTCCGATAACCAGCCGGTACTGCCTGGCGTATTATCTCCACCAAATCTGTGGTGGTCAGGATGGGCTTCACCTCTCTCTCCTCCACAATTTTCTTGGCAATCCGTTTGGCATAGCGCTCATCACCGTAAGCGTAGATGATGTCCGCAAGGGTCTCCTCCTTCCAATCATTTACCACGGTCTGCGCCGTTACGACTGGTTTCTCCGCTGGTAAAGCAAAAGTCATAAATAACGGCTCATCATTCTTGAAAGAAAACCCGCGGTTACTTTCATCGAGCTGATTTGAGCTGAGGCCCAAGTCTAAAATTATGCCTTGTACATTTTTCACCTTTGCTTTTAGCAAAACATCAGCAATCCGTCGGTAATCAGACAAGATCAAGGAATAATTTGCTGATAGTTTTTTTAACCTTTCCTCGGCACGCTTTAGTGCTTCACTGTCTCGGTCTACAGCAATTATTCTTACCTGCTCGCCAAACTGCTCGGCCACATAAGCACTGTGCCCACCACCACCGAGTGTGCCATCAAAGACCACATCCCCAGGGTGAAGGTTCAAACCATCTACTGTTTCTTTTAAAAGAACTGTTTCGTGTATCATTTTCTTTAGAGCATACCCGCATTACCGAGCTTTTCTGCCAACTGATCCGCCTCCTTTTCTACTACTCCCTTGTAAGCCTTCCACGCGTCTTCATTCCAGATTTCTACCCGGTCCTGCACGCCGATGAGCGCCACCTTACCTTTCAGACTGGCCCGCTCCACCAAAAAGTCTGGCACAAGCATCCTCCCCAGACTGTCCACCTCTACTTCCGTGGCACTACCAAACATGTAACGATTAAAACTACGATTATCCGCCCGAAGCATATTAGCCTCAGATAATTTAGCGGAAATATTTTTCCACTGACTCATCGTAAAAATAAAAAGACAATTATCCAAACCAGAAGTCAGGACGATTTTCTTGCCCATCTCTTTTCTAAACTTCACGGGGAGTGAGAGTCTCTTCTTGTCATCTAATGTGTGGATGTATTCACCAATTAACATAATATTTTTTAGTAGTAAGTGATTGTTTTACCATTTCCCACGATCTCCCACTTAGATACTATTTTATAACACTTCATCCCACAATACAAACCAAATTTCCACTTCCCTGTGGATAACTCCAAGTAAAATTAAGCTACTAAAGATAAGAACAGTTTGGCTAAATCTATATTTCCGCTATAATAGTAGAAACATGGAAAATACCGAGACAAAAAAAGAGTTTACTGATATTGAAGGTGAACTCCCCGACTATTTAAAAATGTATGAAATCCCTGGTCAGGACCCAGTTAACAAGCACTCTTTTGATCGTTATCAAGCTGACAAAAAACAGGACCTGGATGGTTTTATCGCAAACTCTCCCTATTCTCTGATAAATACCATTAAAAATACCCCATCAGAAAAAAGAGCGGAGCTTATAAGAACAAGCCTTGATAATACCGATATAGAAGTACAAAAAATCACCGCAGGAATGATTTGCTTTGCTCCCGAGGAAGATGGAGATGGGCTTAGAAAGATAGTCAGTGAAAAAACTAGACAAGGACTAGAGAGTACTCACGTTGAAACGCAAGTAATAGCGGCACAAATGGTAGTTTTAGCCTCAGATGATGAACGAATGGAATTAAGAAAATTGGTAGCTGAAAAAATAAAGACCGGGCTCGAAACAGCTGACCGCGAGAAATGGGAAAAATATGCTGAAATGATAGCCTATACCCCGGAGGAAGACAGACTGGGACTAAGAGAAAATATCGCTAATAAAATAAAGCTGGATTTAGAAAACTTTGAGACGGAAAAACAAAATATTACTCCAGGAATTCTCAAATATTTATCAAACCGAGACAAAGAGATCTTTAGTAAAATTGCTAGAGAAAAGATAATGGGTTGTTTAAACAGTTTGGATCAAAACGAGCAAAAATTAGGGTTGAGTCTTTGCCAATATCTGAAACAGGATGAACGCTCCAGCTATATTCGGCTTGGTCTTACAAATCCCGATATTGAAATACAGAGACTCGCAGCTAGGATGATTGAATATGCTTCCTTATCTGAAATCGGGAAATTAATTAAACTTGGTTTGAATAGCTCAGATTTAAAAACACAGATGATATCTCTGCAAATGGTTCAGTACGCCCATCTAGATGAAAAGGATTCCTTAATCAGGACAAACTTGGACAACCCAAGCCAAGAAATACAACGGCTGGCTGCTGAAATGATTGACTACGCCCCTTATGATAAAAAACGTGCCTTATTTACTCTTGCCTTCGAGAAAGGCCTGGGGCGTGAGTTGATAAAACCACCACTGTATCGGAAAAAAAATATTAGTGCTGAAACTTTTTCTAGACAAGGCTTTAGTAAATCTGGTTCGGAGACTACCCTACTTGGTGGTGAATTAAAAGATCAAGCTATAATACGCCACATTACGCCACAAGCATTTTCGGCCTGGCAAAAACTATTTGAAAATTATTCACTTTGGCAAAAACAAGATTTTGATTATGTGCCCATCGAACCTATAATATCTTACAAACTAGCGACTGACGGCATGGTTGATGCTTATACCGGAGTTTTAGACATAAGTTTGAAAGACTGGCTAGCCAAAACATACATATTTATGGAACAGCTAATTGAAACCAGAAATATGATAACCGAAACAATACTGAATCTCGGATTTGATCATGGCCATATTCATGACGGAAACTTTTGCCTTCGCTTTTACCGCAATGAAAAAGGCGAGCCTGACTTTGCCCGCCTTCCCCGCCTATATTTGATTGATTTTGACTTAGCAGTCTCGCCAGAAATTAACTCAGACCGCCTTTAATAGGAATTTTATTTATCCCAAGTAAAACCGTTACCAAAATGACCGTATTTAGCCGTCTCGCGATACTGTGGTTTGAACAAGTTTAACTGCTTGATGATGGCCCGTGGACGCAAATCATAATCCGTTATTTTCTCCTGCCGACCATCGATCGTGGCCACCGCCATCTGCGGTTCAGCCACCCCGATAGCGTAAGCCAAGTGCACAAACACCTCTTTCGCCTTATACTTTTTTAAATAATCCACCGCAATCCGCCTAGCCATATAAGCGGCACTCCGGTCCACCTTGGTGGCATCTTTACCAGAAAAACAACCACCGCCCAAGGGGATGTTTGGCCCATAATTATCCACCACCAGTTTCCGACCAGTGAGTCCAGTATCCGCCACAAAGCCACCGATAGTCCAAGAACCATTCGGATTCTTTAGCCACGCTTTTTCTAAAGTGACACCTTTAGCCAGCCGTGGTACGATTTCTTTCTTTACGACTTTATTTATTTCCTTATAAATTTTCTGATAATCCTTCTCATTACCACAGACCGAAGTAATAAAGGAGAGCACCTTGCCATCCTTTACGGTCACTTGTGATTTACCATCACGTGCCCCCATGGCGCGAGCGAGCTTTCGGGACAATATCACCTCCAGTGGTAATAATTCGCGTGTTTCACTAGTAGCATAACCCACCATAATCCCCTGATCACCCGCTCCTTCCTGATCCACTCCATGAGCAATCTCAGGACTTTGTGTTTTGACATTGACCTTGATTTTCACCGGCTCCAGATAGCCACAATCACGATATGTTTCCAGAGCAATCCGGGCAATATCCACCCGCGCTTTAGTGGTGAGCTCCCCACACACCGTTATGAGACCGTGCCCACCCATGGATTCTATAGCTACCCGAGAATAGGGATCTTGTTTCAAACAAGCATCTAAAACGGCATCCGAGATCTGATCACAAATTTTGTCAGGGTGAGACATAGAGACAGCTTCAGCAGTTTTTATCATATATTTTTTATTTATCTTTCCTAATAACTCTAATAAAAAATTCCCTCCGGGTGGGGGGATTCAAGCTATGCGGTTCGACCGCTCTTATCTCCCCTTTCGGGTCAGATGGAGCACCTTATCAACTGACAGGTTGCTGAACGGATTATCGAGCTGATTCTCTCCCCGTTCTCTTGATAAATATGGAATTGTGATTTTATTATAGCACAAAAAAACCTAGAGACAATATTATTATGTTATCTATTCTTTAATTCTACTTCTTCTTTAAGTAAATCAAACTTTACAATAAAATTATTAAAGAAACCTTTTTGTCCAACGAGTCCAAATGGCATAACCCTTCCAGCGACATCAAGCATAAAACCAGCTTCAATTTTATAGGACCAGCCACCAACCTCAATTTCTATATTATGCAAATAATAAACTGATGATTTTCCGCCAACACCAAAAACTGTTTTTACCTTACCTTTTCTTATGTCAAGGCCAAGTGCTTCGCCTATTTCAGCATCAAAGATACACAAATCAGCACCGGAATCTACCAAGACCTCATAGCCAATACTAGTCTCACTATTCTTCAATTTTACCGGTATCACCGGTCTGAGCGTGTTTGTATCATATCGTTTGTAATCAAATTTCATAGTGAGCCTACATAGGAAACCAGATTTTCTGGTATTCTTGTAAGAATTGGGGTTTCTTTACTCTTTTTAGTTGATTTGGAAATGGCCTCTTTTACCGTTTTTCCTACACCAAGAACGGTCATTTCGTCAGATGCCAAAGCCACCCACATCCCCTTATATTTCTTGTATAATTTTGACCAATCTTTTCTCATACTCATATATTAACACATACCCTAAATTTTACAATTAAAATTCAAATTAACCCTTATTTTGTAGAAAATTTAAAACTTTCGTTTTCAACTTTTCAGTATTTCCATGACTTAACATCCCTAAATATGAATTGACGGTTTCTTCTTTCGAACTTTTTCTTAATCTTTTAAACATTCTCTTTTTTGTCTTTGTTCTAAGCACTTTATGGTCAGAAAAGTTTACCCAACCGAGAAAATCAATGCCTGATGAAAAAGTATTTATGGACACCTTATTTGGGTGTAAAGATAACTTCAATTTTTCATCCAGAAAAACGCTAATTTTTACTAAAATCTCTTCTAACCACACTTTATTATCTGATACAATAACGAAATCATCAGAATATCTGATATAGCACTTTACTTTCAAAATATGTTTTACAAACTGATCAAAAACATTCATATAAATATTTACAAAAAGTTGGGAAGTTAAGTTACCTAAAGGCAAACCCACGCCACTTTCTCTTTTGTAAAAACTGCCAATTATTATTTGCAAAAGTCCTATAATCTCTTTGTCTTCAATATATGAACCTAATATTTTTAGTAATGTTTTATGATTTATGGAATCAAAGAACTTTCTAATATCACATTTCAGAACCCAAACTTGCCTGGTATTATTTTTGGAAGCCTTAAGATAGTAGCTATTAAATCTTTCTATCGCCCGATGCGTCCCTTTGGTTAATCGACAGGAAAAAGAATCGGCAATAAAAGTCTTATTAAAAAATGGATATAAATATCTATATAACGCATGATGTAATAATCTGTCTCTGACTTTAGCTTTATGAATTACTCTTGGTTTAGGGTCCAAAATATTAAACACTTGATATTCCGAGTGTTTATAATTTTTTGTTTCCAAATCTTGATAAAGTAAGAAAATATTTTGCATCAGATTATTTTGAAAAATCAAAACATCTGCTTTTTTCTTCTTCCCATGTAAAAATTCTTTCCATCCCTCTAGGAGATTTTCCACAGATATGATATCCTCGTACTTATGAATAAATTGGATTTTGGACATAATAAAGAAAACTATAAGTCACCCCCCCCCCGCAACAATCATAGCTAACAAATTACCGTCAGTTATTCAGAAAATAAAGACAGTCTATCAACAATGGTATGAGTATTACCGAATTTTGCCTAAATGTCACAGAAATACTATCGGTCAAAAAGTGGATAGTCTGTTTACTGATGCAATTGAAACCGTTTCTATCGCCATTTTTCTGTCTCGGGAAGAAAAAACACCCTATATACGCCTAGCTATCCGAAAAATAAATACTCTGAATATTTTTCTGCTTATTCTTTGGGAAAACAAATCGCTGGATAATAAAAAATATATTGCTTTGTCGGAAAAAACTGACGAAATCGGCAAAATCCTCGGTGGATGGCTGGGACAAACCTTAAAACAAAACTCCCCTGACAAAACAGGAGAGAAATGAGTGATTTGCGGACAAAGAAGAACCGATTGTTGGAGTTCCATTTGTTGTCCTCGTGGCCGTTGTTGTTGTTGAGCCAGGATTCAGCACCATTCCTGTTGCAGTTGAATAGCCTGAGGTTGCCATCGCGGTCACGTATTGTTCGAAATCCATCTTTACCACCACCCCTAGAATACTCGCAGGGTTGAATATTATTTGGCATCATAATGCCCCAGATTTCGAACCAAGTAACTTCATTTTTTGAAGATCTGCATATACCACGCTACCCGAAACCTTAATCGCGGATATTCTGGATATATGGATACTAATTTCGGCAGCTGGAAACCGTAATCGCCAGCGTATTCGCCTACTTTCCAAGCTATTTTAGCACGGATTAAGAATAAAGGAAAAAGAAATTAAGGGATAGAGTTAAAATTTAAGAAATAAGAATTAAGTTACTTGCGGACAAAGAAGAACCGATGGTCGGAGTTCCACTTGCTGTCCTCGTGGCCGTAGTGGCTGCGGAGCCAGGATTCAGCACCATTCCTGTAGCAGTAGAATAGCCTGAGGCTGCCATCGCGGTCACGTATAGATTCCTTCAAAGCCATGACGGTCCAGTCGCCAGTTTTAGGATAATTTAGACGGATAGTTGGAACTAGGGCTTGAGGGATTAAGTCCAGTCCCAGCTCTTGAGCCTTAGCTTTGATATCGGCGTAAGTGTGAATTTGGCTATTGTTAAATAGATCACCGACCGAGAAAGAGACGACGTCGTAAGCCGATTTTAGTGTCTCTTGCCAATTTACTTTGGTGAGCATATCTTTAGCATAGTCATAAACTTTATGTCCTTCAGCTTCTAATTTAGTAATCGCAGTCTCAGCGGAAGTGATTTCCGGATCGGGGGTGATTTCTTTGCGGAAAACTTTCTTGTCTGGAAAGGATTCATAAATATATTTGGTGGTTGGCGGAAGTTTTTGCAAAACTTTTGGATCCCAAGGACCGATATAGGCGACGGTGTCAGGTTTGATTTCTTCCGGGGCAATAGCGATTTGAGAGAGTTCACAATTAAAAATAATACAGGCGTCATTGTTATAGCTCCTTTTACTGCGGATTTCTTTAATCCGGGGATCGGTGTCATAACCAAAACCTTCAATAGGGTCATTTACTTCATACAGGAAGAGGAGGTCATCTCGAGTCAGAGTTTCATTGACTTGGGTCTTTTTGTCAATCTCGGTTAAGTGCTTCATATCAGCGCTTTTCTTGCGGTATTTGTCGGCCTCGGGGCCAAAATCCTTCAGCTTTTCATCTAATACCTCTTGCATCTGCGGTTCTAGGGATTGATGAGCCTGGA
>CAIKXE010000006.1 GCA_903831305.1 uncultured bacterium | reverse complement strand
GAGATCCACCAGACCAGTACAGACCACACTATGAGTAGTGGTACCCGTGCCGGTATTACAGATTTCCGTTAAGGTAGTGGTGACAGAAGAGGGATAGCCAGAGTTATCTATATAGTATTGGTATAAAGCTTTGTTGATTTCGGCTAGATTAGCCTTCCTTTGGGTATTACGGACTTGGGAGAACATCTTGATGGGGTTTAGGGCTAGGATGACGATACTGGCGAGGATGGCGATGATACCGATGACGAGGAGGATTTCGAGTAATGTAAAACCGTGCTTTCTTTTCATTAATTTAAATAAATTATACTGACTATAATAGCACAGATATAGTATATTAAAAAACACCACCAGGTATTAGTCCCTGGTGGTGTTTTTTAAGAGTTATCTCTTCTTTCCCTTCTTTGCTTTCTTTGTCTTCTTGACTGCCTTCTTTGCAGCCTTTCGAGCTTTCTTCTTTGCCATAATAGTGTTTTAAGTTTTTGATTTTACAAAATAAAATCTGAAACTCATTTTTAAATTAAAATTTTTCCTAACGAGCCCATGATTTTCTTCGACCTTAAATTATAAAAATCACTGAACTAATATCATTTTATAACAAATAAAAAATAACACAAGCGTTTTTAATAAAAAATATGTGGATAACTAAATTATTTTTTCTACTTCTTCTACAATTTCAATATCAGTTTTCTCTTTTACTATTTTTTTTATTTTATTGGCAAAATTTATTATTTCCGTAAAAGTGGCCCCGCCTAAATTTACTAAAATCAAAGGTTGCTTTTCATAGAGGCCCACCTTCCCTTCTTTATATCCCTTCAGATGACAAATATTATCTAAAATCCAAGCCAAAGGGATTTTTACTTTATTATTGGGCTCGGGAAAGTTTGGTACGAGCGGAAACTCACTCTTAATTTTAGCCAATACCGCCTGACTGATAACCGGATTCTTAAAATATGAGCCAGCCGTACCGACTTTATGCCAATCCGGCAGTTTTTCACCTCGGATTTTCAAAACAGCATTTCTTACTTTTTCCGCTGTTAACTCTTTCTCATTAGCCAAGACCTCTTTCAAGCCCACATAAGCAACATTAGTAACGGCTTTTTTGTTTAGGACAAACGATACAGTGGTGATAATATATTTTTTATTATTTTTAAAGAAACTACTTCGGTAAGTAAACTGGCAATCACCAGTCTTAAAGGTAAATTCCTTGCCATTGGTAGAATTAAGACCACTGACTGAGACTATACTATTTCCAATCTCCGCTCCATAAGCACCGGCATTTTGCACCACCGCCCCACCCACCGTTCCGGGAATACCAGATAAATTTTCCAAACCAGATAACTTTCTGATAACTGATAGAGCAATCACTTCATCTAAATTCTCCCCCGCCCCCACCTCCAGAATAACTTCAGCCTGATTTTTGTCCACAAATTTAATTCCCTTAATTTCATTCTTAATGACCAGACCCAAAAAACCATGATCAGAAATCAAAGTATTAGAACCACCACCCAAAACTAAAAGTGGGAGCTTGCGCGTCTTAACAAAAGAAAAAGCCTCCCGTAAATCAGCCAGACTCTTAATAACTAAAAAATGCTTGGCTAATCCCCCCACCCGCATAGTGGTAAAATCCTTCAATAAAACATTATCCAGTATTTTGAGCATAACAATATTAAAGCACAAAACTACTGATCAAGCACGTAAAATAAAACACTGACTTGTTTGATCAGTGTTTTATTTGTCCTCTCTTTATTGATTATTTCCAATCAACGCCGGCGGGGCTTGCTCCAAAACTAATGTCTTATATGAGTGCATCCGCCGGCTGTGGCCGGAAACAATAGAGGCACTTGTATATTATACACAATAAACCAACATAGTTCAAATTATTTGCACTTTACCCCTCCTGAGTACAAAAACACAACCGCCCCGGTTCGCCGACTCACCACCCCGCCTTAACTAAGGCGGGGATTTGATGGAAGTACTTCGTACACGTTAAATGCAAAACCCCACCGAGGTGGGGTCTTACACAGACATTCGTTTGAGCTAGCATTGCTAGCACTCACAATAGTAGTATAGCACATATAAAAATAAATGCAAGGGTAAAATAATGCCTATTCTCCTAGCTCTTTGAGGAGCTTCTCACCCTCCACCTTAAACTTGGGATTAACTTTCATTTCATTTTCAATTGTCGCTTTATAGATAGTCTTGGCCTGTTCAAAGCGTTTATCCAGCTCATAGGCAGACTTGGCTTCAGACATCGCTTCAGCGCTTTTACCTAGGGCATACAGTGATTGGACCAACTCAAAACGCATGGCTTGTTTGTTCGGAGATAAAGCGACTGCCTCCTTAATATAAGGCAGAGCCTTCATTGGATTACCTACACTGTTTAAAAATGACCCCATGAGAATCTGATACCTAGCGTCAGCTGGTACCCGGTCTATCTGATTTTGAATTTCATTATAGGTGAGCTCCACAAAAGCCTGCTTAGTTTTTTGATCAATCTCGGCTTGCTTAACAATATTTGGAGTATAAGAAAGAAGCTGTTCCCGAATCTCAGAATCCCCAAGCGAGCCATAAGCTAATGCCGTCTTAAGAGACTTTAGGCCATCCTCGGCTCGTCCACTTTGAATCAAGCCTAAAGCTTGTATCAGAGTTTGATTAGCAGACATAGCCGGCACATTTACAAACCAAAAGGAAAGAGCTATCAAAATAACAACGCCAGGAATTAAAATATAATTCTGGTACTCTTCATTTTGGACGAAAACAGATAAGTAACCGGGCACCTGCTGTTTACTACTTTTGGGGTCCATTTTTTTACTTTCCACCAAATGCGAATGCACATAAGCCAGCGTAGTGAAAAACATAATATAACTGACTAAATTATCAAACACAAAAATAGCCTGGAATAAATATCCCGCCAACAATCCAGTGATTAATGAACGCTCAGTGATACTCAAGACATTTTTCCTAAACCATAATAGATATAGGGCGCCACCAAACAAACTCAGGTATGACAGGAAACCGAGGATCCCGCCCGCCACCAAAAAGTCCAGCGGGGCATTGTGCGCCCGGTCAAACCAAGCCTCCTGACCATACATACCAGGATCATAATATTTGTTAAAAACATAATTAAAACCTTCCTGTCCCCAACCCAAGATTGGCTTCTCCTGAAAACCTTTCAGAGCCATCGGCCAAACCAGCTGACGGGCCTGACCATTTACATTACTCCAGGAAATCTCGGCAAACCTCTTTAGGGTAGAATTATTCTGTACAAATGAGCTACTACGAACACTCAAGAAAGTCAGAACAATAAGGATAACGGCTATGACACCACTAATAGCTAAATGCTTAATAACTTTTTTTTCTTTCTCAAAGATGGCAATCAAAATAGCCCCGATGAATATCCCCCCAATCACTCCGAGTAGAGCCCCGCGTGAAGTCCGATAGACTACAAATAAGGACAGAACAGCGACGATAGAATATACATAAAATAAAACATTAGCAAAAACTTTTTTAAACATTTTCCACTCGATCAGATTTTTTACCAAAACATCTTTATACATAACTATCAAAGTGAAGAAAAAGATGAACATAAAATAAACCGAGATATAGATCGGGTTACCCAGTGGTCCTGCAAATCTCACAATGTTATTTCTTAAACCTTCACTGATGCTCGTCACCGCCATAATAAACCCCATCACCAAATTTGCCCGTAAAAACCACAGCCACAACTTCTCCGTATTAAGCATTGAGCTTATGACAAAAAAGTAAGCCAAAAGATGAAGAAAGGTGACAAGGCCCTCCATCCGCTCATAATTACTCCAGAAGGCTTTATAAGGGGCTACGGCATTGAGATCAGCAATTAGTAAAATAAAGGTAAAAATGGAAACCGTACCCATGACCCATGACCATTTAGGTCGAAACTCCTTGTCCTTAATAATCAATATCAACCACAAGCCCAAAATAATCTCTATGATTATTCTAAAGGCAAAAGCTTTCCCTGTAATATAAGGGAAGAACATGCCACTAGCAACTATAAGAGGAATTATGAGTACTGCATAAATTCCACCCCAGATTAAATATTTTAGTGTGTCTTTCATATTTTTACTTATCTGTTAAATTATTATCAACTTGTAACATCTGGCGTAATTCTTCCTCTGGAATCTCCTTGGGCTTGTTGACCTGGGCTGGAGCCGGTGGTGAGGCTTTATCCTCTGTTCTATTTTTATTTAATGATTGTAAGACGGATCGAAGTTCGGACAAACTCTTGGGATCCATTATTTTTTTGGTATTAGACTTTAAATTATTGACTGCGTCTGCTTTCTTTATGGTAGCAGGATTATCAGGAATCTTTCCCTTTAAATCATTTAATGACATAAAATTATCATCATGTGGTAATTCTGGTTTAAGAACTGGTGGTCTTGGATCCTCTCTCCTCATATACTTTGGGCGTTCAAAAGATTTAACCGGAGGTGGAATTATCTCTTTTTTCTCAACAGTTTTAACCACCGTATCAGTCACTTTCTTTTCTATAACCGCCACACTATTATGAGAAACATTATCAGTACCCAACTTATGACCCTGACCTTTATCCTTATGCCAATCAAGTACATCTTGCTCAACATTGGCCCGGTTCATAGCAAATTGCTTTCGTGACATTTCCACTACTTCATTCCTATAAGATATTTCGGGCTCCTTGATCGGTGGCATAGTCACCGCCGAAAAAGGCATGGAACTAACACCGTTGATCATCAGTTTCAAATAAATCTGGGCAAAACCCAAGTTCACCAAATCCTCCGCTGTAAACTGCGGCGCAAATTCCTTTTCCAATATTTCCGCATCAAACGCCCCTACTCGAAAAGTGACCATGGTACCCACGTTACCAAACACCGCGGCGCGGACTTCTTCAGACATCTGCTCGATATACTGGTGCGCAATAGTCAAATTTAACTTATACTTTCTAGCCTCGGACAAAATATCCGCAAAGCTCTCATTAGCAAAAGACTGAAATTCATCCACATATAAATAAAAGTTTGGTAGTTTTTGTAATTCCTTTTCTGACACGTCAGCGCGAGACATAGCAGCCAAATAGATTTTAGTGATGAGCATGGAACCAAGGAGATTAGCATTGGCCTCACCCACGCGCCCTTTAGACAGGTTTATAATAATGATTTTATTCTCGTCCATCATCTTACGTAAATCAAAAGAAGACTTGGGCTGACCAATAATATTTCTGATTAGCGGGTTTGAAGTAAACTGCCCGATTTTGTTTTGGATAGCCGGGGTGGCCTCCGCGGCAAACCGGTCCGTGTATTTAGCAAACTCATCTACCCAGAAAGATTTGACGGATGGATCCTTTACATTGTCCACAATCTTCTTACGATAGTCTTTATCCGCAAGCATACGGTTCACGCCAAGCAAAGTAGTCTCTGGCGTCTCCAGTAAGGCCAAAAGAGTATTGCTTAAAATATATTCCATACGTGCTGACCAAGCATCCAGCCAAATCTTTTTAAAAGTGGACATCAAGCCAGAGACCACCAAATGCCGTTTATCAAAACCGACATCTTCCAGGACGTTGAAAGAAATCGGGTGCTCTAAATCAAAGGGCGCAAAATACAGGACATCCTTCAAGCGGTGCTCCGGGACATAATTTAAGAGGAGCTCGGCCGTCTTGCCGTGGGGGTCAATAAAAGCCATACCCTCGCCGTTCGCTATATCCTGGGCGGCCATATTTTCAAGCAGGGTGGACTTACCCATACCCGTCTTTCCGATCACGTACACATGCCTAGTTCGGTCTTTGGCTTTAATACCAAATTCCACGTTCTTATTTCGGGAATCCGCCAGGGCAAATGTTGTTACTCTTTCTGGATCGTACATTTGGGATTATTATAACATAAATGTATCAAAAATTAAACACAAAAATAATTTAAAATTATATAAATCTGCAAAAAACCCTCTATCCGTCAACATACGACGTTGACGGCTACTTAGTAATAGGTTGCTTGATACCACAAACTTTTCTTTTTCCTAGTCATCTTCTGTCTCCTTCTCTATCAAAACACCTAGGTCTGGAATTAAGTATACTGGAGAATGCTTACTTATCAAGTAGTATACCCGTCAACATACAACGTTGACGAGTAGATTACAATATAAATTATACCTTATAAACTAAGGCAAAATAACATTAACCATTATTTTATTACTTTCCCCTCCAGACTGTTTAAGCGACAAATAATAATCCCCATTATTTGGAATATTTGGAACAGTAAAATCAATACTGCCGTTATAAGGATTATAGGTAGCTACCGTTTGATCATATGCCTTACCAACAAAATAGACGTAGATATTACCAGCATTAAGATTTGTTCCGTAAATAGTAGCTCTTTCACCTGGATGTAGAATATTTTTATCTTCAGCTGGCGATTGAACATAATCAATTGACATATTTGTTGTCCGAGGACCAACGACCTTCACACTAATTTTATCACTTGCCTGGACACTAGATGTATTGTTTGAATCAGGTATTTGCAAATATAGATCCCAGTCGCCACTAGTTACGTTCGGAACAATAAAATCTAGGCTACCTTCAAATTGATTACCTACTGATAAAGTTTGGTCATTTGCTTTACCAATCATATGGACAGAAATATTACCATACTTAAGATTACTGCCATAAATAGTAGCTCTTTCACCTGGATGTAGAATATTCTTATCCTCAGCTGGTGATTGAACATAATCAATCGTTAAAACCCTGGTCCGACCATTATAGACTTTTACCTTAACTGGCTCGCTTGTTCCTTTTTCGTTAGATACGGTCAAAAAATATGTTCCACTAGATAATTTTGGTGTTATAACATATAAAAGATTATCTCCTGCCTGTTTTATAACGGCTTTCATAGTTCCTAGATATACATTAGAAGTATTTACGTAATTACCGGCTAAATAATTTCCCTCAATAGCCATATCTTCACCTACGTAAGCAGTAAAATCTACCGTTGCCTTTCCACTTACTCTTGTTATAGTCGGTCTATAGATTGTTTGGGTATCTACAGGACAAACAAATTCACAATTTGAACCAGAACGGCCGACGTACGAACCATTAGAACATAACTTGACATCCATAGTACAAGCGATTGGCGAGGTAGTAGGAGTTTTGTCCAATGTCGCCAAGTAGGAATTCACAGCTGACATTTTTTCTTGAGGGATAACACCGATGATAACGAGGAGGTTAATAAAATCTCGAATGGACATTTCGGCAGCCAAAGATTTTTGTACTACAAATGGCGCTCCGATTAAAAAAATGGAAGCAATTACGATAGAAACAATATATTTTTTCATCAAACTTATAGTTAATTAATAATTTTATTAAACCCAACTAAAGATAGTATATCACCCCCCCCCCGAAAGGACGCAAGGGGTATAAATATCAAAAGTGAGTGTCCCTAAGATTCTCCGTCAACATACGACGTTGACGGGTAGAGACAAAAAAGATAAAATGCTAGGATGATTGGTGATATCAAACATATCTTTAACCGAGGAATAAATAAAAACGATATATTTGTTGACGACGGAGACCGCAAAAGATTTGTGGAAAGTCTTTATAAATTTAACAACGTTGAAACAGCTATCAGAAGTGAGGCTGAATCGTTTTTTGACAATCCCCCATCACAAGAAAAGATAGTAGAAATCTTGAAATGGACACTTATGCCAAATCATTTTCATCTACTACTTCAAGAAAAAGTAGACGGTGGTATATCAGAATTTATTAGAAGACTAGGAAACGGCTACACAAAATACTTCAATATTAAGCACAAAAAGAGTGGCTTCCTTTTTCAAAATAGAACAAAAATGGTTTTGTTGGAAAATAATCGCCAGTTTCTTTACATACCATATTATGTAGATTTAAACATATTAGATGTTAATTTCCCAAACTGGAAACAAAACGGACTAAAGGACACCATTAAAGTATTAGAGATTATGAAAAATTATAGATGGTCAAGTTTCCCTGACTATTTTGATAGCCAGGAAAGAAACTTTTCTTGTGTAATTAATAAGAAGTTATTTTATGATCTATTTGATTGTGACGAAAAATATTACAAAAAGGAACTAAAGGATTTTATAAAAAATCCAGTCACAAAATTCAAGATTGACTAATCCGTCAACATACGACGTTGACGGGTGGAGCCTAGGCGGTATATTTGGTCTGAGCTTCCAATAAATATCGATTCTTTATCAAATAATCCTGGGCTCTTTTTATATTCTCCATCCTTTTGGTTTTATGAGAATAAGGGAATTTCATATAGCTAGCTAACAGGATTGAGGCGTGTAGAGCCTGCTTATCATAAGGCTTTCCATCAAAATAACCCTCGATCAGCTGTTCACAGACCTGCTCACCTCGACCATAGACAATACTACCAAACAGACTCCTACCCAAATCAATATAGCCATCATTAAACCGTGGGTTAGGATCAAAGACAGTTAGCGGTTCAGTGGCAAAAATATTAGGTGACCCAAAATCATCATGACAATAAGTACTTTTACTGGCCAGAGCGTGAGCGATAAGGATCTCCGACATTCTAGCAACTGATCCATGTTCATCACCTAGTAATTTATTTTCTAGGACATAATCAAATCTCTTCTTCATATCCGGGCAATCCAGCCAATCCTTAAAAGTAGCAAACTCTGGCTCCCCTTCCAGGCTACGGCCGTAACCACTCGCCACAGAAGTATGCATGGTCTGCAGTATTCTTCCCATTTCCACGGTGGCCTCTTTTCTTTTCTGCTCGTCAAAGGTTTCCAGGACATCACTGAGTGGTAAAGCATCAATACATTCCATCAGCGTGTATGGGCGGTTAAATATCTTCCCCGTCTCAAAGACGTGAGGTACTTTCACCCCTACTTTTTCCCAAGCCTGTAAAAACTGACCTTCGCCAAAAGAATAACTTTCTGATAAGGAAATTTTAAGAACATATTTTTCTCCTGTAATCTCAATAATAGCGACTAAGGAGGAAACACCTTTATGAGAAAAGTTAACGATAACTTCCTTATCCTTAAAAAACTCACTACTTGAAAGATACTCAGTGATATATGGTAAAAGACTGATTCGTACTTCATTAAATTTAGCGTCTGCCTCGTGCTCCGATAATTTAGGTTGATTAGCAAATGTAATTTTAGCCATATTTTTTTCTATTTTAGGCTCCATGATATTTAATAAAATAAAATTATTCTACTTTTAAAGCACTTTGCGTATACGTATTCCCCGCGTCCCAGAGCATCCAGGAAGTAAGCCCGGCGTCATAGGTGGCCTGCATTTGAGCTCGGACCATGTCCGGCGTATAGGGTACCGGGTAATCATTATCTTGTAACCAAGGGCGTAATTTAAGCGGTGAGAGGCCCAAGGCCGTGAGCCTTTTAGCGGCTATGGCCATAGAATAATTCACAATATCATAAGGGTGGGCATTCACATTAGTATAACCATTAAAACCGGTTGGATAGTGTGAAGGGTAAACCATCGGCGCAATAAAATCAAAATTTGGCGCCGCGTCCTCAAGTACCTGACCGATATTTAAATCATCATAATTTGTGGCGGTCATGCCGAACAAATCCGCGGAGATCGGGATACTAGAGCTACTAAATTCCTGGTGTAAATATTCAAAGAAGCTACGCATAATGATTGACTTGCCGCTTTTCACTGCCGGGGTACTGGTACCAATAGCGGCGCGGGCCACATTGGCCACCAAAATATCATTACTCCAGGGGAAATAAATATCTTTCATATCACCATCAGATGGAAAGCGAATATAATCAAAGTTGATCTCATCAAAACCGACGGCGTATGATTCCTTGCCCAGTTCCGCTAGATACTGCCACATCTCTTTATTACCGGCATCAATATAACTGATACCCTTGCGGTCCTTCCAGTTTACTGCCTTGTCACTATTTTTCTTCACGGCCCATGCTGGCTTTAGCTTAGCAATATAGGGGTCTTGGAAGGCCGTGATCCGCCCAATAACATAAATATTGTTTTGGTGAAGAGTCTCAATAAAATCCACCATATCTCCGGCCTTGCACCCACCGCCCAAATTATCAGCAAATAATGGATTATCAATTGAGAAAGAAATGGTTCCTGTGTAATCCTTGATATCAATAATAATGGAATTTATTTCTGTTTCCTTGGCTAGTTTCAAAAGTTTGGCCCGGAAACTCGGTGTCCCAGCCACGCAAGCGGTCATATAGATCCCCTTCACCACCTCAGGTGTCTTTACATGGGTAATTATCCTCTTCTCTATAACAGGTGCTTCAGGAATAACCGG
>CAIKXE010000005.1 GCA_903831305.1 uncultured bacterium | reverse complement strand
TAATTTAAAAATAAAATATATATGAAAAAAATTGTTAAAATTGCTGTGGCTTCAGCTTGGATGCTTCCTGTTTTAGCTATGGCTGAAGATGCAGTAGTAGGTGCAGGAAGTTTTGATGGTGGTGATTATGTTGGAGGTTTTCTTACTAAGGCTGAGACTTGGGCTGGTCAATTAGCCACTATTGCTATCGCTCTAGCCTTTGCCTGGTTTATCTGGGGTGTTATCAGCTATACTATGTCTTCAGATGAGGACAAAAAGAAAGCCGCTAAGAGCCAGATGATCTGGGGGGTTATTGCTATCGCTGTCATCGTCTCTATCTGGGGTCTCGTGGCTTTCTTGCAGAGTTTCTTTGGAGTAACGGGAAATACTGTTCCTAGTACTGTAATGCCAAGGAATTACATTCCAGAAATTAATTAATCTTCAATGTCCTTGAATCTAATTTCAAAGGTTTACGCAGCTGAGCTACCAGAGCCTACCACTGTGCTTATTCAGAGTATTTTGACTAATATAGTCAATCCGGTGATTACCTTGTTAGTCGTGGTTGCTGTCATCATCTTTCTCTGGGGAGTGTTTGAATTTATCCGCGCAGCGGATAGTCCAGAAGGTAGAAAGCAAGGTGGTAAACATATTTTGTTTGGTTCACTTGGCTTGTTTATAATGGCTTCAGCTTATGGAATATTGAATTTGATTTTAGGGACGATAGGGAAGTAGTATACAGATAAAAATACAAATCAAAATCGCCCGGCCTCTCGCAAGAGGCCGGGCGATTTGGTGTCCACCAACATGGCGACACCGTGGTTATTTTCTAGGTTTGGAAATTACTTCTTCTTCAGTGTGCAGAAGGCGGGGATACCAGCCGTTCCGGTCATTGTCCCGGCCCAGCTGTCAGTACCCACCTCGTGTAGGTTACATCGTCCAGAGTCTTTGGGATTGCTCTGTTCCCAGAAGCCATCCCAGGCTCCATTAGTAACCTTACCTAGATGGATGGTGGTTTTCTCAGTCTTACCATATTCCACATAGGTGAGAATGATCCAGAGTTTCTCATTGTCGCGCTTTTCAATCGTTGCCTCTACTGGACCACTTCGGTTCAAGCCACGGACATAGGTCTCAGGTGGCAGTTGCCACTCAAACACCCATTGTTCGGCTGGGGTGATCACAGGGACCGCCGGGGCTCTACTAGCCAGCTGAATGGCCTTGTAACCCCGATACTGCGTCATCGCCCATGGTATACCCCAGTACAGGATGCCCGCGACCACGGCCAGTTTGATGAGCCAGCCGAGGCCTTTTCCTGGTGCCGTGTTTGAGGTGGTCGCTCCTCCGCTGGCATTGGTAGTCACAGTCTTCCGCTTGAGGACTTGATAGATGATGATCGGTGTGAGCAAGGCTAGGCCGAGCAACACACCAAGACCCACTATCGGTCCCAGGAAGTAGAAGAGTGGCACCAAGAAGCACAGCACAATCAATACAAGAAGCATTATCATATATCACCTCAAGCTTTCTTTCTGGGTTTTTTGGTTGAATCAGTTGAGATGTTGGCCGAGACACTTGCTCCACCCTCCACCAAGGTACTCAGATTCGTCTCTGCCAGCCCCTTGGTCCGCATCATACTTAGGGCCATCGCCAGGGCTTGTTCCTTGCTAAGGCCCTGACCGATGAGATCCTTGACCGTCTGGAGAGTGATTTCTCTCTGCTCCTTCATGTCAGACTGCTCGGCCTGCTTTCTGGCCCTAATGCCGAGGGCTTCTTGCTCTGCCACGTACAGCTTGGTGTTGGCTTCCTGGATCTTGTTCGCATTTTCCGTGCCACCAGCAAAATCGTAGTCAATGTAGGTAATCTTTTCCTCATCGAAGGTGACACCATAGACTTCGAGATTGCGCTTGTTGTCTACTATCACTTGCTCTAGTTCGCAGTGAACCCCACCTTTTGTTGGGGCTTTCTGCATGATCAGTTCATCCTGGCTGGTATAGCCCAGAAAGCCCTGAACAAAGCGTGACAGCTTGCCCTCTGTGCCCGCCATCCAGTCAGTGGCGATGAGGGCCAAATGTGGATCCTCGATCGTCCCCTGGAGCATGAGCCGGACATTGACCAGGATTCTTTGCAGTTTCCGGTCGTCGTTCTTGTTCTCTGGTTGAGGATTTCCATCTGAGTTTCTGCCAAGGGCCAATTCCTTTAGGTTGTAGCCAAAGGTCTTGGTGATGGCAAAGTTCCAGATGACCTCATTCTTGGAATGGAAGGTCGTTCCGTCCACACTGATCCAGCTCGCCTTCTTTTCCAGGATGCTGTGAATGAAGGGAATACCGACATAGCGTATCCCCAGCAATTCCTCAACCGGCCCTAGCTTTTGGAGATCTTTACCGTTCTCGGTCATTGGCACGAGTCTTCCCAGAGGAAAACCATCCTCCTTTACTAGCTTCATGTTCTTGGAGTTGTAGATTACCTTGGTAACTTGGCCACCTTTTACTATGAGGGCCAATCGGTTGACAGGCAGGGTGACATAGAACACTCTCAGGTCACTCCTAGAAAATACAACCGCTGTTACGATGTAGGTAATGCTCAGGATCAGAATGACCAGACAGGCGTACACAATGTTTCTAACCACCGTCGTCTGATTCTCCCTGACCGTTTCAGCCGTCTGCCCGATCTGGCTCCTTGCCTGTTCGGTGACTGCACTGATTTTGACCCGCAGGTCTTGTGGATCGTGCCAGTTCTTGTAAACAAGCACGCTCGCCACGATGACCAACACTGTCAAACAAATCCATTTCATCACAATCCACCAGCCTTTCCGCGCCGAAGCGCTTCATACGTTTGAGACACTACTACACACTACTCACGATACTTTTTTCCAAACCTGTCAAAGAACAGGTGTTTGAAGGGTACACCCCTCCTTTCTCAATCCGGGGTTTACCTTTCCTTTCTACCTACAATACTAGCATATTTTATATAAAAAGTCAAGTCTTCTTTCAATCATAATAAAGTATATAATATAAGGGCAGTTTATTAATTAACAGTAAAATTTATGTCCATTTCTAATCGTGGTAAGGTGGAGGTAACATTACCAGCAGAGGAGACTGATTTATCAGCGGAGGAAATAGTTCCTCACACTAATATAGCCACGGCTGATGCTATTAAAAAAAGACTCAATGACAAGGCATTTTTAGGTTTTTTACAAAAGAATCCAGAGGCAGTAGATAATAGTACAGATGATGAATATTTATTACAAAAAATTGAAGTTTTTGAGAATATACAGCGGGTCAAACAACAAGTAAAAGAGTTTATTACAAAAGAAGCTGGAGCCAATTTTACTGGTGTCGTTGATGATTCTTTTATGGACAGTATGGAGGCGGTTGCCATTAAAGATCCGGTTGTATTTTTAGAATTTTCGACTAACATCTCTCAATATTTAGAGACGGCGAAGAAAAGTAAAGGTTTGGAGATTACTTATCAAAAGATGGCTACTATTTTTAAAATAGAGGGAGATCTGGATAGACTATCTGATTCGGCTAAAATCGGTTTTATAAATGAGGTTCATGCAAGGCTGGCAGTAGAGAGTACAGCAGTTCAACATGATAAAAAAAAGTTAGAGGACTCCCATTCAGGTTTATATTGGTTTTTAAGATCTAAGAAAAAAATTGCGGACGATTTTAAACCCTTTGATGATAGAATTCAAGCCTTAAAAGTATTAGAGGGAAACTTAGATCAGGCAGCTATTACTGGTTTTATTGAGGAAGCTGAAAGGATAAAAGGAGAGTTAAAAGGTAACATGGCATTAGAAGTTGTCCGTGTTGAGTTTATAAAAAAGGCACAAGCTAGAATTGCGGAAGCAATTAAATCTGAAAATAATTCTGATCTTATTAAGGATCAGGCGGTTTTTGGTGGTTTGCGGGAAAGAGCTAGTATACTTGATGATGATAAATTTGATGATTTTGCAAAGAATATTGATCAATATTCAAAAGAGCAACTTTTTTATAGTACTGAAGAAATGGTTGATACTAAAGAGGTTACCTTGAGTACCTTTGAAAAAGGAATACAAACAATGAGAAAAAAGGGTATGGATTTGGGTTTAAATATAGCCGAATGTAATGGGCAGATTGTTGCTACTTTGAAGGACAAGATCAAGGAATTAAAAGCTAAACCAAATGATGGTCAAAATAAGATTAAATTAATTTTAGCCAAAAGAATATTAACTAATTTAGAGTAATAACATGACAGATAATAAACAAATTGCTAAGGATAAGTTTAGGGATATTGCAAAAACAGATATTGATGCGATGTTTGACCGGACATTATCACAAGATGAAGTTGACGTTGCTGTAATGAAGGAAGTTGGTACTGTTTTAGGTGAGATGAAGGTTATAAATGAAGTGGTTGCAGAGGTAGTTTCAGAAACGAATGAAAGTTTGGATAATGTAGGTAAGATTGAAAAAGGAATAGATGATTTGAAAAAATTAAATGATTTGAGAGAAGATCTGCAAAAAGCCGCTTAATAAATAAAAATATGGAAGGGGAGGCTTCGTTACCCTCACAAAATAAAGAGCCTAATGCTCAAATATCGCATTAGTCTTAAGTTTTGTGGGCGAGGGGAGACTTGAACTCCCATGCCTTGCGGCACTAGCTCCTAAGGCTAGCGTGTCTACCGTTTCACCACTCGCCCGATTTTTTGTTTGTCGTCACAAACCAGTAGGGAATCTTTCCTTACAGGAAATGTGTCTGTGTCGTCACAAGTATTTTTCTGCTGAAAAATCTCGCGACCCCGCCTCGGCACGTCTGCCTCCGGCTCGGACAGTGTAAAACAAAATTATAGGAATAATTTATTATGTTTACACTGTCCGCCCAGTAGGGATCGAACCTACGACCTTATCCTTAAGAGGGATCTGCTCTACCAGCTGAGCTATGGGCGGATAATATTCAATTTTTACTTCTCTCGTTACCGGTGCTCGAGGCGGGAGTCGAACCCGCATCCGCTTTCGCAGACAACATTTTAAGTGTTGCGCGTATACCTATTCCGCCACTCGAGCCTTTTTTCTATTTTTGCCCCTATGGGTTGATTTTAAACTATGGCAGTTTGGGCAGAGGACCCGTAGGTTCTCAATTCTGTTATCTCGGCTATTACCATTGATATGGTCTAGCTCAAGTGGTAGTCTACCATCTTTTGATATTTTTTTCCAGCCACATTCTTCACATTGTTTCTTTTTAAGGCCAATTTCAAAAAGTCGATTTTTTAGCTTGAAACTTTGAAAGTTACTGTTTAAGACCAAAATATCCTCAATAGTTTTTCTGGGTTTGCCTATTCCGGTCATTCCTTTATTCCAGCCCATCCCCTTAAAATGTCCGGTATTTAAATCAAGATCAGAAATATACTTTTTTACCTGTGAATAGTTTCCGCCGGCGGGGATCAAACCAATTTTGTTCAAGACTTGCCTAATACTCGTTGACGAGGCAACTGCTTTTTGTAGACTATTTTCTGTCCATTTTCTTTTTTTCGGCATACTAATAAATATTAATTCTTCTATTAGTTTACCATATAAAAATAACAAGGACAAACAATTTGAGGCGTAGGGCGGAATTGAACCGCCGTATAAAGATTTTGCAGATCTTTGCCTTACCACTTGGCTACTACGCCGTCCCTATATCTTAGTTTTTTATTGTGATTTCGTCAATTCTTTGGCGGTGCTTTTCTCCGCGGTCCAGATCAAAGTGAAAGTAGGGCATCCGACCGGTTTTTACTTTTTCATTCATATACTCTCTAAAATCATGAAGCTGACGGCGGGCAAATTCTAAAGCCACCTCTTCCTTATCCTCAGGCAAAACGGTAAAAAGGATAGTGGCTTCTTTAGCCTCTTTAGTAATTTTGACATCAGTCACCGTGATCAGGGACTGACCAGTGGATTCACGCTGGAGGAATTCTGCTGCCCATTTGTGAATCTGATCTTTTAACTTTTCATCTTTGAATGTAGTGGTCATATTGTTGTTCGTTATTTTTAAAAGAAATGAATTATTTGATTTTAAAATGTCTGGTTGAGGTTCCTATCAGAACCGACCCGAGGACTTTTTAAATTAAATAATTAGTTTCTTTTTTCTACTATCTTTGTATTATCTTATAAGCTTCAAACTTGTCACCTGGGGCCGGGGTGATGGTACATTGTAACTGACAACCAAATTCCACCCCCGTCCGCACCTCACTTACTTTCTCCTTCATCTGCTGTAGTTCTCGAATTCGGCCGCGTCCCACTTCTACTTCCTTTCTCATGAGCTTTATCTCATCTCCCACCCGTATTTCACCTTCCTCCACCCGCGCGCCAATCACATTTTTATCTTTGACGGCACTGAAGAATTTAAGTACTTTAGCTCGGCCAGACATTTCTTCCACACTTACCTTGGGTGTTTTACTGACCGCCATCTCTTGGAGCCACTCGGTCAGTTTGTAAATAATATCAAAAGTCTTTACTTGGATGCCGGATTTTTCCGCGGAGGCGCGGGCCTTGGCATCAATTTTCACATTAAAACCGAGAACTAAGGAGTCTGGTTTGCCACCGAGTAAGTGAATATCATTTTCGGTAATATCACCAACTCCAAAATGTACTATCTTTACTTTCATTCGGTCGGTCTTAATCTTTTCTAGCTCATGTTCAATTCCTTCAATAGAGCCCATCACATCCGCCTTGATGACCACATCAATAACACCGGTATTTTCTAGTGGTTGGCCATTTTCGTCTAAAGTGATTTCTGGTAGGTCACATTTGATGACGGCCGGTTCCTGGTATTTGGAAATATAATCAAGAGCTTCTTCTTTGTTGGTAAACGTGGCAAATCTAGTTCCTACCTTTGGTAATACATCAAAGCCAATAATCCGAATCGGGGAGGAAAAAGTGGCCTCCGTGACTTTTTTACCCAGGAAGTTTTCCATAATCCGTGTTGGCGCTAGGGCCTTGCCACAGGTTACAAACATCCCGCTTTTGATGGTTCCATCTTGAATAATCATGGTAGCGGAAATTCCTTTTTGCTTGTCCATGTTGGCCTCTATCACTACTCCCTCGGCCGGTTTGTTTATATCTCCCGTGAGCTCTTCCACCTCCGCCATAAGGAGCATCAAGTCCAAAAGGTCATCCACTCCTTGGCCAAATTTTGCCGAGATGGGTACAAAAGGAACCGTCCCACCATAACCTTCCAGATAAATTTCATTTTCCGCTAAATTACTTTTGGTCCTTTCAATATCCGCACCTGGCTTATCAATTTTGTTTATCGCTACTATCATCGGGGTATTGCTTTCCTGAATACAGTGTAAGGCTTCCAAGGTTTGCTTTTTTACACCATCCTCCGCAGACACTACCAATACGGCAATATCAGCTACACTGGCTCCGCGCTCGCGGATCTTGGCAAAGCTCTCGTGGCCCGGTGTATCCAAGAAGGTAATTTTCTTGCCTTTATGTACTACTTCATAAGCAGAAATCTTTTGGGTGATACCGCCAGCTTCTTTGTCTACAATATTAGTTTTACGAATATAATCTAGGAGAGTGCTTTTGCCATGGTCAATATGCCCCATGATACAAATCACAGGTGGACGCTCGGTTTTCTTTTGTGCGTTCTCTTTTTCCATATTCTTTTGTTTTGGGCAAATTTAAACGAAAAACGTTCATGATGTTGATTTTGGTCTGTTCTTTATTTTAAGGAATCCTTGGCCTTGGTCATAGCTTCTTTTTCTTCTGGTGTTAGCTCGTATTCCGATGCCATGTTTTTCACGGGTTTAGAAAAAATACTCATTCGCTCTCGGCCATACATACTGGAGATAATCACGCCATTTTTCTCCTCGCTGAGAAAAGCCGTGGCAAAGCTCTGATTACCACCTGAGCCGTCACCTTTGAAGGGGTTAAAGCGAACCGTCTCCACCCCGGAGATTGTTTTCTTTAGCCTGGTATCATGGTTTCTGAAAGTCTCCTCGGCGCTCGTTCTAAACTTTTTTAGCTCCATGATTTCTTTGGTCACAACCGCAAGGGACTCATCCAGGTTTTTACTTTTACCCACCAGAAGTTTTCCCAATTTGTTTTGTAGCCAAATAACCCAAGAAAAAAGGATTATTATGATGAGAGCGCTAGCCCCCCAGATGTATATTTCAAATGTCATACAGTTAAGGATTATACCCCAAAAGCCAGTCATTTGCAAAGTGTCTCTCTTTTATATAGTATAGCTTTATGAGAAAGATGATTTATTTAGATGTGACAGCTACCACCCCAGTTCGCCCGGAGGTGCTTTTAGCCATGAAGCCATATTGGGCTCAAATCTTTGGCAATCCTGGCTCAATCACTAAAATGGGGGTCAAGGCTCGGCAAGCGGTAGAAGGGGCGAGGAAGACTGTTGCTGATAGCTTATCCCGACGACCAAATGAAATTATTTTTACTGGGAGTGGAACAGAATCAAATAATTTGGCTATTTTTGGCGCGGTAAAAAGTCTAGAAAAGCAGGGAGTGAAGATTTCTGATTTGCATTTTATTACCACCAATATTGAACATAGCTCGGTTGTGGAGTGTTTTAAAGAATTAGAACGGCAGGGGGCAAAATTGGATTATCTGAAAGTGGATGAAAAGGGGATAGTGAGTCCTCGTGACTTGCGGAAATTAATCAAGCCGAATACGGTTTTAATTTCTGTTGGTTATGCTAATAATGAGATCGGGGTTATCCAGCCGATAAAAGAAATCGCCAAGGAAATCCGCCACGCTCGTAAAAATCACCGAGGCTCGGCCTTGGGTATGTCCCAAAGCCTAGCCTCGGTGATTACTGATTATCCACTTTTTCATACGGATGCCAGTCAGGCGGGACTATACTGTAATTTGAATGTGAATGAGCTGGGGGTGGACTTGTTGACGCTTGATGCTCAGAAAATTTACGGACCAAAGGGAGTGGCGGTGCTTTTTGTGCGCGCGGGGGTTACCTTGACACCAATTATTTTTGGTGGGGGACAGGAACGGGGTTTGCGGGCGGGGACTGAGAATGTGCCGTTGATTGTGGGTTTAGCTAAAGCAATTGAAGTAGTACGAAGTACTTCAATCAATCCCCACCTTAGTCAAGGCGGGGTGGTGAGTCGGCGAACCGGGGCGGTTGAAAAAGTCCGTAACTATTTTTGGCAGAAAATCCAAAAAGCAATTCCAGAGGCGGTTCTAAATGGTGACTTGGAAAAACGTTTGCCGAATAATTTGAATATTTCCATCCCGGGTATTAATTCAGAATTTACGGTGTTGTGTTTAGATGAGGCGGGGATTGTCTGCTCTACTAGAAGTGCTTGTAATCATGATGAAGATGGTTCTTCAATAGTTCGCGCCCTTTATTCAGGACAAGGCGAGGCCTTGTCTGAAACTTTAGCCAAATCCACTTTGCGTTTTTCCTTAGGTGAAGACATTACTAAAAAAGATATTGATTTGGTGGTAAAAAAGCTAAAAGAAATCGTCCAAAAACAGCTCCAGCAAGATATAAATTAATTTATTCTTGCATATTCCCAAATTAGTTCTATAATACAGACATGGATATGGAAAAACTGACAAAACAACAGATTGTTCTAGTCACACTTTTGGTGAGCTTTGTGACTTCTATCGCCACTGGTATTGTGACGGTGGCTTTGATGGACCAAGCGCCCGCTGGTGTGACGCAAACTATTAACCGCGTGGTAGAAAGAACTATAGAAAAAGTGGTGACCCCACCCACAAATAATACAGCCGCCGTGGTGACTAGAGAAACAGTAGTAGTGAAGGAAGATGATAAGATCGTAGAGTCCGTGGATAAAAATAAAAATAGTGTCGTGCGCATTTATTCTAACAATGCTAATTCTGGTGATGTGGCTGACAAGACTTTCATTGGTCTCGGTACTCTGGTTTCTAAAGAGGGTTTGATTGTCACCGGAGATGTCTTTGCGGACCAGCGTGGCAAGTATTTGGTGACGCTTGACAATGTAAAGTTTTATAATGTCACTATTTTACCAAGGGTGAAGGGTGGTCAGTTTTATTTTCTAAAGGTGGTTCAGGATCCAAAAAATATTGTGGATTTTGCTGCCGTGACTTTTACTAATTCAGATAATTTAAAATTAGGTCAGACTGTTATTGCTTGGGGTGGACAGATCCAAAATGCTGTTTCCACTGGTATTATTTCTAGCCTGGTGGATGCGGATAAGAAAGTCAGTGTAGCTAGTACTACCGCTTCTAGTACTGCCGGTGCTAGTGGTAAAGAGGTGATTGCTTTTAATACCAATATTAATTTAGTTGATAGCTTGGCGGGCGGACCTCTTCTAAATCTATATGGGGAGGTGGTGGGTATACGTGTCAGCGTGAATTTGTCAGATAAATATAATTTTTTGCCGGCCAACTTGCTCAAGCAGGAAGTCAGCGCTGTTTCTAGTCTCTAATTTTCAGCTTTACTTTTACTTATTTAAAGTTTAAACTTTTACTATGCCTCCATTTAATAATTTTACCACTAAAGCCAAAGAAGTGATCAAGCGGGCGCATGAGCTGGCTATTGAGCGTGGTCAGAACCATGTGAACCCGACCCATTTGCTTTCCGCCCTAATTATGCAAGAAGAAAGCATGGTCTCTTCTATTTTAGAGCGTCTAGATGTGGATGTTAACTTACTTATTGATTCACTCCTGGAGATGATTGATGATATCAAACCAGGGGCTAATATCACCTCGCCAGCTATGCAGATATACCTCACGCCGGACTTGGCTCTGGTGATAGAATCATCCGGCAGGATTGCTAAGGAACTCAAGGATGAGTTTATCTCCACTGAACACCTTTTTGTCAGCGTGATTGATACCCCGTGCCCAGCCAGGGATCTTCTAATGCGTTTCAAGATTGACCGCGCTCGTGTGGTGACAGTCCTTGAAGAATTTAAGACTAACAATATTACGGATGTGCCGACTGTAAAAAAGTTTAAGGCGATTTTAAAATACACTAGGAATCTGACCAAACTGGCTAAGGAAAATAAATTGGACCCCGTGATCGGCCGGGACATAGAGATTGGGCGGATTATCCAGATTTTATCTAGGCGAACTAAAAATAATCCGATCCTGATTGGTGAGGCGGGAGTGGGAAAGACGGCTATTGTGGAGGGCTTGGCTATCCGGATGTCTACCGGTGATGTGCCAGAGTCTCTTAAGGACAAGGAACTAGTATCTCTGGACCTAGGGTTACTAATTGCCGGTACTAAATACCGCGGTGAATTTGAAGAACGTTTGAAAAATATTATTAAAGAAATTGAAAAGTCTGAAGGGAAGATAATCGTCTTTGTGGATGAGATCCATACCATCGTCGGGGCAGGCTCGGCTGAGGGGTCACTTGATGCTTCTAACATGCTCAAGCCTTCATTATCCCGTGGCGAGTTTAGGATGATAGGCGCTACCACAATCAAAGAGTATCAAAAGATTGAAAAGGATCCCGCGCTTACTCGGCGCTTTCAGTCCGTTTATGTGAATGAGCCGTCACTTGAAGATGCGGTGGCAATTCTCCGTGGTTTGAAGGAAAAATATGAGCTATATCATGGGGTACGAATTACAGATGATGCTATCAAAGCGTCTGTCACTTTGAGCTCGCGCTATATTACAGACCGGTTTTTGCCTGATAAGGCGGTGGATCTGATAGATGAGGCGGCTTCTGCTTTAAAAATTTCTTTGGAAAATATGCCACCAATTCTTGAGGAGACACACCGCAAGATTTTGCGCCTAGAGATTGAGCATGAAGCCTTGAAAAAGGAGGCGGAAAGTGGTGGTAAGTCAGCCAAGGCGAGGATAAAAGAGATTGAAAAGGAGATTGCTGATTTGAAAGAGAAAACCGCGGAGATAGAATTAAAATGGAAGAATGAGAAGGAGACGATCACGGACATAAAAGCCATCAAGAAAAATTTAGAGCAGTCACGCCTAGAGGCGGAGGCCGCGGAGGCACGGGTGGATTTGGCCAAGGCGGCGGAAATACGTTATGGCCGGATTCCGCAGATGGAAAAAGATTTGGAGGCTAAAGCCAAGAGACTAAAAAAGTTACAAAGCTCCAGACAAATGCTCAAAGAAGAGATTAGCGAGGAGGATATTGCGGACATTGTATCACGCTGGACCGGTGTGCCAGTGACCAGGATGCTTGAGGCCGAGGCAGAGAAACTGTCTAGGATGGAGGGTGAATTAAAGCGAAGAATCATTGGTCAAGATGTGGCCGTGAAAAAGATTGCGGATACCATCAAACGTTCCCGAGCGGGGATTGCGGACCCCAATCGACCGATTGGTTCCTTCATCTTTTTGGGCCCTACTGGGGTCGGTAAAACCGAGCTTACTAAAGCTTTGGCAGAATTTATGTTTGATGATGATAAATCTTTGATTCGGGTGGATATGTCTGAATTTATGGAGCGTCACTCCGTGTCCAAGCTGATTGGCTCGCCACCAGGCTATGTGGGTTATGAGGAAGGGGGAAATCTGACGGAGGTGATACGCCACCGCCCATACTCAGTTGTCCTTTTTGATGAGATTGAAAAAGCTCATCCCGAGGTCTTTAATATTTTATTGCAGGTACTTGATAACGGCCGACTGACGGATGCTAAAGGGCGAGTCGTGAATTTTAAAAACACGGTTATTATTTTGACCTCCAATATCGGTGCCCAATACATTGATAAGATGGAGGAGATTGGCTTCAGTCAGGATAAGAGCAAACAAACAGAATATGAGGATGTGAAGGATAAAGTGATGAAAGCCTTGAAGGACAATTTCCGTCCGGAATTTTTGAACCGTTTGGATGATGTGATTATCTTTGATATTTTGAGTGAGAAGGCGGTGGCTGAGATTGTAAATATCCAGCTGGGTATTGTCCAAAAGAGATTGACGGAGAAAGGAATCAAATTAGTTTTGGCTAAAGAAGTTATTTCTTATTTGGCTCGTGAAGGTTATAACCCACAATATGGTGCTAGACCATTAAAGCGCTTGATCCAGGAAAAGATCCTTAATCCCGTGGCGTCTCTGATGATTTCCCGAGGTGTAAATGCTGGTGGAATAATCACCGTTGGTCTGAAGAATAAAGAATTTACTTTTGAGGTGAAGGGTAGACACACCGCCCCGGTTCGCAAGGCCTTACCACATCCTAAAACACCACCTCCCCTTCGATGACTCAGGTACTCCTCCTAAGAATAGGCGGAGATTCAATGCAGTAGAATAGTTACGTCTGACTCTCCTCCTAGATTAGGAGGAGTACCATGTACTCATGGGGAGGTGGTGGAATCTTGGGGTTTGATCTTGATTGAAATTAAAAATGTGATAGACTACGTTTGTAGGAAATATGCGCCGGTCGTATAGTGGCAATTACACGAGACTGTAAATTTCGCGGCTTCGGCCTACGTTGGTTCGAGTCCAACCCGGCGCACAGACTAGGACGAATGGAGGCGAAAGCCTCCATTTGTCGTTGTGGGTCAACGATTTTTTCTAGTTCCAACGCTTTGATTTCAGGTAATAATCGTTTTTCACCATCTTTTAGTACTTTAAACCAGGAATGTAGATCTACAAACAGTTTTTTACCATCTAGCCTGTGGTTCCAACCAATACTGCTTAGTATCTCTCTTTTGATTTGAACGTTACCATCTTTCAACGCTTTCATTGCTAAAGAAGAGAAGTGTAAAACATTCTCTGTAAGCTCGGTCCAGTTTCTGGCTCTAGCTTCAGTTTCGCTGAGCTTTTGTTTTTCTCTCATCAATTCTTCTTCGAATTCCTTCTTTTGTAAATTATATTGTTCTTTTGTTATGGTTCCATCTAATAAGAAACCAAGTGTTCGGTCGATCTTCTTTTGAGTCTCTTCAACATTTCGAAGTTGGGTTTCGTAGATTTGCTGTCTCTTGTTAATTTCAAGACTGTGCATATCTTTGAGTGTCTCTAAACCAAGCTTATAGAATTCGGGATCAATTAAATTACTTTCAATAATATCGGTAATATTTTTTTCCATATCGCAAAGCTTTATTGGCCTAGATTTACATTTAACATTTAATTTTCTTTTTGTGCAGTGATAATAAACATATGGGACCACCTGGCCAGTACCTTTTACTAGCTTCATTTTTTTAGAAGCAGTCACACTGGCACCACATTCAGCACACTTCATGATTCCAGTAAAAGGGAAGTCATTAAACTGTGTTTTTGGCCTGCCTTTCTTACCAAGAATAACTTGTACCTTTTCAAATTCATCCATAGTTATCATTGCTTTATGCTTACCTATATAGGTTTTTCCACCATAGTGAAAGTAACCAGCGTAAAAGTCGTTAGTTAGCATAGTATAAATATGACTCCTAGATATTGCCCTACCACCAAGCTTTTTTCTGGGTGGTGTTTTTAAACCCCATTTATTTGAAGCAATTTCTAGGACCTTAGGAGGGGAGTATGTCCCTGTAAGCATTAGGTCCCAAATCTTACGGACCAAATGGAATCTTTGTTCGTCTACCAATATAGTTTCGGCTCCTTTTTCTCTTGTTTTTGAATTTAAATATCCGATAGGTGGAATATTTGGAAACCATCCTTTCTCAGCTTTGGAAGTTAAACCTCTCTTAACATTTTTAGATAAATCTCTGATGTATTGATTAGCCATTCCATTTTCCACGGACATGATTAAGGCATTATCTTCTGGCAAGTAATTTTTCTCGGCTGTTTTAACACAAAGTAGTTTTTTCTTTTGAAGAAAATATTGAATTGTAGCGCTATCGATTGGGTTTCTAGATAACCGGTCCATTTTCCACGTTAGAACACCATTTACTTTACCTTCCTCAATTAATTTCACTAATTCAGTAAATCCATCACGTTTATTTGGTTCCTTTGCAGATTTAGATTCTTTAATTATCTTGATAACATTCAGATTCTCTCTTTCGGCTGTTTCTTTTTGGTAATTAATTTGATCATCAATAGACTGAATTTGTCTATCCTCTGATTCAGTTGATTTACGAGCATATATAACCCATGTGATTTTGTTTTCCATATTTTGATTATTAGATAATAACATTCTTTTGCCAGTTGTGCCTAGCAGGCGACCTTTGACTAGCACTGCGTTTAGATTTGTATGTATCCACACACGATAGTGTGGATACTAATAAATGTTTTTGTTGGTTGCTAGTTATCCTTATATAGACAGGTAACTAACAACTAGCAGGTTATACTGAGTCCTCTAGATTGGGTTGATTAAAGGCGTCAAAATCACTGTCCTCTTTATCAAGGAAATACAACTTTTCATTAGCCTTCCCCGGACTTAATGTTTTAAGGCCAGACTTTTCTGCTTCTTTTCTTGTTATAACTTTTATTTTCCCTTCTTTTTCTAGTGATTTTGTAGCTTCTTTAATACTTGTCGCTCCTGCAATCTTTAAGAATTGAAAATCCTTTCTTCCTAATAATTCGATCCTGTTTTCTAGTTCATAAAGAATACCACTCTTCGCTTCGGTTAGTGCTTGTTCTTTAGGTTGGTGTTCTCCTAAATATTGGAAATCAACTGAAAGATCCTCATTAATTTTTATTCCAACATCAAATGGTGGAAGTTTTTCCCCGACTTTGCTTTTTAAATGTTTAACAATAAGGTATTTCGTATCTTCTTTATCTACCTCTTCTAATGAAATGTGGCCACTTATCGCCGCATTAATTGCTGAAGTTCCACGAGTTGATTCAGCGTCATCACTTCTCTGGTTCATAGACTTCTTTCTGTGATGATGAGTAAAAATAACCGTAATATTCGCTCTAGTTATTTTTTTTAGCAAATCTAAAACTACCTGCATTTCGGTACTATCATTTTCATTTGCAGAATGAATAGCTCTTAAACTGTCAAACATTATTACTCCAATATTCTTCTCCTTTGCCTCATTAATTAGACTATTAATAAAATCTTCAGTGAGTTTTGATCCGTTGGCAATTCGATAATATATTGGAAGGGCTGGATCTGTCATTTTTAGTAATCTTAATCGATCTTGAACCAATCGAGCTGAATCTTCCTCATTAACAATCATAACGTTGGCTTTTTCAGTAGCAAATTTACCAAACACAGAAGTTCCATTGGCAATGTGTCCGGCAATGAGAAATAGAAGCCATGATTTCCAAGTATTTGGTGGAGCTGATACCATATCCATTGTTCCTTGTTCAAAGAATGGTTCCAATGTGTACCTCGCTGGCAAAAATACTCTCGATATAAGTTCAGCATGAGAAAGTGCGGAACAAAAAGAAGGTGTTGGATGTTGCTCAATTATTTTAGCTTCACTAGGTTTATATATCTCTGTAGATCCACGAATCACAGCCTTAATTGTACGCTCTCTGTAATCCCTACGTGTTTGAGTCTTTTTTCTTTGGCCCAAAGGCGAACGTTGCCATATTCTCTCCATTTGAGGGGCATTATGGCCCGTCCAGAAGGCTAGATGAGAGCATAAGGCCATATCCGCAGATGAATCATCATCGTTATATTTTGATATATCACTATTATAGAGAGCGTATATTTTATCACCATTTTTAGAGTCAAACATTTTGTCTAAAATTGAGGCATCATCAAGGTTTGAGGATGTTATTTGCTTTTCATTATATGTATCTATCTTATCTGTATTTTCCCAAGGATAATCTATTGTTTCAAGTAATTTTATTACTTCTTCTGGTGACATTATTCTAACCGATTTTTCCTCGCCCCACACTTTTTGACTGACAGTAAAAAATCTGCCTGATGTGTATAGTTCGTATGGAGCCTTTTTACTTCTCAATAATTTTAATGGTCCGGTTAATTTAATATATAGATGTAATCCCTTTCCTGATGGGGATACTTCTGTGTATGTGTTAGCAAGTTCAACAAACAATCTAATTTCCTCGGGAATTTGATTGTCTTCTAAACAATGATCTATATCAATCCCGAGTAATGTTTGATCTGGTGTAAAAATTATACCTATATTTTGTAAAGACTTTTCTGCCTCATCATATGTACTCCACGTGGCTGGGTTTATACTTGACGCTTTATGTACACCATCTATTTGGTAAGGTATTTTCGTATCTCTTCCTTTATCGTCTTTTTCATATTTCCAATTAACCCAACGTTTTTCTTTTCCAAAGATTTCAATAAGTTTGTTTATTTTTTCTGTTTTCATTTTTCCTGGTTATTAATATTTTGAAATTTATAAATGGCGTCTAAGTAACAGGCTAGTGCTGTAAGTTCATCTCTGGCTTTAGCAATATCAATATCTTTCCCGTATTTTTCACGGTAAAGTTCTTGGTATTGTTTTACTCGCTGATCACTTATTTGCATTTTATCGATAAAAATAAACACCTTTGAGGACTTGATTTATGCGCCAGCAACAAGTCCCCAAGGGTGTTTATTCGTGGCGCAAACATCAAAAAACCATGATGTTAGTCATAGTTTATAGATAATGGAGTATGTGGGCGAAACAAATAAACATTATGTTTATTTGTAATTTTATAATCTAGAAGATAGGTTTTTTATATCCAAGTTTATTACTTTTATTGATTCCCATCTTCTTCCTATAGCGGCTTTCAGCTGTTTTAATGGCGCCGTAGTCCATAGATCTTTTGTATTTATTTGTAATAATGCTATCAATATCTTCAACCTTAACCCCGGCCTTTGCAAGCTTAAATATTTCAGAATCTCTCTCCATTTTTTTTGACAGTTTTTGTCTTCTAGGCTTTTTATTTGATTCGTGTATAAAATTATTTATCTCGGTCCATGATTTAGTTATGTCTGTTTGTGTTGTTTCTGGGAAAATTCTTAAATAATAAACAGGTTCTCCTGTAATAGGATCTGCCTCATTACCAGTTCTTTTTTCGATAAAAAAATTATTCGTTTTATTGTGTTCAACTAAATCGTTAAAAACGTATTCTTGTAGGTAACACGACCATTGTTCACCTAGTTTAAATTTTTTCTGAAGTGCTATTAAATCATCCATGAAATGATAGTCTCCCAATAATATTTCTTGGTTTTCAGATATCCAGTTTGCCTCGTACATTTCAAACTCAAACTTGGTATTAATTTTCCATTTGTTTCTGATTTTAGCCACGGCTTTTTTAAAATCTGGTTTATTCCATAATTTTTGTATAAGATCCAATCTTGACTTACTTTGTGGAAAAATTGCTTTAATTTGGCGCATACTTATATGTTAAGCCCAATACGCTTTTATTTCAAGCACAAAAGGTATATACTCTAAAGACAACTGAATATTCCGAGGCCTAAACCACCAAGTAAAATTGATGGCATGGCCGAAAATCGTTCTACACAGAAACCCCATAATTAGGGCGTGTAGAACGTCGTACAGGGAAACTTGTATGTAAAACCTAGTTATGGGATTTTTGTATCTAAATAATAAAATGGAAAAGATTAAACAGTACAAATATATAATATTACTAGTGTTAGTTATTCTTGGTCTTTCTTTTTATTGGTTTCAGTTAAGACCATCTAAAATTAGGATAGATTGTTGGACCAAAGTAAAAGAAGTGCTTAATGGTAAAGCTGTTTCGTCTAATGAGGCAGAAGGGATGCAAAATTTATGTGAAAGGGGAAAAGGTTTAAACCAATAGTATGAAGATTATTAAAAAGATTAGTATAATATTATTTTGGATCATAGTTGTTATTGGTGGAGTATATTTACTTGATAAGCTTTTGATTGGATATGAAGATAATAAACAAAATATACTTGAAGAAAAAATAAATACGGCTTGTGAAGTAATTCTTGATCAACAACCAACAAATAGAATTCTCTATGACAGGTGTAGGGAAAAAGGATATGACGAGTTTAAATAGGCTTAAGGTGATAGAATAGTATCTACATGTCATATCATATCAATTTAAATGAATATACTTGTCCTAGCTGTAACGCTATTTATATTCCCTATGAAAAGAATATGGCTTGCCCTAGCTGTCAGAAGATTGAGGGTAACATACCGGAAGAGTATTTGGATTTTATAAGTAGGCTTATAAGTTCTCTTAAGGTAAACAAGACAAGGGGTGGTAGATACATCGCCATGGCTTGGTATGTAGGATCATATTGTGATTATATACAAGACGTGATATTTCACGTATTTGACGCTATTGATAGAGAAGAACCAAAGGATGTCGAAGTCTTCATTACTAAATATTTAGATTCTTTAAGGTGGGATACTGATGCACCCTATAGAAAAGATTATATTCATAAAATAGTCTCAAAGATATATGCTAGGCGTGAAGAGCTAAAAATTAGTCTGTGGGCGAGATTGTTGTCTAAGATAATGCCTTAATATTTTAATGAATGAAAAGACTTTAAAAAATTCTTTAAACAAAGTTATCAATCTTATAGAAAAAAAGATTACTGACTATATACCAAAAGGTAATTTAGATACCGGTTTTGATATTATGGATATGTCTTTATATGATGGTAATTTGACTATCTTAGCAAGTACCCAGAGTATGGGAAAGACATCTCTAGCTGTTGATATCACTAGAAATTTGGCCATGAAAGGAAAAGCTATCGGCTATATTAGTATGGGTGAATCTGAAGAAGTTATTATTAAAAAATTACTCGTTCCTTTGGCTGAAGTACCGATGTGGAAGGTCAGGGTCGGTAATCTGACTAGTGATGAATTATCCTCTCTTAAAAAGGCCTCAGACAAACTGTCTGGCACTTCTATTTTTATAGATGATATATGCTCACCATCCTTAAATAAAGTTATTGATATTGCAAAGGATATGGATAGTAACCATAAATTAGATTTGCTAGTGATTGATTATTTACAACTTATTGAAGAAAAAGAAGGCGGTCCAGACTATGGAGAAAAGAGGGTGGAAAAGATAAAAAGCCTAGCACGTAGATTAAATATACCAGTACTACTCTTGGTCCAGGCTAAGGAAATTCTGAAAGAAGGAAATAACAATCTTAGAATGTTAAGAAGGATTGAAAATATAGAAAAAGTAGCTGATGTCATTATTTTTATTAATAGATATGGAGAAGATAATAAATATGCAGAATTGTTAATCGAGCATAATCGTTTAGGTCATACTGGTAAAATGGATTTGCTCTTTGACCCTCTATTAATGACGTTTCGTTTACTAATTAACCAAAACACAAATATACATATGGATTATCAACAAAAGGAAAAATTAGGATACCGACAATGGAAGAAGTTTATAAAACTTAATCGGTTAGATGACTTGGTGGAACCGACACCGCTTGCAAAGGTTCTGTTAAGACTAGAGGAAAAGTGGCAAAGGTTACTAGATAGGTTTTTTCATTAAGATGTCTATTATCACTTATTATGATAAGTCTGGTAAAAGAATTTTAAAGAGAGACTTTATAAAAAATCAAAAGGCCTCTCTTTTGGATGGCAATGCAGTTAAGGTATCACTAATTAAAAAAGATAAAACTTTAATAACAAAGAGTGATTTAAATGAGATGGAGAAAGATGGGCTAATTGAAATGAAAAAGTATAAGAACAAGACATATCTAAGTAAAGAGGAATTGTTATATGCGTTAAAGGTTCAGGATAGAAGGAGAAAGATTAATATACCTAAACAAGATGATTTATTTTCACTAAACTAGGGTAATTAAAGTTATCCACATACCAATCAATAAATAGATTGACTTCTGAATAAATACTGTCTACTATTACCATAAGTAGGGTTTATTTATTAATTTACAAGATTATATATGGATACTATAAACAAAAAAGATCGATTTAAAAGACTTGCTACTTCAAGAACAACGGAGGTTCTTAAGCGTTTGCAAGTATTAGCAAATTGTTCAAACCGGAGCGCGTATGATTATTCTGAAGAAGAGATTAATAAAATATTCTCTACCATTGAAAGAGCAGTACGAGATTCAAAAGCAAAGTTTTATTACCCAAAGGAAAAGGTAACTTTTAAATTATAAAGAAAATGGAAAAAAAAATCACATCTTTAAATCGGGGAGAAAAAATTTTACTTTTTTTGTATGAATTGGGTGGTGGTAGGAAAAAACGTTTTCTATATGAGGATATTGTTGTTGGTCTCTTTAAAAAATATCCTAATGATTTTTGTTTAAAGGGTTACCCAGAATATCCCGACTCAAGTGATTCATCTCAACGTCTACTATATGAATTTAAGAAAAGAGGTTATATTACCGTGGCTAATAAAATTTTTTCACTTACAGATAGTGGGATAGAGTTTGCTGAAAACCTTTCAGATTGTGAATCATCTAAAACTAGTAATATTTCTCCAGAAAGATTATCACGAGCTACCACTGTTGAAATTGAACGAATAAAAAATCTTGAAGGCTTTGTTTTGTTTCTAGATGATGGAAAAGATAAAATTACAGAAAGTGATCTCTATAATTATTTTGGAGTCTCGGTAAAAACGTCAAAAAGTGCCTTTTCTGGAAGAATTAAAAATATTGAAATGGCAACAAAAGAGATAAAAGAGAATACAAATAACCAGTTATTTTATAATATTATAAAATATCATGAATTTTTAGTTTCAAAATACAAATCTACTTTGGATTATTTTTTAAAATAATTAATATGAAAAATAAAGACATTACAATTGAAGAGACAGAACACGTTGTGGACGATCATTTTTTTGATTTCGTCGGAAATGAATTTAAAGATCATGTTAAAGGATTAGCTGAATGGTTAAAAAATTCAGCAGATGCATATTTTAGAAATAATACTCCATTAAATGAACAGTTTGTTGTATTTAGATTTTTTGATAAAAAAGTGTCTGCCCCGATAATTGAATGTATTGATTTTGTTGGAATGGAGAGGTCAAATATTGAAAAAGCTAAGCGTTGGGGTGATCCTACTTCTGCAAAAGGTGGAAAAGATATAAAGACATATGGAGGACACGGAAATGGTGGAAAATTTTATATGCGACAAGGTTTTATAGAATCACGTTTCATTACCTATAAAAATGGGTTATTAAACGTTTTTGGTTTTAATAAGAACGGTAAATACGGTTATGCTGAGGGACTTCAGAATAAAAAGATTTCTCCAAATGAGGCTATAAAATATGCTGATATTGATACTTTACCAATTTCCAAAAAAATAATTGAAAATATAATAAATTCTAAGACGGGATTTACTGTAGTGCAAGGTATTAATCCTGTTGGAATTAAGAAAAAGTTTAAAGTTACAAAGGACATGGAGCGTCTTAAGGATTTTCCTCAGTCTAGAAGAATTTTATTACAGGTAAATACATCTGTCATTTATAATGGAAATTCCTTGTATGGGCTATTAAAACCGGATGAACTTGATCCTATGGAGAAGTTCAATATTCCTAGGGCTATATCCGTGCCAGAATTTATTGAAAATAAATTGAAAAAAATAAGTGTTAAACTTGCGAATGAAAAATATGCTCAAGGGAATCTGATATTGAAAACATCAAAAGAACCTCTACCAAGAAGTAGTAAATTAGGCGAATTAAATCGTATAGATATATTAGGAGAAATTGGTGTGATTGCATCATATCAACTTTGGGAAATTGGAGTTAAGACATGGCCACATGCTGCTCATATTTATGGTGAATGTCATGTCCCAATTCTAGAAGATTCTACAAACGACTGTGTCTCAAACGACAGAGCTAAATTAATAAAAAATGAGGTTACGGACACTTTAATTGAGTGGGTAGCAGAAGAGGTAGATAAATTGGCAATAGAAATAGGAGCTCTAGAAAGAGAAAAACAGAAAGAAAATCAAAGAGATATTACTTCAAAGTTCAATGACGTTTTGAATCAATGGAAAGATAAGCATATGAAAAAAATAATGTCTGAATTGTTTACTGGTGGAGGAGGCGATTCGGGCGGTGGAGGAGGTGGTTTTGGTACAGAAATAACAATTCCGGCAAACGGATTTGATTTTAAATATCCAGAGGCTGAAATTCAAGTGAATTTAACATCTAAAATTACTCTTAAGGTTAGTGTTCCAGATAAATTACCTATCGGTGCAACAATATTATTTAATTCAGATGAGTCAACAATAATTTTTGACTCAAAAAAATATTGTATAAAATCTGATCATTTAAAATTAGCGGAGGGTGGTAAGGAAATTGCTTTTATTAATATTGACGTTGTGGGACAAAAAGCTGGAATTGAGACATTGATTACCGCTAGTGCTGGAAAACTGTCCGCTTCAATAAAGATAAGAGTCATTGAGCAAAAAGAAGGAAAATCAGGGAACGCCTTTCCAAAGGTTTTACTGTCTGGACAGGACCTTGATCCATTAGGTCTATCAGTAGATGGAAGTTTGATTCTTGGAGAACGTGATCCTATTGTGTATCAAAGACCTCAGGATGTTGATCAAGGAATATACTGGATTAATACATCTAGTCCTATGGCTTCAAAGATTTACGATAGATTTGGATTTGAATCTCTGCAGTTTAGGAATTTTCTGTTTGAGAGATATATTGATATCTTTGTAAAAGAAGCTGTTCATGAGTTGGAAAAAAAAGATTATGGCCACTTTACTGCAGATACAGTTGATCAAAAAATATCTGATACAATAATGAAGGTTCATCAAAGCGCTAAAGATGATTTAGACCAGTTTCTATTTGATCAAAATTATGTCATCCCAAATAAGTAATGATTTATATTTTAGAACTCAGGATGAAAAAAACGAGTATTTGAAAACTCGTATTGAGTCTCTTGACCTATCACCTAGAGTTCAGAATGCATTAAATAAAGCAAATATAAGGACAATAGGAGGAATTTTAAAAATGTCTGAATCATTACTAACTGATATAAAAGGGTTAGGAGTAAAGGGTCTTAATGACATAAAATTAAAATTGAAGAATTCATTTCAGACCGATGGCAAACTTTGGGAAATGAGATATGAGATGAAGCCACTAAATAAAACTGATTCATCAGTTAATATTGATATGTCAGGAATTGTTGATAATAATGATATCATCTCAAGTTTTGCGACCTACTTTAATGTAAGTAAGGAAGCTATTGAAAGTAAATCTAGAAGTAAAGATCTGGTTGAAATTAGAGATATAATTATCTATTTTCTTAGAGAGTATGCCGGTATGTCATTTTTAGCTATAGGGAATCTGTTTGGAGGAAGAGACCATTCAACAATAATTCACTCATATAATAAAATTGAAAGAAAATTTGGTTCAAAAAAGAATTTTGAAATAAAATTTTCTGATTTGATTAATAAGTTGAAATCTACTGAAGAAAAAAAATTATATATTATACAGACTGTTATTCCTGAAATTGTTGATTCGGTATACCCTAAAGATAATACAGGATTAACTTTAAAATATAAGGAAATTTCAGAGCGTAATGACCAGGTTCTAAAATTATATAAGGATGGACTTACCTTACAAAGTATTTCTGAAATAGTGAATGTGACGAGAGAAAGAGTGAGACAGATAGTTAAAAAGACCATCATTGATCAAACAATTAATGATTCTATTTCAAATGGGGTAAATATTGATTCCGATATAGTTATTGAAGAAGAAAGAAAAAAGAGAATGCTAAAAAGAGGAATAACTGTAGAAAAAGTTATAAAACCTATTAAGGAAAAGAGGTGGAGTAAATACTATATATCATGTAAGGCATGTGGGACTACCACCATACCACATGTTAGAAAAGGTTTATGTGAAAAATGTATAGGGCAATTTAGAGGTGAAAGAAGAGAAAATATAATTAAAAAATATCAAGGAAAATGCGATATATGTGGCATATCTAGACATCTAGCAATTATGGACCAAGGTAAGGATCTTTATATTTCAAAAGACGAAAGAGTTTTATGTAGGAAATGTTTTTTAGGAAAGACTGGGAAAAACCTGGGTAGTTATAAAAATTTCACCTGGAGTAGATTTTATCCAGCTTGCATATCGTGTGGGTCTGTGGAAATACCACATCACCAAAAAGGATTATGCGAAAAGTGTTCAAATTTTTTAACCAAGATAGAAAGAGAAAAAATAATTTCTGATCATAAAAATATATGCGACTACTGTGGTCTTAATCGTAATGATACATTTCAAAAAACTGGTAGAGATTTCTATATAATGAAAGATAAAAGTGTCGCATGTCGAAATTGTTTTCAAGCAAGAAGAAGGTTACTAAAAAAACAAAATAAATAAAATTTACCGGTAGATTTTTAGTCATTTTTGTGGTATTATGTGTCTATGAATAAGGATGTATCAGCACCAATAAATGATAGTGAAATAATGGTAAAAAGGGATGAAAATGGAAGAATTAAGCCCGGATCAGTACTTAATCCTAATGGCAAGCCAAAAGGAACTAAACACCTATCTACAATACTGTCTGAAAGCCTACAAGAAGCCTCAGGGAAGGGGGATATAACAAACCAAGAGGTAATCATTCAAAAGGTTATGGATATGGCTAAATCAGGTGATATAAGGGCTATAGAGCTTGTGTGGAATAGAATTGAAGGTAAATCACCACTAGTTTTAGAACAAAATTTTCCGCAACCTATTATGGGTTTTTCTGTGAATTTGAATACTGAGAGAGAATAAAATATTGTTACGTATTAAGGTGCGCACATCACTATATATTTAATATCAATCCTTAAACATGTTGAAATGTTATAATTATTTTGCTAGATTATGGTTAATGATAAATTCACAGGATTTACTTAATTTGGCTAAGTCAAGGTTTGATGAAGCTCAGATTTTATTGTTAAACAAAAAACCAGATGGTGCAGTATATTTATGTGGTTATTCAATAGAATTAATGCTTAAACGGCATATTGTAAAAATATTAAATTGGGAGGGGTATCCAGATACCAATAATGAGTTTGAAAATTACAAATCATTTAAAGTTCACAATCTAGATGTACTATTAAATCTTGCTGGTCTAGAAAAAAAGGTTCAACTCAATACAAAAATGTTTACACTTTGGCAGATTGCAAAGAACTGGAATTCTGAATTTAGATATAAACAGGTTGGGTTACTATCAATATCTGATGCAAAGAGTATAATAGAGGCATCGAGAAGCTTCCTAAATTATCTATCAAATATATGAAAGAAATAATAATTAAATTAAATAAAGTCGTTGGGTTAATTATATCAGAGGGTAAACTTGGTAAGGTTGTTTTGTTTGCCATGATTACAAGAAGTGATCTAGAGGGTAAATGGGATATTTTAATTAGTACTGATGGTCTAGAAAAGAACAACTCGGAGAAAGATTTAATGTATGTTATCGAGCAATTGAAAAAAGAGTTTATTAATGATTTGAGCTCTATCTCTCAAATTGTTTTATTTTTACCAACTGAAGATATTATTAAGGATTTTGCAAGAGCTCTTACTGAAATTGATTATAAAGAGGGTGAAATTATTTCCAGCCTTAAGTTAAAAGAAGGTGTTACTATTGGTGAGATGTGTGTTATAAAAGGAGACTTTTCTAACTTAGATCTTAAGCCAATTGATAAAGTAGTGAAGGAAGAAACAATTACTACTGATAAGGTAGATGAATTTTAGTCATAGTATATTGCTCTATATTATGATGTTGTTTACGGCACTATGGGGTGGAACTTTAAATTGCAGCTGTCTGGAATGACCCTTGTTTCTGAGCCCACAAAATGAGATTAGGCACATAAGGAATCACCTTACTTTTCATTAACTCAGTTCTAACATCGTCCAGTACTCCGCACAAAAATTTTAACCTTGCAAAACAAGGTTATTTTTTGACTAAGGGAGGGACGTTGGAAATATATTTATACTTTTTAAAATTTAAAAATAGTGCTATATTGTATTAATGAAAAAAATATATTTTGTAAGGCATGGTGAAAGCGAAGGTAATGTTGGTTTATATGTTCAAACCCCAGAAGAACCTTTAACCAAAGATGGTATAAAACAAGCCGAAGTTGTGTCAAAAAGGTTCTCATCTTTGCCAATTGACGTTATATTATCTAGTCCAGAAAAGAGAGCTAAAATGACGGCAGAGGTAATAGAAAATAATATCAAAAAGCCGTTAGAGTATAGTGATTTACTAGTTGAATTTATAAAACCATCAGCAATTCTTAAAAAGTTAAAAAAGGATCCTGAAGTAAAAGAAATAAAAAAAGTAATTAAAGCTAATTTTCATGTTTCTGGGTGGAAACATTCGGACGAAGAAAATTTTGAAGATTTAAAGAAAAGGGCAATTGACTTACTGAATTATATTATTACCAGAAAAGAATCAAATATAGTAATTGTTACTCATGGTATTTTTATGCGAATGATTGTTGCCGTAGCTGTTATGGGAAAGGAATTAACTTCACATGAGTATTGGAAATTTTTTGTTACACTAGGAATGGATAACACAGGTATCACTATTTTAAAATCTAATGATGCTGAAGATTACGCTGATGCTTCGGCCTGGGAGTTAGTTACCTGGAACGATCATGCACATCTAGAGGAATATAATAAATAAAAATGAATTCTGAAAAAGGACCAAGTAGATACGATGAATTGCCTGAGGATAACGAATTGGTTTCAAGATATCAACCCAGGTTTCTTAATCGTGGAGGTGAACATTTGGTATATTTAGTTGATGGACATCCCAATTTAGTTATTAAAGCTTCAACCTATAAAATAAAAGACTCGGTGATGAGTATTATCGATAGGCAAGGTGATGTAGATGATAGTGTTCTAGAGAGTGAGGCAAGAGAAAAATATGAAGATGAAATTAAGAAAAAGAATGAGGAAATTAGACAATTAAGGTCTTCATTTGGTAAAGAGCATACTCTAAAAGAAAGACGATACCTAATGAAAGTGCCAGTTTCTCATGAGCTATTGAAAGAAATATTCTATAATGATTATTTTGCCCGTGTTTTACCTGATTCTGCAAAAAATATAAACGAGGTTTGGACTCATGTTGTTGTTCAGGAGTTCACTAAAATTTCAAATGATCCTAATCGTTTATCATTAACTTATGGTCATTTTCTTGAAAATGGTGATGTAGATCCAGAGCTTTATAAAAGAGTAACTAGTGTTCTTGTTGATCCATTATCTATTGAATTTAAGGAACGGGATTTCCTTGATCTTCAAGATTGTTCAAGGAATAAATCATTGTCTAATCTGATAACAATGGCTGAAACTGATAATCAACTTAGGGAACAATTAGAACTTTTTGTAAAAAACGCAATTGAATATGCTGAGAGAACCGGACAAATTTTAGCTTTAGCTGGAGAAGATAATGTTTTATTTTCACAAGAAAATGGAGTTTGGGATTTTTTATTGGTAGATGCTTTACCAAATTCGCCGGAACCAATATTTCAAATCATAAAAGGGTTGAGTGAAAAGATTTCAAAAAATATTAATTTGACTTCAGATGATAAGGAATACCTTAAACGAGGTATCAATTTTGTCAGAATTATAAATGGAATAGCTCGATCTTTGGGTTTGCAGGACCAGCTCAAACTCCCTGATATTTTTTTAAAAGCAAATTTACTGGAAATTATTAATAAAAAATAAATATGAGAGATGACATTATAGAATTACCGGTTACCTTAAGGGAAGTTAATTCTGTAATTAATGTTGTTTCTTTTAAACTTTCTAGAAGTTATTTTAAGGAACCATTCTTTATTGATTCGTTAGTGAAAAAATTTAATATATTAGAATCACAGGTAAAATTACCAGGAGAGGATGAATTATTGTCTAGGCCGCTATATTTCGACGAAGCAGATAATAATGTCGTATACACTCCGATTAAGGATTTCATTAATCAGTATAAGGAATATTTGCTGAATCCTAGACTAGCGGAAAGATTAGGTTTTATTTTTCATATGTCTAGATGTGGTTCTACATTATTTACACAGATGCTCGGAGTCTCAGATAATTTTTTTGTGTTATCAGAACCTACTATTATTAATGCTATTTTAGATCCTGCAGTAAATATAGATCCAGATACTAAAAAGTCTTTGTTGAAGACGTGTTTTGGTGTTCTTGATTCCTGTGCACCTATAACTTCAAAAAAGACTATTATTAAGTTCCGAAGCTGGAACATTTTATTTATAAATTTAATTCCAGATTGTTATGAGAAGGTTCCCTGGTTATTTATTCATAGAAACGGCATAGAAGTATTAGCCTCAGTTATAGAAAGGCCACCCGGTTGGCTTAGAAGTAAAAAATTATATTCAAATTATTTTTCTGGTATACTAAACATTGATTCAGATCAAATAATTAATATGTCTTTATCAGAATTCTGCTCTAGGTTATTGGGGATATTTTGTATTAATGCTAGAAAATATCATTCTAGTCAAACAAGATTTTTGGATTATTGCAAAATAAAGACAGATTTTTTTGATATAATTAGAGTATTATGGAATATTGAGCTATCTAAGGAGGAGAAAGGGAATGTCTTAAAGGTTTCCGACTTATACTCAAAGGACCTAAAAGAAAAAAGGGTTTTTATATCTGATTCAGATACAAAACAAAAGCAAATTACCGATAAACAGAAGATAATAGTTCTTGATTTAGTAGAATCTGAAAGGTCTAAATTAATTAAAATATGAAAATAAACATAACAAAAGAATTAATAGGTGTTGGAGTATGTGATTTTGAAATTACTGAAAGAAAAGGTAGAGGTCACCCAGACACTCTATCTGACCATTTGGCGGAATTACTTTCAAGAACATATAGTAAACATACACTAAATAAGTACGGTGTAGTTTTAAGGCATCAGTTCGATAAACTTTCATTGATGGGTGGTAAGTGCGATGTTCGTTTTGGCGGGGGTAATTTTAAGGAACCGGTCCGGCTTCTTATTAATGGTAGGGTTACTTCAAAGTTTGGTGACGAAATAATAGATGTTAAGGAATTGTTAATTAAAACCGCTTCTGATTTCTTAGAAAAAGAACTTAGAAATTTTAGGTTCTCAACTGATTGTAGGGTTATGTGGGAGGTTACTTCAAATAGTACCAGGGGTATGATTGATAATGAAAATAAAGGTAATTCTGCTATTCATAACAGATTTCATCCAAGATCTATAAAAGACCTACCAGAAGCTACTAGGCCAATATCTAATGATACAGCTGTAGGTTGTGGGTGGGCGCCTTTTACGAAACTAGAACAAATGATTTTAGATATTGAACAAATGTTAACGTCAGATGATGCCTGGATTAAGTATCCTTGGATGGGTGCTGATTGTAAAATAATGGGTTTTAGACATAAAGATGAAGTTGATTTAACAATTTCAATTCCACAACTATCTTCACGTGTAAACTCTGTTGATGAGTATAAAGATAATTATCAGACTACACTTAAAATTGTGAATGATCTAATAAAAGAAAAGTATAATTTTAAGGAAGTTAGAATTACATTAAATCCAGGAGATAACACTGATAAAGAGATGCTATATTTAAGATTAACAGGTTCTTGTATTGAATCTGGTGATGAAGGGCAGGTTAGTAGAGGTAATAGGCTTGGTGGTGTAATATCTTCTAGACGACCGTTCAGTGTAGAGGGTTTAAGTGGAAAGAATCCTTCATATCATGCAGGTAAAATTTATTCTGTTGCAGCGTTAGATATTGCCAATAAGATTTGGGAAGAACAAAAGGTGCCTTGCGAAGTATATATTTCTAGTCAGATAGACAGACCACTGGAAGATCCTTGGGTAGTTGTAATAAATACAACAGAAAAAATTGATATGATAAAAGCTGAGGAAACAGCAAAAAATATTCTTGGTAATTTAAAACTAGTAACAGCTAATTTATTAGAAGGGAAGTATCCCTTGGTTTAGTTAAAATATATAGTGTCCTAGGGTGTGGGGTAAATTAACTTTTGTTTTTCAAACCATAATAGTAGGTTGGGTATATACGGAATCACTTTATTTTTCATTAGTTCAGTTCTAACATCGTCCAGTACTCCGCACACAGTAAATATATGAAAAGCACCTATTACTTTTTAGGTGTTTTTCTTTTACTGTGTGCGAGACGTAGCGCGGCGGCGCGAGTCGGGGTAGCGCAAATTTTCAGCAAAAAATTATGGGTGACCACAAATTGCTTGACAATTATGTGCGCCGAGCAAGCAATCTGAATTGCTTGCGTGGTTGGACTCGAAGCCCTTCTCTCATATTTACGAGCAATTCATATTGTGAGTAAATGGGAAAGGGATACTGGTTCTGTAAGAACCGAGAAATGTACTCATGTTCCATCCTTACAGGATCTGTACACTTCTCGCTTTTTGACTATAAAATACTCGAAGTCTTGCATATTGGGTCTCACCCCAATACTCACCCGACACACAAAAATTTTAACCTTGCAAAACATGGTTATGTTTTTGCTAGGAAATGGACTCTGAAACCTGATATTATTAGAAAAATAGTGATATACTTATATTGTATGTCACAAATAAATGAAAATACTATAAAAGAACCATTCTGGACAATATCAATTGAGGATTCTATTGCGATTCTTAAATCCTCCACTTCTGGCCTGTCTGACGCTGATGTTTTAGAAAGAAGAAGTATTTTTGGAGAAAATAAAATTATTTCAGAGAAACACTTTGTTAAATTAAAAATTTTTCTGAGGCAATTTAAGAGTCCTCTAATTTATATCTTAGCTATTGCTGGAGTGACAACCGTATTTTTAAGGGACTATAATGACGCTATCTTTATATTCATAGCTGTGGTGATTAATACTTTTCTTGGTTTTTATCAAGAAAATAAAGCCGAGAATGCATTGAGTGGTCTAAGTAATTACTTGCAAAAGAAAACTAGAGTTTTACGGAACGGCCACATAAAAGAAATTCTTATAGAGGAATTGGTGCCCGGAGATATTATTAACTTTTCTAGTGGTGATAAAATCCCAGCTGATGGAAGGATAATTCATTCCAATAACCTTATTATTGATGAATCGGTTTTGACTGGGGAATCTTTACCGGTGGAAAAAAACACCAGAGAAACAAAATTAAAGTCCTCATTAGGTGATAGAAAATCTATGATATTTTCTGGGACGCTAATAGCTGACGGACTGGGTTCGGCCATTATCACCTCAACCGGCACCAGCACAGAATTTGGTATTATTTCTACCTTCTTAACAAGTATTACCGACGAGGCTACGCCACTTCAAAAAAAAATCGATGTTTTTTCTAAAAAATTGACTTGGGGGGTATTGATTATTTCAATATCAATTTTTATTTTAGGTTTATACTATAATTACTCAGTTTTTGAAATGTTTATGATGTCTGTAGCGGTGGTTGTGGCAGCTATTCCTGAAGGTTTAACTATAGCAATAACTGTTATCTTGGCTGTGGGGGTGGAAAAGTTAGCAAAAAGAAAAGGAGTTGTTAGAAAATTACTTTCTGCTGAAACACTGGGTGATACTTCAATAATTCTCACGGACAAAACAGGTACTCTAACTGAGGGTAATATGAGTTTGGTCGGGGTTGATATCCCGTTTATGGATAATACTGCATTTGAAACAGACTATAAAAATACAATATTAAAGTATGCAATATTATGTACTGACGCGCAGGTGGAAAATCCTGACAGCCCAATAAGAGATTGGAAGATTGTGGGTAAGCCAATGGATACCTCCTTAGTAAGAGAGGCGGCAGAAAACTTTGGGCTTAAAGAGTTTGAACTGAGAAAAAATACACCAATTATTGAAAAATTACCCTTTAATTCTAAAAATAAATTTTCGGCTGTTAGAATTATGGAGGGTGGAGAAGAAAGAATATTACTAATTGGAGCACCCGAAATCGTTATTGGAATGTGCAGTTCCTTTTACTGGAATGGTAAAAAAGTGATGACTGAAGATGAAAAGAGAAGTATTTTACAAAATATTCATAAAAATGCCACCGCTGGTTATAGAATAATAGCCGTTACGTCAACCAATAAAAAAATAGACTTTAAAAAAATTGACACAATAGTAGGTCTTGAATATCTTGGAAATATTCTACTTAAAGATCCAGTTAGAAAGGATGTTGGCGGGGTTATCAAAGAAATAGATGATGATGGAATAAAAACGGTGATTATTACTGGAGATCATACTGGCACAGCTATATCTGTAGCTCAGGGATTAGGGATGAAGATTGACAGTGATTCTGTACTTGAACAACACGAATTAGATTTGTTGGATGATGAAGAATTAAAATCAAGACTAGGTAATATCAAAATATTCTCTAGAATTAATCCACAGTCTAAAGTTAGAATCACTAAAATGTTTCAGGATCTGGGCTATATAGTAGCAATGACTGGTGATGGGGTAAATGATGCTCCGGCTTTAAAACAGGCTGACGTCGGTATTGCTATAGGTTCTGGGTCAGAAGTTGCTCGAGAAGCCTCCGATTTAGTATTATTAGATGATAGCTTTAATACTATTGTTTCAGCTATAGATGAGGGAAGAAAAATCCTTCAAAACATTAAAAAGGTTTTGGTATTTTGTCTACTATCTCTCTTTGATGAGATTCTTTTAATCGGTGGGGCTATAATATTAGGTATACCTATGCCTCTAACGGCAGCTCAAATACTTTGGGTAAATTTTATTACAGACAGTTTACCAGCGATATCTCTTTCCTACGAAGATGAAAAGGAAGATGGAAAAAATTTACGTGGAAAAATTAGCCGTGCTTCAATTTTTGACAGCAGTATGAAATTATTGGTTTGGGGTGTTGGAGTTATGACAAGCGTAATTCTATTTGTTTTATACTATGTTTTGTTTAAATTGGGAATAAATGAAGATTTATTAAGAACATTTATTTTTGCATCTTTTGGTATTTATACCCTTATGCTTATATTCTCCGTCAGGAGCCTGGATAAAAGTATTTGGGAATATAATCCTTTCTCTAATATATTCACAAACATTAGTTCTTTTCTTGGTATAGTATTAATGATCATGGCAATTTATATTCCAGTGCTACAGAGACTACTGTCTACAGTTTCACTATCCTTACTTTGGTTAGTGGCTGTTATTTTAGTTGGTTTTATTTGTCTTGCTATGATGGAAACAGTCAAATTTATTATTATAAAAAGAAAACAAAATAAAATATAAAATTGAACAATGAAAAATAATAAAAAACAATTATTCCAGGACATTATATTCCTACTAATAAGTATTGGTATTGCCCTTGTAGCATTAAGAACTGGAATAATTGAGAGATTTATTTATTCCTTTGATGGCTTAAGTTGGCTGACGATACTTATTGCTGGAATGTTTTTTACTTCTTTCTTTACCACCGCTCCAGCTATTGTGTTAATTGGAGTTTTGGTACAAACAACCCCACTTATTATGGTAGCTATTATTGGTGGTTTAGGCGCTGCCTTGGGGGATTATATTATTTTTCGTTTTGTTAAAGATAGAATTTCAGAGGATATTAATTACTTACTTTCCTTTCAAAAAACAAAGCGTTTTTTTGCTATATTTAAAACACGTTTATTTATATTCTTTACTCCGTTTATTGCCGCTTTAATTATTGCTTCTCCTTTTCCAGATGAGATTGGTGTGGCGATGCTTGGTTTATCAAAAATAAAAGACAAAACGTTTTTACTAATATCATTCATCGCTAATGGAGTAGGTATATTAGTTGTTGGGTGGGTGGCAAGGGGGATTATTGGCTTATAGAATCAGTTAGACTAGATTATATAGTGCTTGGTGGTGTAGGGTAATTTAACCCTTGTTTCTGAGCCCATTTAGATAGATTAGGTATATGCGGAATTACCTTGCTTTTCATCAACTCAGTTCTAACATTATCCAGTACTCCGCACAAAAGAAATTGCTGAAAGGCAATTTTTTTGTTGCCGGAGTAAGCAGGATTACCTGCTTACGTGTTGGACTCGAAAAGGTTCTCCCATAAAATTTAGAAATTCATATTTCAAAATTTTGGGAAACCTGTACTGAAGCTGTAAGCTTCGAGAAATGTACTCATGTTTCAACCCGACGCACATTAAAAAAACGGCTCTAAGGCCGCTTTTTTAATGTGCGCAGAGAAAATGAATTAGGTTTTACGTCACTCCAAATAAAATTGTCAATTATTATTCAGCGGGGAATATGCTATATTTAGCGCTATGGAAAAGGAGCGGACAGATCAGTCGCCAGTAGTGGAAGTGTGGTGGAAACCAGCCATCCTGATTTTTTCCAAGGTCTCCTGGTGGATTCTCTGGCCGATCATTCTCTCGCTTATTCTCGGAAAATATTTAGATTATCGTTTCGCTACCGCCCCACGGTATTTGCTTATTTGTGTGGGCGTGTCTTTTATCGTATCTATGTTTCAAATCTTTACTATTTTGAAAAAATATATGAAAGAGATCGAGCAGGAAGCCAAGACGGATAAAAAGTCAGATAAATGAAATGGAAAAGATAACCCATACAGCCACCCTCTTTGCGGAACCGATATATCATATTGGGTCATTCCCAGTGACAAATGCTTTATTTACCAGTTGGATCACTGTTTTGATTTTGGCTTTGGTTGTTTTTATTTTACGACGGCAGATTAAGGAAATTCCCAAAGGTCTTCAGAATCTGGTTGAGATTATATTGGAGGGGGCGCTGACTCTATGTGATCAGATCACCGGAAATCGGCAGATAACAAATAAAGTTTTTCCTTTTGCTATTTCGATTTTCTTTTATATTTTAATAAATAACTGGCTAGGGATAATGCCGTTTGGTGGTTTGGGTCTGGTGGAGACCGAGCACGGCAAATCCGCCTTTATACCGCTTATCAGAAGTGGTACCGCAGATATAAATACTACTTTTGCCTTGGCTCTGATTGCGGTCCTGGGGGCAAACTTTTTTGGGATATTTACTATTGGCTTATGGAAGACTATTAATAAATATTTTAATTTTAATGCTTTTTCCGGTATTTTTACTAAAATTCGTAAGGACCCCACTGTCCTCGCTGTTGCTCCTATTTCCTTCTTTGTGGGGGTTTTGGAATTTATTGCCGAGTTTGCCAAGGTGGCCTCACTTACTTTCCGTCTGTTTGGTAATGTCTTTGCGGGGGAAGTATTGCTTTTGTCTATGAGCGCCATCTTTGCTTATCTTATACCTATTCCTTTTCTATTCTTGGAAATCTTTGTGGGCTTTATCCAGGCCTTTATTTTCTCTACCCTCATCCTCGTTTATTTTACCATCGCTTCACAGGATCATGGCGAACACGAGGAAGAGCACAAGCATCCGGAACACAAAGCAAGTTTACGGTCGGTGACTTAATTTGTTATAATGCGCGCATCATTTATTAATCGTCGAAATTATTATTAATTAACTGCTCGACTTAGGTCGAGACAAAAAAATGGATTATTCAACATTTGCCAAGGCTATCACTATGAGTTTGGGTTCTATCGGTCCAAGTATTGCTATCGGTATTATCGGTTATAAAGCTATGGAGGCGATCGGTCGCAATCCGGAGGCCGCCGGTAAAATCCTGGTGCCCATGCTTATTGTGTCAGCCTTTGCGGAAGCGGTGGCTATTTATGCCTTGGTTATTGCTTTCTCAATTTAGTCTTTCATAGTTGTAAAAATTATGGAGTCATTAATAACCACTTTTCATATTGATTGGAAAATAATCATTGCCCAAATGCTAAACTTTGGGGTGGTATTTTTGGTTCTGTATCTTTTTGCCTTAAAGCCCTTAAAGAAAATAATGAGCGCCCGGGAGGAAAAGATAACCAAGGGACTCTCTGATGCCAAGACGAATGCGGAAATCATTATGAAGACGCAACAGGAATATACTGAAGCTATAAATGTAGCCAAAGCTGAGGCTCATGAATTATTTAAGAAGGGTAAAAGCGAAGCTCTAGCCAAACGTACGGAGATGCTTGCTCAAGCTGAGCAGGAGGTGGCCCTTATGATTAGCAAGGGTAAGCAGAGTTTGGAAGCAGAAAAGGCCAAGATTATAGCTGATGCCAAGAATGATATTGTCCGGCTGGTTATTATGGCCACCGAAAAAGTACTGGAGGATACAACAGACAGTACCGTAAAGAAATTATAATTTATGACTAATCTTTCCTTAAAAAGAATCGTGGAAACTATATATGTGCTGACCCAGGGTAAGACCGGTAAGGACCTGGATGTTTCAGTAAATAATATTGTGCGTTTCTTAGCCCGGAAGAGATTATTAGCCAAGTCAGCTAAGATATTAAATATGTTTTCTGATTACGCTAATAAACAAGAAAAGATAGTCCCAGTAAAAATTACTTATCGTGATGTCCCTTCTGTTCTAAAAATTAAAGAGCTTGAGGAAATATTGAAGAAGCGGTATCAAGCTGAACAGATACGACTAGACATTGTTTCTGATGAAAAAGTTTTTGGTGGTTTAAAGATTGAGGGGATGGGGGAAGTGATTGATCTGACTTTGAAAAACAAACTAAAGCTACTACAAAACTATTTACTAACAAACTAAACATAATCATGACCAAAAATACAATTATCGAAAATTTAAAGAGTCAGATTGAAAACTTTCAGGCCGGGGCGGTGGTGGAAAAAGTCGGTTATGTTTTGGAAGTTTTTGACGGTATTGCCAAACTCTCCGGACTATCGGAAGTCAAGGTTTCGGAGATGGTTACTTTTAAGGGTGGTGAAATCGGCGTGGTGCTGAACCTGGATGAGGACTCAGTCGGTGTGATTATTCTCGGTGATTTTTCTAAAATTCATGAAGGGGATGAAGTAAAATCCACTGGTCGGATTTTGTCTGTGCCGGTGTCTGATTTGCAGATTGGTCGCGTGTTAAATGCACTCGGTCAGCCGATCGATGGCCGGGGGATGATTATGACGGATAAATTTAACCCGATTGAAAAAGTGGCTCCTGGCGTTATTACTAGACAGTCCGTGACCGAGTCCGTGCAGACGGGGGTCAAGGCAATCGATGCTCTTATCCCCATCGGTCGTGGTCAGCGTGAGCTTATCATCGGTGATCGCCAGACCGGTAAAACGGCTATTGCGATCGATACTATTCTAAATCAAAAAGGTCAAAATTTGATTTGCATTTATGTTTCTATCGGCCAAAAGGATTCTAAATTACGTAAGTTACAAACTCGCCTGGAGGAAGGCGGAGCCATGGCTTACACCATCATCGTCTCGGCCGGTTCAGCAGAGTCTGCCGCTTTGTCATATATTGCGCCTTATACCGGGGTGGCAATCGCTGAATATTTTATGGATCAAGGTAAGGATGTGCTTATCATTTATGATGATTTATCCAAGCATGCCGTAGCGTATCGGGAAATATCACTTTTGCTCAGACGTCCACCGGGTCGTGAGGCTTTCCCCGGGGATGTATTTTATATTCACTCTCGATTACTGGAGAGAGCGTGCCGACGCAATAAAGAATATGGTGGAGGATCCATCACCGCTTTGCCGATTATTGAAACCCAGTCTGGTGACGTCTCGGCTTATATTTCTACAAACGTTATTTCTATTACTGATGGGCAAATATTTTTGGAAACTGATCTTTTTTATAAAGGAATTCGTCCGGCGGTAAACGTCGGCCTCTCGGTCTCTCGAGTGGGTTCAGCCGCCCAGATCAAGGCCATGAAGAAAGTGGCGGGAACCTTGAAGCTTGACCTGGCGCAATTCCGCGAGCTCGAGGCCTTCTCACAATTTGGTTCGGATTTGGATGAAAATACCAAGAATCAGCTGGAGCGGGGCAAACGCGCCGTGGAGATTTTAAAGCAACCACAATATGCGCCGGTGGCCATTATCGATCAAGTGGTGGTGCTATATGCTTTGACTCGTGGTTATTTGGACAATGTGCCAATTCCTAAAATCAAACTTTTTGAAGAGGGCCTGAAGGAATACGCTGCGGAGAATGCTAAAAATTTTTATAAGGAAATAAAAGAAACCAGGATGTGGACGGAGGCGGGGGAGACAGAATTAAAGAAGATAATTGAAGAATTCAAGCTGGCTTTTCTAGCTGATAAATAATTATTATGCCGAGTACCAAGGAAATAAAAAGAAGAATAAAGTCCGTCAAAAGCACCAAGAAGATTACCAAGGCCATGGAGCTGGTGGCGGCCTCCAAGATGAAGCGCGCTATCGCGCAGACTTTGGCTTCCAGGCTTTACGCGGCTTGTTCTTTGGAGATACTCCAGTCTCTTTCTACCAGGCTAGAAAATTCTATTAATAAATTTTTCAGCGCAAATTCTAATAGTAAGTGTTTACTAGTTTTGATTACTTCTAATCGTGGTTTGTGTGGTGGTTATAATTCTCAAATAATTAAAAAAACTATTACTAGGCTAAAAAGAGAAATCACTTCGGCCCTGCCTGGTCAAAAGACAGAAGTGGATATCGTGGCCGTGGGTAAAAAGGGTGATACGGCTATGCGCCGGATCGGGCAAAGCGTGGTCAGTACCTTTACGGATATGCCAGAGACTATTGACCTCACAGATACCGTTGCTGTTTCTACTTATTTGCTTAAAGAATTTTCTGAGGAAAGATATGGCCAGGTCTATGTTGCCTTTACGGACTTTGTTTCCGCTTTGACACAAAAGCCGGAGATCAGGCGGGTATTGCCCGTAACCAAGGAGGAGGTCAAAGAAGTGATTGAGCTTAATTTAAATAGCCCTATCGTTTCCAAGAGTACATCCTCAGTAGAGACATCATATTTGATTGAGGGTGAGACGGATAAGCTATTAAATATTTTAGTGGAAAAGCTGGTCCGGATGCAGGTGTATCAGATGATTTTAGAGTCCAATGCTTCTGAACAATCATCACGGATGACCGCTATGAAAAATGCCAGTGACGCGGCGGGGGAGATGATAGACGATCTCACTCTAGTTTTTAATAAAGCTCGGCAGTCCGGAATCACGCGTGAGATATCTGAGATCAGTGCCGGCATGGCCAATGTGAGCTAAAAAATATAATTTATTAATAATAAAAAAAAGATGAAAACAACTGGTAAAATAAGAAAAATAATCGGCCCGGTGGTAGACGTGACTTTTACGGAGGCAGTACCGGATATCTACACCGCTCTGACAGTAGAGAATAACGGCAAGCTGATTGTCCTGGAAGTAGAACAGCATATCGGGGAGAATACCGTACGCACCATCGCCATGGACTCTACTGATGGTTTGTCCCGCGGTCTCACGGTTACCAATACAGAAAAGCCTATTTCTGTCCCAGTTGGTTCCGTTACTTTGGGGCGTATGTTTAATGTCTTGGGTGAAAGTATTGATGGTAAACCTTTAGCAAAAACTGATAAATACTTGCCGATCCACCGAAAAGCACCGGACTATGTTTCTCAATCTATCAAGGTGGAGATACTGGAGACCGGTATTAAAGTGATTGACTTGATTTGCCCGGTCCTAAAAGGTGGTAAGGTGGGACTGTTTGGTGGGGCGGGGGTGGGAAAGACCGTGGTCATCCAGGAGCTCATTCACAATATTGCCGCCAATCACGGTGGGTATTCAGTCTTTGCTGGTGTGGGTGAACGAACGCGTGAGGGTAATGACCTGTATCATGAGATGAAGGAGTCAAAAGTTTTGGATAAAGTGGCAATGGTGTTTGGTCAGATGAACGAACCACCTGGTGCCCGCTTGCGTGTGGCGCTGTCTGGACTGACTATGGCGGAGCATTTTCGGGATCAAGAAAATAAAGATGTGCTTTTCTTTGTGGACAATATTTTCCGCTTTACGCAGGCGGGTTCGGAAGTGTCAGCTTTGCTTGGGCGTATTCCTTCCGCCGTGGGTTATCAGCCGACACTAGCGACGGAGATGGGTAACCTACAAGAGCGAATCACCTCTACTAATAACGGTTCCGTTACCTCGGTGCAAGCGGTCTATGTGCCCGCTGATGACCTTACTGACCCAGCTCCGGCCGCCACTTTCTCCCACTTGGATTCTACGGTGGTGCTGAACCGCTCACTATCAGAAATCGGTATTTATCCAGCGGTGGATCCTTTGGATTCTTCCTCCACTATTTTGGACCCAAATATTGTAGGTAAGGATCATTACGAAGTTGCTCGGGAAGTTCAGAGAGTTTTACAGCGTTATAAAGATTTACAGGATATTATTGCTATCCTGGGTATGGAAGAATTATCGGATGCGGATAAGGAGCTAGTGGCTCGCGCCAGAAAGATCCAGCGTTTTCTATCTCAACCTTGTTTCGTAGCGGAGCAGTTTACTGGTACGCCCGGGCAGTATGTACCACTCGCCGAGACTGTCCGTTCCTTTCGTGAAATCCTGGACGGCAAGCATGACAGTAAGAGTGAAAATGATTTCTATATGAAAGGTGCAATCTAGTAAAGTCATCATAAAGTCCAATGGCTAAAAAACTACAATTAAAAATCGTTACGCCGGAAAAACTGATTCTTGATGAATTGGTGGATCAAGTCTCCCTGCCCACCCAAAACGGGGAGATCACTATTTTGCCGGATCATATTCCGCTTATTTCGGCTCTTGCCTCGGGTGATATAGTGGCGGTAAATGATGGGGAATATATCCCCATGGCGATTGTCGGTGGTTTTGTGGAACTTAAAAAGAATGATACTGATACTGGTAAAGGTGTAGGGCTTACGACCGTGGTAGTACTAGCTGACTTTGCCGAGCATGTCTCTACTATCACCGATGCCGAAATAGAAAAAGCCAAGGCTCGGGCTGAAGTCTTGAGAAAGCAAGCCGAGAACAAGGAAGTGGTAGATTTTGAACACTTTGAATCCGAGCTTGAACGCTCTCTTACTCGAGTAAAAATCGCCGATAAATGGCGTTCTAGAAAGTATCGTAAATAATTTTTCGGCATGCTGGCTTTTGCAATTATGAGGTTTTTATTATAACATCAAGTGACAGATGAATTTTCATATTATTACATTATTTCCGGAAATGTTTGCCTCATATATCAGTGAGTCCATTTTGGCGCGGGCGCAAAAGGAGAAAAAGATCAAGTTTATTTTTTATAATCCACGGGATTATGCGCGCCCAACCAAAGCTTCTGCCAGAAGAGCGAAGGTGGGTAAAGCCGACGCCAAGCCTTATTTACGGGTGGATGACAAGCCTTATGGTGGAGGCCCGGGGATGGTGATGCAGGCCTTGCCATTGATCAAGGCTGTGGAGTCAGCCTTGAAAAAAGGGAAGAGCAAAAAGCCCAAAGTTATCTTCTTGAGTCCCGCCGGCAAACAGTTTGATACCGCTTATGCTAAAGAAGCAGTGAAGAAGTATACGGATATTATTATTATTTGTGGTCGGTATGAGGGGGTAGATGCGCGAGTAAAAAAGATATTTAAAGCGGAAGATATTTCCATTGGTCCTTTTGTGCTGACCGGTGGGGAATTGCCAGCCATGATTATGGCGGATTGTTTAGCTCGGCAGATTCCCGGGGTGCTTGGTGATTTTAATTCCCTGGAGGAGAGCCGAGTTTCAAGTTCGGAGCTGTATACTCGGCCTGAAGTGCTGGTCTATAAAGGTAAAAAATATAAAGTTCCACCTGTCCTTCTGTCTGGTAATCATGCTAAAATTGACGAGTGGAAGAAGGGGGGAAATCATATTATTTAAGGGACTAAAATACAATCCTCTCTTCTGTACAATTGTGGACGGCCGTCCAACTATGTTAAAATAGTAGGTATGGGAATAAGACAAAATAGTATTACACATTTTATTTTAGCTTTTTTGATGAGCGGTCGTAATACGGCGACTTATAAAAAGCTAATGCAAGCTGAATCATTAGCGGATATAGATGAAGGAAGCCTAGGCACCACCCTTTCTCGTTTACATAAAAAGCAATATGTGAGTAAGGGTGCAGTCGGTTGGAGTATTACTAATCGCGGCAGAAGGGAAATAGCGAGGATGGGTTCGCAATATATTACTTGTCCTTTCGGAATACATGCCGTGAAGAATACCTTGGTCGCTTTTGATATTCCGGAAAATAATAGAAAGGCCAGGTCCTGGCTTCGTAACCAGCTGAAAATATTTAACTATAGTATTTTACAACAAAGCTTGTGGTTTGGTCCTGGACCTCTGCCACTGGATTTTCTTCATCGACTGCGGGATCTGGGGATTGCAGATATGATTAGGATTTTTACGGTCAAGAAAAAAGAAATAGTAAAATAGAAAAGCTTAATTAAACTGGTGTACACTTGTTGACGGCCGTTCAGATGTGTATAGAGAAATAATGTAATTGATAGAAAAGTTTATTTTGGGTATTTATCATTGCTGTACACTCGTTGACGGCCGTCCGTGAGTGTACAGAGAGATAATGTAATTGATTAATACCAATTATTACCAATTGATATTAATTGATATCAATTGGTATTAATTAATCAGATATTTTAAAGACATTTCTGATATTTTTAGAAGACATTTTAAAGTAGGTATCTAAAATTTAACAAAATTAAAGTGGTTGCGATAGATAATAAATATAAATAATAGTTTAAATAGTAAAAGTATAAAATTAGTGGTTTTTGGGTGGGGAGATATGGTATAATAAAACCGTAATGCATGTTTGGTTTTTTAATTTTAATAAAAAAAACAAGACTGTGGCGGAGAGAGGACTTTACAGAGTTTGTGGCGTATTTGTTTTCCTTATAATTACTTTTTTGGGTACGCAGATAAGTACGGTGTATGCGGAAACTGGCTGGTATAATGATGCATGGGGTTACCGAACTAAAATTACTATTGATCATACTAAGGTGGCTAGCTCTACGGGGACGCTTTTGACTAATTTTCCGGTGCTGGTGAGTACGACGACCACCGCTTTGAAATACACTTCATTTTCTGGTGGGCATGTGGGGACGAGCACCGGGGCGGATATTTTGTTTACTTCCGCTGATGGCACGACAGCCCTGAATTATGAGATAGAAAAATATGCGTCATCCACTGGTGAGCTGGTGTCTTGGGTAAAGATACCTTCACTAGCTACCACGACCGACACCGATATCTATATGTATTATGGAAACGCCTCGGCCTCCACTCCCGCCACCTCGGTCGCTACGGGGGTTTGGGACGATGGCGGAAGTAATTATTTTAAAGGCGTGTGGCATTTGTCTGATGCTGGTAATTCAACTAGCACAGATTCTACAAGTAATGGAAACAATGGGACGAATAATGGTGTAACTGCAACTTCGTCAGGACAAATTGCTGGTGCTGCTTTTGCCAATGATGGGGATTACATTGACACAGGAATCAATTCAATACTTGGTGCAAGTTCGTTTACATTAAGTGCATGGATTAATACAGCTACGGTTAGTAAATATTCTGGCGCTATATCTATTGGTGATTCATCACCTAATCAATCGGCATATATTGGAACAGTTCAGGGTGCACAAGTAGGGACCTCAAATTCAATTGGTGGAGGATTTTATGGTAGGAACTATGGTTCAGGAGTTACTACATTAGGTAGTTGGTCACATGTGGTTCTGACATATAATTCTTCAAATTCTTCCGTACTTTACGTTAATGGAGTAATTAAAGTAAGTGAAACTTATAATAGTGCAAATTTAAAAAATAACTATAGAAGAATCGGTAGAATCGCGAGTAATAATGGTTATGATTTTCTGGGTCTAGTTGATGAATCCCGTATCTCTAGCGTTGCCCGATCCGCGGATTGGATAAAGACAGAATACAATAATCAAAGTTCGCCGGGGACATTTGCGATATCCGCAACAGAAGAAGCAGCGACGGTGCCGGATGCGCCGACGGGACTAACGCCGACGGCGGGGAATACACAAATAGGTTTATTGTGGACGGCACCGGGGAATACCGGGGGCTTGGCACTGACGGACTATGTGATTGATTATAAATTAAATTCCACTTCCACCTGGAGTACTTATGCCGATGGGGTTTCTACCACCACCACTTTTACGATTATCGGTTTGGTCAATGGAACTTCATATGACTTCCGTGTGTCCGCGGTGAACGCCCTTGGTCAAGGTAGTGCGAGCGCCACCGTGACGGCTACACCCGCCACCATTCCGGGAGCGCCGACTATTGGTACGGCGACGGCGGGGAATGCGCAGGCTAGCGTGTCATTTACCCTGCTACCTAGCCCTTCCGTTGCACCGTGGTATAACAATAGTTGGACGTATAGAAAGAAGATAACAATAGATAAAACAAAGGTGCCGAATACTAATCAAACTAATTTCCCGGTTTTGGTCTCGCTCGCTGGTCTCTCAAATATAAACGCTAACGGTACAGACATTAGATTTACTGATTCAACAGGAACTACAGAATTAGCTAGAGAAATAGAATCATATTCGGCGGGTACACTGGTGGCTTGGGTAAAAGTACCTACACTTTCCACTTCGGCCAATACAGATATTTATATGTATTATGGGAACTCGTCACAAACTTCAGAACCTTCACCCAGCTCGACTTATGGTTCACAAAAAGTCTGGGATGATGGCGGGAGTAATTATTTTAAAGGCGTGTGGCATTTGGCAAATGCGGGAGCTTCCACAAGTACTGATTCCACTGGAGTGAATAATGGAACGAATAATGGAGTAACAGCAACTTCTTCAGGGCAAATCGCTGGGGCTGGGAGTTTTAATGGAACGGGGAATTATGTTAAAATATCTAACTTTGGAAATGTTGCTCCAGTTTCAGAAATAACAATAGGTATATGGTTAAAGATGAATAAAACTTCTCAACAAGCTGCATTAATCCTTAATCCAGATAATTTTAATAATCGTATGAATTTTCATCCGTGTTATTCTAATGGTAATACTTATTGGGATTTTGGTAATGCAGCTGTTAATGGAAGATTATCTAAATCAAATCCTTCAAACTGCGCAGATAATAACTGGCATTATTATACTCTTACTTCAAGTTCTATAAATAATTCAATGAATATTTATCTTGATGGAGTTTTATGGACAAATAAATCCGGAGCAAGTAATTTTTCAGGAACTACTTCTGATTTAAATATAGGAGGTATTGCTTCATATTATTTCAATGGCTCCATCGACGAAGTGAAAATATCTAACACCGCCCGCTCGGCGGATTGGATTAAAACTGAATACAATAACCAAAGCTCGCCGGGGACATTTTATGCGGTGGCGGGAGTAGAAAATGTGGCAAATTCAGCCACTAATGGGGGAAGTGCGATTACCGCTTATACGGTCACTTCTAGCCCCGGGGGTTTTACCAGCGCCAGCACCACCTCACCGATTATTGTCACTGGACTGACGAATGGTACCCCTTATACTTTCACGGTGACAGCCACCAATGTGATGGGTACGGGACCAGCATCGTCGGCTTCAAACAGCGTTACACCCGCCACTGTACCTGGAGCGCCAACAGCCGTAACACCAACGGCGGGAGATAGACAAGTGTCTGTTTTATGGTCCGCACCGGCCTCAAATGGTGGCAGTGCTATTACGGATTATATTATTGAATACAAACTTACCAGCGCTTCTGACATACCGGCCAGCTGGCAGATTTATTCTGACCCAGAGACACCCGTGATTACGGCCACAGTAATTTCAGGATTAATCAATGGTACGTCTTATGATTTTAGAATTACGGCCAGAAATGCGGTGGGTAGTGGAAGCCCCAGTTCACCACTAGTAAATAGTACACCAAAAACAATTCCCGGAAAGCCGGTTATCACTAGCGCGGTAAGTGGTGACCGGCAGGTGACAGTGAATTTTACACCACTGCCGTATCCTACCGTTTCCTCTGCTGGGGTGTGGTATAACCAAGCTTGGCTTTACCGAAAAAAGATTACGATTGATAAGACAAAGGTGCCGAATACTAATCAGACAAATTTTCCGGTTTTGGTGTCGCTCACCGGTCTCTCAAATATAAATGCTAACGGTACCGATATTAGGTTTACGGATTCAAATGGCACTACAGAATTAGCTAGAGAAATAGAATCATATTCAGCTGGCACGCTGGTGGCGTGGGTCAAAGTGCCAGTGCTTTCTACTTCAGCCAATACAGATATATATATGTATTATGGTAACTCTTCGGCAACTTCAGAGCCATCGCCAAGCTCGGCTTACGGCTCACAAAAAGTGTGGGATGATGGTGGTAGTAGTTATTTCAAAGGTGTTTGGCATTTGGCCGATCCGACCAATTCGGTTGATTCGACGGGTGTAAATAACGGAACGAATCATGGAGTAACAGCAACGAGCTCAGGAAAAATTAATGGGGCTGGGAGTTTTAATGGATCCAGTAAATATATAGACATTGGTGATGCTGAAGTGGTCACGGGAACCGCGCTTACTTTTGGCTCCTGGGTAAGCCCACATGATGTCACTGCGTCTAATCGAGACACCATTGTTGGAAAAAATGGATACAGTACTAGCGGAGGCTACACGCTACAAACTTCTGGCACGAGCATCGTTTATGATGTCGATGACACGGTTTTAAATGGGATTACAGTAGCTGGTCAGCTCACACAAGACGTTTTAGCATATTTTGTTGTTACCTATGATGGTACCAATGCACGTCTGTATAAAAATGGTCTATTAGTAGACACCACACCTCGTTCAGGAAGTCTTCCTGATCACACACATAAGCTTGAAATCGGAGTCCAAGACGTTGCAACGTTTGAGAGATATTTTGACGGCATTATCGATGAAGTTCGCATAACTAATACTGTCCGTACAGCGGACTGGATTAAAACCGAATATAATAACCAAAGCTCACCGGCGACATTTTATGCAGTGGCGGGGGAGGAGAATGTAAGTAACTCGGCGACAAACGGGGGAAGTGAAATTATCAATTATACGGTTACCTCAGACCCAGAATCAATTGTCAGCTCAAGCAGTACTTCACCGGTCATTGTGACTGGTTTGACCAATGGCACGCCCTATACTTTTACCATGACGGCCACCAATGTGGTGGGTACTTCGGAAACCTCAGTATCTTCGAGCCCGGTGACGCCGGCGGGAGTGCCGGGAATCCCTTCTGGACTTACGGCCACACCAGGCAATGCCTCGGCAGATTTATCTTGGACAGCCCCCGCCAATAATGGGGCGGAAATTAGTAATTATGTTATTGAATATAAACTGCACACAGCTGAAAGCTGGACACAGTTTGGTCATCCGGCCTCACCAGCCATCACAATTACGGTTGTGGATCTGGTAAATGGTTCTCTATATGACTTCCGAGTTTCGGCCTATAACTCCGCGGGGACAGGAGCACCAAGTGATCCACCCGTAAGTAGCACGCCAAGGACTGTCCCCGGTCAGCCGGTCATCACCAGTGTTTTACGCGGCAATGGTCAGGTGACGGTTGGTTTTACGGCTCCTATTTCTGACGGTGGTTCTATAATCACTGGCTATACGGTCACCTCTGATCCACAAGCAATTATTCAGACTGGTAGTGCCTCGCCGATTATTATCAGTGGACTGACCAATGGTACTGAGTACACTTTTACGGTGAAAGCGACCAATGTGGCTGGTGATGGACCGGTTTCTACTTCGTCAAATCCCGTGACACCAGCCACCGTGCCGGGTAAGGCCACCGGAGTTACGGCCGTGGCGGGTAATGCCCAGGCCACGGTAACTTTCTCTGCGCCTTTATCCACTGGTGGTAGTGCCATTACCGGCTATACTGTTTATTCCAATAATGGTGGGACGGATTCTAATGCTAGTTCAACGGGTCTTTCTCATATTATGACTGGTCTGACCAATGGAGGCACTTATACTTTCACCGTGATAGCTGTAAATGATGTGGGGGACGGCCTGGCTTCTGATCCTTCCTCCGCTATCACTTTGCCAACGGCGCCTAGCGCCCCCCTTAATCTCGCTGCCGTGGTAAAAGGTAGCCGTATTGATTTGACTTGGTCTGACCCGGCTTCCACGGGCGGGAGTGCTATTACAGATTATGTTATTGAGTATGAGCTGACGACGGGCGGTAGCTGGGTGGCATTTGATGATGGAGAAAGCGTGGATAAGTTTGCCAATGTGATCGGATTGTCTAACGGTACGTCATATGATTTCCGGGTCAGTGCTAAAAATATTATTGGTACTAGTACGGTGAGTGATTCGGTCAGTGCCACGCCTGGTGAACCGGCCCAAGTTTTTATTCAAGGTTTTCCTGATTTGACTAACTCCAGTATCGGTACAAATATTCGAATTACCAATGAAGGTTTGGTGGAATATGAATATCAATATACTTGGTGTGTGACGGATGCCGTGGATAATCTGTGTGGAGGAGGGAATGATGTTTTTGGTGCTTCTAATGCCAAACTTATTGATTCGCATGAAAATTATGACTTTACGGCTACCTCTACCGTACTGACTCCGGGGGAATATTATTTTCATATCAGTGTCTTGTATGGTTCGCAATCATCGTATGCTTTTTCATCCTTTACGGCCGTGGCCACCTTCCCGGATCCACCAACAGGGGTCTCAGCCGTGGCCGGTAATGCTGAGGCTACAATTTCATTCACCGCTCCCGCTTCCAATGGTGGAACCGCTATTACCAATTATACTGTCACTTCTAGCCCTGGCGGTTTGACGGGGACCGGACTGACTACGCCGATTGTAGTGACCGGGCTGACGAATGGCACCGCCTATACCTTCACCATGACCGCCACTAATATTATCGGCACCGGATTATCTTCCTCTCCACCTTCAAACTCGGTGACACCGGTTTCTGTGCCGGATGTCCCAAGTGGCGTAACGGCGGTGGCGGGGAATACGAGTGTCGTTTTGTCTTGGCTGGCTCCAGCTGATGATGGGGGATTAGATATCACGGATTATGTGATTGAATATAAGCTGACGAGTGAACCAGCGGTGTGGACAATCTTTGCGGATGGGGTGTCCGTGGTCACTACCGTTACTATAACCGGGCTGACAAATAATGTGAGTTATGATTTTAGGATTAGTGCGGTGAACGCCTTGGGCCGAAGCGGAGTCAATAATACCTCGGCTACTTTGCCCGTCACTAGAGTGTCAAACACCACTGGTAGTCGTGGTTACCAGCCGGTTTTGGTACCGGTCAGTCCAGTGGTAAATATACCGTTGGCCCCGGCCCCAGTATTAATCACTGTACCTAGGACCGATGTTATTTCACCAACCAAGAATATTGAAACACCAGCCAAGGTCATACCAGGGACAGGAGAAACAGTGGAGCCAAATCCTATTAAGAATAAAAATGAAGTAACTATTATTCCTAGTGAAAATCCACCGGCACCGAGCGCTCCATTTGTCGTGATTGAGAATAGTGGTTTAGGCAAATGGTGGTATGTGATTGATTTTACGGGGCTCTTATTTTTGGGCTGGTTTGTTTTCTTTATTTGGCGTCGTTTACGTGGTGAGATTTATTAATCATGCTATAATATAATAATAAAATTATGGAAAATATTTTAACCGTGATTGTTTTGAATACTGATGGTCAGCCCACCGAGGGGGCTCGGGTCTCTATCACTCCATCCAGTGCTGTGGAAGTGACGAATAAAGCTGGCGAGGTTTCTTTTAAACTAGGTGATGCCCTCAAGTATGATGTGACCGCCACCGCTGATGGTAAAACCGTAACCGTCCCTTATTATGTGACGGCTGGTGGGGCCACCCGGCTGGTGGTCAATCCGGTGTATGTTATGAGTATTGAGAAACAGCTTCACCCCGCTTGGTATAAGTCCGGGCTTGTTTCTACTATCGGTATCGGGTTAGGTGTTATTGTTCTTATTTTTATTATTTGGAAGTTATTTAGACGGGGGAAGAAATAATACCACCTCGTCATCAGAATGCCACTCCTCCTAAATAAGGAGGAGATGCCGCCCGCCGAACTCTCCGTTTTAATCTCCGCCTATTCTTAGGAGGAGTACCGAGCTCGTCTTGCTGAGTCGGCGAAGCAGGTCGGCGAGGGGAGGTGGTGTGATTTAGTTGATGAAAAACAATAAAATTAAATATCAAATAGGTATAGATGAAGTGGGGCGGGGGCCGATAGCGGGGCCGGTGGCCGTGTGTGCCTTGGGTATTCGGCCGGGGTTTAATAATATAGAATTTTGTCCTCTTGTAAGACTCAGGACAAAGAGGCTTCGGGATTCAAAAAAACTTTCTCATAAACAAAGATTAAAATGGCTAGAGAAAATTGAGAGCGAAAAGGAAAAAGGAAATATTATTTACCAGGTGTGTTTGGAAAGCAATAAGGTGATAGATAAAAAGGGGATAGTTTTTGCGATAAATAATTGTCTTAAGAATTGCTTGAAAAGTTTAAATATTAAACCAAGTGACTGTCAGATTTTATTAGATGGGGGATTACGAGCGCCAGCAGAATATAAAAATCAGCAAACTATTATTAAAGGGGATGAGAAAGAGCTGGCTATTGTCCTCGCTTCCATTGTGGCCAAAGTCACTCGGGATAATCTGCTGATAAAACTGAGCCGAAAGTATCCTGGTTATGGACTGGAGGAACATAAGGGCTACGGTACCAGAAAGCATTATGAAGCAATCAAAAAGTATGGCATTTCAGCCTTGCATCGTAAGACTTTTTTGAAAAAGCTAATTTAAGGTCTAAATATACTTGACATATAATATGTTTGGGTGTATAATTGTGAAGGATATGAGTTAGGCCTTCCCTGGTGGAAGAGCCCCATGATAATTCATTGTGTCTATTATTGTTTGAAGGTCACAAAACTAGGAGAGTCCTATGAGTGAAATTCTGAAAGAGGAAGCCCCATTTGCCGCCGCCTTTATTGCCATGCGTGGCAAAAAGGGGGTCAAGGACACCATGGTACTTGGTGTCCAAGACGAAAAGTACCAGGAGGTGAAGATGCCGGGTGGCGTGGGCGAGACCACGTCGAGCGGTGGGAACGAGTCCCACTACCTCACCATGAAGAGGGAGGTGAATTCGGAAGCTGGGGTACAGGTTATCTCGGCTCGTCTCGTTCTCGTGGAGAAGCGGACAAACCGGAGGACCGGGGGCCTGCACCGGAGGTATTTCTACCTCGCGGAGGAGGTCTCCGCCCTCCCGGCACTGGATGCCCCGCCCCGGCAGGTTACGGAAACGAATCCAGGAAATGGGAGCACTGAGGTGCTCTCGTGTTACTGGCTTCCCCTGAGAGAGTTTGCTAAGCGACTCTTTAGGGGCCAACACCTAGCCTTCGGCGCGGTCCTAGCGCAGCTGGCCAGTGATCGGGAAACTGGCCTAGAGTTCTGCATCGAGTTTGCAGATCTCCTCGAGGAATTTCCCGAACCAAGCGAACTCGGTCTCGAAGACTGAGACAAACGAAACGACACATGAACCCACAAACCGGCGCGCACTACACTGTAGCAGCGGCCGGTTTAAACTTGCTAAATTATTGACAAAAAGGAGGTAAAAATATAAGTTAATAACAGATAAGAGTAATGGTTTCCGGAGAGAAATCAGTTTAAAGAAGTGGTAAAGTGAAAGGAAGGATGTAATGTCTGATTTTTATGCGGCAGGGTTGATCCATGATTGGCCGGAGGAGGACCTGAGTCAGATGAAGGTGCTCTGCCTCTACAGTCACCGCTATGCGAATTACCGGTTTTTGGGAGGTAATTCCATCTGTGGTAGGCATGGCCGAGGGGAAGTACCCAAGGAGACTCTACAGCGAGAAGTGGCCCTTAAGTCTGGGGCGACCATCCTGGAGTCCAGGCTTTGTCACCAGGTGATCCTCCACGGTGGGCACCAGCGGTATTTCTACCTCGTTCTTAGGGTAAGCCTGCCTGACCCCGGGCAGTTTCCCAAGGAGACGGTGAAGCTCGGCCACGGCCTAAGTAAAAGCGATAGTCTGGTCTGTGATTGGGTCCCGCTTGAGGAGTTTGTCTTGGACCTGTATCCGGCTCAGCTCACGGCTCTGGGTCATATCATCGTGGATATGGCGACGGACAAGGCCACCGGCGGGGACTTCTATAAGGCCTTCCCGGCCTTGGTCAGTGACTGCCTTTCTTTGGCCTACTAGTTTGTCTGAGCCACCGCCCGCGCGGTGGCTCTTGTTTTTTTGTCTTGCTTTTTTTTAATAAATAGGCTAATATATCAGCCATGGTAAATCATATGAGACATAATCGTTCCCGAGTGGGAATGACCAGATCACATCACGCTCTGACTGCTCAGACTCTTTCCGTCTGCCCAGATTGTAAAGCTAAGAGGATCAGTCATAAAGTCTGTGCTAATTGTGGTAAGTATAACGGCCGAGTGGTGGTGGATGTCCTGGCTAAAACCGTCAAGAAAGAGAAGAAACTCAAAGCGCAGTCCAAAGCCGAAGCTAAATAAAAGATCTCACAGCCTATTGTGAGATTTTTTAATAGAAATAAAGCCCGGATTATTTAATTAGGTGGTTTGCTTCGCAACTTTATTTGGTGTATACTAGTACCAGTTAATAATTTAAAGTTATTTAAATGGCAAATAGGCACATTGCAAGATCCATAGTCCTTCAGTCACTCTTCGAACTTGATTTTCGAGAGTATTCTGAGTTAGAGGTTCCGGAGGAAATCATTGAGCGTAATGCTTTAGAGTTTGCCAATGATGTCGTGGATTTGGCTTTTGTGCGGACTCTCCTCCAAGGTGTTTTAAGTAAAAAAAGTGAGCTGGATCTAGTGATTGTCAAAGCCGCTCCAGACTGGCCGCTCAACAAGATCTCCATGATTGATAGAAATATTTTGCGTATCGGCCTTTTTGAGCTTCTTTTTTCTGATTCAGCTGAGGTGCCAGCCAAGGTGGCTATCAATGAGGCTATTGAGCTGTCTAAAAACTATGGTGGTGAGAAAAGCAGTAAGTTTGTAAACGGTGTCCTAGGCTCGGTCTACAAAGAGCTCGGTGAGCCAGATAAGAATGCCGTTTCCAAGAAAAAGAAAAAAGTAATAGTGGATATTCCATATGAAGAGATGCCGGTGGAAAAGCTTGGCGGTGGCGTGGTCTATGCGGAGAGTGATGGTAACTTTTACTTGGCTCTCGTCCATGATATTTTTGGTTATTGGACTCTGTCTAAAGGTGGGCTTGAAGCGGGTGAAAGTGAAATAGAAGGAACCAGGAGGGAGATTAAAGAGGAGATCGGCCTGGAGGTAGAGGTGCTAGATGAGATAGGTCGTAATGAGTACGTGGCCAATAATCCGGAAAAAGGCAAGTTACGTAAGCAAGTGGTATATTTTTTGGCCAAGGCCCCTTATCAGGATCTGGTATTGGAAAAGGATAGTGGTGGCTTGGATGATGCCCGCTGGTTCAAATTGACCGAGCTCGCTGATTTGAAGACTTATGGTGATATATTGCCTTTTATTACCAAAGCTGTTACCCTTATATCACAAAAGCAATAATTTATGATGAAAAAGTCTGTTCCCGATTTTGCCAAATTTGAAGAGATTTCTGGTGTCACCTTTAAGAATAAAGAGTTACTTCGTCGCGCCTTTACTCACCGGTCATATTTAAATGAGAACCGGGGGATGGAGGCATCACATAATGAGCGGTTAGAGTTTCTGGGGGACGCTGTGCTCGAGCTTCTGGTGACGGAATATTTGTTTGAAAAGTATCCAGATAGTAATGAAGGAGATCTGACGGCTTACCGCGCCTCGCTGGTGAACGCCATTACCCTGTCAGAAGCCGCGCAAAAAATAAATGTAAATGATTTCTTGCTTTTATCCAAGGGTGAGGCTAAGGATACCGGCAAGGCCCGTCAGTATATTTTAGCTAATACTATGGAAGCCATCATCGGCGCTATCTATCTGGATCAGGGATATGACCTGTCTAAATATTTTATTTCTAAGAATTTGTTTCATTTGATAGATAAGATAGTGGAGGATAAAAGCTGGATAGATGCCAAGAGTCAGTTCCAGGAAAAAGCCCAAGAGGAGGAAAGCCTTACCCCACAGTATAAGAGTCTCAAGGAGGAGGGACCGGATCATGATAAACGTTTTACTGTCGGAGTATATTTGGGTGATAGATTAGTAGCCGAGGGCGAGGGTATGTCCAAGCAAGAGGCCGAGCAAGTGGCCGCTAGAAAAGCTTTGGAATTTAAAAAGTGGTTATAATTTAAGGCAATGGAAAAAATAAAAGAATCAAATTCAAGAATAGAACAAATCTCTCAAATTACGGAAAAGGTTAAAACCTATCATAATATGCTTGGTAAGGATCTCCTAACACTGGAAAAACATGAGTCTGATATTAGTAAGATTTTTGAACTTGGTACAATGATTAGTAAAACGTACAATATCAACCCAGCAAGATTAGTATTTTGGCATATGCTTATTGGCAGTACCCTAGGGGGTGAAGGCTATATTGAGTCAGAGATGGAGCTTGATACTCCAAATAATGATATTGCAAGATTTGTGGATGAGCTACTAGAGAATAATTAAAATATCTGTTAGAATAGATGGATGCTAAAGAGTATTGAACTGGCTGGTTTTAAATCCTTCGCTAAAAAAAGCGTTTTAAATTTTAATACCCCTATTTCCTCTATCGTCGGCCCAAACGGTTCTGGTAAAAGCAATGTGGCGGAGGCTTTTCGCTTTGTCCTTGGTGAGCAGTCTATCAAGTCTCTCCGTGGCAAAAGGGTAGAGGATCTGATTTTTAACGGTGGTAAAGACGCTGCCCGGGCCAACCGCGCCTCGGCCAAGGTGGTGTTTGATAATACTCGCCGGATTTTTAACTTGGATTTTGATGAGGTGTCTTTAGAGCGCGTGATTCACCGTGATTCTGTCAGTGAGTATTTTATTAATGGATCAGCTGTTCGTCTGAAGGATATTATTGAGCTCTTAGCCTCGGCTCATATTGGCGCTTCTGGCCATCATATTATCTCTCAAGGAGAGGCGGATAAGATCCTCAATGCCAATATCAAGGAAAGGCGAGAGATGATAGAAGATGCTTTAGGTCTTAAAATCTATCATTATAAAAAGGAAGATAGTCAGCGTAAGCTCGTTAAGACGGAAGAAAATATAAAACAAGTAGAGTCTCTGCGCCGAGAGATTGCCCCACATTTAAAATTCCTAAAGAAACAAGTTGAGAAGATTGAGAAGACCATTGAGATGCGGGAACAGCTCAAGAACTTTTATTTGGAATATTTTAAACGTGAGGATGACTATATCAAAGCAGAGAAGGCCAGATTAGTGGAGGAAAAGCGGGTGCCTTTGGCCGAGCTAGCTCGTCTAGAGCAAGAGCTCAAGCAGGCTAAAGAGATCCTGAGCCGAAGTGAGAGCAAGGACGTTAAAAGTGATGAAATAATGCGTTTGGAGAGTGAGTTACGAGAGACCAGGTTATCCAAGGATTTACTCGTACGGGAGATCGGCCGGATTGAGGGAGAGATCAGCTATTTGGATAGGCAATATAAAAAGCAGATGCAGGCCGCTACCTCGGTGGAGGCTAAAAAGGTGGATTTAAGTACCGTGGAAAGCATGATTGGTCTGGTTTCTCAGGAGATTGAGGCTAGTTCTAATAGTAGTGATTTGTCATTAATAAAAAATACTTTAAATAAAATCAAGGGTATCCTGCTTAATTTTATAAATGAAAATAAAGCTCCTGCGGTGGATGATTCTCATAAAGAGACCGAGCAAGAGATGGCCACCCTTCGTGTTCGCAAAGAAGAAGTAGAGAAAGAATTGATTGATATTAAAAATAAAGAAAGCGAATTCACCGCCAAGTATAATTCAGTCAAAGAAGAAATTGAAAAGGAAAAAGATTCTAATCGTGATGCGGAGAAGGCGGTTTTTAGAATTATGGCCGAGCAGAATGAAATCAACACTAAACTGGCCGGTTTGCAAAACAGAGAGGAGAGACTCACTACTGACGAGAATAATTTTAAGCAGGAGCTCACGGAGGCGGGAGTGCTCGTAGGGGTGGAAGCAGTGCGTTACAAAGAGTTGCTACTAGAAATGATGCCCGAGGAAAGGGGAAATCAGGAAGAACGCCGTAAGAATATTGAGAGACTAAAGATTAGGATTGAGGATGCGGGTATTGGTTCCTCTGATGAAGTGCTCCGTGAATACCGTGACGCCAGTGAGCGCGATACTTTTCTGGAGAAAGAGCTCGTGGATTTGGGTGCATCATCGGTGTCCTTGCAGGCTCTGATCAAGGAGCTTGATGATAAGTTGACGACCGAGTTTAAGATCGGTGTGGAGAAGATCAATACGCAATTTCAAGAGTTTTTTAGTAAGATGTTTGGCGGTGGGACAGCCAAGCTCTCTGTGATTAGAGAAGTAAAGAAGAAAAGAAGAGATACAGATTTGTCAGGGTTAGAAGTTGGAGAATTGGGTGACGAATCTTTTGATCAGACTCAGGCGGAGGAAGTTTCTGAAGAGGGAATTGATATTGAAGTAAATTTGCCGAAGAAAAAGATCAAGGGCTTGATGATGCTTTCTGGTGGTGAACGCGCTCTGACTTCTATTGCTCTACTCTTTGCTATGTCACAAGTGAACCCACCGCCATTTATTATTCTAGATGAGACGGATGCCGCTTTAGATGAAGCAAACTCTAAAAAGTATGGTGATATGATTACTGAGCTGTCAAAATATTCACAGCTGATTTTAGTGACCCATAATCGGGAGACTATGTCTCGAGCTGGCATCATCTATGGTGTGACCATGGGGATGGACGGTATTTCCAAGCTTCTCTCCATTCAGTTTGACGAAGCGGTTCAGGTAGCTAAATAAATTTTTTTCATCAAATTTTGTGGTATAATATGCGTATGAAAAAAATAATCCTGGGGGTTTTGGGTGGGGTAATTTTGGTTGTTTTAGTTATTGCGGTGGCTGGCTTTTACCGTTTTAATTTTACTGATGGTGGCGATATTATTCCTGGTCAGAACGCTCCAGATGTGCGTAGTATGATTTACACCATTGGCACCGAGGAACTGGCCCTGAGTAGTAGCACCTTATCTATATTTGGTGAGCCGGTTTATGGAGATCTGAATGCTGATGGTAAGGCTAATGATGCCGCTTTATGGTTAGCTTATACACCCGGTGGTAGCGGTACTTTTTACTATGGCGTATTAGTGATAAATAATAATGGTTCCTATCAGGTAACAAACACTATGCTTCTTGGTGACCGTATTGCCCCACAGACCCTAGAAATTCAAGCCGGTCGAGCGGTATATAATTTTGCTGAGCGCAAGGCGCTTGAGCCTATGACTACACCACCGTCCGTTGGAAGAAGTGTTTGGGTGCATTATGATATTAAAAACAATGAGATCGGTGAATGGGTCAAAGATTTTGAAGGTGAGTCCGCTATTTAGAACTCCTAGTGAACATTCGTTCACTTTGTAGTATAATGTCTGGATGAATGAATCCGGTCAGACTAAAATAATAAAAACCAAAACTATTTTTCACATGGATGGTGATGCTTTTTTTGTGGGCGTGGAGATGGCTAAAAATCCCAAACTGAAAGGCAAACCAGTGGTGACCGGGGAAGAACGCGGGATTGTCTCGGCGCTTTCCTATGAGGCTAAAGCTATTGGTATTATCCGCGGTATGCCCATCTATCGAATAAAGAAAGATTTTCCCCAGGTAATAGTTTTACCCGGTGACTATCAGGCTTATGCTCACTATTCAGCAATGATGTTTGAGATTGTTCGGCGGTATGCGGATGAGGTGGAGGAATACAGTATTGATGAATGCTTTGCTGATCTGACGGGGCTTGAGCCACCCTTGCGGATGACTTACCGGCAGATTGCCGAGCGAATTAAAAAAGAAATAAGTGATGAATTAAATTTATCAGTGTCCATTGGCCTAGCTCCGACCAAAGTCCTGGCCAAGGTCGCTTCCAAGTGGCAAAAGCCGAACGGACTAACTGTGATTAATATGGAAACTATTCCAGTTTTTTTGACTAAAACACCTATTGGCAAAATCTGGGGTATTGGCCCCAAGACGGCGGAGTTTTTACAGAAAAGAGGTATTCAAACAGCTCTAGATTTTATAAACAAGGATTTGGCTTGGGTGAAATATAACTTGTCTCGGCCGTATGAGGAGATGTGGCGGGAACTGCAAGGGGAGTATATGTCAAAAATAGATTCCGTTCCTAAAACCGTATATTCTTCTATCCAAAAAACGAGGACTTTTTACCCACCTACCAATGATCCGGTTTTTCTTTTGTCACAATTATCAAAAAATATTGAGGAAGCCTGTATTAAAGCCAGGCATTATCACCTGGTCCCCAAAAAAGTTTTCTTTTTTCTTAAAAGTCAAAATTTTAAATATTATAAATGTCAGCTTACTTTAAGTGGCCCAACTTCTGCTCCAGAGATAATTATCCCCCTAGCCAAGGCTTATTTATCAGAGATGCATCAAGCGGGAATTCAGTACCGGACTACCGGGGTGACTCTGGGGGAGCTTATTTCTAGTGAAGTATCTCAAGGAGATTTATTTGGAAGTGACATAAAGGCAAATAAATTTGAGCTGATTCACAAACAGCTGGATAGTTTAGAAGAGAAATTTGGCAAACGAGTAGTTTATTTAGCCTCCACTCAAAAGGCACTAAAAAAGAAAGGCAAGGGAACTGACCATGATGATCTGGATCGTAATCTGCTATTTTTATGATACACTATTTTTGTGAAGATAATTGTTAAAGCTAAAACCAAAGCGCGGGAAAATAAGGTGGAACGCATAAGTCAGCCCACCCTGCTTTCCATTGGCCAGACTGAACTAGTGATTTATAAGGTGTCAGTCAAGGAGGCCCCAGTGGCTGGTAAGGCCAATGAAGCCATAATACGCGCCTTGGCTGAGTATTTTAATACTTCAATCAGCCGGATTACTTTGGTCTCCGGCCAGACGTCTAAACAAAAAGTGTTTGAAATTAAGTAGTTTAATTAAAACCAGATTAAAATATTATGTTTTTTGAGCACGGGTATTTTTTCTGCTGAAAAAATCCCTCACTCTCAGACCGTCGTCTTCCGAGAGGCTCACAAACACAATATTTTAATCTGGTTTTATACTAGGAGACAATCTATCGCTCTTTTTTCTAAATCAGCCGAAATGATTTTAAATTTGATTTGATCACCTAGGCTAAATTTCTTTTTGGTTTTCTGGCCTATCACACAATAGTTTTTTTGATCTAAAACATAATAGTCACTACCCAAGTCACGGATCTTCACCATCCCTTCAGCGCGGGTTTCCTTTTCCTCCACATAAATACCCCACTCGGTGACGCCGGTGATAGTACCATCAAACACTTGACCCACCTTATCCTTCATAAATTCAATCTGCTTATATTTTTTAGAATCTCGCTCGGCTTCGGCCGCTTTGATTTCTTTCTCGGTGGCTAGAGCAGAGATCTTTTCATATTTAATCCACTCGCTCTTGGGCAGCTTTTCATCCTTCAAATGCTTTTGGAGTAGGCGGTGCACCAGGAGGTCAGGATACCGTCTGATGGGGGAAGTAAAGTGAGTATAAAATTCAAAAGCTAGTCCAAAGTGACCAATATTTTTTGTAGAATAAATGGCTTTGGCCATAGAGCGCACCGCCGCTGTTTTAATCATGGACTCTTCGGCTTTACCCTCAATTTGTTTAAATAAGTTCTGTAAATCTAGGGCGGTTATACCTTTACCTTTTTTGATGGGTAGTTCATAACCGAGGGCTTTAACAAAAATACTTAAAGCTTGGATCTTTTCATTATCAGGCAAATCATGAATACGGTAAATAAATGGACTATCAGAATTTGTCCGCTTATAAGCCTTATAGATAAATTCCGCTACTTCCTTATTAGCATGAAGCATATATTCCTCTACTAGTTTATGTGTATCCAGTCTCTGCTTTTTATAAATACGGATCGGCTTGCCCGTCTTATCTAGTTCAAAAGCAATCTCATCTTGCTCAAAGTCTATTGCACCATTGATCGTCTTTTCAGCTCTTAGCTTTTTAGCAATAGTGTCTAAAGTCTTTAAATTATCAAAAAATTCACCCTTGCCAGTATTTAGTACTTCTTGCGCCAGCTCATAAGTAAACCGCTTATCTGATTTTATAATCGTCTTACCAAACCAGCGGGAGATTATTTTGCCACTCATGGTCATCTCAAAAACGGCGGAAAAAGTGAGCTTCTCTTCACCGGGGTTAAGGCTACAAATATCATTAGAGAGGACTTCCGGAAGCATGGGGATAGTGCGGTCCACCAGATAGACGGAGAATTCTCGTTTGATTGCCTCATCATCAAGGGCGGTGCGCTCCCGGACATAATGTGACACATCGGCAATATGCACGCCAATCTCAAAGTTACCATTTGGCAAGTTTTTTATGGAGATGGCATCATCAAAGTCTTTAGCATCCTTGGGGTCAATGGTAAAGGTGGTGGTATTTCTAAAGTCGCGCCTCTTGGCAATCTCCGCTTGAGGGATGGGCTTCTCAGTTTTTTCCAGCTTTTGGGCCTCGGCTTCTACCCGTTCAGAAAAGCCTATCTCAAAACCCTTTTCATAGAGGATAGATTCCATCTCCGTATTATGCTCACCGGCCTGGCCTAGCACCTGGACAATAGATCCTTCCGGATTCGCTCCCTTGTTCCACTGATTGATTTTGACTAGAATTTTTTTGCCAACCTCGGCTTTTTGGGCAATCACATTATCTTTAGAAATCACAATATCCGCATACATTTTTTTATCATCGGGTAATAGATAGTAGGTATCATTTTCTTTTTGTAAAATCCCAGCAAAAGCGCGCTTGGCTCTTTTCTCCACGCTGATCACTTTTCCGGCCGGTCTCTCACCGCCTCTTCCGGGTAGAGGAAGTACTAACACTGTGTCACCGTTTAGTCCCGTATTTAAATTACTATTCTGGATTTCCAGATCTTCTTTATCCTTGATTATAGACTTCAAATAGCCTATTCCGCGGGCATTTACGCTTAAAATACCCGTTATGGCTTTATTAGGGCCTGCTTTGGGTTTCATGTTAGATACCGGCTTTTTTCGGTTGGGCATTGACTGATTGTAGCAGAAAATGGGCTAAATGTATATTTATTTGTCGTTTGGGGTTGACTATTTTAATGTTTTCGTTTAGTATAGCCCGTATGTTAATGATCAGATTACAACGTGTCGGAAGAATCCATGAGCCCACTTTTCGTGTGGTTTTAGTTGATTCTAAGAGAAGCACCAAGAGCGGTCAGGCCCTAGAAATATTAGGAAACCACGATACTAGAAAAGCTAAAAATAATAGCAACGTGGATGCGGAGAGAATCAAGTATTGGATTTCCAAGGGTGCTCAGCTCTCTGATACTATGAGAAATTTATTGATTTCTAAGAAAGTGATTACCGGTAAGAAGGTCAATGCTTTACCTAAGAAGAGACCGATCAAGAAAGAACTAACTGAGGAAGAAAAGAAGGCCGCCGAGGCTCCTAAAGCTGAAGCTAAATTAGAGGAAGCCAAGACCGAGACTCCAAAAGTTGAAGTCCCAGGTGAACCTATCAAACTCTAAAACTAAAATCACCCTGAGAGTCTCTCAGGGTGATTTTATGTTATAATACCAATATGAAAAACTTACAAAAAGGTTTCGTAGCTCCTGCCTTAATAGCTGTTATTGCCTTATTAGTTTTGGGTGGTGGGGTTTATTTTTTTACAAATGAAAGAGTAGAAAAAGAAGTAAGGCCGGAGATATTTCCACCAGTGGCAACCTCTACTAAACCGGCTGAACCTGTAGCCTGTACCATGGATGCCAAGCTGTGCCCCGATGGTTCTTATGTCGGTCGCTCTGGTTCAAAATGTGAGTTTGTGTGTCCCACGGCAAATTAGTTTTCTTGCACCATATTTTTAATTGTGGTAATATTTATCAAGGCCAGGATACAATAAGGTAGCCGGGCATGCAGTATTATTAAATAATTACAGGTCGAACTACTGCCGAATGAATTAACGAAAATACAAATACAATGGAAATGGATACACAGTTTTTGGATTATATTGTCAAAGGTTTGGTAGATAATCCAAGTGATGTAAAGATTAAGAGGACAGTGGATGAGATGGGTGTATTACTTACTCTTGATGTCAATGCTGCTGATATGGGCAAGGTCATTGGACGGATGGGAAACACCGCCAAGGCTATCAGAACTCTTTTACGCGTCGTTGGTATGAAGAATAACTCCAGGGTTAATCTTAAGATCAGTGAGCCAGAAGGGGGACTCAAGCCTGAGATGAGAACTACCGCTTCACCGGAGCCTAAGGCTTCCAAGACAGTGGATGAAGCTATGGCTAGCCTCGGTCTCTAATCAAATTTTAAATAAAAAACCACCCAAATTTGAGGGTGGTTTTTTAATTTAGTTGACAATACCCCCTGGGGGTATATAATGGGTGGATGAATAAAGACCCTAAAAAAAATATCGGGCAAGAAAGACAAAAAGTGTATCGGCGTTTACAAATAATTGAGGGGCAAGTGAGGGGGCTAAAGGAGATGGTGGAGCGGGGTATTTATTGTATTGATATCATCACCCAGACCTCCGCCGTAAAGCAGGCTCTCTCCGGCGTAGAGGATATTTTAATGGAAGGGCATCTGATGACTTGTGCCCTGGATCAGATCAAACATGGCAAAGCTGCCAAAGCCCAGGCAGAGATTTTAAAAGTTTATAAGTTAAAACGTATGTAATATACTGAGACAAAAGAATTAAATTTTGAGTGTCTGGTTGAGCCCTGCCTATGGCGACCCGAGGACCGAAAAATTTGATTACTTTTGTCTCAGTAATAAAAAACATTCAAATTTTGATTGTCTGAGGGATCGAGACAGGAGAAAATACAATTGATTTTTTTGAGTCTGGTTTTGACCCGGCCTTATAGCTGATCAAGGCCGGCAAAAGACGCGAGGACCAAAAAAATTAATTAGTATTTGATCCTGTCAGAAGTAACAAAAAAACAAATGAAAAATCAAATTTACAAGATAAAGGGTATGCACTGCGCCTCCTGTGCCAGTATCATTGAAAAGGCATTTAAAAAAGAACCGGGAGTAGAGTCAGCGGATGTTAGTTACGGAACAGAGGCCGTCAAACTCTCTTTTGATGAGACAAAAACCTCGCCAGAAAATCTATCCGCCAAGATTGAAAAGTTTGGCTACACTTTAGATATCCCCGTGACCCATGATATGGAGATGACTGGCACAGCTGAATCCATGCACATGTCCGCTGATGAGCACGCTGCTCATTTGGGTTTAAATCAAAGCAAAAATGAAAAGCTAGCTGAGCTAAAGGATATGCGCATCAAGCTTTATACCCTCATCCCCATGGTCCTCGTCAGTATCTTTGTCATGACCTGGGATATTCTTGCCCAATTTAAAACAGTACCAGAGATGTCCCTCTTTTGGAGTGAATTCTTTCATCATCTTTTACCCGTTCTCGCCACGTACACCATATTTATTGTTGGCCGGCCATATTTGCTTGGTCTATACCGCTTCTTCCGTTATGGTAAGGCCAATATGGACACCCTGATTGGCCTCGGCACCAGCGTGGCTTACCTTTACAGCTTTATTGTGGGTGCTTTTGAGGAAAGTTTAAAATCATTTATAAATGTGGAACAAGTTTATTTTGACGTAGTGATTGTGGTCATCGCATTTATTACTCTCGGAAAATATCTGGAAGCCCGCTCAAAATTAAAAACTGGTGACGCCATTGAGAAGCTCATCGGTCTCCAAGCCAAGACCGCTCTGGTCTTCCGTAATAATCAAGAAGTGGAAATCCCCATTAGTGAAGTCAAAATTGGGGATATTATTATCGTCAAACCTGGGATGAAAATCCCCGTGGATGGACAGATTACAGAAGGGCAATCCGCTATTGATGAGGCTATGATTACCGGCGAGTCTATCCCGGTAGATAAAGTAGTGGGTGATCAGGTGGTAGGCGCCACTATAAACAAGCAAGGTAGTTTTAAATTCAAAGCCACCAAGGTAGGCAGTGATACCGTACTCGCTCAAATCATCAAGATGGTAGCGGAAGCCCAAGGTTCCAAGGCTCCTATCCAGGCCCTGGCAGACAAAATCTCCAGTGTCTTTGTGCCTATAGTCCTTGGCCTGGCCATCCTGGCTCTTGGTACCTGGCTCATTGCTGGATCATATTTTATGCCGTTCTCCCAAGCCCTATCTTTTGCCTTGGTCTCCTTTGTGGGCATCCTGGTGATTGCTTGCCCTTGTGCCCTGGGACTCGCCACCCCCACGGCTATCATCGTCGGCGTGGGTAAGGGCGCACAATACGGCATCTTGATCAAGAATGCGGAAAGCCTGGAAAGGCTGGCACAGGTCACCACTATCGTCTTTGACAAAACCGGCACTATCACCAAAGGCGAACCGGAAGTGACGGATATAATTATCTTAGACAAAAGTTTAAGCCAAAATAAAATCCTAGAATTATCTGCCAGTCTGGAGAATCATTCTGAGCATCCCTTAGCTCAAGCTATTGTAAAACGGGCAAAAAAAGAAAACATCGAACTAGCCAATGTTCAGGATTTTAATTCCTTGGAAGGCGTGGGGGTGGAAGGAAATATAAATAATGAAAAAATAGACATCCATAAGCCACAGTCCGCAGATTTAAATTTACCGGAAATAGTCACTCTTCAAAAGCAAGGCAAGACAGTGGTAGTAATAGAGCAAAACAATCAAACCATCGGCCTTATTGCTCTCGCGGATACTTTGAAAGATGAAGCGGTCCAAGCCATCGTTAGTCTGCATAAAAGGGGCCTGAAAACCATCATGCTGACTGGGGATAACAAGCTGGCAGCCAAGCACATTGCGGATCAAGCGGGGATTGATGAAGTCATAGCGGAAGTTCTACCCCACGAGAAGGCTAATAAAATCAAAGAGTTGCAAGCTGAAGGGAGAATTGTAGCTATGGCTGGGGATGGCATCAATGATGCACCAGCCTTGGTCCAAGCGGATGTGGGAATAGCCATGGCCACCGGGACGGATGTAGCCATTGAGTCCGCGGGTATTACTTTACTGGGTGGAGATATCCGGAAAATAGCGCAGGCAGTAATTTTAGCCAAAGCCACCATTCGCACCGTGAAGCAAAATTTATTCTGGGCGTTTATTTATAATATTGTCGGCATACCTATCGCGGCCGGCCTCTTGTACCCACTGTGGGGGATAATGCTGAACCCTATCTTTGCTGGGCTTGCTATGGCGGGTAGTAGTGTCTCCGTGGTCTCAAACTCCCTGCGTTTAAAAACTAAAAAACTGTAAGTCCCGTCAGAAATTCATTAAGATTGAAACGAAATATAATATAAATTTATGAATAACGAAAATAAAATAAAAATAAACTGCCCTAGTAAAATTTCGTACGGGATAAGAAATCCCCAGACATACATCTTCCACGTCCAAGGCATGCATTGCACGGCCTGCACCATCCTCATTGAGTCAGAGTTGAAGGAGTTACCGGAAGTGACTAACGTCAAACCGTCACTCACAAATAACAGTGTGGAAATAACAGGGAACTTTGGTGATAAAACACCAGAACATATTGCGCAGGATTTAAGCATAATTTTAAAACCCCACGGCTATAGCGTGCTTCTAGAAAGACAAGCTCACCAGGCCAAATGGTCAGATTTTAAAATCGCCATCCCTATCACTATCGCTTTCATTACCTTCTTCATCCTCCTGCAAAAACTAGGCATTGTAAATTTGATTAATGCTTCCCAAATTAGTTACAGCACCGCCTTCATGATCGGCCTCATTGCCTCCGTGTCTTCCTGTATGGCCGTGGTGGGGGGACTCGTCCTCTCCATGTCGGCAAACTTCGCACAATCGGGTGATAAAGTCCGCCCCCAAGTCCTGTTTCACCTTGGCCGTTTAGTTTCCTTCTTTCTCCTTGGTGGTGTCATTGGCCTCCTTGGTTCGTCCTTTCAGCTTGGCGGTACCGGCACATTTATTCTGAGCTTCCTGGTGGCCATTGTCCTTCTTATCCTCGGTCTAAACCTCTTGGACATTTTCCCTTGGCTTAAAAAGCTTCAGCCAACCATTCCCAGCTTTATTGGCAAGAGGTTCCACAACGTGAAGAATCTAAACCATAGCTTGACACCCATTTTAGTGGGTATCATCACTTTCTTCCTGCCCTGTGGTTTTACGCAATCAATGCAGATCTATGCGCTGTCCACTGGTAGTTTTTGGACTGGTTCTCTGATTATGTTTTCCTTTGCCCTTGGTACCTTGCCCGTCCTCGCCTTACTCAGCTTTAGCTCTCTTGGCATCCACAAGAAGGCGCAAAGCGGTATATTCTTCAAAACCGCCGGCCTTATCGTCATCTTCTTCGGTATATTCAACCTTATTAACAGCCTGGTGATAATTGGTCTAATATCGCCAGTATTCAACTTCTAAAAATATGAATAAATCAACTACAATATCAATTATAATAGTAGCAGTAATTGTCGGTGGAATAATATTTCTGAATTTCAAAAACAGCCAACGAGGTGATTCCTTGAATCCCCAAAAAGGAATTTCCTCGGTGACTTCAACCAACAATGTCAGCGTGGAGAACGGCGTGCAAATCATCACCCTAGAAGCCAAAGGTGGTTATTCCCCAAGACGAAGCCTCGGTAAGGCGGGGATACCCACCGTGATCCGTTTCAGCACCAACGGTACCTTTGACTGTTCCTTATCTGTCCGCCTACCCAGCCTAGGCCTCAGTAAAATTCTTCCCCAAACCGGCACCACAGACATCTCCCTCGGCACCTCCACTCCCGGCCTCTTCCGCGGCTCCTGCGGTATGGGTATGTATCCATTAGAAATTGATTTTGAATAGACAATCAGCTTTTTTGTGATATCATCACAGTTATGGGTCTAACTAGCAAATGCAAAATTTGTGGGGCAACTACGTTCATTGTACTATTATCTATTAACAGTAGCGTCAGTCTGGTTTGTGAGAAATGTCTTACTAAAGAAGAACCTCATTCCCTTGAAGAATCATACTCTGCAAGTAATTTTGGAGGCCTAATTAGAGTATCTTCAGCCGTTAATGGAACGTCATCAATAGTTGGGATGCTAGATTATCCTGGTACAATATTTAATTGACAATACTTAAAAAATGGTCAGGATTGTAATTTAGTACTATAATATATATATGATTAAATCTGAATTAAAGAAAGTTAGGAGTTTACTAGATGAAAGTGTTAAATATGTTGTCCCAGAATATCAGAGAAACTTTGAATGGAAAAAGGATCAGATAGAGGAATTTTGGGATGATGTTTCTTCAGAGCCTGTATTCCTAGGCACAATAGTACTAGACGTAAATAATGAGAAAGAGGCTGAAATCTCGATAGTTGATGGTCAACAAAGAATAACGACCATTTTTATTTTTTTAGCCGCATGTAGATATCAAGCAATAAAGCTAAACTCTCATGATTTAGCATCTGCTATTCAGTCTAAGATTTCCTTCATAGATGATACCTCAGGTAAGGCTAGTTCATCAAAACTAATACCCTCATCATCAATCATTGAAGTTTTTAATGAGACAATTACTAATCACGACTGGGACGGAAAAAGCTTTAACTTAAAAAATAAACAAAGGCAAACAAACAGGATTAAACCCCTCTATGATTTTTTTATTGAGCACATTTCAAAATTTAATAAGGATGATTTGTCTGAGCTACTGAAAAAATTATATGAAAGTACCTTTGTAAAAATAGAAATTGAGGATACACAAGATGCATTTGATATATTTGAAAGAACAAATGCAAGAGGTATGGAATTAAACGCCGCTGATTTATTAAAAAACTATTTATTCCAAAATAATAATTCCAAAAAGACAGAAGAGGACTGGAATACTATTATTGAAAACTCTTCTGGAAATGTTCTTCGAATGATTAAATACTTTTATGTGTCTATTTTTGGGCTTGTACAAAAAAAATTATTATTTAAACTTCTTAAAAAGTATGGCGAAAACATTGGGGCAAGTAAATTATTATCTGAGATGAAGGATTTTTCATATTTTTATTCTATAATAGTTAGCTGCTCATATGAATCAATTTTGGAGTGGGCAGTTGAAAGTAAAAATGACTTTTTTAGGAAGGAATATGAGGCAAAAACCTTGAATCGAAGCCTAGATGCTCTCCAGCTATTTGGTGTAACACAGGCATATCCCCTTATCGTTAAACTCTTAACTATTATTGACTTAACAAATGACAAAGACATAAAGGAAAAATTATCAAAAAAATTCCGAGAATTTATTTATATGTTAGAAAAGTTTCATTTTATTAATTACGCAATTTGCCAAAGACCTGGGAACCAAATAGAAAAATACTATGCAGACAAATGTAGGGAAAAGGTAAATAAAAATAATTTTATTAGTTTTATTGAAAAAATTAATAAAGAATTAAGAGATGAAAAACTGGTAAAAGAAGGGGAATTTGTCGAAAAGTTTTCCGAACTTACATATGGCTTGAATTCAAATCTAATTTATTATATTTTTGATCGTCTAAATAATATCGACAGAAAAGGAGGACAATATATTGAGATTTATAACTCAGACAAAAAGCTTCTTAGGAGAAATTATGATATAGATCATCTTATATCTCAAAATATGGATAATTATAATTTTAATGAGGATGAAGTTGGAGAGTACATCGATAGTATAGGGAACCTTTTGGTTATAAGTAAACATACGAATGGTTCAGAACAAAATAAAAATATTAAAGAAAAACTTGATACTTTTAAGGAAATGGAAATTCAAAATCTTCCTGAGGTCAAAGTTTTAATTAACGAGTGGAAAAATGAAAAAATGAAAACATCTGATGAAGTAATTAAAAATATAAACGAAAGAACAAAAAAACTTGCAAAAAGAGCATATAATGATGCTTGGAAAATATAATGTATGAAAAGTATTTATTTTTACTTCTTTTGTATATTTAAAAACCTTGATATAATATCCCTATGAAGAATGCACGGCTCTATATTTTAATATTATTTCTAATTATATCAATAGGTATTTATTTTTTTATGACAGATAAGATTTATAATAATTCAGGGTCCGGCAACTATATTGGAAATATTAATCAAAATCTGTATAGTGGAGATTATAAACAGGCTTTTATTAATTTATTTAAATAAAAAAATTTAATATCATGAGTAATATTGGTTTGATTTTGATCGGAATAGGTATTGTTGGGTTTGCATTTTTTATTTTTCGTGAAATTATTCTGTGGTATTGGAAAATAAATAGAATAGAGGAGTTGCTAGAAAAAATCGAAAAGAATACCCGAAAAGGTGAAATTGGCGAAGAAAAAAGCAAAAATTAATCAATATGAAAACCATACAAATCATCCTATTCATACTCATAATCGTCGGAATCATACTACTCCTGACCCAAAGACTTCGTACGGTTTATGGAACCATTCGTACGAATGGGTAAATAGGAAAAAATTGACTGCATTCGCCAAAATAGGCGAATAGGTTTTAGAAAAAAGGAGAAAAAGGTGTCAGGAACCTTTTAAAAAATAGATGGATGGTTTGAATCCTCGGGGAAATGGGTTTATAATATAATCATTATTAACTAATTTAAATTTATGGTAGAAACTGCAAATAGAGATGTGAATACCACCAATGAATCATCGCTAGTGACAGACACAACTGATTTGCAGCAAAGGCTGGCTTATTTAGCAGAAAGCGTGAAAGAAGATTTGCAAGGCACTAAAATAGGTTTTCCGGGAAAACTTGTCGATTTGTTAATAAAGGATGGCGCCCCAATAGACACTACAAATTTTTACAAATTCATTGACAGGGATAGCTATGCGCTTTCTGTAGAAGGTTTTTCTAGAGAATTGGCGGAAAATATGGGGATAGATTGGGTCCAAAAAGCTGTGACAGACAACTTGAGGTTGGTTGCCACTAATTATCCCGATAGGATGGAGCGCTTGGACGATGTAAGGTATGCGTTGATCGATGGAGATGAGTATGAAAATTATATTAGCGCCACTGGACTAGATGGTTTTGCGAGAATTATTTTTTATGACCCTCAAAGGCATCAAGTGAACATTAATAAGCGACTTATTGCAGAATTGCGCGAAATAATTGCGGAGACTGTGCAAGAGCACCCCGATAGATACAGGGAATTTGTTGGGCGGATGACCTTAAGGCATTTTTTATTACACGAGATGATGCACGCAATATCTTTTAGTAAGATAGAGTTTCATGACAATTGTTGTGAATTTTGTTCTGGCGTGCAAACAGGAAGAATTGATTTGGTTTCTGGTAAGAGAGAATTGAAGAATAAAAATTTAAACGAAATGATTACCGATCATCTGTCGGCTGAATTATTATTTAAGGATATGCGGGAAAGCACAGAAGACGACGAGACGAAGAGATACATGGAAGGTCATATAAATAACGGAGATGAATTTGCGCTATCCAGGGAATTGGAAACATTGGTTGGGCCAGAGATCATGCGAGCCGCTTCTTTAGATGGAAATGCCCAAAAATTATGGGATGTCGTTGAAAAGCATGGTATTAATCCGCGTCGAGTCAGAGACTTTGTGAATAATGGAGATTATCAAAAGGGAGCAGAATTTATTAGAAAAGAAAGAGAATATCTTGCAAAAAGGCTAAAATAAGGCAAAAAAGGTGTCCCTCCTTCGCTAATGTCTCGCTGGACACATGGCTTCGGGCGGGCACAGCAAGGTACCTTTTATTAAAAATATTTCGACTACTCTTTAAGGTGAGACCTTTTTGGAGATTCAAGGTCTCACCTTTGTTCCCCCCAGTCTATGGAACCATTCGCGCGAATGGGTGAATAGAGGATAATTGTATATATAGGTGTATAATAGGGGAATGAAGAAATTTGAACGTTTTATGAAGGCCCTGGCTAACCGCCGGCGGATGGAGATTGTAAAATATTTATTCTCACACAAAAAGTGCACAGTGGGGATTCTGGCTGAGCAGATTAAATTGTCATTCAAATCTACCTCCAAGCACCTCGGTGTTTTAAAATCCTCGGACATCGTGGATGGGGAACAAGTTGGTCTGTCCATGTTTTACAGCCTCAGTGAGCCCGTTCATCCGATCACCAAACTCATCATCTCAAATTCCTAACCCCCACTCCACACTACTCCATAATCCATAATCTCAATTTATTCTCAATTAACCCATTCGTACGAATGGGTTAATTGAGAATAAGGGGTGCTGTGGTATAATTACCATATGAGTAAAACATCTAAAAACAAGCCGGCTGAGGGGAAAAGTGTCAAAAGAAAAGTGGCGGTGTTTGACATTGATGGGACGATTTTTAGGTCCAGTTTACTAATTGAAGTAGTTGAGGTCTTGATTAAAGAGAAAATATTCCCTGAGAATACTAGAGATATATATCTGAAAGCTTTTGAAAAATGGACGAACCGCGAGGGGAGTTATGAGGACTATATCATGGCGGTGGTCCGAGCCTTTATGCAAAATATTAAGGGACTAGATGCCAAAGTGTTTTCTAGGATTGCGGAAAAGGTAATCAGTGAGAATAACAACAAGGTTTACACTTACACCAGGGATCTGATTAAAGAACTCAAAAAGAAAAACTATTTTATCTTGGCTATTTCACATTCACCGCAGGTGTTGGTAGAAAACTTTTGTAAGAAATATGGTTTTGATAAAACTTACGGCCGAATATATGAAGTAGGGGCGGATGACAAATTCACCGGGGTGACTTTATTTGAAGAATTTATTTCTGACAAGTCCCAAGTACTACTGCGAGCCGTAGAAAAAGAAGGGCTCACCCTTAATGGTTCTGTGGGAGTGGGGGATACGGAAAGTGATATTGTGCTACTCAAAATGGTGGATAATCCGATCTGTTTTAATCCGAATAAAAAGCTGTATACGCATGCTAAGAAAAATGGTTGGAAGGTGGTCGTAGAGCGCAAGGATATGATTTATAATATATGAAAAAAGAACTGCGGAAAGGACTGCGGACTTGGATTGAGATAGATAAGAAGGCGATAGCCCATAACTACCGCTCTTTTAGAGCTTTGATAACTCCTGAAACAAAGCTGATGGGCGTGGTCAAGTCCAATGCGTATGGACATAATCTGATTGAATTTGCTCAAGAGCTAGAGAAGCTCAAGGTGGATTATCTGGCGGTGGATTCTGTGGTGGAGGGGATAGCTTTACGGCGGGAGGGAATAAAAAGTCCGATTTTAATTCTGGGTTATATCTTACCAGAGATGATTGAAAAGGCGGTGACTAATAATCTGGATATCACTGTTTCCAATTTTGATTATTTTAATGAGATTAGAAAATTGAAATTGAAGAATAAATTGCGAGTGCATATAAAAGTAGACACGGGGATGCACCGGCACGGCTTTCAGGAGAAGGATATTAAAAAGGTGATTAGCCAAATTCGAATGACAAGACAAATTGAAGTCGTTGGTTTGTATACACACTTTGCCAGTGCCAAAGATCCAGCCTTTCCCAAGAAGACTAAAAATCAAATTAAAATATTTAAGGTGTGGCGCGAGGCATTTATGAAGGCCGGGCTTAAACCCATTTGTCACGCTTGTGCTACTTCTGGGACAATCCTTTTTCCTGAAGCTCACTTTGATATGGTCCGGGTAGGGATTGGGCTCTACGGTATTTGGCCGTCAGCGGAAACAAGGGAATATGCACAAAAAGGCAATTCGGATAATGACTTTTTCGGTCCTCGGGTCGCCATAGGTAGGGCTCAACCAGACACTCAAAAATCATTATCCAAACAGCCTTTTAATCTACTTCCAGCCCTAAGTTGGAAAACGATAATTGGTGAAATAAATAATATTAAAAAAGAGGAAGGGATTGGTTATGACTTTACGGAAAAGCTCAAGCGGGATTCCAAGGTGGCGGTCATCCCAGTGGGGTATTGGCATGGTTTTCCTCGCGCTCTATCTGGTATTGGTCAGGTCATTGTGAACGGTCAAAGAGCAAAAGTGCTAGGGCGAATCTGTATGGATATAATTATGGTGGACGTCACAGATATTAAAAAAGTAAAAGTGGGTGATGAGGTGACAATCATTGGCCAAGATGGTGAAGAAGTAATAACGGTGGATGATGTGGCCGGCTTACTCTCCGGTAGTGCCTATGAATTTATCACTCGCCTCAATCCACTAATTAAAAGAATTTATTTATAAAACATTGACAAACATAGACATACTATGATATTGTAATGGCTCAAGTTTATGAATACAAATAGTCACAGATCAAATTCTACTTCGGCATCTCATAGTAGCAATAACGCCCCAAAAAGGCCTACAAGCGGATATCAGGGTAGCAAGCCATACAGAAGCACTAAAGGACCATTTCGCTCAAATAGGCCGTCTTTTGGCGCAAATAGACCTAAGTTTGGTGGTGGTAAGCCTTCCTTTGGGGGCAGGCCAAGTGGTGGTGGCCGGGGAGCCGCTTTTAGCCAAAACATCCATTTTTCTAAATTCATAAATAAAGCCACTCCTTTGGAAGCTGAGGTAGCCTATGTGCCAGATAATAAATTTTCTGAGTTTATTATTGATCAGCGCTTAAAGCAAAATATTATCACCAAGGGCTATGTCACTCCTACTTTGATTCAAGACAAGACCATTCCCCAAATACTTTTAGGTAAGGACGTAGTTGGTATTGCTAATACCGGTACGGGTAAAACAGGAGCCTTTCTAGTACCCTTAATTCAGAAAGTTATTTTAAATAAATTTGAACGAGTGCTGATTATGGTCCCTACCAGGGAGCTGGCGGTACAGATCAATCAGGAGCTAAGAAGCTTCGTTACTAATCTAGGCATCTTTTCTGCTTGCTGTGTGGGTGGGGCCTCTATCAGCGGACAGATTGCCGAATTAAGACAAAGAAATAATAATTTTATAATTGGAACACCGGGCCGGCTCAAAGATCTAGTGAACCGGAAGTTTATTGATTTAAATAAATTTGGCACTATTGTCCTCGATGAGGCGGATAGAATGCTGGATATGGGCTTTATTGCTGATATGAAATATCTGATGGCCAAGATGCCAGCCAAACGCCATACTTTATTTTTCTCCGCTACTATGTCTAAGGAAATTGAGGTTTTAATCAAAACCTTTTTACATGAACCAATTATCGTCTCCGTCCGCACGGGTGATACTTCCAAAAATGTGGACCAGGATATTGTCCGTGTAACTGGTGATAAGATGGCGACCCTTGAGGGGCTATTAAAGCAGGCTGAATTTTATAAGGTGCTGATCTTTGGCCGAACCAAACATGGCGTAGAAAAATTATCTAAAAAACTAATTGAAAAAGGTTTTAAAGCTGACTCTATTCACGGCAACAAACCACATTCTAAGAGACAAAGGGCACTTGGCGCATTTAAAAATAACTCATTGGCTATCTTAGTGGCTACGGACGTAGCGGCTAGAGGACTGGATATTCCGGACGTATCACATGTGATCAACTATGACGTACCTGCTACCTATGATGACTACGTGCACCGCATTGGCCGAACCGGCCGAGGTGACAAGAAAGGTAAGGCACTCACTTTTATTGAGGGGAATAGATAAAAAGACCGAGGATTCTCCTTGGTTTTTTTATAATCCTTTACTTATTTATATAAGTATGATATGCTTTTTTACAGATTTTGTACACAAACAACCAGTGCTCATAATGAGCGGAGAGGAAAAGAAGATGGAAGTAAAAGTGATCGTCAGTGTCTACGAGGACGAGGACTATCAGGGGGCCCAGGAGTTCTTTTGCACCCTAAGGGCAACCATGAGGAACAGAAAGATCATAATTCCGCCGGGCGTAAAACTCAGTCTGGTCTGCGAGACCATGGCTGACGCCACCTCTGCCACCTGGCACAGGTTAATTTCTGTAGAGAGTAACACCTACCGTTTGCGGTCAACCGCTTTCTTTACCGGTCTTCAGGCTGTCGTTAAGAGCCTCTGCCCGGAGAAACGGGTCAGTGTGAGCGTGCCTCCACATGAGAGCCGAAACGGCACCATCCAGGCGTATGGAAAGCTTCTCTGGGACGCCTAATACAAACCACCGCCAAGCTCTTCGGGGCTTGGCGGTTCACTGTTTATATTAATTTAATTTCCTGCCCGGCGTCAGCATCGGTCACCTGATAACCTAGTTTTAAAATTTCATCTCGTAATTCATCAGAACTTTTCCAATCTTTATTCTGCCTTGCTGTTTCTCGTTTTTTTAATATCTCTATAACGGCCTCCGGGATTTCAATATCAGCTTTTGTCTCTAATCGTAAATTAAGCCCTAAGACCTTATCAAAATCTAAAACAGTAGCCAATTTATCTTCATCAGACAAATCTGATTTTAATAATTCCTGGACGGTCGCCAGCGCTTTAGACATATTTAAATCATCATTGATATCGGCTAGAAATTTATCTTTATATTCTAAACTCAGCTTACCGGTTTTTTGTCCTAGTTTAGAAATCTTGACTAACAGGTTTTCATAACCATTTTTAGCAGATATTAATGCCTCCTCGCTCCACTCCATGGGCTTACGATAGTGAACGGAGAGATTAGCAAACCGATAGACTAGGGGACTAATACCTTTTTCAGTGAAAGTATTAGTCACCGTAATAAAGTCCCCGCTACTCTTGGCCATTTTTTTGCCTCCAATACCATTTAAGAAAGCACTGTGTAGCCAATAATTTACCCAAGGCTTTTTACTGGTGGCGGACTCGGTCTGGGCCAGCTCATTGGTATGATGAATATCAATATGGTCTACTCCACCACAGTGAATATCAAACTGCTCACCCAAGTATTTTACACTCATGGCCGAGCACTCAATATGCCAGCCAGGGAAACCCACGCCCCAAGGGCTTTCCCATTCCATCTGTCTCTTGGCTCCGGTGGGGGATAATTTCCATAAAGCAAAGTCGGTGGGGTTCTTTTTCTCGGCATTTATCTCCACGCGGGCCCCTTCACGCAAATCTTCGATTTTCTGATGGGAAAGCTTGTTATAGTCAGCTACCTTGGCGGTATCAAAATAAATACCATCAGTGATTTTATAAGTAAAGCCTTTTTCCTCCAGAGTCTGTATCATGGCTATCTGCTCGGGGATATTGTCCGTAGCTTTACAAAAAGTATTGGGAAAAATAATATTTAGGCTTTTTAAATCTTCTTTAAACGCTGTGGTATAAAAATCCGCGATCTCCCAGGCAGTTTGGCCGGTTTTTGCGGATTCTCTTTCTACCTTGTCCACTCCCATATCCCGGTCACCGGTGAGGTGCCCGACGTCAGTAATATTCATCACATGATTCACCTCATAGTTATTGTAAGTCAAAACACGTTTTAAGAGGTCCTCAAAAATGTAGGTACGCATATTACCTAAATGTGGATAGCCATAGACAGTTGGTCCACAGGTATACAAACCCACTGAGCCCTCCTTTATTGGCTTAAAGTCTTCTTTTTTGCGAGTGAGGGTGTTGTATAGTTGCATGGGATACAGGATTAAAACCACTTTTTCTTTTTGGCAATGGTAAAGACAATGAGCATCACAATAAACTCCACGCCAACGATAAAGTACCAGTCATTGGTGGTGTTTACAAAAGGGGTAAACTTGGTATTCATTTGAAAGAAACCCGTAATAATAGAAAACGGTAAAGCAAAAAAAGTAAAAACGGTTAAAGTTTTCATAATTTCATTTTGCTTGGTGGAGAGTAGGGAATTATTGGTTTCGCGGAGCTCACGCAGGATCTCATTTACATGTTCTAAAATTTTAGAGATTTTGTAATATTCGTTTATCACTGTTTCGAGCTCAATAGTGAATTCTTTATTAAAGAAGTGTTTAGATTCTTGCTTGAGTGTTTCTAGGATATCTCCGTGGGGATTAATAATGTGATTAAAATTAATAATCTCTCGCCCAATCCGAGACAGCTCAAAAACCATAGCCTTTTCCTTGCCGGCAAAGATATTTTTCTCCGCTTCACGTAGTAAATAATTTATAGAATCAAGCTCGTCTGATAAGGATTGGTAAATAGTGCGGATCATAGCTAGGAAGATCTCCCCGGGACCAGTTTCCGACTTACTTTTATCAAGGATAGAGTTCACCTCAAAGATCTTGGCATACTTTTCCATAGAATCTATGCTTTCATAACGGTTTGTGATGATAAACTTTTTACTAAGAACAAAGTCTATCTCCTGGCGGTGGCTCTTACTGTGGGTATGTTTGAAAGCTGGGAAGTGCAAGACTAAATAAATATAGTCATCATAGGTAACGATCTTGTCCTTGAAGGTCGGGAGTAATATGTCCTGGGCTACTTCTGGACTGAGATTATATTCAGTCATCAGCTCACGAGCCTCGTCCTTGGTGGGGATTTCAGAATCTACCCACGTCACTGTTTTATAGTTTTGTTTTTTTATCATGCTCAAATTATAGCATAATACTATTTTCTATACTATAATAGACCAATGACAAGCAATTTTAAAAAATATAAAGTAGTTTTAATCTTTGTTTTATTTATGGGTCTGGCTTTTGTACTGGGTATCTCTTTTGGTCGGGAACAGTCAGTGGCTACTCGCTCGGGTCTGATTCCTGGTCAGCTTATTTTAAATAATAACGAGGCCTCCACGACTGAGGGGCCGATAGACATGGATCCCTTTTGGCAAGTATGGAATATCTTGGATGATAAATATGTGGCGACAAAAAATAAAGTAAGTACTACTACTAGCCAAGACCGGATCTGGGGGGCGATACAGGGCATGACTAATTCTCTTGGTGATCCATATACTGTTTTTATGCCACCGTCTGATACCAAGGATTTTGCGACAAATATCAGTGGAAACTTTGAAGGTGTGGGGATGGAAATAGGGATCAAGGACGGTGTTTTGTCAGTCGTTTCTCCTTTAAAGGGTTCACCCGCCGAGAAGGCTGGCGTCAAGGCAGGAGATAAAATAATAACAATCAATGGTGAGGCGGCGATAGATCTACCGACTGAAAAAGCCGTAAAGCTGATTCGGGGACCAAAAGGAACAACTGTAAAGTTGACCGTTTTACGAGAGGGCAATACCAAACCACTGACCATTGAGATTGTGCGGGCAGTGATTGATATTCCGACAGTTAAAACTGAGATTAAGGGGGATGTGTTTGTGATCAGTCTTTACAATTTTTATGCGCAGGCACAGCCACAGTTTAATGCCGCCCTGAAGGAATTTATTAATTCTAAAAAGTCTAAATTAATCCTTGATTTACGCGGGAATCCTGGTGGGTATCTGAATGCGGCAGTGGATATGGCTAGCTGGTTTCTTCCCCTTGGCAAGACGGTGGTACGTGAGGAATTTGGCGATGGTCGGGAGGGAACAGTGTATCGTAGTAAGGGTTATAAAGTATTTAATGATAAATTAAAAATGGCGGTTTTGGTTGATGCTGGTTCGGCTTCCGCTTCTGAAATTTTAGCGGGGGCACTACAGGAACACGGTATTGCTAAACTGGTAGGGACAAAAACGTATGGCAAAGGATCTGTTCAGGAACTACTATCTATATCCGGTGACACCTCACTCAAAGTAACCATTGCCAAGTGGCTGACACCAAACGGTAAAAGTATTTCGGAAGGAGGTCTGACTCCAGATTACCTGGTGAAAATCACTGACGCGGATATCAAGGCGGAGAAGGATCCTCAACTGGATAAAGCAATTGAGATATTGAAATAGTAACAAACTCAACCGAATATTTATGTGTGGGTCAAGGTAGGCATTACTCGATTTTTAAGTTATATTTAGCGGATGAAAATAATATTATTAAAAGATGTAAAGAAGCTAGGTAAGAAGTATGAGGTAAAGGAGGTGGCTGATGGTCATGCCTTAAATATGCTCATCCCCAATGGCCTGGCACTAGTGGCGACACCAGGGAATATCAATATGATTGATATTAAGAAAAAGAGTGATGTGTTTCAGACGGTTAAAACCGAAGCCGAATTACAGAAGGCCCTAAATGAAATTCAGGGTATTAGTATAATAATGACTGGTAAGGTAAATGATAAGGGTCACTTGTTTGCTGGTATTCATAAGGAGGAAATAATAGAGGCAGTAAGAAAACAAAAAGGCGTGAATTTGCCACCAGAGCATTTGGGTCTAGAAAAACCTCTTAAAGAGGTTGGCGAGCATACTATTAAAGTAACGGTTAATGGCCGAGAGACGACCTTTAAATTAGTGATCAAGGCGGAGTAAGATAGGAAAACAAAAAGCCTCCACAACATACTCTCCGTTTAACGGAATACCTAATCACTCCGAGTATATTCTGGAGGCTTTTTGATTAAATTATTGAGACAATCCCTTTTTTCTCCATTTTAGAATCAAAAGACATTTTGCGTTTAGAAGCAAATTTAACCTTTCCCGCTTTGACCGCGTAGACAGTATAGTCTTTACCCATCTTGGTATTGCGTCCAGGCATGATATTTACGCCTTTTTGTCTGACAATAATAGAACCAGCTTGGGCGGTATCACCATCACCAAGTTTGACTCCTAGGAATCTAGGATTGGAATCTCTACCATTTTTTGTTGTACCGGCTGCTTTTTTATGTGCCATGGCTGTTTAATTAATATTAAAACTCTGTTATAATTTGTCCCATGAGTATACAGGATGTTACCAAAAAAATCAACCCCGTAGTGAATTTTTGGAGGAAAGTCTACTCCTGGGTCAAGACTTATTGGAAAAGATGGGTGGGACCACACTTATCATTATTACATAGTAATCTAAACCCTCGAGAAGACATTTTTATAGTTTCAGTAATAATTTTGGTGGGTTTGGCCGGTTTTGGCTTGGGTAAAATATCTGTATTAGAGAAAAGCCGAGGAACGGTGGACATACAGAAAGCTAGCTGGGTTATACCCACCGCCACAACCACTACCAGTTCAGTTCAGGTGGCTGATAAGGTGGCCGTGCCAGTATCAGCGAGCGCTATGGTGGCCACGGAGAAAGCTCTGGGATTTTTAGTGTCTTCTAAAGGTGGCAAGAAATATCATTTTCCTTGGTGTGCGGGGGCGTCACAGATAGCAGAGAAAAATAAAGTCTGGTTTGATTCTTACGAGGAGGCACAGAGGGCAGGTTATACAGCCGCCACTAATTGTCTTGGGTTGAAGTAATTTTTTTAAAGAAAGAACCGCCGCTGTCCAAGGTTGGAAAGCGGCGGCGGCGTACATTATCGAGTCATGATGACTCGGTGATTGAGGGCACCCCGTGCAAGGGTGAGTGGGAGGGAAGAGAGGAGGGAGAGAGGCCCCTGTGCACGGAGTGCTAATATCAAGCGCAATTAAGCGCGAAATCTAAAAGAACAATCTTTCTAGATACTAGCACTAATAGATAAATATAGCAAGGGGAAAGTGTGTTATAATGTAAGTATGATAATAATTGATATTGAAGCGAGTGGGGTGGATGAAGTAAAGCACTCTATCCTCTCTTTGGGGGCGGTAGATTTTGCAAATCCAAGTAGGCAGTTTTATGAGGAGTGCCGGGCCTTCCCGGAGGCACATATTGACGATGAAGCCCTGGCGATCAATGGTTTTACCCGTGAACAGGCTACTGACGCTAATAAACAAACTGATGAAGAGCTCTTAAAACACTTTATTACCTGGGCCAAGGAATGTGCGGATCAGACTTTTGCTGGGCAGAACCCCTCCTTTGATCGGGATTTCCTGCACCGGGCGGCTGATCGTTATCATCTGGAGTGGCCGTTTGCTTTTAGAACCATTGATCAACATTCTGTCTGCTTTGCGCATATGATTAGTAGGGGAGTTACGCCACCAGTTATTCATAATCATTCGGATTTGAATAGTGATAAAATAATGCAGTATGTGGGGATTCCGGCTGAGATACACCCTCACAATGCCTTAAACGGGGCCAAAATTTCTGCTGAGGCCCTGTCTCGGCTCCTCTATAATATAAATTTACTGCCTGAGTTTGAGAAATACCCGGTAACCTTCCAAAAACCCTAGTTTAGGGTAAAAACCGCTAATATTCTGCTCCACTTTATTGAAGGCCTGTCAAGGAAATAAGCCTTATTTTAAGGCCTATTTTGTTGTTTGACTAGGTCATTTTTGTGTGTTAAATGCTTGACAAGAAAACTAAAAAGTGCTAGTATATAGGAAGTCAGAGGAGAGCTCTGATTTTTACTTTATTAGGGGTCATGGTGGTCTCTGAAAGGTAAAAGGATAAATACTTTTCCGCTCGAGGTGTAAATTTACAATTAAAACGGGGAAGTATTAAAAAATTATGATTGAATTAACAACGGCAATTTTTTTCTTAGCATCGTCTATATATGGTGGGCCAAGTACGGCCATTGCCCAGGACGTAGAAAATAGTGCAAACACTCATAAGAGACAACCGGTAGAGAATCCGGTAACTCTAGAGGACTATGTGAGGGCATATTTTATAGAAACTCCGATTTTGGCTGAGATAGCCAGTTGTGAGTCTAGCTTTAGACAGTATGGCGAGGATGGCGATGTCCTACGTGGTAAGGTCAATAAATCTGATCTCGGTCTCTTACAGGTGAATGAATACTATCACGGTGAGAAGGCAGAGGACCTTGGTTTTGATCTAACGACTGTTGATGGTAACCTGGCTTATGCCAAGTACCTGTATAACAAGGAGGGAACACAGCCTTGGAGTGCCTCAGCTAAATGTTGGAGAGGAAAATAATATTAAACAAAAAGCTCACCATCACTGGTGAGCTTTTTGTTTGTGCATACTACTTATTAGTTAGGGGATAAAGGCTTTACGGGCAATACCATGTCGCACAATATATCTTCCACACACTATATACGTAATATATAGCCAGAATAGTATAGTGAGTACTCCCCTAGTGATCAGGTAAAAAATTGCCAGAGGAAAAGGGCAATGAGAATTATTATAAATAAAACATCTAGAAATCCAAAAATATCTAAAAGATTATCATCTGGTGGTGGCATAAATTTATTTATTTAAAATATTTATAAGCGGAGTCCAAACATAGCCTTGCCATAGGTCCCACACCTTGCCGGCTGGACTAGCTAAGTAATCACTCCAGATTCCTTTGATAAAGTTTCCGACATAGCCAAAATTCTTTTGAACCTGAGGTGAGGTTACAAATTCTTTGATGTCCACCCCATAGTAGCTCAAAACAGCGATCGCTATGATCACTAGGATGATTAGTTTTACTAATCCACCTTGCCTGTTTTTAAATTTTTTCATATCTGTTTTATTATACATCTTTTAAATAAAAAATTATATAGGTCTAAAGGTAAACTAGCGGATCCAGATAGGCCTTGAGGTCAGCTACCGGTATGGTGTAGGTTCCCTTGCAGACGGTGCTTTTAAGTGACGAGATCTTTACTCCTTGACCAGCATAGACTCCCATATGTAAATGTGGACCAGTGGAGTAACCAGTATTACCTGAATAGCCGACTACGTCACCAGTCTTGACTCGGTCGCCAGCCTTAGCAGAGACAACTGAGAAGTGACCATAAACGCTCGCTAGACCATTATCATAACGAATAAAGACCCACTTGCCATAGGAGGCGCCCGGACAAACCGTGTCAGTGTTCCCTGTCCCCTCAACCACCCCATTGCCAGCGGATTTGACGGCGGTACCGATGGAGGCTCTAAAGTCTACACCGTTATGTGTGCCACTCACATATAAACGCCCAGAATCAGTGGTTTTACCAAAATTTTGAGTAATAAAAATGTTATCCAGCGGCCAAGCTAGGATCCCTTTGCCAGCCGGTGGAAAGCTCTTGGGATCAATGATCATTTTAAGCTGGGACTCAAAGCTGTTTATTTCCTGATCCAAGGCTTGTTTTAGTGCCAGTTTGTCTTTAAGAATTTTTTGATAGTTAGCCTCGGTACTCTTAGTAGCTGTAAGTAAAGTGCTTTTTTCTTTTTTGGTGGATTGCAATACTGATTTTTTATCATTTAGCTCTTTATTGTATTGCTCAAGTTCATTTTTCTTTTGTACTAAATTTGCTTTTGCCTTTTCTAAATTAACTTTAATATTTTTTACATTACTGACTTGATCACCTATTTTAGACTGTACTTGAATAATATCCTCCATATCAGTCCAGAAGGCTGATAGGTCTTGATTTGATAGCAATATTTCTAAAACACTTTGGTTATCCGCCTCATTGATCAGCTTCAAATCCTCAATAATAGCTAGATTGCCCATGTAGATTTGTTTTTCCCTATTTTTTATTTCTAGCCCAGTGTCTTCTATAGTATAGGCGGTTTTATCAATATTATTTTCTACCAGTTTTACTTCAGTAGTGATTTTACTAGTAGACACATCTAGTGACTTGATAGTACTCTGCAGAGTCACCGCTTGGCTACTTATAGTTTTAAGCTGATCCTGATATTTGGCAATCTCTTTTTCTAGGGCGGCACGATTTTTATTGGCAGTATCGATTTTATCCTGAATCTGATCAATGGTCTCAGCTTGAGTCACAAAAACAGCACAAATAAAAATACCGAAAAAAATAGAAAGTAAAATGCTATAACTATAAACTTTGCGGAGCATGCTATATATTATAGCAGATTTATGGCTGTTTGAATTCTAGTGAGTGACTCTGCCCTACCGAGGATAGAAAGTAAGGTAAAAGGGTCAGGGGACCTGTCCCGGCCGGAGAGGGCCACCCGCAGAGGCCAGAGCACACTCCCCTTTCCGAGTTCCTCCGCCTTGGGCATTAAAATGGTCTTGAGTTTTTCCTCAGTAAAATCAGCTTCAGAAATATCCTTGATCATTTCTAGAACCTTCTTTAAATTATTTTTAGGAATAGAAAAGTTAGTATCTTTTTTCCAAATCAGCATTTCTTTCACTGGCTTAGGGGCAATAAAAAAGTAATCAAACTCCCCTGTTTCCACATATTTTTCTAATTCACCAAAAGTGTTTATGCGCTCGGTGATGATATGGATTATTTTATTTAACAGCTCTTTGGTGTAGGTGTATTTCTTATCCAATCTAGCGGTAATTTCTCTCTCTAGTCTCTCGGCTGGTAGCCTTTTGATATATTCCTTATTAAACCAGAGTAGTTTTTCTTTATTAAAGATAGCTCCCGATTTTTGGACTTTCATAATGTCAAACTTTTCAATGAGCTCGGTCATGGAAAGTATCTCTTGTTCTCCACCAGGATTCCAGCCACAGAAGGCCAAAAAATTCACCATCGCTTCCGGTAAGTAGCCGGCATTACGATAATAAGTGAGAGAGACTAATTCACCCTGCTTACGTTTGGACAGTTTTGATCGATCCTCATTTAATATAAACGGCATATGGGCATAGATAGGTCTTGGTGCACCAATAGCCTCCTGAATCAGGATCTGCCTTGGGGTATTGTAAATACCATCTTCACCGCGAATCACATGAGTGACACCCATCTCAAAATCATCCACCACCACGGCAAGATGGTAAAGTGGCTCAGTCACACTTTTAGCAATAACAAAGTCCTCAAGCTCAGTGGTGTCTACCTCAATCTCCCCGCGGATAATGTCAATGTATTTTATCTTTTTATTTTGGTTTTTAATACGAATCACCTCAGCCCTCTGCCCTTCTTCCTTTACCTCTTCCTGAGAAATATAAGCCGAGCCGTTCTTAAGCATTAAGTCTAAATATTTTTTGTATTTGTCACCATTTTCAGACTGCTTATAGGGATTCGTATAATCAATATCTACACCAAGCCATTTTAGTCCGCTCACAATATCATCAGCATATTCTGGTTTTGATCTCTCTCTATCAGTATCTTCCAGTCTGAATTTTAATGTGCCGTTATTTTTTTTGGTGAAAAAATAATTAAATAAAGCGGTACGGGCATTACCAATATGAAACCAGCCAGTGGGGCTTGGTGGAAATCTAGTAATTATTTTACTTGGGATATTTTCAGACATTTTATTCTTCGTGGGTTAAGGCAATATTGATAAGCTCTTGGGCAATCTTGGTAGCAGCATCCGGGTGGGTAAAGCTCTTGGCCGCGGTGGACATCCGGTCACGGAGGGCTTGATCTTGTAAAACGCGGTCAATCTCCGTAATCAGGACATTGGTGGTCAAATTAGCCTCTTCTACTACTGAGGAAGCTCCACTTCTGGCAAAAGCATAGGCATTTATGCGTTGATGATCACCATTTGTCTCCGTGATTGGAATGACAATACTGGGTATACCCCAAGAGGCTATCTCAAAGATAGTGGAACCCGCTCGAGAAATAATCAGATCAGCGGCACCGGCCGCCATGGTCAGATTCAAATCATTAAGATAATCAAAAATATGGTAACGCTCTTTATTGGTATTTTCACCGATGATAATTTTAGAAGTCTCGGATACTTCTTTTACGTTGGCCTTACCGGTTTGGTGGATGATCTGATAACGTTCAATGAGCTTTGGCAGGGCATCTAGGATGCGCTCATTGATCAATCTGGCCCCAAGTGACCCACCGATAATTAAAATAGTGGGTATACTTTTCTCTAAACCAAAAAATTCATGTGCCCCAGACCGGCTGATATTTAGAACAGATTTCCTCAAAGGATTACCGGTATAGGCTACTTTATCTGCCTGGGCAAAATATTTAGCCGAATCTGGATAGGAAATAGCTATTTTTCTAGCAAATTTAGACGCCCAAAGGTTCGTTTTACCAGGTACACTGTCTGATTCATGGATAATCACCGGGATTCGTAATAATCTGGCCGCCAACAAAACAGGGAAACTGGCATAAGCGCCTTTGCTAAAGATGACATCTGGGTAAAGGCTGAAAACCTTTTTTAGGGCTACAAGTGAGCCGTAGATAGTTTTAAAAATATCAAAAAAGTTTAAGATAGAAGCATAACGCCTGATTTTACCGGCGGGGATGGAGATAAAAGTAATATTATTTTCTATCAAAGCCTCAGCATCATAAGAACTATCAGACATAAAATACAAATCAGCGGAAACGAGGTTTTCCTTTTTACTGATATCATTTATCGCCTCGGCTACGGCAATAAGCGGATAAAAGTGTCCCCCTGATCCCCCACCGGTCAATAATATTTTCATCTGATAATATTAAATTAGCTAGTTAATAATTTTTTACTTCTGGATACATTTATAATCATACCTATTTCCGCCAAGGTAAAAAACAAGGCAGTCCCCCCCTGGCTAAAGAAGATCAAAGGTGAGCCTGAAAGCGGTATGACGCCAATCATTGAGGCAATGTTTATAAATGACTGGATGGTTATAAGTATAGCAATTCCGATGACTAAAAGTCCACTAAATGAGTCTGGTGCTCCCCCGCCGATTTTGAGCCCTTGAGAAATAAAAAAAAGAAAGAGAAAAATAATAATAATACCCCCAATAAAGCCAAACTCCTCAGCCGCAATGGGAAAGATGGCGTCACCGATGGACTCTGGCAGATATTTAAATTTCTGGATGCTTTGGCCCAAGCCTCGGCCAAATAATTCACCGGAACCCACGGCGATGAGTGACTGCTGGATCTGATAACCAGAGGTGAGTGGATTATCAGCCGGGTTGATAAAGGTCATCAACCGGTCCAGTAAGTATGGACGCATAAAAAAGAGCGCGGAGACACCGATGAAGCCGATAATGATAATGGAAAAGATATGACGCCACTTACCACCCCCTACCAGATACATACCCAAGCCGACTGAAAAAATAATAACAAATGAATCCGTGTCTGGCTGTAAGAGTAGTACCACACCGACGATACCGGTAATAATCATAAAAGGTAAAAGCCCCCAACGAATAGTTTGGATTCTCTCTTTTACCTCACCGATCCACGCTGCCCAATAAATAATGTAGCCAATTTTCAGAAGCTCTAATGGTTGGAAAGACATATTACCAATATAAATCCAGCGAGTAGCTCCACCGTGGGAAACACCAACACCTGGGATAAAGACCAAGAGGGTGGCGCCAACTGACAATAAGAAAATATAAAAGGAAAATTTACGCCAGTACCTATAATTGATTTTGGAAACGATAAAGCAAGCAATAAGCCCCATAAAAAGTCCGATGAAAATTTGACTAAAGATGATAGAAGTAAACTTGGCATTGTCCCGGGCATAAATACCGAGCGAGGCAGAAATAAAAATCACCAAGCCACTGATGAGTAGGGCAAAAAACGAAATTAAAAATGTTTTATCTACTTTTTTCGGCATAAATTATCCAATCAAGGCGATGATGATACCGAGGGCGGCGAAGATGATGCCAGCGACCCAGTAACGCATCACTACTTTAGTGGCGGGCCAACCCAGGGCTTGGAAATGGTGGTGCAGTGGGGCAACGAGGAAAACTTTCTTGCCATTACGAAACTTTTTAGATAAAAGCTGAATAATGCTTGAGCCAGAAGAAACGACTAGAGGAAAAGCGATGATAGGGAGAATCAGGACTTGTTTGGTGAGGAAAGCCACCACCACCAGGGTGATAGTGAGGGACATGGTCCCCGTCTCCGACATATAAAAGCGGGCGGGTGGAATATTGAACCAGAGAAAAGCCAAAAGGCCACCAACTAGAACAAAACAAAAAGCCGCTAGGTCAATCTGATTACCTAGAAAAGCAATCGCCCCATAAGCGCTAAAAATGATACTGAAGACCCCGCCCGAGAGACCATCTAAACCATCTATTACCCCACCGGAATAGGTACCGAGCATTACAATAATAAAAAAGAAAATAAAGAGGAAACCCGCATCCCAAATACCCACAAAAGGAATAATAATTTCAGTCACTTCTAGTTTACTATAAAACCACCAGGCGCCGATGAGCGAGATGATAAAAACTGCCAACAGTCTCTTTTTGGAGGATAAACCACCGGCCTTTTGATCATAACGCTCGGTGACACTAAAGTAATCATCCACCAGGCCCACTAAAGCACCAAGAATCAGAGTAAAGAGTGGTAACCAGGTCTGATTACGACTGAGAAAGTTTAATTTAGCTAAAGTAGGGCCATCAAACATAGAGGCAAAAAAGAAAATAGCGATGGTGATAAGGGCGGATAGCCAAATCAATATTCCACCCATGCGCGGAGTTTTCTTTTCCTCATCATTGTGAAGCTTCTGAGTCAGGGTGGCTACTCCACCATCCGTGGCTACCACCACACTCTTTTTCTTCCACATTTTATTTCGGTATAAATAACCACTGAGGATTGGGGTGATGAGAATACCGATGATAAAGGCTATGGTGGTAGGAACAAAGATTTTTACTATATCCATTTAATTATTTATTATAACTTGGCTAATAAGGGCTTTGGTATCAATAAAATTATCAGAAGAACCTAAAACAACATTTACTAAAAATAAATCAGCAGTTAATTCTGTCACTAAAATCAAATTCTTTTGGGCCAAATCAGTGCTACCGGTTTTACCACCAATAATTCTATATGGAAGGCTGGTGTCCACCAAAAGCTTATCCGTGCTCAGTACCGGTTTGCAATAATTTAGCGTATCACAAAAGTTATACTCCGTCTTGGCTGTTATATCAAAAATCCCTGGTTTATTTCTCATGATATAGATTACTAGATTCACTAGATCTGTAACGGTGGAGACATTTATACCCTGAGCTTGGTCAAGAGGATCCAGGCCAGTGACATTCACATAGTGAGTCTTGTTCAAGCCTAATTCTACTGCTTTAGCATTCATTTTAGAAATAAAGTTGTTTTCACCAAGGGCACTCGCGAGTAGCCGAGCCGAATCATTGTCAGAAGAAACAAGGGCATTAGATAAGAGCTCCATGACCGTGTATGTCCTATCTGTTTCAACAACAAAAGCACTTTCCTCTTTTCCAATATAATCTAGCGTAGCGGTAATCTTGGTCTCAGGATCCAGATTATCTAGAGCTACAAGCGCTACCACAAGCTTGGTAATACTTGCAATTGGTAACAATTGATTAGGATTTTTTTCGGCTAATATTTTTTTTACGTTTTCACCACCCACCGCCACGGTGATATATGACTTGGCTGTGAGTGCTGACTCCGTGCTGGTACTTTGATTATACTGAACTGCTTCTAGTTTTTTTGTGGCGGTGATTACGGATTGATTATGCTTGGCCTTAATATTAAGAATATCCGTCTTTACTTTGTTATTATAACTAATAGCAAAAAGCAAAAGACCAACCGCTGAAAAAAGTCCGAACACAGTCAGTAATGCCAAAATCTTTTCTTTTTTTGAAATATCTGACGGCATTAAATATTGTTATTAAGACTTTCGGCATCAGGCTCTTCCTCTAAGGTGCTATCTACTTCCACCTTTGCCTCTACCTCCACAGGTTTATTATCAGCCAGATTCTGCTCAAATTCAGCTTTCACTTTATCATATTCCGGTAAGTCCTCTATTCTAGATACGCCCAGGAATTGTAACAGCTCAAAAGTGGGACGATAAAGGAAACTGCGGTGATCCTTTTCATTAGTAATCTTTTCCACTAGACCGCGAATCTGCAAATTACGTAAAATAAAATTTGATTGGACGCCACGGATATAATCTATCTCTGCACGGGAGACGGGGCCCTTATAAGCAATTATAGAAATAGTCTCCAAGCCGGCCTTACCTAAATCCCGTACCAATTCCTCCTTGGTCAAATGCTCAATAACTGGTGAGAGTTTAGAGGCGGTGCCGAGCATCACTTCATCATTATTAAAAACAAGCTCCACTCCCCGCCCGGTGATTTTCCCTTTTAACACCTCTAGTCCAGCTTTAATCTCTTCTTCTGTTTTATTTAAATTACCTGCCAGCTTTTTTATGGACTGTGGCTCCCCTTTCCAAAATAGGATGGCTTCAATCTGACTGTCTAATGTTAATTCTTTATTTTCCATTTATTTATTTTATTATTTTTCATAAAAATATCAGTATTATTAATTATAATGTGGTAAACCCGTGGTTTGCGTCTCCATCTCGATATCCTCAAACTCGTTGTTTTGTCTGACGTTCACAATCCCCTGCTTCACTAATTCTAGCATTGCGAGAAAGCTTATTATAACATTGACTCGCTCTTCTTTGCCAACTTTAGCAAACTCGCGGAAGGATAGTTTGATGCTACTCTGAATCCGCTGGGTGAGGTTACCAATCATCTCTTCCAGGCTCACTACTTTCCGAACTACAGCCTTGGGAATATTTTCCGCAGCCTTAGGTAAAGCTTTGATTACAGACATGATGGCGGTTAAAAAATTCTCCTTGGTCATGGTTTGATCTGGAGAAAAAACTGGAAGCATTTTCCTGGGCTCAGCGGTAAAGATAATTTCCTTACCAAACTGATTTTTGATATGGATAGAAAGCTCCTTTATCCTCTGATATATCTTTAACCTACGTTCCAGATCACCGATATCTTTCTGCTCATCCTCAGTCAAACTCAAATTAGGCAAAAGCGAACGTGATTTGATCAAGAGTAAGGTGGAGGCGATGACGAGAAAATCAGCACTGTCTGCGATCGGAAATTTGTCCAGACTCTGGAGATAGGCAATATAGTCATCCGCCACCTTGGAAAGGGCAATATCATTGATAAAAAGTTTCCGCTTTTCAATCAAGCTTAATAGCAAGTCCAACGGACCCTCAAACACCTCCGTTTTTATTTTAAAAACATTTTCGGGCATTTATCTATTGTAGCACTTTTTACAATTATTTCTTAATCTTTTTATTTACACTGATACCTAGTTCTAATAACTGCTCGTCCTTGATAATTCCCGGGGCTCGCATCATCAAATCCGCCCCTTCACCGGTTTTAGCAAAGGCAATCACCTCGCGAATATTTGGTTCATTCTGGAGTAGCATCATCAAGCGGTCAAAGCCCCAAGCCATACCACCGTGTGGAGGAACACCAAAGGAAAAGGATTTCAACATATGACCATATTCCCGCTCGATTTTCTCATCATTGAAGTTCATGATTTCTAGCACCTTCCTCAGGGCCTCTGGTCGATGATTTCTGATACTACCACCACCCACCTCATAACCGTTAAGAGCCACGTCATACTGAGTAGTCAAAATGTTCTCAATATTTTTCTTCTCCATCAGATCCGGCATGCTCTCCGGTGTCGGTGAAGAAAATGGGTTATGGGTAAAAGTCCAATCCCCTTTATCTGTTTTTTCAAACATCGGAAAGTCTACCACCCAGCAGAAAGCTAACAAATCTGGATTATTTTTATCCTCTCTGATATCCGGCTTATCACAACCATACTTCTCCATAGCTTCCTTATAAGTAAGGCGAGGGAAAGGAATAGCTTGGATTTTCTTTTCTGGATAATACTTTTGGACCAAAGCAATCAAGGCACGCTCATTTACATCCATCACATCCTCACGCTTTACAAAACTCATTTCCATATCCATCTGGGTGAACTCCGGCTGGCGGTCACCACGGCTATCCTCATCACGATAACAGCGGGCAAATTGAAAATACTTTTCCATCCCCGCGGCCATTAGGAGTTGTTTATACTGCTGAGGAGACTGTGGCAGTGCATAAAAGTTACCAGGCATCACACGAGAAGGTACAATAAAGTCTCGTGAGCCCTCAGCAGTGGCGGTGGTGAGGTTTGGAGTCTCTACTTCTGTAAAACCCTCAGCCGTAAAAAAGTTTCTGACATAAGTCATTACTAGACTACGGTTACGAATATTTTTCTGCATTCTGGGGCGGCGTAAATCCAGGTAGCGGTAAGTTAGGCGCACCTCCTCATTGATATCCTTACCGTCACTCCTAACATCCAAAGGTGGAGTCTGAGCTTCATTTAAAACAACAATATTTAAAACTTCAATTTCTACCGCGCCATTCACCTCATCTTTATTTATCATCTTTTCTGGACGAGCATTGACCTTACCTGATACTTCCAGCACCCACTCTGGCCGGACCGTATTGGCTAGCTCATGCGCCTCCTTGTGATTAGGCAAGGCTACCATCTGCACCTTGCCAGACATGTCTCGCAAATCAATGAAAATCAATTTACCATGATCCCGGCGGATATCCACCCAGCCTTTGACCACCACTTCCTCCCCCACCTTTCCTGCCAAATCTTTTATATATGTTCGCATAATATTTTTTGTTAAGCTATTAAATTTTTGATAATTTTAACTAATGTTTCTTTTTCCTCCGGATCACTTTCAGCAATAAGCAGAGCTAAAGCAACTAGGGCATTATCGTTTATCTTCTTTTCTCCGCTATTTTTATAAAGTGAATTTGTTCTATCTAGAAAATAAACAAATAAAAACGAACCGATCCTTTTATTACCATCAGAAAAGGAATGATCTTTGATTACCAGATACAATAAATTAGCCGCTTTATCTTGTGTTGTTTTATAAAGCTCTTTTCCACCAAATGTCTGATACAAATTTTTAATTACTGATTCAAATGAATTATCCTTTTCTTGGCCAAATAAATCTGTAGCCTCTTCTTTTTTGGCTAAGTTCTTCCTGATGTCCGTGATAACATTTTTAGCCTGTTCATAAGTCAACTGATAATCGGATTTTGTACCCTTTATTTCTTTTATTTGGTTCTTGTCATACTCATTTAATAAGGTCAGAGTTTTAGAATAGCTGGAAAGTAAATTTAGGATTTCTGCTTCTTGTCCACTCAATGCCTTCTTTTTGGATGTTTCGTTAATGAAGGATACCGCCTGTTGTAATTCTTTAAATTTATTATTTGCTTCTAATAATCTGCTCTCATTTATAGTATAACCATCTACAATATGTTTTCTCAATACATTTGTAGCCCAGATACGGAATTTAGTCGCAGTCTGGGAATTTACTCTGTAACCCAATGATATTATACAATCTAAATTATAATGGTTAGTGTTATAATTTTTACCATCCTGAGCAGTTATTAGGAAATTCCGAATAACTGAATCCTCATTTAATTCCTTAGTTTTAAAAATATTTTTTAGGTGTTCATTGATTGTCGGAATTGTAACTTTAAATAAACCAGCAACTTGCTTTTGGGTGAGCCAAATACTCTCATTTTCTAAATGAGTTTCCAGCCGGATTCCAGTCTTCTTGTCCTCGTATATTATTATTGAATTTTCTTTTTTCATTTCATTAAATAAAATCGCCCTGACAAAATTACCAATAATGATAATCTTGTAAGGACGATTCAAATCGTGGTGCCACCTTACTTTTCACCCCGCATAGCCTTTGGCGACTTGGGATTACTCATTTATGGGGTTCTACTCATTTTCACTTTCTTCCCCAAGCATGGCCGGTCAAACTCTTTTGACTTAGGCCGAAGCCGTGTTGTCCACCGACCAATTATTGGTTTAGGTAGCGGCTTCAGTGCTTATCTCATAATACTACCACCTTTCTAATATATTTCAACTCCCACCGTCTGACGAATCTCCTGCATCTTCTTTTCCGCTCGATTGCGGGCCTTCTGACCCCCCTCTTTTAGGATATCAAAAACATGGTCTAAATCACTAGCTAGCAAGGCTCGACGGTCTCGCATAGGCCCTATAAAGGCCTTCAAAGCCCCAATAAGCCCTTCCTTGGCCTCTTTATAACCTAACCCGCCATTCTTATAGCGGAGGGCTAAAGCGGCCTTATCCGCCTCGTTTAGGAGTAATTTATGGATAGCAAAAATACCGTTGGTCTCTGGATCTTTGGACTCCTCTACCCCTTTGGAATCCGTGGGTATACTCATCACGGCTTTCTTGATTTCCTCATCTGTCGCAAAAAGTGGGATCACATTGCCATAACTTTTGCTCATCTTCCGACCATCAGTCCCGGGCACGGTCTCTACACTTTTCAGAATCAACGGTTCCGGTAATTTAAATATTTTAGAGTTAAAAGTATTGTCAAATTTCTGGGCGGTGTCCCTAGCATACTCCACATGTTGTTTCTGATCTTGACCCACGGGCACTACATCTGCATCTTGCAGTAAAATATCCGCGGCCATGAGTAGTGGATAATCAAAAATACCGACATTGATTTCTTTATTCTTGGCTTCAGCATCCTTATAAGCATGAGCACGCATCAAATACGGCATGGTAGTGATACAATTAAAAATCCAATTCAGTTCATGTACCTGAGGAATATCTGACTGTTTGAACAAGGTGACTTTTTTAGGATCCAGACCAATGGCTAAATAATCCAAGGCCACATCAATGATACCTAGGGACATTTTAGCTTTATCTTGAACAGTGGTGACTGCATGATAGTCCGCAATAAAAACATAGCTATCAAATTCATCTTGCATCTCCACAAACTGCTTCATGGCGCCAAAATAGTTACCGATATGGACTCGGCCAGTGGGTTTGACACCCGAGAGTAATATTTTTTTTGCACCTTTTAAATTAGTCATTTTAGATTACTGGTTCGGAACTAGTAGCTGGCTCGGTATCAGTGGATTCAGTAACCGTGTCAGTCACATCAGTCTCAGCACTTTCTGTCGGTGGTTCATAACAAGCCTGACCTTCCATCAAATTATTTGGATCACAGTAGATGATGGAGCAATGCTTTTCACCGGGCAGACAAGATAAGCCTTCATCTGAACAACCAAGTCTTTCGACAGTTTTCTGGCAAGCATCAATCACCCCAGCACGCTTGCTGATGATTTTATATTCATACGGCTCATCTGGAATCAAAGCCTGCTCTTGGCACTTGGTATCCTCTGGCTCACAGACAAGCGGAGTGGGTTCATAATGATAACAAGCCTCCGTGGTCACGTCACAAGGTAGCTCAGCGGTAATTTGAAAGGATTTAAAAACAAGAAATTTCAATACGGAATAACCAATCATCCCTAAAAATAAAATGATAAATACAAGAAATATCCTCTTGGTGGTTTTATCAAAAATTATAATTATATCGTCATCGTCCCTCATCCTTTTATTATATACTATAGTCCTTCCTTCTTCAACTCCTCGATGGCCTTTTTAGAGACTTTGGACAAATGATTAGGCATGAGAGTCTTTATCCTGACAAGTAAATCACCGCGATGGCGGGCATCGATCGGCACCCCTTTGTCTCGAATCCGTAATATCTCCCCAGAATTTGTCCCTTCAGGGATAGCTAGCTCGATATCACCATCAAGTGTTTTAAGTGGGTACTTCACACCAAGTAACGCATCAGTTAGTTTGATACTAATATCCGCTACAATATTCTTTCCCTCCTTCCTAAAAAGTGGATCCTTCTTTACTGCAATGCGGATATATAAGTCACCAGCAATACCGTCTTTAATACTTTCACCAGCCCCGGTCAGACGAACGGTTTCACCATGATTAATATCAGCGGGAATCTTTACTTTAATTTTCTCGGCTTTATAGCTGGAGTTTCTGGTCAAACTAAACTCTTTCTCGGCCCCAAAAACAGACTCCTTAAAACTGATTTCTAGATCAACAGTTATGTCCTGACCTCTCTTGACTCTCTGCCGACGACCACCGCCACCAAAAAATTCCCCAAAGATGTCTCCGAGGTCAAATTCAAAACTATTGTTCCCTTGTGTGAATTGAGAAAAGTCAAAACCACCAAAGTCTTGACCTTGGCCAAATCCGCCGAAACCACTACCGTATGGATTACCACCGGTGGGCCCGGTGGAACCATAGGTATCATACTGCTTGCGCTTAGTGTCATCACCGAGGACATTGTAAGCCTCGCTCACCTCTTTAAACTTGGCCTCGTTACCACCCGCTTTATCCGGGTGGTACTCGTGGGCCAGTTTTCTGAAGGCACTTTTTATTTCATCCTTGGAAGCGGTTTTATTCACCCCAAGTGTTTGATAATAATCCTTTGCCATTTTTATTTTGCCTCTTTATAATCCGCATCCTTGATATTGTCATCCTTTCCTTGGCCTTCAGGAGTAGCTTGTTCTCCTGCCTTTGGTTCGGAGGCAGGCTGGGCTTTGGCCATAGCTTCACCGATTTTCTGCATCTCAGTGGAGAGAGCTTCAGACGCTTTCTTGATTGCCTCAAGATCCGTCCCCTCTTTAGCCTTCTTCAAATCAGCAATTTTATCTTCCACCCCTTTCACAATCTCTGGAGTGACTTTAGCGCCGTTATCTTTGATGGCTTTCTCAGCGGTGTAGACCATCTGCTCCGCCATATTTTTTATTTCAATTTCCTCTTTCTTCTTTTTATCTTCTGCTTCGTGGGCGGTAGCATCGGCGGTCATCTTCTTGATTTCCTCCTCGGTCAAACCAGAGCGAGCTTCAATCCTGATAGACTGTTCTTTACCGGAAGCTTTGTCCTTAGCCTTGACGGATAAAATACCGTTCGCATCCACATCAAAGGACACTTCAATCTGAGGCATACCGCGTGGAGCTGGTGGAATACCGTCTAAGATGAATCGACCTAGGCTCTTGTTATCATGAGCGAGGGTTCTCTCACCTTGGACAATATGAATTTCCACCGAAGTCTGGCTATCAGCGGCGGTAGAAAATACTTGGCTCTTAGTAGTTGGGATAGTGGTATTTTTTTCCACTAATTTTGTGGCTACTCCACCCATAGTTTCAATACCGAGAGATAGTGGGATCACATCGAGTAAAAGAATATCCTTCACATCACCACGGAGGATTCCACCCTGAACAGCGGCACCCAGGGCCACCACCTCATCAGGGTTTACGGAAAGATTTGGTTCCTTACCAAAGATTTCTTTTACCGCTTTGATAATGGCGGGCATTCTGGTTTGTCCTCCCACCATCACCACTTCATCAATATCTTCAACCTTGAATGGCGAAGCGGCAATAGCTCTTTTAGTAATCTCGATTGAGCGGTCAATGAATTCTTTAGTCAGATTTTCCAAAGTAGCGCGAGAAAGTTTGATTAACAAATGTTTTGGGCCATTGGCATCAGAAGTAATGAACGGAATATTTACCTCGGTCTCCATAGCTGTAGAAAGCTCAATCTTGGCTTTCTCTGCCGCCTCATCTAGCCTCTGTAGGGCTAGCGGATCCTTGGACACATCAATACCACTTTCCTTTTTAAATTCACCCGCCACCCAGTCAATAATCTTGCGGTCAATATCACGTCCACCAAGGTGTGAGTCACCATCCGTAGACTTTACTTCCACAATATCAGCACCCACTTCTAGGATAGAAATATCAAACGTTCCACCTCCAAAGTCATAGACCGCTATCTGCTCATTCTTCTTTTTATCAAAACCATAGGCTAGGGCAGCTGCCGTCGGCTCGTTAATAATTCTAAGGACGTTTAGACCAGCAATGGTTCCGGCATCCTTGGTGGCCTGTCTCTGGGAGTCATTAAAGTAAGCGGGGACGGTAATCACCGCATCCGTGATCTTCTCACCGAGTTTGGCCTCCACATCATTCTTTAATTTTTGCAGAATCATAGCCGAGATTTCTTCCGGCTTATAACCTTGATTATTCATCTTGATACTCACACCACCAGTGCTGGCTTTCTCAATATCAAAGGAAACACCCGCCTTATCTTTCTGTACTCCTGGATCATCATAATTATGACCCATGAATCTCTTCACCTGAAAAACCGTATTCTTAGGGTTTGTCACGGCTTGTCTTCTAGCGAGCTGACCTACTAGTCTTTCACCCGTTTTAGCGGTGGCCACAATGGATGGAGTGGTCCTAGACCCTTCAATGTTTTCTATAATTTTAGGCTTGTCACCTTCCATCACCGCGGCGGCGGAGAAAGTGGTTCCTAAGTCAATTCCAATAATTTTTGACATATTTTTATTTTTATCCGACCAATTTTTGGTTTAGGATGATTAATTTAATTAAACTTAGTAAAATAGTAATAACAAACTCCACCACCTCCCCTCGCGGACTCGGTACTCCTCCTTAATCAAGGAGGAGATTTGAGACCTGACTTTTCTAGTGTCCTTGGGCGGCATCTCCTCCTAGTTTAGGAGGAGTGGCATTCTGATGACGAGGTGGTATGAAAGAGAATATTTAGAGACTAGGAGCGCGAGTCTGCTGACTAGTAATAAAGCTAAAATCTTTTAGAAAAGAGTGGACAATATCAGCTGGAAAAAACTGCACGGGGACAAATTCTACTGGGCTTTTTACTCCCGGCAAGGCATAGACTTTCTCTTCAGGAATAGTACTAGTGTCTACTGCCTCGGCATAGATAGCCTTGGCTACTAAATGACCATTTCTTTCAATCAATTCAAAAACCACCAGTGCCTCCACACCGTTTGGCATAGTCATCATTCGGGAAAAATACTTGGGTTGTTTCTGAATGGCTAACATAGGCGTATTATAGCACCCCGTAGTAAAACTTCAAGTGTAGAAATTTACTACCGGGCAGGCATTTTTTAAAAGTCAATAATGAAAACCCCGCTCACCAGTGAAGGGAGCGGGGGACATGGTTATGGCGACTTGGCTGATTAAGAGGTGATCTCAGCCAAATGAAACACCTGTTGTTTTTTGCCGTGAATGTAGATAGCTACCGCGTCATTTTTGTTCATGTCGCGAGTCAGATCGGACACGCGTATGTAGGGATCGTGAGGACCGCTGTACCAGCCCGATGTGATCCATGGTGTGGACAAGCCGTTCTTGTCCATTTCGAAGAGCTGTTTGCTCACCCCTCTCAGGATGTCAGAGAGGATCAGGGCGACGGCCGGGGCTTCGCCATGCCGGAAGTTGAACACGACTGTGGTAGTGAAGCTGTTGGTCTTGCTGATCATCCACCTGACCGTGCGGATGATCGTGGCCTTGGCGACAGTGACAGCTACGACACTACCTGATGCGTACTCACAGTTGTCACCAGGAATCCTGGCCTCGATCGCCGCCATGACGAGCCGGCCCACGACTTGCAGAGCAAGCTCGTTTTTGGACAATTCTGTGTCTTCCCCACTCATCTCTGTTCTCCTTGTTTTTTTGCCATATTTGGCCACTTTTGGATATTTTACCCGCTCAACAATCTAGACAAGATTATACTTAAATGGAAAATTTTGTCAAACTCAAAAAGTCACCTCCTAATAATTTTATGGTGACTTTTTGTTACTCTATTTAATAATATTAGTCTAAACCTCCTTTTTATATATGTAATAAAGCACACCGCCAAGGACAATTATCACAACCACCCACCACCAGCTAAAACTAAATCCACCAATAGAACCAATGGCAGCAGAGAGAGGTAGGCCGTTCTCATTATCAGTGGTAGTGGCACCAAAGGTCTGCTCAGCAGATGGAGCTTCATCACCATTTTGGTTGTTAACTATTTCTCCTGGTAAAAAGTTATTTTGATTATCTGGTGTGACTTGAGCCAAGACCGGGTTAATTATGATAGTACCATCCTCTTTTAACATAAAAGTATGTTCATAACTAATAGTTGGTGGAGAGGCCTTAGAAACAACCCGAAAATTATATATTTGTTCTGGTATTAGATCATAAAGTACTACGGAGTGAGATAATACTTTTGTAACATCTTCAGTTGTTCCTAAGGGATAACCAAAATATGGTAAGGATAGATTTAAGATATATGGACCCTCAGATGCCAAACCGTAAATAACCTGACTAGTTGACGGTAAATTTGTATTCCAACTTACCACCGCCATATCAGGCTGTGCTGGCTCAGTGTTATTTATAGTCTCCTGGCTAATAATAAGATTTTTAGAGCCAATGATTATGGAACCACTACCATGACTACCACCACTGATAACAACCGTATCATCTGCTACCTCTTCAGTGTCCTCAAAACCGATTTGTAGATTAAAACCAATTGTACTTTTCTGATATTCATTACCAGATGTAGTTTTAAAAGTGGCAATAAAATCGAAAGTTGCTTGCTCCCCAGCCGCCACTTGAGGCAAAATCAATTCTGAAAGGCTAAATAAATTAGCAAAAGTATTATCATATAGGATGGTCTCTCCCTGCTTGATCACTAGCCCAACCACTTCCTTCAAATCACCCGTACTGACGGCATTAATAGTTCGTAAAACAACTCGGTGAGAAGCGGTGGTATTATTATTTAATTTTACCCACCTACTGACCGAGTCCCCGGGTGCAAAGTTTACATTACTGAAAAGTGGCGTTTGCTCAAACTGCACCGTAGGTAGAACCTCAGCTTTTGTTTGTCCAGCAAAGCCAGTAAGGGCTACTGCCAGGATTATGAGATATATTATTTTTTTGATCATTTTATTCATAATATTTTATTCAATTATTGGAGCTGGTTCTGTCTCAATGACGGACTCGACTGCAGCTTCAGTAACTGGTTCCACTATCTCTTCTACCTCACTTGTTGGCTCTATTTGCTCCTCAGTCACACTTGCCGGCACTTCTTCTGACCCTGGTTCTGTTACGTTTTCTATTTCTTCAGTCGTGGTTGCTAATTCACCCTCATTAATAATTTCTTCTGTGGTAGTCTCTATTGTCTCAACTATTACTTCATCAGTTGTTGTGGCAGTATCATCTCCAATTACTGTTTCTTCTGTCGTTGAAGCTGTAGTAGTCGCTGTGACTTCTTCAAGAACCTCTTCCGTTGTCGAAGCGATCATCTCCTTGGTCGTGGTCGCCTCTGACTCCCCGCCTTGATTAAGGAGGAGTACCGAGTCTGCAAGGGGAGGTGGTGGAGTGTCTTCCGTCGTCGTAGCCATATTCTCTTCACTAATTACTTCACCAACTATATTTGATACCCCCGGTGTCGGTATTGGATCTACCCAATTACCAATACCATCTGGCATACGGGCGTCAGAATTTCCTTTTGGTTTTCCGCCGATATAGGTATATTCATCAAGCTTATTAATACCACCGTTATCATATAAACGGATTGTATCCCCGTCATTATTTAAAGCTGAACTGTCACTTAGTTGAAGCACTATCCAGTTATTGGCCAAAATAATGGTTGATCCACCATAAGGGACAGCTCGATATGAACCGCTAGCCGCTGTGGTTATTGTATACTTATGTTCGGTAGAACCGCTCATCTCAGATATCTGCCAACCTGCTAAATCCACAGATACATTGCTGTTATTATAGAGCTCAATAAATTCTCTATCCGCTGGGGCAGAGGCGCTGGTATTTGGATAATAAAGAACTTCATTAAGTACCACCGCTTGACCAATTTCAATAATACCCTGTTTTTCTATTTTGTTTGAAAAACCAGATGATGAATCAGAAAAATCAGTCTGCCAGGCGGTATAAGACCATTTAAAGGAACAGGTTTTACCCCAAACACTTGGCGGAATATCAGAATCAACTGTAAAATCAAAATTCCAAGCGGTATCCACCGTCGGCTTGGTGGTGGAAACAAAATTACCGATTAATCCAGTATAAGTATCCACAGGGCTAGTGGCCGTCATTGTCACATAATCACAGGCTGACACATCACTTCCTAAGAGAGAAGTTTGAACCATATATTTAGAATCAATACTACCAGTATTTGTTATCCCTATAGTTGTTGAAACAGAGTCCGCAGGATACAAGAGCCCCGAACTAAAATCAGCTTTCGAATCCAGGTCTATAGTCAAGGTCCCCGCAATAAAGGTATTTCCGGTTGAACTTTCAGTATCACTAAAATAGGCAATGGTTCTATCAATATTTAAAACGCTAGAAAATATCAAGACGGCAAATAAAATAATCGCTAACCAGTCTGACTGATTCTCAAAATAAGAAAAATATTTATTTTTATTCTTTATCATTTTCATCTTTTTTTTCTAAGGTTTTTCCCTTTTTTATTATCTTAATTTCTTTGATAATCTTATTAATTTCATCATAAATAATAACAATCGCTGGGATAACAATAACGAGCATTAGGCCAAGAGGCTTTCTGACAAAGTCTACCAGATAACCAAAGAGCGGTATGGAGAAGTAAACCTTACCTAAAACCTCGTTTTGTAAAACTTCTTTGCTATCTTCAGAATGATTGGCATCACCCTTTGTTTTAAAAACGGCTTCCCCGCTTACAACCTTTATTTCGGCAATTCGGTGAGTAGTCGGAACTTCCGTTTTGGTATTTTTACCAAAAGTTATAACATCCCCTACCTGGTAATTTGAAGTTGGTTTGATTATTATCACACTACCAGTGTGAAGAGCGGGCTCCATAGATCCAGATAAAACTGACAATATCTTTATATTACCGGCAATGGGAAAAAGGGAAACCATAAGCAATAAGGCAAAAAATATTACCGCGGCTAATACCAAATAGTAAATTATTTTAAATGTTTTCTTCATAATTTAGGGTAACAGAACCTGGCTCCAAACCCCCAGACTCAATCCCTCCATATTGGCAAGAGAGATTGAGAAGCGAGTTTTGAATATTTATTGAGTAGCTGACTGACCCAACTCAAATGTGGCATTAATTACCAAAGAATCGCTTTGTGCCTGATTATCGGTTGAAGTATTCCACCAATCATAGACTTCGGTTACAAAGTCAATACCAGTATCTGCTGGAATAGGCTCATTTAACTCAAAATGAGTTGGCAGGTTCTTGACTAGACCATTATAAAATACGACGTCTCCCGTGCTGATATAACCATCTCCGTTATAATCAAGAAACATTCTGACATTAAGCACATCATCAAGCTCTCCTTCATCATCTGTCAAATCCCCAGCCTCAATTTCTGGTTCGATTCTAGTATTTTCTGAACTTACAAAAGATATATTCTCAATATCAATAAACCCAGCTACACTTCCAGCGTTTCTCAAGGTGTACTTACCTGTTGGCTGGCTACCCGGTTTTAGATTAGCGCTAGTAAACAAGACTGTATTTACACCATTATTACCATTGACGGTTAAATCCAAGGTTCCAGCGGTAAAGGTATTTCCAGTGGAAGTTTCAGTATCACTAAAATATGCTCGGGTGGCTCCTACAGCAACAATCGCCACCTCGGCAATACGTGCGGGCCACTCCTGGATCTCGATGCCGGTGAAAGCGTCCACGTCCACGCGGGAAAGCACTT
>CAIKXE010000004.1 GCA_903831305.1 uncultured bacterium | reverse complement strand
GATAGGGTTACCCCATTCGGAAATCTCCGGATCAAAGGTTGCTAGGCACCTCCCCGAAGCTTATCGCAGCTACGCTACGTCCTTCATCGCTTTTTAGAGCCAAGGCATCCACCATATACTCTTAAATTTCCTATTAGGAAATTTAAAAACCACAATCTTTTTTACTCTTCACAAATTTTACTTTGCTCTGAGTGAAAATACTTAATCTTAATCCGTTGCATAAAATCAATTCACACGCGGGCGAATAGCTATACAACGAATCTACTTACTTTTACCTTTTTTCTATCCACCTTCAACACTCGAAAAGACCCATTTATATGGTCCGTGTTGCGATGGGATTTAGTTTTCAAATATCATTCGTCCTGAAATGAAAAACCACTCTTTCGAGCGGGTTCCAAGGCAACATCCAAAAGACGCTATCTTGATTTCCGCTTTTTTAAGTTGATTTTTATTAACATATCTGTGTGCTGAGTAGTATATACGAAGTTAAAATAAAGTCAAGCAAAATACCACCTCCCCTCGCCGACTCGGTACTCCTCCTAAAATAGGCGGAGATTCAAACGGGGGCTGGGGCGGCATCTCCTCCTAGATTAGGAGGAGTGGCCTTCTGAGGCCGAGGTGGTAGAATTAAAAATAGCCCCGGGTTTAGGGGGCTAGATTTAATTTGTTTTTAGAGTAAATTAAGCGGCGTCACGAACAAGGCGGACATAATAGTTAACCATATTATTGTCACGGTCCACATCACCAATGTTCATATCAACAATGTAAGTGTCCCCTTTATTATCTAAACTATCTAACCTACTATCGAATGGAATCGTGGTACCGGACCAATAGTAGTCACTTTCAAAACCGGCCGGCGTTTTGCCTGTTTTATTAAATTCAGCTTCTAATTCTTCTGCTGTCGGCAATCTCCATGGTTTTTCTCCTTCAACTAGTCTCGCGTTTAATTCAACAATCTTCGCCTGAGCATCATCCAAAGACATTCTGCCAAGTTCTGGACCCCATTCCAATTTCGATTCTTCAATACCTTCTGGTTTCAATCCTTCTTCCATATTTTTTATTATTAATTTTATAAACCCGATTGATAGTATTATATGATATGGGGAGGAGAAAGCAAGAACAACCGCCCCGGCCTAGGAAGGCCACCCCGCCTTGACTAAGGCGGGGAAAGGGGTCTCTCCTCACTCACGATATGTAACTTCCCTTTCCCCTCCTCAGACGAGGAGGGGTGCTATTCTGATAGCGGGGTGGTTGATTTTCTCAATTCTTCTTCTATTTTTATCATCACTCCATTCAAATTATTTCTAATCTCACTATTCCAAAATCTAATAACTTTAATACCTAAACTTTCAAAATAATTTGTTCTTTCTTCATCAGTTTCTTTATTATCTAAATGTTGACTGCCGTCTAGTTCTAGAATTAATCTTTTTACTGGACAAAAGAAATCTGCAATGAAACGACCAATACTGTGCTGGCGGCGAAATTTATAGCCCCATTTGTTATTCTGTAGAACACTCCACAAAATCACCTCTTCTTCCGTCATATTTTTTCTTAATGATTTTCTAATGGGTCGTAAATATTTAGTATTATGGATATGAGCCATAATTATATAATAGCACACCACTTCCCCTTTCCCCGCCTTAGTCAAGGCGGGGTGGTTATTCTGATAACCGGGGCGGTTGTGTTAAAACACCATTAAAAATAGCCCTATTTCTAGGACCATTTTTAATTCTAAATTTTAGAAAAAATTAATGATGAGAGACCTCACTCTTGACCTTCTCAATATATCGTCCAGCAGCTTCCTTACCTCCAAGACCAAAGGATAGACCAAGAGCCAAAGAGATAGCGGCAATAATACCGATAAAGAGTGGCTGAATGAAGTTATTTAGAATTTGCAACTGTGACAAAGCCGCCATAAAAGCAAAAATCCAAATAGCCCACTTAGAGATTTCCCCCAAGACATGAGCCGAGGTGATACCAGCGGCTTTGGCACTACTAGAAACAAGTTTCTGTATAGCCTGAGCAATGACCACGGAGATCAAGAGAATAAGAGCAGCGATGATGACATTAGGTAGATAGCCTAAGACAACATCACTTAGATAAGTAGTAACAACTTTGAGACCGAGGATATCTAATGAGGTAACCAAAGCTACCACAATAAAGAACCACTTTACCAAGCCACCCACAAAGGCGCCGGAATTTAAGGAAAAACCACCTTTCTCCACCACTTTATCAAAACCGGCGCTCTGCAAAGCAGAGTCAAGCTTGATTGTCTTCACAATTTGAGAAACCAAACGGCCCAAGATGACGGCAATCAACCAGCCAACCAAGAACAAAACGATAGCCGCTAAAAAGTTTGGAATAAAACTAGCCACACCGAACCAAATATTTTGGAAGGATGCGGTTAAGACATCACCCCAGGTATAAAGATTTGACATATATTAAATTATTTTTAAGTTGAATTAATTTTTAAACTAATAACAAAGCACAAACAAGTGAGGAAATTAACTTCGACCTTTCCTCGTACTCTACTATTATAGCATTAAACGAATTTCTCTGCCAAGCCCCCACACCTACTTTCTATTAAAAAGTAGGTGTGGGGGCAAGTCCAAATTTATGGCTTAATATTTAGCTTATCTAGGAGCTTTTGGTGAGGATAATCAATGATGTCACGAACCAACTTATCATACATTCCCAAACGATAATTAAAATCAGCGGTTTCAAAAGAAGCAAAGGTGAGTTCTTTACCGATCTCCGCCTCCATCGTCTTTACAATCCGGTCAATCGAGCCCCGGCGCAAATTATCCCCAACGATTAGTAAGTCCACTCGGCTATCTGGATTTTGGATAAAGACACCAGAGACGATCACTAGCTTTAATTTGCCGACACTAGAAATGCGCTTTAAGATTTCATTTGGCCGAAGCGGTCTAGTATTGATCAACAAATTTTGCAATGGCAATAAATATTCAAAATCTGGTGACAAATGCCAGCAAATTATTTTCTTTTTTACCTCTTTGACTTTCCCACGGCGCTTAACCAGAATTAAATGAATAGACTTTCGGCCTCTGATCATCCCCGCCTTTTGTAAAACATCAGCTTCAAATTTAGCTTCTTTAATTGATATCCTGGCCTTTTCCATAATCTGTTCCAAGGAGAAAAAACCTTCAGGATTAAAAAGAAATAAACGCATCACTCTCACTCGTGCTTCCCCACTGAATAATTTGCTTAATGTTTCCATAAAGCTATCATAATACAAAAAAGACTGGCCTGTAAAGCAGACGAAGTCTTTTTTGTATTCTGTATTTTAGAACAAGAAAATAGATTATTTTAAGGTGACTTTTCCACCAGCGGCCTCGATGGCTTTCTTCAAAGCCTCAGCCTCTTCCTTCTTCATTCCCTCTTTCATCATGATTGGCGCACCGTCCACCATGTCCTTAGCTTCCTTTAGGCCAAGACCCATGACTTCCTTGACCACCTTGATCACGGCAATCTTCTGAGCACCACCATCAGTGAGCTCCACGTTGAAAGCGGTTTTCTCCTCACCGGCGTCAGCAGCGGCAGCCGCTGGACCAGCCACAGCCACAGCCGCAGCGGAGACACCAAACTTCTTTTCAAATAATTTAACCAGCTCGTTTAAATCCAAGACAGACATCTTTTCGATGCTCTCCACGATATCCTTAAACTTGGCTGGAACCTCTACTTTTACTTCATCCATTTTTTTGTTTGTTTAAGGAAAAATTTAATTAAACTATGAGACGCAGGGACCCTTTTTTGTCTGCAAAAATGGGTTAAGCGCGAATAATTTAGATTAAGTTTTTCCGAATTAATAAATTAAGCGGTCTTCTTTTTAGCAATCGCATCCAAAGCCATCACCAAACCTTGAATTGGCGAATTGATGACGTTCACAAACTGAGCATACAGTGTTTGCTGTGAAGGGATAAGGGCGATAGCCATCATCTCCTCCTTGCTCATATATTTGCCATCAAAAATTCCTCCCACAATCGCGACATTTTCCTTAAACTTCTTTTGGAAATTTAAGACCTCGCGAGCGGGCGCTACCAAATCCGCACTATAAGCCAGAGCCGTCTCCCCAAAGATTGCTGGGATAGTCCCCTCTATCTTAGCGGCATCAAACGCTCTTTTAGCCAAAGTTTTCTTGGCGACCAAATACCCGACTTTTGACTCACGTAATTTTCGTCTCATTTCAATAGTACTCTTAACGGAGAACCCTTTGAAATTAAAAAAGACGACGGATTTAGAATCCTTGAGGAGGTCAGCGACCTTCTCAATAATCACTTTCTTTTTATCTTTTGATATTGGCATGATTTTTAGGAAAGTGAGGAATTGTTGAATTTTTTTTAGTCGGGTTGGTGCCGGACAAAAAAATTTAATAATTCTTACTTTCCGATTAATTAATCCCGCTGTGTTAATCAAATTAACTACACAGGAAAAGCGACCTTTATAAAAGCCGTTTGAATCAGAGTATGAAAATGACTATATATAGTACATTTTCAACCTCGGTAGACTGGTCTAAAAACCAATTAAAGCTTTTTATAGCTATCCACTGTCTTGGGCTTGTGAAAATAGACTACCACACTGCCCGTAAAAAATCAACAAAAGAAAGCCGCCCGAGGGGTCTGGCGACTCCTCGGGCGGTACTACACAGCCCAGATTATTCTTGTGGCTTTACCCTCACCCTCTGCCGGGTCTCACAGTCAATGACCCAGGCCTCGGCTTTTTTGATCTCCACACAGATAAACAGAAGACCATCAAATTCGCACTGAGAGAAGTACATCGGGAATTCCTCGGCATACTCATAATGAGTGACAAGGACCACGATGTCATACAACTCCTTCTTGGAACGCACGAGTGCCAGCGTCTTGGCCGGGTGAGCGCTCCGTCCATTCTCACGGTCAGACCAGAGCACTTCATGTGGCTCAAGTTCCGTAATCCCCAATTCAGCTGCAAGGATTCTGGCACTCTGCTCACCCCGCGGCGCCGTCGAGAAGAGGATTATTGTTTTTCCTCCACCCAATTGAGAACGGAGACTTTCTGCCAGCTGTTTCATCTGAGCCTTCCCTTTTGTGCTCAATGAACCATCAAAGCCGTAGTCTCCATGCCGAACGATCACGAGTTTTTTCATCTGACACAATCTCCTTTTTTTTATTTCCATTTCTATTCTTTTCTCAAATTCAGAAGAGTACAATATATCTACTATTTAAATTACTCTTTTCCCCCAAAAAGTAAAGGGGCGGGGTCGCGTACCAGCAACCCCGCCCCACATCACACTCCTTTCGAATTTATCATGCCAGACAAGAACCATTCATGTACCCTTCAGGTGGGGCATCATTCTCCACTGGCCGGAGACTGATCGGAATCCGCGCCGGAACAGGGAGCCAGGTGCCATGTACTCCACCAGAAAAGTGAATCAGAATCTGGCCATCATCACTGCAACGGGGTTCAGAGAGAATCCTCTCTCCCGTCGCCAGGGTATCCCCCACCTTGAGGGCGCCCGGTTGAGCGACCACTGGCGTCCGGAGAAAACAGATCCCCAAGGACGCCGTCTTCTCGTGCTCCTCGCTGGTCTGAGTGGTACCGTAGCCCAAGAGTCTCATTCCCAGCTGGTTCCGGATGACGATTTCTGTCCCACTGTCATCCACTTGCTCCAGGATGATCTTCACCATCTCCGTGCACCAGGGCCAGTCCTTGAAACTCGGCTCCCGGAAGCCATGATGACGCATCTTGCGATAGTCACCCTCACTGAGACCAACAAAAGGAAACCCGCGGTATCCTTTCACCATCCCCCGGAGATAATCCGGCTCCGTCTTCACCAGGTTGAACAACGCCTTGATTACCCGTCCTTGCAGTTCCACATATAAACCCATGGCATTCCCTTTCTACTTCTACCACTTTCACTCTAAAACACGAAGACCAAAATCTATTATCTAAATTACTCTTTTCCCCATAAAAAGTCAAAACAAACTAATAGGCTGAGACCTGATTAAATTCATAGTATGAAATTAAATCCGCTAAATAATTGACATTCATAATTTCATCACCCCGGTATTGATTATAAAAGGCTTCAGTATAAGTCTGGTCCACCCCCGCCTGAGACACACCAGTATCCTTGGCTAACACATATTCCCCCTGGGCGGGTATCGTCCCCGTCAGACCCAGATTAAAAGAACCATCCCAAAGGGTGAGCGTCCAATCATTCAAATCCAAGTCATACAGGGTATTGTTATAGAGAGTAATTTTCACCCCTTCATTAGTATCACTCCAGTCAATGTTTTCAATAATTACTGGTCGTTCATAAACCATTACTTCATAAATAATATAGTCTGATTCATTATCAAACATATCCCTAGCAAAAACCTCTATTGTGTTTGTAGTATTATTATTTAAATAAAGCAATCTGGAGGTTTCGGGAGTAAATATGGTGCGCCGGCCGTTTACCCTGATACCATATTCACTGGCTAACCCAGAGTTTGACCCCCAAGACATATTGACCACTGTGGTAGTGATGAGACAGCCGTCAGGTATTAGAGATTTTTGGCACTCTTCCGGTTCAGTGGCAAAAATATCCAAACCGTCAGCCACAAAAATAACGACTTCCGTCGGCTCGGATTTTATATAATTTATAATATGAGTTATCCCAGTTTCAACGTCTATAGTACTAATAGATAAATGTGTTTCATCTGGCTCCGCAAAAAAGTTTATGGTAGTGGTTCCTTGAGAAATATTATCAATTGGCATGGACCAATTACCATCAGCACCTACTGAGGTCGTGGCAGTTATAAGATCAGTAGAAATAACGAAGTTTGGGACACCAGTACCAGAAAAAAGAATAGTAGTAGTTGGGGTCGTATTCGTTAAATTTTCAGCAGAAAAAATTACCGGTGGTGTCACCAGCTCGTAAGTAACGGTGGAAGTAGCGGTCGTAGTGGCCACAACATCTCCGCCATCAACGTTATTAGAACATATTTAATAAACAATTTACCTACACTATCTAGTGAGTTTATTCAATTAAATACCTAAAAGTGGCCTAAATTGGGAATAATATTCTCCTGTCTTTTGGCTCAATATTTTACAATCTTCAATTAGTGACTCAACATAAGGGATGATCTTATCTTCTTTATATTTTAAATCTAAATAGGAAAAGTCTCTGGAGGATTTTTTATCAGTGGGATATCTCAACGCCATATATAGATCATCTACAGAAAGTTTATTGTTTGTTATAAAGTTTTTTAGAAATAAATTAATATTTTTTATGTCAATATGCTTTTCTGCGACAGTGATTATTTCTGGCGGAAAGCTTTTTTCTTTTTTAATTAGTAATAATAATTTTTCAAGTGAATGAATTGTATCGACTTTATTATGAAACGCTAAAAGTCCTTTTAATTGGAGTTCTAATCCATGATAAAAAAGGAAAAGTGTTGGAATTAATACCCTAAAATCGCTCCATTTTGTTATCTCATCATATTTATCTACTATCCCTTTAGATCCAACAACAATATGTGGATTAGATTCTTGTATTTTACACAAAACATTTCCTGCAAGATTATGATAGTACATTGCTAGGGTCAAAAAACCTAAAGCTTTTTCAACATTTTCCTTTTTCATATTTGCTTTGATATAGTTTATATATAAAAGTTAAATTAAATTTATTTTGCTGGTTAATTATCTGGGTAAGTGTCTATCTTTTATAAGATAATAATTCTTATCTCTTATAATTTTAATGTTGTAATTTCCTTCAAAGCCAGCCGCTCCCGCCCCGCAGAAATTTTAAAGACGTTTGTCGGCTCATAATTGCTCAAGCTCTCCTGTATATAATGTACAGAATAAGTTACTGAACCAGTTGAAACCGTGGTAGTGGCGATGGGTGGTGTGGTGGTGGCCGTAGTAGTGCCTGTGCCACTGTCTCCTTCATCTCCAGTATCTCCTGAACCACTGCCCACCGTAATATAGTCTCTAATTTTAGCAAAAGTGGCTTCCTTGATACCGCTCACATTCATAATATCTTCAATCCTAGCAAATACCCCATTCGTCTCTCGATAAGCAATTATTTTAGCCGCTGTGGCGGGACCGATTTCTGGCAAGGTATCAAGCTCCACTACATCTGCGGTATTAATATTTACCAAGCCAGCTGCCTCCATCACACCAGTATTAGCAAAGGTTAGTAATAGGAAAAAGGCCGTGGTAATAAAAGTAAGCAGCCAAAGCTTCTTTAAATTTTTCATCTATTGACATATTAGCAAAATCCCCAAAACCTTCAAACCCCCAATTTCCGCTCCCCTGTGGATAACTTTTTACCTTACTCAAGCAGGGTAAAGTCATCCGCGCGCAGGTTTTCCAAACTATTCACCTTATCATAGCTCTCTGAATCACTATTTCCCATATCTTTTTTCCCTGGTTCCCCACCCTTCTTCATCCGCGTAGAAATCCGAATATACATAATAATCACCACTGAAAAAGTGGTCAGACCCAAAATAGCAAAAAGGTATTTATCCATAGCGTCAAGAATAGCAAATTTGCTCTAAAAATGATATCCTTGCCTAATAAAAATATGAGTATTACCCCTCCCATCACCCGTGCTTATATAAGAGAAAAATGGCAACACGCCGGCTTTCAAAAGTACCTTCAAAATACAGGGTGGCTGTTTACGTCAAGAATATTATGTATGGTAATGTCCCTCCTTACGACTGCCTTTATAGCGAGAGGCCTTGGACCAGCAAATTTTGGTCAATTGAGTTATGCAATTAGTTTTATAAGTATTTTTTCTATTTTAGCATCTTTAGGAATCGATAACATTTTATATAGAGATTTAATCAAATATCCAGACAAAAAAAAGGAATATCTCGGCTCAGCACTTATGATTAAGTTAGTGGCTGGTTTTTTAACAGCCTTTTTAATATTTATATCTACCTTTTTTTTCGTACAGGATGATGTCTCAAAAACTCTTATTCTAATACTCTCAGCAACCTTTATCTTTAACGCCTTCCAAATAATTAACTTTGAATTTCAGGCTAGAGTAGAGTCAAAATATCCCTCTATCATCTCTTTTTTAGTTAACCTAATTCTAAATATATTAAAAATAATAGTGATTATTAACGGAAAAGGGGTTATTTATCTTGCTTTTATACTACTACTTGAATCAATACTTTATGCTCTCTTTTATTGGCTAGCATACGAGAAAAGGATTCAAGGTAAAATCTCTGACTGGAAGTTTAATAAAAAGATTACTATAAACCTATTAAGGGATTCTTGGCCATTTATTTTTACAAGCACTTTTATACTTGTTTACTCTCGGATAGATCAAATTTTTATTAAAAACATGGTTGATTCACACGCTGTTGGTATTTACGATGCCGCCGCCAGAATAGCAGAAGTTTGGTATTTTATTCCAGGCATAATTGTTTCTTCCGTTTTTCCTGCTATAATAAACGCAAAGAAATCCTCGGAGGAATTATACTATGCAAGATTAAAAAAACTTTTTGTCACTCTTCTATTAATAGCAATCGTCATTGCTCTGCCAGTTACCATATTAGCACCACTCATTATAAAATTAATTTTTGGGTCAGCTTTTACAGGAAGTACAATAATTTTACAAATATATGTCTGGTCCTGTATAGGAACATTTCTAGGTATTTTGGCAGATAATTACCTGATTACTGAAAATTTTAAAAAAATTCTTCTTTTTAAATCTTTTTTTCCTATGGTATTAAACATAATACTAAATATCATATGGATTCCGAGATTTGGACTTGTCGGCTCTGCATATGCTACACTAATATCATATTCTTTCGGGCCAATATCACTGGTATTTTTTAGACAAACAAGAACCAAAATTTTATCGACAATCATTCCCAAAAAATATAAATGTTAAAAAAAATAATTAATATAATAAAGCCTCTGCTACCAAAGAATAGAATTATGGATGAAATCAAATGGCGCCTAAAAAATAAACCTGTCCCCCCGCCACACTTCATAAAACAACGAATAATAAGAGGGTATGCTAAGAAATTTGCGATAAAAGAGTTTGTTGAGACTGGAACATATCTCGGTAGCACGGTTGAAGCGGTAAAAAACGTATTTGAAGAAATATATTCTGTGGAAATCGATAGGCTTCTATTTAAAAAAGCACGAGATAGGTTTGCTAATTATCAGCACATTCAAATATTACAAGGTGATAGTTCTAAGATTTTACCTCTAATTTTAGAAAAGTTGAACGCGACGACACTTTTTTGGCTTGACGGTCACTATTCCGGAGGTGATAGTTCAAAAGGAGACCAAAATACCCCAATATTAAAAGAACTAGAGTTAATTCTAAACCATAGGATCAAAAACCATATAATTTTGATTGATGATGCTAGATGCTTTACTGGCAAAGATGACTACCCCACGCTTATTAAAGTTCAATCTTTTCTAAAAAAGATAAGGCCTGAGCTTATTTTTCAGATCCGTGATGACATTATAAGAATAATGCCATAACTCTAGTGATTTAAAATAATTTTAAATTTACTAGACACTAATTTAAGAAATTTATTATACTGTTTAATCATTTGAACGGGTATATATTTGATATAATAATTATCATAAAATCTGTGTGCAGATAATTGGACCCACCCCTCTACCTCAAACAAGTCCTTGTTAAAAGTTGGTGCGCCTGGTAAAAACAACCACTTCGGTACAATAACTCTTTTGTTTTCCGAATTATTAATATATGCTGCCCACCAACAAAAAGTAGATGTTGAGCATATCATATCCCGACAGTGACTCATTAAATAAAAATCCTCATAATCTTTATTACCTTCGACAAAGATAGTATCCTGCGGAAGAAAACTTAAATATTTTTTAGCAAGTTTTGGGCTATCAGAAAAAACCAAAATATGTTTTCTACGTCCTAAAATTAAAAGGGCTTGCTTAAAGTAAGATGGTTTAGAAATATAAAATAACAGAGGGGCCTTTACGTAGTCACCGAGCCTAATATGAATTGATGTGCTATTAGAAAAATCGATGTGACTATATTTTTTTCTTGTTACTAAAAATAAATCCTCATTGAAAGTATACCACTTCAAAACGCGAGCTCTTGAAAAAAACCTACTTGATTGAAAATACCCGACGATATCGGTATTATTTTCTATCTTTGTTGCTTCTATTTGATACCCGTGATTTTTATCACCTTCATTATAAAATAATTTTTGCTCAACACAACTCCCCTTCTCACTCTCATCATTCAAGCAAAATATTCTATCACCAAGCCAATCTGGACAATAAAAGTTAGTTCCTATTTTTTTTGCTTGAGTCCTTAAAAAGGCATACTGAAATAACTGATTACCAAATCTACCGTATTCACCAAATTTATTAAAGGAAATCATATTAAAAAATTAAACCACAAATTTACTAGCACTCAGTAAGATCAAAATTGCAGAAATATTAAAACACATATATTATAGCCCATTAACCTAATAAATGTACAGTTAATATGCTATTATAGCATGTGTAATTAATATGAAAATATTAAAATTTAAAAAAATTATTGGTGATGTTTTTTCAAGGCCTCTATTTCAACCTCTTTTTGAGAAGGTATTAAATCTTTCAATGAAAATTCTAAATATTGGGGAGGGTCAGATTGTCGAAACTAGCGGTGAGGAGACTGTCCTCAAGGTACTCGATAAAATATCTGGGAGCAAAGAAGTAACAGTTTTTGATGTCGGCGCCCATGTCGGTGAATGGGTTAACCTATTTAAGGCACATTTTCATAAAAAAGCCTCCGTATACTCTTTTGAGCCATCAAAAAAAGCTTATTCAGAATTGTCAAAAATAAATATGAAGGGGCTTTATACCGAAAATTTAGCGCTTGGCGAGGTCAAAGGAAGAAAATATCTCTCCGCTAATATTACTGGCGAATCAACAGCTTGTGTTAGTGATAAAAAAAATAATATGAAATTATACGAGCAAATAGATATTGTCACCCTTGATGAATATTGTGCAGAAAATAAAATAGATACGATTGATTTACTTAAATTAGACGTCGAAGGATACGAGCTTAAGGTACTTGAAGGAGCAGGAGAAATGATTAATAAAGGAAAAATAAAACTAATACAATTTGAATTCGGAGCGACTTCAAGCGAAAAATATTCACTAAAGCAATTCTTTGATATTCTAAGTAAACAGTATCAAATATGTAGAATACTCAAACATGGTTATTACCCACTCAAGAGATATAACCACTATTATGAAATAATGACCGTTACAAACTTTGTTGCAATTAGAAAAGATATTTTTACTTTTCTATAATTATAATATGTTTATATTTAAATTCAAAACAAAAATAAGAAGGAAAATTGTTAAGATTTTAGGCCTAAACAGACCTACTAGTTTTCCTTTTGTAACAGGGGACGGGTTTAGAGCGCTTGCACAACACGTGTTTGATGAGATTTCAGATATTGAACCAAAAAACGTTGAGGAGAACGACATTGTTTTTGTTAGGAGCGATTTTTTAGATCCCTTCTTTAAAGAAAAACATCCTTATATAAGAAATAAGTATATCTTGATATCTCATAACATGGATACCAATATAGGCCCAGACTATAAAAAATATATTGACAATAAAATTATACATTGGTTTGCACAAAATCTAGCATTTAAAAATGATAAAACTACCCCCATCCCTATTGGGGTAATTAACTATCACTATTCTTCCATCAATAACAACGGTCGTGTTTCTACCATGAAAAGAAGTAGTGACTTATCTGATAGAATTTTTAAAAAAAACAAAATCTCTTTTGGTTTTACTACCACCAGTAATATAGAGAGGGTTAATCTGAAGAATAGTCTTGAAACTAATGATCTTTTAATTAAAATAGAGAACAAAGACCAGTTTAAATATTTTACTAGTCTATCAGAGTATAAATTTATAGTCTCTCCGGAAGGTAATGGTACTGACTGCCACAGAACATGGGAATCTCTATATTTAGGCACTATTCCTATAGTAAAAAAAAGTATATCTATGGCACATTTTAAAGACTTAGGTATTCCACTATTTATAGTTGAAAACTGGGATGAATTAAAAAGTCTAAACGCAGATCTACTATCCGAAAAATACACCGAAATTATGAATAATTTAGACAGCAAAGCCCTATATATGAATTATTGGATTAACATAATAATATCAAAAAAAATATGAATAAAAAAGATATTAATATTGTATATTCCTCTGACGATAATTATTCTCAGCCGCTAGGTGTTTCTATGCATTCTTTGCTTGATAACTTCCAATCAGATAAGTACCAGCTAATAATTAATATTCTTGATGGGGATATTAAAGATGAAAACAAGGTCAAACTAACAAACATTGGCAAAATATATAAAACAAAAATAAATTTTATTAAGGTTAATACTGAGATTTTTGCTGATTTTCCACAAATGTACTATTATACTTTGCCCGCCTATTACAGACTTTGTATTCCAGATATATTAAAAGATGTAGAAAAATGTATCTACATAGACTGTGACACGTTGGTAATAGGAAACATTGAGGGTTTATATGAAAATAGTTTAGATTGCTATTTATTGGCCGCAGTAGAAGACAGTGTGGCGGAACAAGTACTAAAAATGAATTGTCCATTTTTTAAATATATTAAAAAATATTTTAATAGTGGAATTTTACTTATGAATTTAGATAAAATGAGGCAGGAAGACTTTACAGCGAAAGCAATCGAATTCGTAAAAAAACACTCTAAGGAGCTAATTTACGCTGACCAAGATGTGCTAAACTTTCTATGTATAGATAAATGGTTGCCGTTAGAAAAGAAGTGGAACCTGCAAGTAGACAGGAGTCAGACCAGAGTCAAGCCAGATCCAATTATTTTACACTACACTACTGGATATAAGCCCTGGTGTAGGTTTTATAATAATTACTACCAAAGATTTTATAAGCATTACCTTAAGAAGTGGCCTGAATACAAAATTAAAGAAACAACCACATTAATAGCAGCAAAGCAAATTATAAAGTTCATACCATATAGTGTACCGATTGTCAGGTTTTTAAAAAAGTTTATTAATTAAAATATTTACAAATATGAAGAATGAAAAAATATTTATCACAGGTGGTGCAGGGTATTTAGGTAAAAACCTTATTAAAAGGTTCTACGACAAAAACGAAATTACAATATTCAGCAGGGATGAGGCAAAACACTATTATATAAAGAAACAATTTCCAAGAATTAACTGTATAATTGGGGATGTCAGAAATTACGAACTACTGGAAAAGAGTATTCGCGGTCACACAATAGGTATTTTTGCTGCATCAATGAAACAAATAGGCGCGGTAGATGAGAACCCCGAGGAAGCGTTAGAAATTATTATACATGGTGCTTTTAACTCTAGAAGGGCAGCAATACAAAACAAACTTAAGGCTGGTATATTTATTTCTTCAGATAAAAGTAGGTGCCCAACCACACTTTATGGGGCAATGAAGTTTGTGGCAGGTGAAGCCTTCATCCTAAACGCTGAAAATGAATCTACTAAATTATCTTCAGTAATATATGGAAATGTCTTAAATTCTACAGGTTCTATCATCCCTTTAATTTGGGACTCAATTAAAAATAACTACCCAGTAAAACTATATTCAGAAGAAATGACACGCTTCATGATAGACGTCGAACAAGCCATTGATTGTGTTGAAATTGCTGTAAATTATACAGGATATAATATTGTTCCAAATCTTAAAGCTTTCAAATTACTAGATCTCTTTGAAATATACAAAGAAAAATTTGGTCTAAGGTGGGTAAATGGCTCCCCTCGTATATCAGAGAAGGATCATGAGCAAATGATTTCACCATACGAAACAAACAGGGTAACATATGTGAAGAAAAAGGATTTTTTCTTAATTCACTACAAAAATATATCCGAGAGAAAGACGCTCACAGCACAAAAGGTGTTTGACTCCAGAGACCACTGTGTATCAAAAGAGGAACTAAATAAAATATTGTCTAAGTATAAGTATTTCAAACCTTCAATATGATTAGATTAATGATTCTGGGACACAAAGGAATGTTGGGCAGTGAAGTTTTTAGATATTTTTCCCAATATTACCAAAAATACACCTTATATATATTGAATGAGAGGTGGGGAGATATAGAATTTAATAAAAAACTATTATCGACGGATGCGGATTTTATTATTAATTGTATTGGTGCTACCCCACAAAAATATTCTAATCAGCCAAAAAAATACAAAGAATTAAATATTGATTTACCGATATTCCTTGAAACACTCGGAAAGAAGGTCATTCACCCATCGACCGACTGTGAGTTTTCAGGAAATTTAGGTATTAGTAAAAAATACAGCAAAAACAGTAAGCGGGATGCGGTAGATCCTTATGGTAAAAGTAAAGCATATATATCAGAACAGATAGAAAAGAAGTTTAAGAATACCAAGATAATCCGTACTTCAATTATTGGCCATGAGCTATCAGAAAACAAAGTTTCACTTTTAGACTGGGCTCTCTCAGCCCAAGGCACAATAAGGGGCTACACTGATCACTACTGGAACGGGATAACGACTAGACAGTGGTGTAAAATTTGTGAAAAAATAATAATTGACTGGAATAACACACCAGTATTAAACCAATACGGGACGAACGAAATTATAAATAAGTATAATTTGATTAATACTATTTTTAAAATTTATGCTAAAAATGTAAACATAGAACCATACGCTACAGGACAAGCTATTAATAAATGCCTGGAGTCCGATATTCAATTACCACCGATAGAAACACAGATTAGTGAGTTAAAAGAAAGTATGAAAAATAAACCGAAGAATCTATGTATTATTACTTCAGTAATAAACATATCATCTAACCCGCTAAACTATACCAAAAAAAGATCTGTTTTTTCTGCACAAGAAAGATTTGACCAGACAATAAAGACGATAGAAAGCCTGAGAAAGATACCCAATTCCTTTATCCTTCACATTGAAGGTAGCACCATCACAGCCGAGTGGGAAAGAGAAATAAGGGAAAAAACAGATCTATTTTTAAATATATATGATGGAGGTACAGATCAATTAAGGAAAAAGATCGATGGAAAATATAAAAACATTGCGGAAGGCACTATGATTTATAAAGGGTTGCAAATAATAGCCCTACCCCTCTACCAAAATATCTTTAAAATTTCTGGCAGATATTGGCTAAATGAAAAGTTTGATTGGGATAGATGGGAAAATAATGATTCAATGTTTAGAACTGATGCGGGTATTTTGATCACTTGTTTTTATAAGATAAATAAAAAAGACTTTGCAGTTTGGCTTTGCACCCTAAATATAGCTATGAATAATAAACTCATGCTAGAAAAAACTTTTAAAAAAGAGATGACTGGCTACAAAATTCTTAATGAACAAGGGTTAAGTGGATATGTAAGCGTCGATGGAACTTTCATAAACTTTTAAAAAAAATCTTTTCAGAAATTTGCTTATTTCACAGCCTGCATATAAATCATGGTTGTTTGTAAATCACCGTAACTAATAGTAGCGTATTCTGCGGCCAAAGATTTTATAGAAATCTTTGACTCTCTATAAAACCGCTCTGTTTTCAAAACCTTAAATTTATTTCTCTCCAAAATATCTATATGAAACTGAGCGGGCTGTCTATTCAAAAGAAACGACCTTCCACCAACAATGAGTTTCCATAATAATTTAGAATACAACCAGTGACCATTCCACTCACTAGATGTACCATGGCATTGGAAATCAATAACATTGGAAAGAACACCACCAAATTTTAGCCAGGTAAACATCGCACCATAGGATTTCTCTAGGTCATTGACATGCTCTAACACAAATTGTGAGAAAATCATATCAGCCACGCCGGGAGAAATAATATTTTTATCATCCCATGGAGCAAAATATGAGATCATAGGCTCCATAGAAGCATTATTGCTAACACTTTTCCTAATTTGTTTTAATTTCTTGTCTGCTAACGACGTAAACAAAATCTCACTGGTAAGAATGTTAGAAGGAAAATCATAATTATCAAGCAATGGTATAATATTTGGAAATTCCTTTTTATCAGGAATTCGCTCTTTGTTTTTAAACATAACAACCAATTCTTCAAGGATCTTTAAATTTCTTTTTACATCTATGTGTTTAACCACATCCAATGCAAAGTATTTTTCCACCCCAGAAAGCAAACTTGCGAGACCAATACCGATAGAGTCCCCTGGCCCGAGTTCACCAACGACTTTTGGCATAATACCATTTCTAGCACCCTGTGTTACCACTAGATGTCTCATCCAGACAGAATAACAATATCGAGAGGAAATTGTTCCACCAGTACCCTTGCAAAAAATCTTATAAGCTCCCGGAATAAAAGTTATCAGACCTTTAAACAAAACTGTTAGCGGAGGAAATGTTTTCATCAAGTTATTTTATTCTTTTAAGGTAGCCATTTACATTAAAAGTCGCGTTCTTGCCAAAAAAATCACATCTTTCTCTATCAATAACAAAGTCCTTATTAATCTTCAAAAACTCCTCTATGGCTCTCACCGGACCTCCGTTATAACTCTTTTTCATACCAAGTTCATCAAGTATCCCATCCTCAACTATAAGGTATGACCCGACAGATACAAGTGGAGAAAACTTCTTTATTGCACCAATAGAGTGTTCATACGTATGAGCACCGTCCTCAATAACCAATATTTTACAAAAACCCTCTGTCTCTTTTAAATCATAACCCTCCCACCCTTTTGTAAAAAACTTTATTCTAGGGTGACTAGCTGGTAAATTATCTGAAATTGGAGCTATGTCAATAGTATGAACAACCCCATTACCAATAACAGTAAGAAGGTCGGCCAAGTATAGTGCACCCCCACCACTATGAGTCCCGATCTCAATAACTAAATCAGGTTTTAATTCAGAAATAATCATTTGGTATATAACATAATCAAATGGACACTTGATGGCCTTGATACCTCGATATGTAGTTTTTTGATGTCCCATGTAAATAGTTCTCACATTAAAATTTGTATATATTTTTTTGTCTGAAAAAAAGTGAAAAATTCTCTTACCTGGTTCAAACAAAGACTTGGGTATACTTTTCTTTATAATGGTGATTAAGTTCATGTTATTGATATTATTTATAAAGTATATTTAGGTTTTATTAAAAAATGATACTCATAACCGTTAAAAACTAAGAAAGAACAGCGCATAGATTAATCGTGCGATGAGATACTTGTTTTACCTTGAGTCTCCTTCTAATATATGATAGCCAATATCTAACTTTTAAACCAAAAAAGAACGATTTTATTCGACCTGCTTCCCTGCCAGGAAAAATTTGACCATTTTTCGAAAGACGAGGAGCTTCTGATTGAATCTCGTCCATTGAATATACACGACTTGGAGTATAATACATTCTTGAATATTCAGTAAAATCAATAAATTCGCATCTCCTTCCTAAACTCTCTGCCATTTTTAAAATGCTTTTTTCCGCCAGAAACCACAAATGAACAGATGGTATATCCCCTTGCCAAATAGTCCCAGCTGGAGTTGCAGACTTATTAGGTGTGGTCAGTATTAATTTACCACCGCTCTTCAAAAGAGATAAACATGCTTGAATAAAACCTCTTGGGTCTTCCACATGTTCAACTATTTCTGTCATAATAACACAGTCATATTTTTTTATTCTTGCTTCTGCTAATTTAAATATATTCCCGACCTCATAAAAATCTCCATAATACTTCTTTGCCTTAAGTATGGCATCTTCAGAAATATCAACACCGGTTGTTTTATATCCGGCCGTATTTAGGCTATATGTTAGATACCCCAAACCACTACCCACTTCAAGAATAGAGATATTCTTTTGCTCTTGAAAGTTTTTCTGTAATGCTTCTCTTACAGACCAATATACACCTTCCGCATTACACAAATACCATAATGGATTTATAACTTTTTTAGCAAGTTTTGAAAATCTAAAATATCTTTCATACCCAGGCACTCTTTCTGCCTGCTTATAAATATAATTATATATCTTTTCATCAGATTTTAATGGGTCTGCAAACGAAGCCTCGCAAACAGTACAACTGTATATGTCAAAACGAGAATTCTCTATATACCCTTTCATATTTTGATACTCCAGTTTGGCCAAACTATTACAAAGCGAACATCTTTTTGTTACTCTATCCATTCATACATACTAACACAAAACAGTGACTAATTTCTAGTCCTAAGGCTAAAAACGTGCTAAACTTAAAAATAATATATTTTTAGATTTTAACAAAAGCATGATAAATATAATTTCAAAATCGGTCGCGTCTGGTTATACTTCGGGACCACAAAAAGTAGCTACAAATTTAATAAAAGGTCTTGATCTCTTAAATTACCCCTATTGTATTAACAGAGCCCTAGATACAACATCGCAATTGTGGATACACGATGATGTTGAAGCTCTGAGGGAGGTATCAAAGAAAAAGATTAAGGCAGTTGTTGGCCCAAATCTTTACATACTTCCGAGAAATATCCCCGTGGACATTAATTTTTCTAACCTTATATACATCCAACCCTCAAAATGGTCAGCTGGTGTCTGGAGAAGTTTTGGATTTAACAAATGTCCTTTTGTCTATTGGCCAGTAGGAATTGATACATATGAATTTTCCGAGAGACAAAAACCAACCAATGGTATTGTTTTAATATATTTTAAACAAAGATACGACAGTGAGTTAGAGCATATTAAAAAAATACTAAATGAATTAGAAATCAAACATGAAATAATTATTTATGGTTCATACAAACAAAGTGACTACATAGAAAAGCTAAGAAATACAAAATACCTTATTTGGCTTGGAAGACAGGAGAGTCAAGGTATTGCATTGGAGGAGGCTCTTTCCATGAACGTCCCCATTTTAGTCTGGGACGTTTTAAATATTGGACACTGGGTACCAACAAATAAAGAGGAAAAGATATACACACCAGCCGAGCTACTATATTCGGATACAACTTCTGCATATTATTTTGATGACAGGTGTGGGATAAAGACAAAAAACATGAAGGAGATTGAGAATTCAATACATAAGATGGAAGAGAACTGGTCAAGTTTTGAGCCAAGAAAATACATAATCGAAAATTTAAGTTTAGAAAAGCAGACTCTGGAATTTATAAACTTCTTTGAAAAATATCAGGGAATATCATATAAAACCGGTCTGGATGAAAAAATAAAAAATAACAAAAAGTGGAGGACGGCAAGGTTACACTACAAAATATATTTTTACCTAAAAAACATAGCCAAAAAAGTTATTTTAATAAAAAGGACTATCTTAAAAAAATAATCACTATGATAATAATACGATTACGTGGTGGGCCTGGAAACCAGTTATTTCAATATTCTTTTGGGAGGCTTTTGTCTGTTAAAAATAATGTTGAAGTAAAATATAAATTCCTCGTAAACAAGAATGATAGCATAAGAGAATATTTTCTTGGCTATTTAAACACAGAAGTAGAGATAGCCTCGGACGAGGAACTTAAAAAAGTAGGGTACCCACTTGGGGTAGTTTCAAGAATCTTGGAGCTAGCTAAAACAAAAGTCTTAAGATCATTTAATATCGGATATATCCCTAGATTACTAAAAAGCAAAAGTGGTTATATGGAAGGATATTGGCAAAGCTATAAATACCTTGAGCCCATACGGAGTGAACTTCTGAGGGAGGTATCACTGAAGGATAATACTATTAAAAAATATGGTATTATATCAGAAATAGAAAATACTAATTCAGTTTATGTAGGAGTTCGTAGAGGAGATTATGTTAGTAATCCAAAATTTGCGAAGGAGTGGATAACATTTAATATTGAATATTATGAAAAAGCCCTTAGATTAATAAAAGAAAAGGTGCCCAGCCCTACTTTGTTCATTTTTTCTGATGATATTGAATGGTGCAAAATTAATTTAAAAACTGATTTACCAATTATATTTTCTGACGCTAATATCCCTGTCTACGATAATTTCATGATTGCAACTAAATGCAAACACAATATTATTGCAAACAGTAGTTTTACTTTTTGGATAGCTTGGCTAAATCAAAATCCAAATAAAATAGTAATCGCACCCAAGAAATGGAATAACTTCCATCAAAAAGAATACGCAAATTTACTGCCACCAGAGTGGATTAAAATTTAATACTTGTCAGTATGATCAGAAATCACATGGATACAAATATAAAACCAAAAATTAGTATTATAACCGTCACTAGAAATAGGGCTGACTTCATAGCCCAAGCCCTTGAAAGTGCCCAAAAACAGTCCTTTACAGACTGGGAGCTCATAGTCTCCGATGATGATTCTAAGGATGCTACAGAGGCCATTGTGGCCTCTTACACAGTCAATGATAGCCGGATAAAGTATTATAAAAACTCACCAGCTTTAGGTATTTCTGCTAATAGAAATAAGGCCTTGAAACTAGCTCCTGGCCAGTATATCGCTGTCCTAGATAGTGATGATTATTGGCTGGATAATGATAAATTACAGAAACAATATGACTTTTTAGAGCAAAATTCTGACTATGCCTTGATTGGCTCAAATATCAGAATAATAAATGAAAAAGGTGACCTCATTAAAGAGACTAATTTTGCTATTGAGGATCAGATAATCCGAGAAAATATTCTAAAAGATAATCAAATCCCCCACTCCAGTGTCTTAATCCGCCAGGAGCTTATAACAAAAGCAGGTGGTTATGACGAGAGACTATCCTGTGTGGAAGACTTGGACCTCTTTCTGAGACTCGGCCGACTAGGTAAAATGAAGAATCTGGTTAAAATTACCACTGCCTATACTAGGCACTCGGGCAGTATTTCACAGAAAAGAAAAGTAATTATGGCTTGGAATCACTATAAAATAATCATTAGAAACTTTGGCCGGTATCCGGGCTGGTTTTCCGCCATCATCTGGGCAAAACTGAGGCTAATTAAATCTTTTTTCTAATATACAAAAACCACTGTATAGTGGTTTTTGTGTTGCTCTATAACTAAAATAAAGGCTCTACAAAAAATATTTTATAAACCAAGAATAAGTCTGGCAGATGCCGCCTTATCTGGAGAAATGATACCAAGTAGCAGAAGGAGGTCAATAAAGGCCCCGGTTGACATACCACCACCATTTAATTTAGCTCTGGTTTGTGGCCCCACAACCCCCACGGAAGGCAAACCATTAGCTAATTGGTAAGCGCGGACAGCGGCCACCGTCATTGGTCCATAAGTCCCCATAGCGACCCCAGCTGGCATTACTAAATAACCCCCAGCTACTAATATTTTCTGCAATTCTACTACATCCGTACCAGTTGAACCGATCCCGAGGTCATTATTAAACTGGTATCCAGCACGAGCTGAGCCCCCTCCAGTAGTCGTAACGGTCGTTGTTGCTACAAAAGTGTTGCCTGACCCTCCACCACCCCCTCCTCCACTACTTCCACTACTGCGAGCAAGACAAGAGATCCCGCTTAAAGAATAACCTGAATTACAGGTTATGGTGCAGGTGGGATAAGCAGCCACTGATCCATTGGCAACAGTCAAAGGAGAACAATTATGAACATCCCCTGTTAGTCCGCTCTCTAAACTAGAATTCAAATTTTGTTCTGAGCTTACTGTAGCTGACACTGATGCCACACTAGCTGATACTATGAGCATAACTACAGCAAGACTAATTAATATTTTATTCTTTGTTTTCATATTTTTTAGATTTTTAGCAGAGTTAACACTGGGCTAGCCCTGCTTAAATCCTAATTAGCTGATTATAGTGGCTCTGATATGCCTTCATAGTTTACCCAATAACTAGTTCCATATGAACCAGCTACTGTATTACTTGGAAGCTTTACCATGACGTGAACATCAGTCTGTATTCCTGGCAAAAATGGATCCACATCAGTGGTAACTCTTAGATTAGTAGGAAAGGTATTGGCCGTGGCAAACGGAACCGCTAATTCAGCTGAACTACCAGGGCCAGAGGCGATTTGTTCTGAATAATATTTCATATTACCAGCCGCCGTTAAGGTGTTTGAACCTGAGGTCCAGTTATTGAACTTCAAAGCAAAGTAATTTTGATCAGTTGGTAGAGTAATCCTTATTTTCCACTCCCAGCCATTTGGATAAGTGCCATCAGCGACACCACCAGTTGTCTGATTAGTAATATTTGTCACGCGCTCAATTCCAAAGCTACCAGTACCACCAGAAGTGACAAAAGACACGTGAGCTGAACTCACCATGGTATTTAGAGCGTTATCTTGGCAACGCACATAGTAATCATAACGGGTACCTGGAGTCAAGCCCGTCAATATCTTGGTATGGGTAGTGACATTAGTGGTAGAGGCCATAGCCAACATACTGGCATATGAACTATCTACATTAGAATAGTTACAAGTGGATATCTTATTTGTCTGAACTGTCAAAGTACCACCGGTTGAAGTAATATCCTCAACGGTAAATGAATCTACAATTGACGCCACAGCATCAATTGTCTTGGTGTTATTGGTAGCGGTAGCGTTAGTATTACCAGCTAGATCTGTTGCATTAGAGATAGTTATTGTTGCTAATCCATCTTCGTCCACACCAGACGGTACCGTCCAAACATAAGTATAAATAGTATTAGAAACCTTGGTCATATCAACAGCGGAAACATCCCCGTCTCCCTGGGTTGAAATAGCGATATGAGGAACTACTGAATCAAAGAGAGATTCCGCAAAGGTGGCGGTAATAGTAGCAACAGCACCAGCCACATAGGAATTAGTGTTTGGTGAGTAAGTCAAGGCCACAGCTGGAGCCGTGGTATCATTTCCAGTTATTGCCGCACTAGTGGTAGCAGTAATGGCGACATAGTTATTTGCCACGTCATGAATTTCACTTACCTTAGGGGTTACTATTATGGTGTTACCGTTTCGTAAATAAGTAGCTGTATTTGTTGGGCTCTCTAATAGAGTCAAGGTTACATAATTACCACCATTAAAAGAAAAATTACCGGTTGTGCTACTAAAATCTAAAGATATGCCATTACTTGTGATACTAGTAAAAGCTGCTGGCCAGTTAGAAGCTGGATGAATAGTTTCGCTAAAATTAATTACAATGACGTCTCCTCCCCCTTGAACAGTAGTACCAGTAACAGAAGTAATAGCGGGTGCAGTGTTATCAACTTGTTTTGTATTATTTGTAGCTGTAGCATTAGCATTTCCGGCGAGGTCTGTAGCTATGATACTGACGGTGGATGTTCCATTCTCATCCGCCCCGGCTGGCACCGTCCAAACATAAGTATAAACAGTATTTGAAGTTCTAGACATATTTGTAGCTACTTGGCTACCATCTCCCAAGGTCGCAATGGCGATAGTTGGTAAGACGGCCTCATGAATAGCTTCATTAAAAGTGGCGGTGATAGTGACAGAATCTCCAGCCTTATAGGTAGTAGCATCAGGTGAATAAGTTAAAGCCACAGCTGGGGCAGTGACATCACCAGTGGTAGTGGCTGAACTAGTTATAGCGGTAATGGCAACATAATTATCAGCCAAATCATGAATTTCACTTATCTTAGGGGTTACTACTATGGTGTTACCGTTTCTTAAATAAGTAGCCGTATTTGTGGGACTCTCTAATAGAGTCAAGGTTACATAATCACCACCATTAAAAGAAAAATTACCGGTTGTGCTACTAAAATCTAAAGATACACCATTACTTGTAATGCTGGTAAACGCCGCTGGCCAGTTAGAAGCTGGATGAATAGTTTCGCTAAAATTAATTACAATTACATCCCCACCGCCTGCAACAGTGGTACCAGTAACAGAAGTAATGGTAGGAACAGTAGTATCTAAGGTGTATGCTTGCTCGGCGACGGTACCATCATTACCAGCCGCATCAGTAACTTTCATTTTGATTGTGCTGGTTCCAGACAATGTGGCACCATTCCAGCTTATAGCCAAGTAAGGAGAAGTACTGGTAGCCTTGGCTGTAATATTAGTCCAGTTTGAACCACCGTCTACAGATCCATATAATATTTCACCGGCAACTAAGGCCTGACTAAGGGTACCGGTAATTGTTTGGCTTGCGGTTTGTGTTATAAAGTCTGTAGCACTCGATCCTGTGTCAGCTGAAATATCAATAGAACCGATTGTCGTAGTAGGGTGGGTATTATCAACAGTAAAAGTCACGTCTGAATTATCCCCTCTTAAAACCGGCTCAGATGAAGCACCAACTCTAATTTTATAAGTAGCGGCGTCCCCTCCGGCTGGGTCTGTATTCCAAAGGTAACTACCGTCATTAGCCGTACCAGAAATAATTTCAGTATAAATGTTAGAACCGCAATCAGCACCCGTACAATAGTAGATATTAACCGTTTCAGCATCAAGAGCGGGGCTAGTGGTCCAGGTTATTTCATTGGTTCCACTCCATGATACAGCTGTATTAGGAGAAGTGACTGTAACGGTGCTGATTGCCGCCTCGGCTTTAAAGGCTCCAATAAAACCAGAGATAAGTAGCACCAAGGCGACGAGAGATAAACTAAGTTTTTTATTCATAATAAACAAATTAATAATGCTAATAATAAAATAAATTTAAAAGGAAAAATAATCGACTAAATTACTTCCTCATATTTTAATAATAAAACACAAGACACCTATATATTATATCTTTAATAGATTAACATATCAATACGCAACGACAATAGTTATCCACAGGTAAAATCACACCGCCTCGTCATAAGAATGACACTCCGCCTTATCTAAAGCGGAGATTGATGGACCAAAATATTTGAGACATTTTGAACATTGTTCCAACACAAAAACCACCCTTGTGGGGTGGTTTTTGAAATACTTTGTAAGGCGTATTAGACCAGATTTAACTAAATTAGTTAGTTACCAATTGTCTTGGCACCAGTTCTGTAATCTACTTCAGGAGTTAATACCTGTTGAGCAGTAGCATCTACAGCTGAAGCAGCAGAGTTTACAGAGTACATATACATTCTGTAACCTTCTGAAGTACCAGTTGTGTGGGCAGGATCAAAGGTAACTTGTAACTGGAATCTAGCGGTTGAGCCAGCTCCAATCTTAACAAATTCTCCACTTAGAGTACCTCCACTTACTCGAGTAACTTCTGATAGAGAAATAGCACCAGTGCTTGTGGCAGCATAACCACTTGCAGTATCTTGCATAACAAAGTTTACACCAGTATTGCTCTCTGTAACACCCTTTGTAGCTGAGCCTAATTCAACATAAGCATCATCCTCGATAGCAGCAACATCAAATACTACAGTGTAGATACCCTTGTCATCAGTTGCAACATCACCTTGAACAGCATCAATAGCTGCTGTAGTACTAACTACAGTAACAGAAATACCAGTTGACAAGAAATTAATGGTTGTGCTGTCTGCACTACCAGATAATTCACCTGTCGTCAAAGTATCACCATTTTCATCCTCAGCGATAACATGACCATTTGAGCTCAGAGTTACGTCTGCGTTCAAAGTAACTGACAAATCATTACCGCTAACAAATGCACCGTCAATATCATTGATATCAGCTACCAAAGTAAAATCAACAGTATCACCAGCAGAGATGACGACATCATCATCATCTAGATTATTAACAATAATACAAATAGCTTCATCCGTTGTAGAAGCAAACCCATCATTGGTACCACCAGAACAATTTAAGTCTAATATAGCTGTACCAACTTCTGTGTCCTCCATCATAAGTCTGAAGTCATTTGCAATTTCAGTTACACCAGTACCACTGTTAGAAGTGACACCAAATGACAAAGTCTGAAGAGCAATGTCTGAGCCATCAGCCTTAAGCTTAAAGCTCAAAACGTCAACGTTGTTTGTGTCGCTTGAATCATCAACAGATACATTGTGTGTATCATTGACACCGGAATTACCCTCGCTAACTTTAAGTTCAACGTTTCCAGAAGAAAGAAGATCAGTGAAAGTAATTGTTTCAGTAATTGAACCATTTACTCCTTCACCAGTGGTATTAGTTAAGATAGCACCGGTTGCATCCTGAAATCTTATTTGATCAGTGGCAACTTCCCAGGAAGCATTAGTTATATCAGTGCTGTCGATATTATCGACAGATGAAACAGAAACATAAAGTCTTCCTGTTTCATTCTCACCTACGACAACTCCTGACAAAGCGATGCTCTTTGAATATACATCTGAACTCTCAGAGAAATCGCTAGCATCAGCAGAACCAACAACCTTACCGTCAAACACAACTTCAACAGTATCGATATACTTGCTCAATCTTTGTGAGCCAGTACCATCATTTTCCAGTTCCACCTTTATAGATGTAACGGAGATATCAGAACCCTCAGCCTCGATTTGAACCCCAAGAACCTTCTCGGTAGCTCCCTCGAGAACCTCATTTTCTGTTCCTGATGATTTTTCAGTGACAGTAATATCACCAGCTCCACCAGTCAAACCAGTAGTTCCACTTGTAGTATTTGAAGTACAAGTATAACCGGCTGGGCAAGTAGTGGTAGTGGTTGTGGTTGTGGTGGTGGTAGTGACTCCTGCATTTAATGCAGCTCTAGTCAAAGGACCAACATAACCGGTAGCTGAGATACCCTTTGAAGTCTGGTATGCAACAACAGCGGCCTTGGTGATAGCACCAAAGTAACCAGTAGCTGGGGTAACGCCTAACAATGTTTGTAGGGCGGTAACATCAGCACCAGTTGAACCAATGGTCAAATCTCTAGTAAAGGTGTAAGCAGCAGCAGGAGCGGTAGCACCGCAACCAAAAGCCAACTTAGCTTGAGCTACCTTAGCAGCATCGGTGATACCGAGAACTGTCAACATAGCGTCAATGTTTGCGCAAGACACGGTCTGTGCCTTAGCAGCAGGAACTCCGACTAATACTGCAGCGACAAGTACCATAACGATACCGACGCTCAATAATTTTTTAGACATGATTTATAATTTTTTAATTATCTCCCTTCCGTAAAGAAGTGAGTCAATGATTTCTTCTACTTAACTAATAAAATTTAATAATGTGAGAAGAGATCATTTTTATAAACTACATTTCTTAATTTTTTTTATTAAGAAATGGTCGGCATAGTTTCGACTAAAAACTGGCCGAACCTCCTTTGATGAATCTGACGATTCACAAAGAAAAATATTTTTATCCTTCACGAAAGATGACAAACATAATTTGACCTGCTTGTTACCCTCCGCTTTCCGATAATCACTTTAAAATATCAAACTGATGATTATCATAATTTCAAACTATATTTCGTGCTCAGATATTATCTCAAGCACTGGATACCAAAAACAAACACAAAGGGCAAAATAAATATTTGTTTTAAGTATCCAGCACTCAAGATTTCGACATAAGAACAGCGAAATTGTAGTGATAAGAATGGAAAGGAAATTCAATCTATAACAGCGTAATAGAAAAAGAAATTTCAGTGATTTACGACTCTATTTATTTATCAAAGATCACTCGTATAAGGTATAAATAGTATAGCACAAAATGGTGCTAACACTACTTGTCCCTGTATTATATATTTTACTTAGGAAATAAGCAAAATAGGGGCTGTGGATAACTCAATAAAGAGCCATAATCCACAGGGGAAAGGATAGCATATTATGGGGTAAAAAGCAACCCTTTTCCCCTATTTCTTCTGCCAATCCTTACCAGCCTTCTTTCTCACCACATCCATATCCCTGGTACGAATTTTTTCTGCTAAAAAAATTCTCCGTTTTCACCTCAGTCAGGCTCAAAAGCCCCTCCAAAGGAAGATGGTTCGACGAAGGCCTATTATTTAAGGCTATACCTAGACCAGCGCTTTTCCCCCACTTTTTTAACCTGTCCTTTAGACACTAGAGCGACCAATTCTCGCTGGATAGTCTTTTCACTGCAGTCCTTGATGGACAAAGTGAAGTCCTTTATTCCGAGCTCACTATTCTTACGTAATAAGGAAATAATTAAATCCTGTCTGTTAGATTTATCCTGGTGTTTTACCTCCTGAGTCCGGACATTATCCTGACTATTTCTAATGGACAACCTATCAGACAGTACCTGATGTCCTTTAGGAAAATTAACACTACTATTGTCTTCAGTGGGTTTTTCTACTGTAAAAAAATGATCTGGAAAGATTACCCCCTGAGCACCACTGTTACCGCCTTCCTCAGCTGCCCTAGCCAGCAAATCAAACTCATACTTGAGGATACTAAAATTCATCTCGGAGACAATCCCGCTGATTCTGGCCACCTGCAGTATAGACATAAGACGAAGAATAACCGGCACAATTTTAGTCTGATCAAAAGAGACAGAAACTAGCTCTAAAGCGGTCTCTCGTAGCTGCCATTTGAGGGGCTCTTTGTCTGAGACAAAATTGGAAAGTAGATATATGGCTGATACTAACTTCTCTGTCTTTTTATACTGATAAGCGGACTTTGGATTGTCCTTTAAAAATATGCAGTCCAAGGTCGCTGTATTAGACTGGCCAACACCAGTACTATGAAGGCTATTCTGTTGTTTGTTTTGGTCTAACATGATGTTGTTGTAAACCTAGGCTCGACCTTGGGTATTCCCAAAGCCTAGTCTAGGTTTACTGTCTCTTAGGTGTCTTTAACACTGTCCTTTTGAGAAAAATATGACTTTTTTAGAAAAAACCTTTTGTCCATTATATAACGGACAGTGAAATAATGTAAAGGGTAAATACCGTAATACGCTACATCAGAATCAAGATGTAAATACAATATCCCCAATAAAAACTATTCAAATTATTTGGTCCTCGCGTCTTTTGACCGGCCTTTATAGGCAACAGGACCGGTCTCAAAACCAGACACAAACAATTTAAATGTTTTTATTGGAGAGAAACATCTATTTGGATTTTAATACTGGCATATACTATGATATAATTACACAAATAATCTTAAAACAAATGAGCAAAAAAAATAAAGCTAAAGCAAATATTTCTCTACCAGATAACCCCCTAAAAAAACTTAAAAAAGAGACCAGACATAGTATACTGGCTGTTACCTTTTTCCTCCTCGCAATCCTATTTATCCTGGCTTCTTTTGACCTGTTTGGACCAGTGGGACAAAAACTATTTACCGCTCTGACCTGGCTCTCTGGTATGGGATATTATCTATTGCCAATTATTTTTATAATGCTCACTATCTCCTTCCTAAAAAAAGAAGACCAAGAATTTAGCGGGATAAAGACCACCGGAGCCCTGCTCCTTTTTTTGGCAGGACTTGGTATCTTAAGCACATTAGCCAAACTACTGGACTGGACCCACGATGGTGGAAACATAGGGGCAATAATTTCTAAACTCGGTATTTGGCTGTTTGGCTCAACCGCGACCCTTATCATCCTGGGTGCCTTGGTCATAATCTCTATTTTAATTCTCTTTGAATCAGAGCTGACTCTAGACACTCTATGCTTCTGGCGCCGATTTAAAAAATCTGAAGAAGACCAGGAGGGAGAAGAAGATAAAATAGCGGAGGATGTAGAAAAAGAGGAAGAAACCAAAAAAGAGATAAAGGAAGAGGTTAAGGAAGTAAAACTAAAAGAACCCGTCGTCGCCAAAAAAACTGAGGCCAAGGAAGATGAGATGGATATAGCCATGAGGAATAATCCTGGAGCCAAGGAGTACGTCCCTCCCCCACTTTCCCTTCTGGCTAATGATAGCGGTAAGCCAGGCACTGGGGACATCAAGGCTAATGCCAATATCATAAAAAGGACCTTGCAAAAGTTTGGTATTGATGTAGAAATGGATGAAGTGACCATCGGCCCCTCGGTCACTCGCTATGCTATAAAACCCGCCGAAGGAGTCAAGCTTTCTAAAATAGTGTCTCTCCAAGATAACCTAGCCTATGCCTTAGCCGCCCACCCGATCCGCATTGAAGCTCCAATCCCCGGTAAATCCCTGGTGGGTATTGAAATACCAAACACCACAAAAACACTAGTGGGTCTGGCTTCTCTTCTTAGTTCAGAAAAATACAGCGAATCAGAAAAACCCCTCCTGGTTTCTCTGGGAAAGGGGATATCTGGTGATGCACACTTTGCTAGCCTAGGAAAAATGCCTCACGTCCTCATTGCTGGTGCCACCGGCTCAGGTAAGTCCGTCACTATACATGCCATCATCACTTCCCTGCTTTACCGTAATTCACCAGAGCTACTGAAATTTATAATGATTGACCCCAAGCGCGTGGAGCTTACTTTATATAACAAAATCCCCCACCTCCTCACTCCAGTGATCACTGATGCTAAAAAAACCATCCTCGCTCTTAAATGGGCTGGTAAAGAGATGGACCGCCGTTATGATATCCTAGAAGAACGAGCCTGCAAAGATATTGATTCCTATCACAAAAATGTTCTCACCCCCGCTCTCCAAAAAGTAAAAGAAGCCAAAGGAAAAGGCCAGGACGAAAGCAAGTTTGAGATACCAGAAACCATGCCTTTCATCGTGGTAGTGATAGACGAACTGGCAGACATCATGATGACCTACCCCCGCGAGCTTGAAAGCTCTATCGTCCGCCTGGCCCAGATGAGCCGAGCGGTAGGAATACATTTGATCCTCTCCACTCAAAGGCCGTCCGTAAATGTCATCACTGGTTTGATTAAAGCCAACATTCCCGCCCGTATTGCCTTACAGGTGGTATCCCAGATTGACTCCCGCACGATTCTAGATGGAACCGGAGCAGAAAAGCTCCTCGGCTGTGGAGATATGCTCTACCTTGGTGGTGAGATGTCTAAACCCGTCCGTATTCAGAGTGCCTTTATTTCTGAAACAGAAGTCAAGAAAGTGGTTAAATACTTGTCCGAATCCTACCAAGATGAGATTCCTGGCCAAGAGATTAATTTTGCTGAAACCGCCATAGATAAAAATGTCTTATTTGAGGGTGGTATCAATGACGACATCGAGGATGACGACGAGCTATATGAAACGGCTAAAGAAGAAGTGATCAAAGCCGGTAAGGCATCTACTTCCTATATTCAACGCAAGCTGAGTGTGGGTTATGCCCGAGCCGCCCGCCTGATAGATCTACTGGAGGAGCGTGGAGTGATTGGCCCTGGTTCTGGTGCCAAACCAAGAGAAATACTAATCGGTAATACTCCGGATGAAAACAACAATACTGCCAATCTAGAGGAAACCGCTGACAAAATGCTCGGAGAAAATATGGAAAAAGAGCTTGATGAAAACGGCTTTGAGGAACCGGAAGATCCTAAGCAGTTTTAACAAATAAAATGTCCAGACGCGAAACAAAATTTTATTTCAAAGTCATTATCATCACCCTATTTTTAATCTGTCTTTTTGGTTATAGTATTTTTGAGGTGTGGAAATATGCGACGGGACCTCAAATAACAATTTTCTCTCCCGAAAATGGTGTATCCGTATCAGAATCCCTGATTTCTATCGAGGGACAGGGTAAAAACACCAAAGAAATCACCCTAAATGACCGGCCGATAGTGGTAGATGAAAGCGGCCGCTTCTCAGAAAAGATTTTACTATCCTATGGCTATAATATCCTAGATCTAGAGGCCCGCGACCGCTTTGGTAAGACGACAGAGAAAAAACTTCAAATAGTTTATAAATAAGAATATGATATAATGTTCTTATAAAAAGTTAATGAAATGAAAATGAAATTTTGGACAAAATGGTCGGGTTTAATAAAAGATGGAGTAATAGGTGTTTTGCTTTATATGTTGTTATTAACAACCGGCACAACACCAGTGATGTTTCTCTTGGCCTCGATTCAGGGCTTTATGGAAGAGCAACTGTTTGGAAAAGGTAACTACGTCATCACCAATATGAGAGATCAGCCCTGGCTCACCTACTACTTTGCCCCTCTATCTATTTTCGTCGGTATTGTTTTTATCCTCTGGATCTTTGAACAAGATAAAAAGAAAAAGAAGAAATAATTTAATAACTGAGACTAGGAAATGTTTAATTTTAAAAGTCCTCGGATCTCCTCGTCAGAACTTCGGCCAGACATTTTAAAATTAAACATTTCCTAGTCTCAAAAAAAAGAAAAAAATGATAAAAAAAGAAAAAAAGGAGCCAAAGGTACTAGGGGCAAATATTGATTCTACATTGGATGAAATCCGGACAAAGTTTGGTGATGATTCTATCATGAAGCTCGGTGAAAAACCGCGAGTAGATGTGAACGCCATCTCCACTGGTTCCATCGGCCTGGATGCCGCACTTGGCGTGGGTGGACTCCCCCGTGGCCGAATCATTGAGATCTTTGGGCCAGAATCTTCTGGTAAAACCACCCTCGCTCTTCATGTAGTAGCCGAGGCTCAAAAATTAAACGGTCTCTGTGCTTATATTGATGCTGAACATGCTATGGACCCAGAATATGCCAGAAAGATCGGCGTAAAGATAGATGAACTACTCATTTCCCAACCAGACAATGGTGAACAAGGACTGGAGATTGTAGAGTCCCTAGTGCGCTCCGGCAAGATGGACGTGATAGTTATAGACTCCGTAGCCGCCCTTACCCCTAAAGACGAGATTGAGGGTGATATGGGTGCCCAGCATATGGGTAAGCAAGCCAGACTGATGTCTCAAGCTTTACGTAAACTAACCGCCATTGTGGCCAAAAGCAAAACTATCGTCATCTTTATCAACCAGATCCGCATGCAGATAGGGGTGATGTTTGGTAATCCCGAGACTACCCCCGGCGGTAAGGCCTTAAAGTTTTATACTTCTGTTCGTTTAGACATCCGCCGTATTGCGCAGATTAAAAAAGGTGAAGAGATTATGGGTGGCCGGATTCGTGTAAAGGTAGTTAAAAATAAAGTAGCCGCCCCATTTAAACAAACTGAATTTGATCTGATGTATAACGAGGGAATATCCACTGAGGGTGAGATGATTGCTTTGGGAGAAAAGCTAGGGATTATAAAGAAAGCCGGTATGTCTTATGAATGGGCAACCACCGAAAAAGAAGAGCAGAAAAAGCTGGGCCGTGGTTATGACGCCACCAGACAGTTCTTAAAGAGTAAAGAAAATAAAGTAGTGGCCGATAAAATCCTAAAAGAAATTAAAGAAAGACTAAAGGACGGAGGATTAGCTGTCCCAGCCACTGAAGAATAAATGAAACACCTTAGGAAAATTAAGATGGAGCATATTTGGATTACCTGTATGGTCACTGGCCCGCTTTTAGCTTTTACGGCTGTTTACTACCCCGCCCTATCTGTCATCGCTATCTTACTTATTGTAATCGGTCTAAAAGGTATTCTAACGCATATTATGTAAGCTACCTTAAAAGCCCTGGTTATTAGATTTTAAAATGTCCGAGCCTTTTCTCTTGCAAAATAGCCTTATTTTGTATAAGATAGTCCCATGCTTGAATACAGTGAAATCGTGGAGCGAAAGTATATTATCTTTAATAATGAGCCTTATGAGGTGCTGTCTTCTCATGTCTTTAGAAAGCAGATGCGTAAACCGGTAAATGCTACCAAACTGCGCAATATGATTACTGGTAAAATCACCGAGCAGAGCTTTCACCAGGCAGAAAAGGTAGAAGAGGCGGATATTACCACCAAAGAAGCCAAGTTTTTATATACCAACAAAGGTGAGTTTTGGTTTGCCGACCCCAAGGATCCAGCCAAAAGATTTAAGATTGACGAAAATCTGATTGGTTATCAAGCCAAGTTCCTCAAGCCAAACTCCATTGCGGAAGTATTAGTCTTTACCGCCGATGATGAGGAGGAAGGGATGATGATTGGAACTAAGTTACCTATCAAAGTAGAATTAAAAGTGACTGATGCCCCACCTGCCCTGAAGGGTGACACCGCCACCGGTGGTAGTAAGCAAATCACCTTGGAAACCGGCGCCATCATCATGGCTCCCCTCTTTGTCAGTGAAAATGATACCGTGGTGGTCAATACTCAAACGGGTGAGTACGTAGAACGCGCTAAAAAGTAGCGCTCACCGCCCCGGCCTAGGAAGGCCACCCCGCCTTAGAAAAGGTGGGGATTTAGTGGAAGTGCTCCGCACACTTTATCTGGCGAAGAAGTAAAATATATTTAAAAACACCCAAGGAGTGCCGAGAATACTCCTTGAGTGTTTTTATTTGAAGTTATCTAGACAAATACGGTAGTAAGCCCATGAACCGAGCGCGCTTGATAGCCTCCGCTAACTGACGTTGGCTTCTGGCACCCACAGCGGTTTTCTTACGGCTCATAATACGAGCATGTGGGTTAAGGAACTTCTTGATCAAGTCCAAATCCTTATAGTCCACATACTTTATATTATTTTGTGAGAAAAAGCATTGTTTAATCATTTTTTTTACTTGCCCAATCAAATTATTATTTGATGTGGGGTAATTTTATTTTTTAATAATTCTGACCTTTATTTAGAATGGAATATCTTCTGGATTTATCTCTTCCGTCGGGTATTCTATGGTATCTATCTTATCAGCCTTGTTACTAGCACTACTTGGCCCACCTTCTGTCTGACTTGGGGTATAAGTTCCGCCCCCAGTGCTTGGCGCACCACTTGGACCAAACTGGAAGTTCTCCACTATCACTTCCGTGCGGTATTTCTTAGTGTTAGTGGCCTTATCATCCCAGCTCCTGGTCTGTAAGCGTCCTTCCACAAATATTCCTCGCCCCTTCTTCAAATACTGTTCAATGAGCTCGGCCTGCTTACCAAACGCCACCACATTGTGATACTCGGTAGTCTCCTTTTTATTGCCATCTTTATCCTTATAAGTGCGGTTAGTGGCCAAAGAAAAATTAGTCACCTTGATACCGGAAGGTAGAGCCTTGAGCTCAGGGTCTCTGACGAGATTACCATAAAGAAACGCTTTGTTAAGATACATGCCGTTGTGATAGAGAATTTTATGTTTTTTCTCCCTACCGATTAGACCCTAGAAAAGGGCGCGTTAATAACTATTCTGCTGACACTACTAATTCATCAATACTCTTATCAATGTCCTCAAGAGAAGTGGCTTTCTTCTCATCAGTCTTGATGGATTTCTTGGCCTTAGGGGCCTCCTTATCCGCTACTTTTACGCTATTTAGCTTTGGCGTATACAAAGTGTTCTCCCTTACGGTCTTAATGAGTAGATAACGAAGGACAAGCGGATTGGCATCCACGGCCTTCTTTATCATAGGCATTAGCTCTGACTTAGTCTCGAACTTTAACCAGCCAAAATAGGCTGTGTTGAATTTCTTCTTAATGTCCGCGACAGACTTAGTCATCGAGTAAGCGAGGTTAATAAGCTTTGGTTCGCCGAGACTTATCAGCGATCCTCCATCCTTAAGAACAATTGCTTTAAGGGTTTCTACTTCCTTAGGCAAGTTTTCCTCTGCGACGGTGGAAACTATATGGTAACCAAGTTCGTAAACCTGGACACCACCCTCTTTTTCTAATGTTTCGACTTTTTCCATAAAACCAACCTTAACATAAAAGGAGTAAAATATCAAACAAAACGCACCATTCCCCAACCCGGGAGAACGGTGCGCGCGAGCTAGTGTTTGACAAGTGTCACCATGATGACATCACCAAAGTCAGGACGAGTGCCTGCACAGTGATCAGTGAGACGGATCCGTTTGCTAAAAAACGGCACTTCATTTCTTGGTGTCCCTCCTTGTTTCCAGGTTTCGTTCTTCCCACCGATAGACACCACGGCGAGATTATCCTCCCGGCGAAAGGGACTGTGGAGCAAAACATGTGCCGTGGGCGTCGCCTTTGTCTCCCCTTGTGGACGGTATCGGAATCCGCCATAGTGAATGAACAAACCGTGCGAATCGACCTTCACTTCCCGCCGAAGCATACTTGGGCGATAAGACCAACGACGACGACTCATGAGTGTTTCTCCCCTAGCTATTGGTGATTTGGAACTGAATCTACGTCAAGAATATACTAATATAAATATTGGTCAAGAAGAAAAGATTAAACTCCAAACAGCCTTTTAGCATTCTCGAGGAGCTGGAGGCGGACTTTTTCGGGTTCTTCACCCCGGATTTCGGCGATTTTTTGGTAAACTGGTATAACATACGCCGGCTCATTACGCGTGCCACGGTGAGGCACCGGGGCCACGTAAGGGGCATCCGTCTCCGCCTGGAGGGCCTCCAAGGGCACGTTTTTAATAATTTTATCAAAGTCCTGGACATAGGTGATAAGACCAGTAAAAGAGATAGTAAAACCAAGTTCAATGAATTTCAAAGCCTGAGGAAGCTTGCCGGTGAAGAAATGTACATCCCCTCTCACTTGTCCCTGATACTCTTTCAAAATATCATAAGCATCATCAAAAGCGTCACGAATATGAAGCATTAGTGGCTTATCATATTTAATCGCAAATTTTATTTGCTTAATAAAATCTGCTTTTTGTTTGACTTTTATTTTCTCAATATCCCCTTCCAACTTATAATATTCCAAACCACATTCCCCGATCGCCACCACTTTAGGATTTTTTACCAGCTTTTCAAACTCCACTTCATCAAACCCAAGTAAGCCATGGCTTACTTCAGAACTTTCACCATGGTGAAAGTCCGTTTTCGAGACATTATGGGTTGGGTGCTGGCCAATGCACGCCCAGACATTTTCATTCTCCTCGGCTACTTTAATGGCTTCAATTGAGCTGGCCAAATCCGCCCCTACAGCAATAGTCCCCACTCCAGATTCTTTCATCCTGGCAATTACCCCCTTTTGATCCGGACCATAGTCTTCAAAGCCCAAATGCGAGTGAATATCAATATATTTCATAATCTAATCCTTTCTTAAAAACAGTGGTGCTTCTGGAGATTTATTTGTTCTAATTAAATTTTTAATCTTCTCCGCCGTCTCTGGTATAACCGGCACAAGCATACTTGCCACCACTTCCAGCCTGATTACCAGATCCTCAATTATCCTAGTCCCCGCTTCTTTATCAGTCTTCACTAATTTGAATGGTTGTTTCTCCTGAATCAATTTATCAGCCTCGGCTATTTTCTGCCAGACCAAATCCACGGCTTTTTGGATTTCAAATTTTTCTAGCAAATTAACAAAATCTTGAGGCAAAATATTTTCTGAAAGGGAGACGGGACCGGCCAGATTTGTTTCCGCCATCTTCATCACCCGGCTCACCAGATTACCCAAACCATTGGCCAGATTAGCATTATAAGCCTCTTTAAACATCTCCACGGTCATGGCGGTATCCTCAAAAGCATGGAGCTCGCGTGTGACAAAATAACGCATAGCATCCGTGCCATATTCCTTTATTAGCTCTACGGGGTCAATACCATTACCCAAGGACTTACCCATCTTTACCCCACCCGCCCCCGTCACAAAGCCATCCACCACCACGGCCTTAGAATTAGGTAGTCCCGCCGCCATAAGCATGGCTTGCCACATGGCAGTTTGTTGACGCAAATTATCTTTGCCACAGTATTGCACCACCCCTCCGGTCTCTACCTGCCACTTAGTAAAATTCTCAAGATCAGACGGCCAGCCAATAGCGGAAATATAGTTCACCAAGGCATCAAACCACACATACATCACTTGGTTTTCGTCTCCTGGTACGGCTATACCCCAAGGCATTTTACTCTTCAACCGAGAAATACTAAAGTCAGACAGACCGGCCTCTACAAAAGTTTTGATTTCCTTTAAGCGAAAATCCGGAATAACAAAGTTAGGATTTTTAGCATAAAACTCTAGCAAAGGTTTCTGAAACTCCGAGAATTTGAAAAAATAATTTTCTTCATCGCGGATCTCGAGCTCGCGATTAGGGTGGTCCGGACACTTACCATCCACCAGATCAGAATCAGTTTTTTCCAACTCACACCCCACACAATACTTTATCTGATAATTTTTTTTATAGATAAAACCATTTTCCTCACATACTTTCCAGAAAGCCTGCGCGGAAGTAATGTGTTTCTCATCTGTGGTCCGGATAAAATTGCGCGTAATCCCCTCTGTCTCGGTGATACCAAGTAATTTTAGAAGATCCTGAAATTTGGCAGCATAAAAATCAGTATACTCCTTTGGGGCTTGATTATTCTCCAGGGCCTTTTGATAAATCTTTTGGCCGTGCTCATCCGTACCGGTATTAAAAAAAACATTAAAACCAGTGAGTTTCTTATACCGGGCAATAACGTCAGCCCGAACCATCTCTAAAGCATGACCCATATGAGCCTCGGCATTAACGTATGGTAGCGTGGTGGTAATGTAAAAATTCTTAGACATAATTTAGGCTAAGTGACCGGTCGTCTTATGCTCAGCAATATCTTCTTTATCTTTCTGCACATCATCAATAAATTCCATAAAAGCCGAGGTAACCGGGACAGACAAAAGGATACCCAGGAAACCCGCAAACTTGGCTCCCACAATCAAGGCCAGAATAACGATGATAGGTGATACACCCACCACTTTCTTTACCACCAAAGGATATATCAAATGATTTTCAAACTGTTGAATAATAACAAACAGGCCAAGCACCATAAGACCCATAGTCACACCCCCGTCCGTATAGCCAAAAAGGATGGCTGGAATAGCGGAGAGGATGGGACCAAAATAAGGAATAACCTCCAAGGCTCCGGCGAGAACCGCCAGAACCAGAGCATTCTGGACACCAAGGATCATGAGGCCAAGGTAAACCAAAACCCCCACGAGTAAACCAAGGACCAGCTGCCCCTGCATCCATAAACCAATTTTCTTCTGTGACCTTTTCCACAGACCCACGACATAGGCTTCACTCTTGAGTGGGGTAATTATCTTCAAAAATTTCTCTACTCCCCCCTCCTGCACAGCCAGATAGAAAGACAAAACAATAATCAAAATAAAAGAAAAGGCCCCTCCAAAAATATTGGAAGCGATATTTATCACCCCATCTGACGTATTGGCGGTAATCCCCTTAAATTTGGCAACCAGATCAGTGATAACCGATGAACTTCCACCTTGAGACAAACTACCGATAAACTGTTTACTACTATTCAGACCATCTGACAAACCACCGGCTAATTTACTGGTTTCCGTCAATTTAGCATCATTCAATGGATTCCATAAAGTAATAGAATCTAGATATTTGGGAGCGGTGCTTAAAAGGTTTGAGGCTTCATCTAATACTGGTGGAATAAAAAAGTACAATAAACCAGCAAAAGTCAGGACCACGCAGATATAAGTTATTAAAACTGAAAACAATCTATTTACTCGGTATTTTCCAAACCACAAAATTACCGGCTCCACGGCTGAAGCGATAACCACCGCTGTAAGCACCACGAGTACAATATCCAGTAACTGATACAAGAGAAAGGCCACCACCAGAATGACCAAGGTCTTAATAATAACCACAGAACTAATATTTATACTGATATTTTTCTCTGGTTTCTCCATATCTCTATTATAGCACAAATTAATTAAAATTTAAGAATATTTTCAAACTCACCCTTATCTTCAAAGCGCCCTACCAGTGCCAGGTTTAGACCCTTATCCACAAATACTTCCTTAGCCAAGCTCATTATTTCCTCGGCCGTGATAGACTCTATTTCTGCCTTTATTTCTTCTGGTTTTTTTATAACCTTATTCATAATCTCCTGTCCACCGTAAAACCGAGCCAATGAATCTGAGGACTCTAGCCCCAAATACATAGTACCGACTAAATTCTGTTTTACTTTTTGTAATTCCTCTGGAGAAACCAATTCAGTTTTAAATTTATTCAACTCCCCTAAAATCACCTTGATCACTTCCTTCACCCGCAGATTATCTACCCCAGCACTGACTGAAAACAAGCCGTGATCCGTAAAACCCTGATTACCGGCACTCACATAATAACATACCCCCATCTCGTCTCGTAATTTTTTAAATAATCTGGAACTCATCCCGGCGTCAAGTACCCCCACGAGTACATCCATCACTTTATCTCTCTTATCATAAAGGTCAAAAGTCCGAACCCCTAAAACTAAATGCGTTTGATCCGTTTCCTTTTTAAATAAGGAAACGGCGGGTTTGACTTGACCTTCATTGACTGGGAGCTTAGTCCCCTTTCCCACTTTAGGTAAAACGGAAAATATCCGAGTAACATCGGCAACCACTTTTTCTTCCCCAAAATTTCCTGCCACTATGATAGTAGTGGCCGGGGCGGTGTAAAATTTATTTCTATAATTAATAAAATCTACCTGAGTCATGCCCTTGATATTTTCCTTAGGGCCAGCGATATCATAACCAGCCGGCTGATCACCATACACTAATTCCGTAAATAAATTCTGCACTTTACGCTGGGGTAAATCCTCATACATATTTATTTCTTCAATAATCACCCCCTTTTCCTTTTCAATTTCTTTTTCAACAAACAATGGGTTCAAATACATATCCGTTATCACGTCTAGCAATTTATCAATATGAGCAAACTGCGCCTTGGCATAATAACCGGTAATTTCCTCACCAGTAAAAGCATTATAGTGCGAGCCGATATTATCCAGCTCCGTACTAATGTCCGAATTACTAGGCCTTCTTGTTGTCCCCTTAAAACACATATGCTCCAAAAAGTGTGAGATACCGTTTTTCTCCTTTGTCTCATATTTTGACCCCGCTTCTACCAAGGCAAAAACGGTGACCGTGGGATTATCCTTCATCGGTACAGTGATTATTCGTAAGCCATTATCTAGAATAGTTTTTTTGTAATTCATATTTTAAGAACAAAATAGTGAGAATATTAAGTGAGTTTAGTTTTTAAATAACTCACCAATTCTTTTACGGCAATTCTTTCCTGCGCACCGGTATCACGGTCACGCACCGTCACCATATCATCTTTCTCCACCGTATCAAAATCCACCGTCACGCAATATGGCGTACCGATTTCATCTTGCCTTCTATATCTCTTCCCCACATTACCGTTGTCATCAAATTCGCAAACAAATTCCTGACGCAATGCACTAAAAATCTCCCGTGCCTTGGCTACTAAATTTGGCTTATTTTTTAAGAGTGGAAAGACTGCTACTTTTACCGGAGCCAGACGAGGATTTAATTTTAAGAAAACTCTTTTATCATCACCCTCCCCATCCTCAGTATATGCCTGGTCTAAAAACATTAAAAACAAGCGCCCTAAACCAACCGATGTTTCCAAAATATGAGGGATGAATCTTTGTTTGGTTTCCTCATCAAAATAATCAAGGGTCTGGCCAGAAAACTTAGCATGCTGTGACAAATCCCAATCTCCTCGAGCGTGAATTCCTTCTACTTCTTTAAAACTATTACCAAAAAAACCAAAAGAATATTCTATGTCATAGGCCTCGCTCGCATAGTGCGCTAATTTTTCATGCTTATACCAGCGAAGTTTTTCAACCGGGATACCATATTCTAAATACCACTGCCAACGAGTATTTTGCCACATTTCATAGAGTTTCTTTGTCTCGGTAGGCGCATGAAAATACTGCATTTCCATCTGCTCAAATTCACGAGTTCTAAAAATAAACTGACGGGCAGCGATTTCATTTCTAAAAGCTTTACCCACCTGAGCAATACCAAATGGTAATTTAGGGTGAAGAGAATCTAAGGTATTTTTATATTCCAAATAAATTCCCCCGCAAGTTTCTGGTCTCAAATAAGTGACGTTTTCCTCAGTCAAAGCATCTACAGGTGATCCCAAATTTGATTTTACCATCAGAGAAAAAGCTCGAGCGGAAGTCAAATCCTTTGAACCACAATTTGAACAGACCAGTTTGCCCAAGGCTCGCAGTTTATCTAATTCAGTATTGAGAAAATCTAAAGGCATCTTATCAGCCACTACCCCAAAGCCCTCCAGAATATGGTCCGCCCGGAAACGGGCCTTACACTGTTTACAATCCACCTGCGGATCCTGAAAACCGCCGACATGGCCAGAAGCTATCCAGGTTTTAGGGTGCATAAAGATAGCACTATCCAAACCAAAAACATCTTCCCTTAATTGGACCATATCTCGAAGCCAGGCATTCTTAATGTTTTCCTTTAGCAATATACCGTAATGACCATAATCATAGACACCAGCAAACCCGCCGTAAATCTCCGAGCTAGGATAGACAAACCCTCGGCGCTTGCAGAGTGAAATGATTTTTTCCATTAATTCACTATCTTTTATTTTTTCTTTCATAATTAACAGTATATATAATTAAAACTTTTTAACAACTATTGAATCACTATTTCATTCCCCTCTTTAAAATATGGATCATTATTTAACCTGGTATTTAGGCCAGAAAAAGAACTTGAAACACCTGTCAGAGTAAAGCTATCACGACCAGTAAGAGAAGCGGCGCTAATCAAATCCAGTACAGAACCAATTTTATCAACCCCCGGCAAAATAGAAACCTGAAAAGACACTACTCGAGCCGGAGAAATTGTCCCTGCCCCGGCTAAAACACTACCTAGATTCCAGACGACGGCCCTTGTATCCTCATTATAGTCCACCTTTTCCTGACCGGGAGTAATAGATGATAGCCACTTTACATGAGCCGGCAGAGTAGCCGCCACTTGTACTCCAGATAAATTATTCAAGGGGTTTGTAGCAGTCCAAGTAATAGTGTAAGTAGTCTCTTTCTCGGCCTGAGGTGGCATTGGACCAGTGTTTTTAAACGCCCCCACATAATACAAGGCACTAGCTGATAATTGAGGGTTGGTAGTAAGTTTTATCTTTCGAGAATCAGAAAAAAAGAAATCTTCCGGACCATCACTATAATCAACTCTCTTACCCTTAACGGTGACATCAACATAAATTATAGGATTCGTCAGGGCCGAACCCGTAACCGATTTAACGCTAAAACTATCAAAAGAAAAGCGTGAAGCCCCGCTTGTTCCGGGTTCTAGAATCGCCAAAGTTTTATCTGTTGCTTTATTAAAAATAATAGTGTTATCAATAGAGTTATATAAACCATTAGTTACTCTAAGAGAAGATTCATCATAAGCATTGCCATTTATCTTTACGGTAATAGAAACATCAGACACTTCATAAGCTAAATTATTATGCCAATTTATCAAAGCATTTATTTTAGACCCGGCAGAAGAAACGTACTCATTAGCACTTGACCCATCAAGCGTAATATCCGCACTGACAAAAGGCCGCCTAATAGTAACAGAAGAAAATTCTGTAGCCAGAGGAATCTCTATAGCCAAACTATCAGACTTGGATTGAGATCCTAGATTAAAAGTAAAACCACGTTCTTCCCCCTCTTGGCCATTTAGAACGCCGGAAAACTTAATGGTCCGTTTGGCCCCAGGTGCCAGGTCACCTATCAGCCATAAATCATTCTTAGAAAATATCTTAGGGTTTGAACTAGTAAACGAAAAACCAAAAGGATAAACGGCCTTCAGCAATAAACCCTTGATTACTGATGGTGAATTAGAAGTAACCTCTACGGTAAAATCAACCGCTTGATTAGTATTTACTTCCACCGGACCAGTGACCACAATGCTAACTGGCGAAGAACTGATCAAAACAACAAAATTTTTGGTTTTATTAAACAGTGAGTTAGAGCCGGCCACTTTATATTCCAAAGTAATATTTATTTCTTTCTTCTCATTTTCGACACCGTACAAGGCGACCGAATAATTCTTCTTAAGTGTTTGGCCAGGTAAAATGTCCCCAATAAATTCCTGTATGCGCTTAGCATTAGCTGAAGTATCAGTTATATCCCTAGCGCCCAAAGGAAAGACTATTCCCAAATCCGCCCCAGATAAAGTGACGCTATTATTATTTTTTATTTCAATTTCAAAAGGCACAACTGACCCACCTGACACTGAAACAGGAGCTTTCACCGTCACAACAATGTTGTTCCCAGATACGACATTTCCTCCCCCCAAAAACTTATAAGCAGTTATACCAAAAGCAATGATAAAAAAAATAATTGAGCCGATTAGTATTTTTACAGAAAAAGACATACCCTTACGTGGGGATATAGGCTCCGTAAGACCCGACTTGAATTCACTCTCATCCCAATCCTGTCGAACCGTAATTTCTTTATCCCGTAGCTCATGACGCTTTATCCGTTTAGTCACACGGTCTTCCCTAGCATCAAGTACCTTTTCAAGTAGACTTATTTTACTTTTTGGATCTTCGTACATAATTAAATATTTTAGACTTCTTTACCCATAAATTATAACACATAATTTAACTTACTTCCAAGTAAAAAGCCAGACGAAGCCACACAAAACATGTGTGAAATCACTATAAATGTGTTTCTTTTAGTGACTTATTTATCTCCCCAATCGCCCTAGACCTAAGAGCACTCATGTTTAAAATAAGCTCCGGCGTAAAATATGGTGAAAGAGTGAACTGATCAAAGTCTCCTAACTGACCAATATAGCCAAGGACAGACAAAATCCGCAGAGCTATAATACATTCAAAGCTTGCCAGTAGCCCGGCTCTCTCCTTTTGCTTTTTTTCACCCCCGACGTCATCAAGAGTATTTAGAAAAAACATACCCTCCTTTAAAATACTAAAAAGGGCGTCATTCTTCTCCTCACCATGAAGGAGGCGCAGTAACAAAGAAAAAATCTGTGACCACATCAGTAACCTTTCCTTCTCCGCCAAGCCAAGCTTTTTTTCCGCGCTGGTTAAGCGCCAAACTTCTCTTCCCCGCACCACGGAAATCTGGCTTAAAGAAAGATCCTCTAACCCATAACGTAATTTGGATTTTAGATGTCTCACACTCTGAGCCGCCGCCCGGATCAAACCAAACTCCTTAGTAAAAATAAAAAAATACTTATTAGCCTCGCCAAAATTTACGCTTTTAAGAATAAACCCTTCAGTTGTATATATGGTATGTGACATAATACAGCTAGTGACCTAGTTTTTCATTTCTTTACGTTCCTCCGTCATTTGTGCCATTTCTAAAATAGTATTTAAAACACTCGGAACCTCCTTAACCCCAGAAATAAAATGCCCCATATTACGTTCTACTATTACTCTAGCTCCAAGTCTCTCGGCTAGTTCTTGACTACGGACCAACGGAATAATGTGATCATTATCAGAGACCACGACAGCAAAATCTCGCGAGTGCCTCTTAACCTCAGAAAAATCTAGGGGTAAATTACAAAATTCTTTGAGTAGCGGTATTTGTGGCAATGAACAAAATCCTGAAACAAAAACACACCCCCCAGCCATAACACCCTCAGGTAGTTTTTCCAAAAAACGAGCGATAGTGATACAACCCAGGCTGTGCCCGACAAAATAAGTATTTTCGTTTACTTTTATATTTTGCTTAACTAAAAAAATCAGCCATTCGGAGATAGCCGGATAGGCCGCCTCAGGCATCAGTAAAAGCTGAAAATCGAAACCTTGCTTTTTTAGTTCACAGCCAAGTGTGCCTGGCCAGTCTTCTGTCTCAAGTGGGGCGGCTAGACCATAACCGTGCACAAAAATCACTTTTTTCTTCATCGGTTTATTTTTAGACCAAAAGACAAATCATCTACCACCGTCACTGACTCCACGTCAAACTCCTCAAAAGAAATAATCTTGATCAAGGTGGTTTTCTTTATTTCCGCTTCAAACTTTTGGACGAGCTTTTTACCGCGCTCATCCGTCTTAATTTTCAAACTCGCAAAATCCGTCGGAGACAGCTTTTCTTGCTTGCGCAGTTCCTGAATAGCTCGAGTAAGCTCGCGTACCGCCCCCTCCTCCTTAAGCTCGGGCGTAATGACCAGATCAAGCTCCACGGCCTCAATAATAGTCTTATCAAAAATCACTTTCTTTACATTTATTTCATCCTGGATCAGACTTAAATACAAATCTGACAAAATCACCTTACCCTCTTTAACCTTAAGGCTGGCAAGGGGCTGACGGACTTTAATATTTGATTTAGCTCGGGCTTCAAGGCCCAAGGAAACAATTTTTCTAACCTCCTCCATGCTAATCTTTACCGCTTCATCCACTTTAGTCAGTTTAACCACCTCTGGCCAAGCTGATAAATGCACACTCTCTTTACCCTCAAAAGATTTTACTTTTTGGTAAAGTTCATCAGCATAAAAAGGCATCACCGGGGCAATCACTTTTGTCAATTCCTCCAAGACAAAACGAGTAGACTGGATAGCCTGGACTTTATCCTTTTGATTAGCAGATTTAAAGCGGTCACGGGAACGACGCAAATACCAAGTGGACAAATCATCCACAAAATCCATCACTGGCCGAACCGCCCGGTCCATCTCATATTTATCAGAGGCACCAGTCACAGCAATAATAAGTTCCTTTAATCTAATAAGGATCCACTGATCCAAAATATTTTCTGACTCTGGCACAAAGTTTCTAACCGGCACCGAGGACTCTTTACTATACATCTCATAGAAAGAAAAGACATTGTCTAACCTAGTCAAAATCTTCTTCATCACTTCATCCACCCCCGCTTCCGAGAAGCATAGATCCTCCGCCCGGACTACCGGTGAAGATAACAGATAATACCTCAAGGCATCAGCGCCGTATTTGTCCACCAAAATCATCGGATCCGGATAATTCTTCAAACTTTTGGACATCTTTTGCCCATCCTCAGCCAAGATAATCCCATTTACAATAACATTTTTATAAGAAGACTCGCCAAATAAACCGACAGACAAGATCAGCATAGAGTAAAACCACCCCCGAGTCTGATCCAAACCCTCACCAATATATTCTGCTGGAAAGCCTACCGGCTTTCTAAACATTCCCGGGTGCGGATTAAATTTGTCTAGATTTTCAAACGGATAATGAGCCTGAGCAAACGGCATGGAGCCGGATTCAAACCAACAGTCAAATACCTCTGGTACCCGCCTCATAGTACCACCGCAAGGACAAGCAAAAGTCACCTCATCAATATATGGCCGATGCAAGTCCAATTCATAATTATGATTATGCGGGATCGGCGCAAAAGGTAATTCTTTGACCTCTGAGTTCTTTATAAAATCTCTAGCCTCACGACGAAGGTCTATGGTCTGAGCTGGGTCAAGGCCAAAGATTCCAGCAAACATGAGCCAGATTGGCGTATTATGACTAATGATTAAAATATTCTTGCCCTTATTTTTAGAATTAGCATCATAGACAAATTCTGTCATCCGGTTTTTTATCTGCGTATAATTTTCCCCACCGACAGGAGTCTTATCAAATTTCTCCAAACGCGAGCCAAAGAAACGTTGATATTCAGCATCAGTTTTTCCATCAAGCTCGCCACCATAAACTTCGTGGATACGATCATCAGTAATAACTTTATCCGGGTGAATATTTAAAATTTCAGCAATTATTTTAGCGGTCTCTTGGGTCCGGACAAAGGGTGAAACATAAATCAAATCAATCTTTTTTGACCTTAGCTTTTCCGCCTCCTCTTTAACTTGCAAAATTCCCTTCTCTGTCAGATGATGCGGCCGTTTAGGATCCGAGCTAATAATACCGAGCACATTATTATCAGCCTCGCCGTGCCGTACGACATAAAAATTATTTCGTCCGCCAGTTTTCTTTTTTAAATCTTCTACCGAGCCGATAAATTCTTTCTTGGCACAGCCATCACAACGCCAGACCGGCAAAGGCGCACCCCAGTAACGCGAACGGGAGATAGCCCAATCCCGGGCTCCTTCTAGCCACTTGCCAAACCGCCCTTCCTTGATATCGACTGGCACCCAGTTAATCCCTTTATTTGCTTTTACCAAATCATCTCGAAATTTAGTTACTTCCACAAACCAGGAGGAAGAAGCATAATTTAAAAGCGGGGTTTGACAACGCCAGCAATGTGGATAAGAGTGAATCAACTTTTCTTTAGCAAACAAAGTCCCTTTTCCCGCCAAATATTTAATTACTAAAATATCCGAGCTCTGATGATCCTGTCCAGACTCCTTATCATCTTTTGGTTTTACCAAAAGACCAGCAAAATCCGTCACTTCTGGTTTGAACCGCCCGTTCGTCCCTACGTGCTGGATAAAGGGTAGATTATTTTCCTTACCTAGGTTCATATCATCCTCACCAAAAGCCGGCGCAATATGGACAATACCGGTACCATCCGTAGTTGTCACAAAGCTGGCACCGTAAACTTTGAAACCATTGGCAATATTCTTGGTCTCTTTATTATTGTAATAATCAAAAACGGGTTTATAAGACTGACCGATCACCTTCTCGCCCTTAAATTCTTCCACGATAGCGTAATCATCTTTAATCACCCCTAACCGAGCCTTGGCCAAAATATAATTCTCCCCGGTGGGCATCACTTTGATTTTGACATAATCAACATCCGGACCAACAGCAAGAGCGACGTTTCCTGGTAGGGTCCAAGGGGTGGTGGTCCAAGCTAGGAAGAAAGTACCAGCTTCCCCTACCACCGCAAATTTCACCGTCACAGAAATATCCGTGATATCCTTATAACCCTGATTCACTTCAAAGTTGGACAAAGTGGTCTCACAGCGCGGGCAAAGATGCATAGACTTGAAACCTTCATAAACCAAACCTTTTTCGTTTAATTTATGGAAAATCCACCAGACGCTCTCTGTAAAAGAAGAGTCCATGGTTTTATAATCATGCTCCATATCCACAAAGCGCCCCATGCGCGGAACGATCTTTTTCCAATCATCCACATAAGTCAGCACGCAGGCTTTAGCTTTATCATTAAATTTTTCTATACCGTATTCTTCAATATCCTTTCGACTCTTTAAGCCCAAATCCTTCTCCACAATATTTTCCACGGGCAAACCATGACAATCCCAGCCCCAACGCCTAGGCACATGATACCCGCGCATGGTCTGGTAGCGACCCACGTAATCTTTGATCGTCCCGGCTAGCAGGTGCCCATAGTGCGGTAAACCGGTGGCAAAAGGTGGCCCATCATAAAAAACAAATTCACCTTTGGGGGCTTCCTTGGCCAAAGACTTTTCAAAAATCTGATTATCCTGCCAGAACTTGAGGATTTGCTCTTCTTTTTGTGCCCGGAGACTTTTACTAGTGATGTCTTTATTATCCATATATTTATAATATTATAGATTTTATTGTAGCAGTTTATAGTCAAAGAGGCAAAAGAAAGCCGCCTCTACCCTCCCGCCGAATTGCGAGAGTCTCGAGACGGCCCATGTGGGTTGATGAAGCTCAGCTTCCGGTCAACCGTTCCTCCTTCCGGCGAAGCGGCGCAAACCGTTGTACCACCTCCACGCGCTGTGACGTCTGGACTGTACCCGGAGCACCATCTCCTGGTACTCGTTCCACGACATCAGACGACCATTTGTGTTCAACATAACCAGGGTCTCCACTCACTACCCCACTCTTAACTTCGGGCATCGGATCCTACTCAACAGCAAGATCATACCCTATCTGGGCACAATTATATCATTTATTTTGGTCAGATTGTCAACCAAAAAAGTGGATAACCAGCACAAAACACAAAGGCCTAGCCTTCAAAGGCTAGGCCTTTGTGTTACATCCGCTCAGGGACTTTAATGCCCAGGAGGTTCAAACCATTTTTCATTACGGTCAGGAAAGCGGAGGTGAGGGCTACCCGGTAAGGTGAGACGGGATCATTTTTATCCACCACCACCTGCTCCGCATAAAAAGTACTAAAAGCGGAAGCGAGCTCCGTGAGATAAGTGGCTAAATAATGCGGAGAATATTCCTTGCCCGCCCGTTCCACCACTTCTGGAAATCTAACCAAGAGTTTGGGTAATTCACCAATCACTGGGGTATTTTCTAGATTTAAATTAGCCTTGATTCCCTCTTTCTCCGCCTTCTCTAAGATGGATTTGGCGCGGACACAAGCATATTGCAAATATGGTCCCGAGTCCCCTTCAAAAGACAGAGATTTATCAAAGTCAAAAATAATATCTTTACCAGTTTCTTGCTTAAGAATAGAGTATTTTAAAGCTCCAATAGACACTATCTCTGCAACTAGATATTTCTCTTTCTCTGGTATTTGTCGATCCTTCATCTTTTCCAAAACATTATTTTTTATTTCAGAAAGCAAAAATTCTCCAGTAATAACCTGACCGGTTCGGGAAGACATTTTTCCAGTTGGCAGACGGAGCATACCGTGTCCAATATGAGTAACTTTTTTTGCTAAATCTGGCACAGTAAGAAACATAGCCCTTAGTAAAACTTTATAATAATCGTTTATTTCGTTTCCCGTAACGGAAATAGTCTTATCAAAAGGAAATCTATTATTTTTTTCAACAATCAAACCTAGTTCCTTGGCCTCATAGGTAGGCAAATTCTGAGAATTGATGAAAACACGAGTATGCAAAAGTGGATCATACTTTTCTCCATGAAAGACTGTCGCCCCGTCACTTTTTTCAAAAATACCATCTTTAAGACCTTTAAGAACAATCTCTTTACCTAGATTTCCAACCTCACTTTCAAAAAAATAGTAATCAAATTTAGTGCCTAAAATCTTATATATCTTTTCAAATTCCTGAAGTGATATCTTTTTACCAAAATCATAAATTTTATTAATTTTTCTATCTGATCTTTCATAAATCTTTTTATTTAAATCAGTAATCTCTTTTTTGGCTTGTTCATCTTGGTCAAAAGTAGTAGCACCTAAAGCATACGCCCTTCCCCAAACCTTGGGGTTATTACCAAAGCCAAATAATCCACCAAAGAATTCCTTCTTCGCCGTTCCATCCCCTAACATTTTAAATACCCCCCAGATAGTCTTGGCAACATGAATCCCGACATCCCCTTGATAATTAGCCCTTTTTACATTGGCGCCATTACCTTCCATGATTCTGCATAGTGCTTCACCTATTACATTATTCATTAAGTGCCCAATGTGAAAATCTTTGAAGGGATTTGGGTCAGTGTAATCTACAATCGTCTTCTGCCCCTTAAGATTATTATTAGTACCATACTTTTCACCCGCTTTTAAAACCTCCCCTACCCCAGCCACAAAATATTTATCCGCTAAATAGAAATTAATAAAACCCGGACCCGCCATTTCTATTTTTTCCACCGCATCAAGTTTATTTTTATTTAAATTCTCCACCACCTGCTTAGCCACTTCCACTGGAGACTTCTTAAGTGACTTGGATAAAACCAAAGCCACATTGCTGGCTAGGTCCCCATAACTCATCTCATCTGGATGCTCCAAGGTAAAAGCCGGTATGTCCTGCTCGGGAATACCCTGAGCCAAAACTGCTTTTTTTATTAAATCAATAATCTCCTCTTTAATCATCTGTATATACTAGCATCCCACCGCCCTTTTTTCCACCTACACCACTTACCTAACTATGCTTGAATATAAACATGCAATTATAAGGACACGGTCGTTATATTATAATTGCATATAGGAACTACTACGCAATGTAGCCCTAAGTGGTCAACCTGCCACGTTGACCACTGGGCAAATTAAAATCCCCCGCAAGTGCCGAGTAGCACCTGCGAGGGATGAAGTTGTAGACGCATATCTTCAAAGCGTTTTGGTGGAGATTACCACCATGAGGTCACAGTTGCGGAACGACGAACCGGTCCCAGCTCTTAGCTAACAGGACGCCGCCTTTCGATAAATGGTACACGAACCCCCCGAGCCCATCAGAGCCCCGGCCCACGCAAACGACGAGGGGCTCGTCATTCACTTTGAAGAGGAAGGACACTGAATCCCCGTAATACAGGACCCAATCGCGACCGTCTCTCATGAACTGGATGATCTGACTCTGTGTTAGACAGAGTTGGTTCAGATCCACTCCGAGACTTTCGAAGATCTGGGTAGCTGTGCCTTCCCTGACTAGTTCATAGACCTGGACCGGGGTGTTCTGGGTCGACTGACCCTTGACATCCATGTAGTTCGTGAAGCTGGGATCAACATAACTGACCACTTTCAAGGCCTGGGTGATAGTTTTCTCACCATCAGTCGGGCCTATCACGACCTCTCCATCTGAAATGAGACGGAGATAGTCAAGCTCGGTTTTAGTAGCCATATCATCTTCCCTTTCCGATTTTATGGACATTCCGCACTTACTGACAGCCGAACGAGCGTTTGCCCATTTACGGCCAACTAACTTCTTGTAACTATCTATCTACTATTATACACCCAAACATGACAGAAGTCAATAGTTTAAGGATTTTGTCAAATATCGTGGTAATAAAGCCTTATTTTAGGCCGTTTACTGAGCTTTTTCCCGCGATATACCCAGTGGTCCAGCAGAGCTGGAGAGAGAAGCCACCAGAAGGACGGTCAAAGTCCAGGATGTCCCCGGCAAAATACAAATTATCATAAAGTTTAGAACCCATAGTCTTAAAATCCACTTCGCCTAAGTCTAGTCCCCCGCTCGTGATGATAGCTTTATCAAACCCTAGCAGTCCGGAGGCCGTCAGTTCAAACTTTTTAAATTTCTCAATCAGTGCCAAGCGCTCTTCTCGGCGGATTTCATTTATCTCCCACTCGGGATCAATCTCCAGCTGTTTTAAAATCAACTCAAATATTTTCCCTGGTACCTGCGGGAAAACCAGATTTTTTATTTTCTTATTTATATGCTCCGTAAAAGTCTTTAGCATCATCTCATGCATCTGATCCAAACCCACCCCGGAGAAAAGATCCAAAGAGATGAGGACTTCACCGCCTGCCCGACCGTCTTCGGGATTAGGGTATTCCAAATACTCCCCGATCGCTTTACTCATATTTAAAATCGTCGGCCCAGTCAGACCCACATGGGTGAAAAGAATCCGTCCTTTTTTAGTCAAAACTTTTTTAAAACCACCTTGGTTAACCCAGACAGAAATACCTACAGCATCCAAGCTAATACCAGAGAGCTCGGCAATCCAAGGATTAGAAACTTTCACCGGGACCAAAGACGGATTAGGCGTAGTTACTTTATGACCGATCTCTTTTAGCCATTTAAAACCGTCACCGGTGGAGCCGGTCTCCGGGTGAGACATGCCCCCAGTGGCTAAAATAAATTTATGGGCAGAGATTTCTTCACCAGAAAGTAAAACTACGGACTTAATCCTTTTCTGATTTTTCAACTGCCCCCTAGCCCCTTCCTTACAGGAACAGTACACTTCTCGCTTCCCGGATACGGAATACTCGAAGTCTTGCGTTTTGGATCCCATCCCAAAACTCACCTTATCTAATGAGGGGGAAAGAGAAGCCACCTCCGCAGACAATTTAAACTCTACACCTAACTTTTTTGCCTGATTGACCAAAATATTTAAAACATCGGCGGAATTATCACTCACAGGAAACACTCTAAAACCAGGTTCTATCTTTGTCTCCAAACCCAAATCATTAAAAAACTTTATAGTTTCTGGTACACCAAAAATAGAGAATGGGCTGAATAAAAAATCTCCTTTCTTACCATATTTACTGACAAACTCTCGATGATTTGGATTAGCGTTGGTCAAGTTACAGCGCCCACCACCGGAGATTAGTAGCTTTTTGCCGAGCTCGTCATTCTTCTCCAAGACCAGAACTTTTTTCCCTGCCCCGCCAGCTTGGCACGCGGCCATGAGTCCGGCTGGCCCGCCACCAATAATAACCACATCATAGGCGGTAGCTGGTGACTTTATCACTTTTGCCTTTTTTACAACTTTTTTAATTATCTTTTTTACCATCTTAAAAGACTAACATATAACTGGCAAAAAAAGAATAATCCGGTAAACCGTGTTAGTATTTAGGAAGAGTCGTAGATCTTTAATATTAGTAAGGAGACGAATATGGGTACCATTCCTGAATTGAGATTTGGGAACATTGTCCGGCCGTATTGCATCATCCAAGGAGGTATGGGCGCCGGTGTATCTGGACCGCGGTTGACGCGCGCGGTTTGGAGAAATGGTGGCTTAGGGGTTCTATCTAGTGCTGGACTCAAGGACTTCTACACCATCACCAAAGGACGGTCATACACCACGTATGAAGCCGTGCAGGAAGAGATTGCGACCGCGATGACTGACGGCTACGGTGTAGGACTAAACGTCATGGGTATCCTCGCGGAGAGCTATGATGAAACGGTCACAGCGGCCCTGGATGCCAAAGTGTCCGTGATCTTCTTTGGAGCTGGTGTGCCCAAACGCGGGACGATTTTTAAGGACACCGCTTTTGGACTGATCACCTCGAGTGCAAGAGGTCTCAAGATCATGCTCCGGTACTGTCACCAGAAACCGGATGTCATAATCCTGGAAGGACCAAACGCGGCTGGTGGACACTTGGGTGCTCGTCTGGAAGACATCGGCCAGTCTGAGCTCGAGCTTGAAGAACTTCTGCCAGAAGTACTGGAAGTAGCCACTAAAAATGGCAATATCCCAGTGATAGTAGCCGGAGGAATCTACACGAACACCGACATCTGGAAGTTCCGTGGACTTGGAGCGAGCGGGGTTCAGCTGGGAACCAGATTCCTGGCGACTGAAGAGAGCTCAGCAACCGCGGAGTTCAAACGCGCGGTGGTGGAGTGCCGACAGGAAGATATCATAACGGTGGGTAGCTCCCCTTGTGGTTTCCCTTTCCGGATACTCAAATGTTCACCTGCTTACCTGGAGCTACTAGCTGGTACCCGCCGTCCCAAATGCCGGATGGGTTATGTCCTGGGCAAGGACAAGGAGGGTCACTATACCATCTGTAAAGCGCACCCTAATCACCCCGAGCACAGCAAGTATTTCTGCATCTGTGACGCCTTGCGCGCGGCCATAGGCCTTGCTCCCGGTGAACCGGCCATGTACACCGTGGGTACAAACGCCTACCGCGTGGACAAGATCCTCCCCGTCTCCGAACTAATGATAGAACTCGCTCATAACTGAAAGGATATGAGCCCAAGCCTAAAGGCCCCGCCGACAGATTACTGTCAGCGGGGCCCTCTTTTTTATTTTACTTTCCCGTACTCCCCCTCCTTCGCTTAAGAAAGCTTCGGGCGGGCAAGCAAACCTACTTCCCTGTACTACCAAAACCAGACTCACCACGATCAGTCACTGAGAGATCCGTCACCTCCACAATCTCCGGCGTTTCCTTTTTCTGAATTATCATCTGCGCCACCTTATGTCCCTTTTCAAAAATATAATCCTCTGTACTTAAATTTATAATACCGATCTTTATTTCCCCACGGTAGCCAGAATCAATCACTCCGCCAAGAATCTTTAGCCCAAACTTATGGGCCAAACTACTTTTATCCCAGATCAGTCCCACAAAACCCTCCGGTATCTCCATGGCTAGTCCGGTACTGACCTGCACCCGTGCCATTGGCGCCACCACCACCCGGTCCAAGCAAAACAAATCCATCCCCGCATCACCTCTCGTGGCATACTTGGGCATCACCGCCTCGCTATTTAACTTTTTAATTTTTAAAATCATTATTTTTTCAAAGCTTGATCAATCCTTTTAGCGAGCTTCACCATATCCTTTTCCTTAGCCCCGCGGGTGGTTTCTCCGGCAGTACCAAGGCGGATACCGGAGGGATCCATGGGGCTCCTAGGCTCGTTTGGGATGGTATTTTTATTTACAATAATCCCCACTTTCTCCAATCTATCACTTGCCTCGGCTCCGCTGATTTTCCCAGTGTCCACCAAAATCAAATGACTATCCGTACCACCAGAGATAATCTTCCAACCCATCTTCTTTAATTCCTCTGCTAGCACCTTAGCATTCTTCACCACCTGTTTGGCATACTTTTTAAAAGCGGGAGTAGAAGCTTCTTTTAAGGTCACAGCTACAGCGGCAATCTGATTCATATGCGGACCACCTTGTAACCCGGGGAAAACGGCTTTATCAATCAAGTCACCAAAGCTCACTGGATTACCTTTGGCATTCAGTTTAGTTTTATCCCGACGAGAAAAAATCAAGGCGCTACGCGGTCCGCGAAGCGTTTTATGAGTCGTGGTGGTTACCACATCTGCATAGTCAAACGGTGACGGATAAGCCCCACCGGCCACTAGCCCAGCAAAATGTGACATGTCCACCATGAGTATAGTCCTTCGCCCAGCCTCAGGATGGACTACCACATCCGCAATCTCTCGGAACTTTTTAAAATCCACTGTCCGTGGATAAGCGGTATAGCCAGCAATAATCATATCTGGCTTTTCCGCCACAGCAATCTTTTTTATCTCGTCATAATTTATAACTTCAGTATTTTTATCTACCCCGTACGGCACCTGCGTCCAGATTTTACCCGTAGCGGAGACTTTGTGACCATGAGTAAGGTGCCCACCATGGTCCAAGGACATCCCCATCACCTTACCGCCCGGAGGCACTAGGGCCAAGTAAACCGCCAAGTTTGCTGGTGAGCCAGAGAGGGCTTGCACATTCACCGCCCAATCTTTAGAATTTAATTTAAAAAGTTTCAAGGCGCGGCTACGGCAGAGCTCCTCCACCTGATCCGTAAAAGTCTGCCCCTTATAATAACGGTGCCCGGGATAGCCTTCCGAATATTTATTTGTAAACTTGGAGCCGAGGGCTTTTAAAACATCGGCCGAGACATAATTTTCCGACGCGATTAAAGAAATGGTTTTCTTCTGCCTCCCCTCCTCCGCCTTAATCAGTTTTTCAATTTGTTTGTCTTTCATATTATTTTTTCTCCTTAATATCTTGCATTCCCCGTCTAATATTCCAATCGTCCAAACTAAAGTCTGACTGCAACTTTAAATTTGGAAACATTTTTATTAAAGCTCTACTCATCTGATGAGCTACCTTTCTTAATGTTGGGTGTACTAATCGGCCTGAGCGTAATTCTGAGACATAAGTAGCCGCTGGTAAGCCATAAGAAACTTTACAAGTGACATTGAAACCCATCGCCAAATAATACTGTTTGTTCTCTGGAGTGGTTTTTAATTTATTAATCAACTTAACCTGTTCTTTAATCAACTTCTCGGCCGTTTTACGGACGCTTTCTGGTAATTCGTTTAAATACCAGTCATTAAAACCAAATTTAGATGTCAAAAGTGGCATTCGACAGACGCCGTTTCGATGGCGCTGAATATCACGGAAAGAACCAAAGTCTAGGAGAAATTCAAAAGTCACATTACCAAGCTCCGTCAAGAAATGAGGCAAGCCAGTTTTCAGCGCTCGTTTAGAAAAAATATCATTATACTGAGCAATTTCCTTTTTATTAATATTAGTTTTAGCCAAAAATGCCTTAGCGCTTTTATTAAAATAATAATTATATTTGCTCCCTAAGAAATTCCAATATTTATCCTGCTCCGGAGTTTCTAAATGGCCAAAGCTCTGAGCATATTTTTCTTTCAGACTAGCTAAAATCTTTTCCGCCACCTCTCGAACCTCCGCTAAGGGATGGCGCCTCAGATAAACCAACTTGTCATGGGCCTGGCGTAAATTTGTATGCCAGCTAAACTGGGTAGCGACCCCCGCGGGTAAAAACCCCCGCAAAGTATCAAAAGCCCGAGCCGTCACGGCCTTACAATAGACCACCTCATCTTCATCTTCTTTTCTAGGATATTTCTGAGCAATATGAGCTTGGACCTCGGCTTGGCTACTAGTATAAAATTCCATCCAACTATCTAATATTTGTTTTGAGTCTTTAGTCCCCACCGGGTCAATGATAGCTTGCCGAGACATATCAATATAGCGGGAACTAGTTTCCTGACCAGAATATAGTGGCCAATCTTGTATGGCTTTGGCTACCAGCATACTCACCCCCTCCACAAAGATAGTGGTGCTACCACAGTCTGCAATACTGGCATGACCATAACCCACATAAAAACGCTCCATGAATTTACCCGAATTACTTTCCCTAACCTTTTTTACGTGTTCCTCCACACTCTGAGCACTTCTAGAATATAGGGCCTGCATCATAGCAGTATCCTGAGGACCAAACTCATCATAAACAAATACTTTCATCTTTTTATTTGATTAAAATCTTTATAAATTCTTTTTTAAAACAGCACTAAAATCAGCCCAGACTTTTTCAACCGACTGGCTGGCATCAATAATGGTATGCGGAACGTGACCGATAAATTCTTTAAAACCGGCTCGCAAAGAATTATGAAAATTAATTTCTCTAGCTTCAAAATGGTTTAATTCTGCTCCACCTTGTTTATTTTTTCTAGCTAAGCCGATTACCGGGTCAATATCAAAATAAATATATAAATCTGGCTTCAAATCACCCAAATAAAAGTCCCGCATTTGCCAAAAAAAGTCTTTGAGCTCTGTGGCCCCCTGAGCAATTATCTGATAGGCAAAAGTGGAAGAATCAAAACGGTCCGTAATCACTGTTTTACCCGCTTCGAGCGCTGGTCTAACGGTATTTTTCAGATGATCCGCCCGAGCCGCCCAAAATAAAGCAAATAAAGTCTTGGCATCCGCCTGCCCCGAGTTTGGGGACTTCAAAATAATCTGGCGTATTTCCTCAGCATATGGTGACCCACCAGGCTCCCGGGTCAAAACCAAAGAATCACCAAAGAGAGCCTTGGCTTTTTCTAGCTGTAGGGTCTTGCCTGCCCCCTCGCCACTATCAATGACAATAAATTTTCCTTTGGGCATTTTATTTTATATATTTGCTGATAATAGTATCCACTTGTTTATACAAAACAGTAAAATCCCCATCATTATTTATCTTTTCTCTAGCTTGGCTCATCACTTCTGGAATAGTGATCTCCGTCTCCCGTCTATGATCCGCTAAAAAGTCTTCAAAAGTTTTTTGGGCATCACCTTCATTTTCTTTTCTTAAAACTAAACGCTCATGACGGACTTTAGGGCTAGCATCCACGCTAACTAAAACAAAATGCGGTAGATTAATCAGGTGGCCAATATCCGTCATGCGCCTGATCCCATCTATAACCACGACCTTAGAATTTAAACCGGAAGCATCCTTAGCAATAGCCTTGGCTAGCAAATCTTCACCAAAAGTCTGTCTTAAAACGGTTGAAACTTTTATCAAATTATCACGGCTGGTTGGTAAATCCACTCGGTTTAACACATCCCTTAGAATCGTAGAAAAACGACAATCCTCCGCTTTGTATTTTTCTACTATATATTTTTTAACTGTACCTTTACCACAAGAGATCGGACCGGTTAAACCTAAAATTAATTCAGCCATATTATTTCATATTAGAATAAGACACCACCTCGGCATTTAATAATTCATACTGAACACCCGCTTCAGCAAATATTGCCTTACTCCTAGTCCCCGCATGATAATCTTTTTCCGCAACTACTCTTTTAATGCCCGCATTAATCAGCAATTTGGCACAGGTATAACACGGTGTCATCATACAATACAAAGTTCCACCATCAGTACTGACACCAAAACGAGCAGCTTGAACAAGCGCGTTTTGTTCATTGTGAGTAGTCCGCACACAATGTTTTGTTTGGGTACCATCTTCCTGAATGACCGTGTTTAATTCGTGATCAACCTCATCACAGCTTTTACAACCAGCCGGTGCTCCCACATAACCAGTGGAAATAATATGTTTATCTTTTACAATCACACAGCCGGTTCGCCCCCGATCACAAGTAGCCCTCCCGCCAACGGCTCGCACAATATTCATAAAATATTCATCCCAACTCGGTCGCACATATTTAGTATTTTCCATCCCTTGATTTTACACCCCACAGTACAAAAAACAACCCTTGATAAAGGGTTGTTTTTTGTTTGTAATATCAATTATTTAGGTGAGCCCCGTAACTGTATCGTTTTGGAGGCTTCACAGGCGGGTAGCCGAGAGAGAGCAAATTTTCAGCAGAAAATTATGCGCACTCCAAAATGATATAGTTACGGGGCGAACAAAATCACCCCTTCACTTCCACCCCCATAGACCTACAAGAGCCCTCAATGATTTTCATGGCACCGTTGATATCATTGGCATTTAGATCAGCCATTTTCTTCTCCGCGATGGCTTTGACCTGAGCACGAGTGATAGTACCAGCCTTTTTGACTAATTGCTTACCAGAACCACTCTCCACGCCAGCGGCCTTAAGAATCAAACCGGTTGCGGGTGGAGTCTTTAGTTTAAAATCATAAGAACGATCCTCATAAACAGTGATTTCCACCGGGACAATGTCCCCCATCATCTTCACGGTAGCGGCATTAAACTTTTGGACGAAGTCACCGATATTAATACCAGCCTGACCAAGAGCGGGGCCAACTGGTGGAGCGGGATTAGCTTTACCAGCCGGGATTTGTAACTTTAATTTTTTTGTTATTTTCTTTGCCATTTTTTTATTTTATAATTTGTCTGACTTAGAAGCGAATCAGACTATTAATAAACTACCTTAAATTGGGCGAATCTGCAACATATCAAGCTCCACAGAAGTCTCCCGGCCAAACATCAAAACCAACACCTTGACCTTACCACGCTCGTTATCCACCTCACTCACCTTACCTTCCAGATCCTTAAACGGACCATCCGTAATCACCACCGCGTCATCTACAGACAAACCGCTATTATGCTTGACGGTATTGGCGTTCATTCGGCTGAAAATATTGTCTACCTCCTCTTTACTTAGCGGTACCGGATAAACCCCAGAACCCACAAACCCGGTCACCCGAGGGGTGTTTCTCACTACATACCAGGAATCATCAGTCACGGCCATATCCACCAGGACATAACCGGGGTAGATCTTCTCTTCCTCTTCTATTCTTTTACCACCTTTGATTTTAATCTTTTTCTCAATCGGAACAATCACCTCAAAGATCTTGTCATTCATATTCAAGGAGTCAATTCTCTGCTTTAGATTTCTAGCCACGGCATTTTCATAACCCGCATAAGTGTGGATAGCATACCAATTTCTACCTTCTTGTATATTTTGTTTAGCCATTTATTTGGTTTAAAATTTAAATTATTAAATCAGATTTTTGAGCTCCAAAACTTTTTTGAGTCCAATGGTAAAAATATAGTCAAAAGCCCCCAGGAAGATAGCCACAATGATAGAAAAAACGACAACAATCACAGTGAATAACACCGCCTGATTCTTAGATGGCCAGCTCACATGCTTTAACTCCGCCTTTGTTTCCTTCAAATATTCTCCTAGTTTTGACATAGTTTTATATTATTCTTTTATTAAAAAACCCCGTCTCCGAGGTCTTTTAATACTACCACGTAGCAAAACAAAATGCAATGTCCGCGTTTCTAGGTAATTTAATTTTGGAGTGCGCATAATTTTCTGCTGAAAATTTGCTCTCTCTCGCCTACCCGGCTGTGAAGCCTCCAAAATCAAATTACCCTAGAAACGCTATCTGATTTCGTAAGTGACGCTGACAGTAGAAGTGATTTTGTTCTCCCCGGTTGGTATTTGAGGGGCCACAACACCTCCACCCATACCAGAAACAGCGGCCTTATCCATAGCGTAATATACTGGATAGTTTCCACCTTCAGAAAAACTAGTGATCTTGACTAATTTTACTCCCAAACCATTAGCTAAAACCTTGGCTTGAGCCTTGGCATCAGTGATAGCAAGGTCCCTGGCTTGATCCTTTACGGCATCTTGATTATCCACGGTGAAAGTCAAACCACTGACATCCGTCACTCCAAACTCACCCACCCCAGTAAGAACGGCGCCGGCATCAGCAATATTTCGGATTTTTACTTCTATGTTCTGAGAAATAACATAAGCCGCGAGTACCTGCCTGCCAGTGTAAGGATAATAAGTAGTAGCACCGACATAATTATAACGAGGGTAGATACTATAGTTTGTAGTCTTAATGTCCTTTTCCTCAACGCCCTTAGTTTTTAGGAAAGCAATAATATTATTTATTTTTGTGGCGGACTCTGTTTGCGCTTTGGCTACATCCAGATTTTCAGCGGTAACACCAAAAGAAACAGTGGCAATATCTGGCTTGACCACTATTTCACCAGTACCAGAGACGGTAATGGTGTTTATTACTTTATTATCTCTCCAGTCACCATGACCACCACCAAGAATTTTAACAATGATAAGGATGACAATGATAATAACAGCAAACTTCATTATTTTGTGGCCCTTACCACCATGGCACATGCCCATGTTTTCACACATTTTACAACAAGAACCACAAGTAGCACCGTCCTTACAAACTCCACCTTCACAACAACTATTTTGATTATTCGTATTTTCCATATTTTTTATAAATTAACTTAATAAAAGTACCGACAGGGGTATTATAGCATATTAGGGGAAAAACCGTCAGGACATACTTGAAGTGATTAGGTACTCCGTTAAACGGAAAGTATGTCCTGACGGTTTTTTCTTTCTACTGCCTCCACTAAATTTTGAAATAAAGAGGCTACGGTCATAGGGCCCACCCCACCGGGAACCGGAGAAATAGCCGAAACAATGTTTTTAACGGACTCAAAATCCACATCCCCCAGGACTTTTTTTGTACCATCAGCATTTATGACCGAAGTAATACCCACATCTATCACCACTTGCCCCACCTGCACATAATCCGCCCCCACAAGCTCTGGCTGACCAATAGCCACAATCAAAATGTCCGCTTCTCTGGTTTCTTTTTCGGGATTAACGGTTTTACTGTGGCAAACGGTCACTGTGGCACCACTGTTCTGCATTAAATTAGCCACGGGCTTACCCACCAAGGCTGACCGCCCCATCACCACCACCTTTTTACCCTTAATTGGTATTTCATAATAATTTAGCAAGGATAAAACCCCGCGCGCCGTGGCCGGGACAAAACCAGACAAATCATTCCCTAATAACTTTTTGACATTGACCGCCGTCAGGCCATCCACATCTTTTTCTGGTACCACCGCCTCTACGGCCTCCGCCCAATTTAGCGGTTCTGGTAATGGTGATTGAATGATAATGCCATTCACCGCATCATCTTTATTTAATTTTTCAATTTCAGCCAAGAGCACTTCCTGAGTGATTTCCCCGGGAGGAAAATAAACCACATAAGCATTCACATCAATCTTTTTAGCGAAAGAAATTTTATTTTTGACATAGACAGCAGAATCTGGATTATCCCCGATCTTTATGATGGCTAAATTAGGCACCACTTTGAAAGTACCAACGGTTTTTTTCAAATCCGCCATTATCTTATCCCGCACCACTCGTCCATCTAATATTTTTAGCATTGATAGATAGTAATATAGAAATAAAGCTAACACAACCGCCCTGGTTCGCAGACTCACCACCCCGCCTTGACTAAGGTGGGGAAAGGGAACATTAGTACTCAGTTTTAGCAACTCCCCTTTCTCCTCCTTGATTAAGGAGGAGTACCGAGTCCTCGAGGGGAGGTGGTGGAGTTACTCATACCGCAACGCTTCCATCGGACTCTTTTTAGCCGCCTGGCGAGCGGGGTAAATACCAAAGACGAGGCCAATCAAGCTGGAAACACCTAGGCCCAGGAAGGCCCCACCCCAAGGGAAAGAGAAAGTCCAATTTAAGGCAGCAAATTTATTTATCAAGACAGAAGTAATGAGAGATAAGCCGGAGCCCAAAATAATACCAATAAGCCCTCCAAGAGCCGTAAGGATAACAGCCTCCAGTAAAAACTGGATGAGAATATCACTATCCGTTGCTCCCAGAGCTTTACGTAAACCAATCTCCTTTGTGCGCTCGGTCACCGAGACGAGCATTATATTCATAATCCCCACCCCTCCCACAATGAGAGAAATTGCCGCTACCGCCACCAGAAACAAAGTTAAGGTATCCATAACCGAGCTAACCATCTTCATAGCGTCGGCCTGGCTACCCAGACTAAAATCATCATCCTCGGGGTTGGTAATATTGTGAGAGTCCCTTATGGTCGTTTTAATATCTTCTATAGCTCTCGGGACATTAGCCTCAGAATCAACCTCCACCACAATATGCTGAAAATATTTTTTACCGGATAAATATTGCTGAGCGGTAGTATAAGGAACAATAACAATAGTATCAAAGCTGACCATACCCGAGCCTTTCTCCGGCAGAATACCAATAATCCTAAAATTCTTTCCTTTTATTCTGATCTTCTCACCTAAAACTTTATCTTTACCAGCAAAAAGTTCTTCTCTGACCTTATTACCGATAATTGCCACATCCGCAAAGCCTTTGACCTCTTCCTCCGTCATAAAGCGGCCAGCTACTGGTATCATATTATACATCCTGGTGGCCAGCTGATTGACGCCATAATAGGAGGCAGAGTAAGTCTCACTGTCATAAGTTATGGTTTCACTTCCCACAACCAGAGGCATAACTCCGGTTAAAGACGGGACATTAGCTTTTTTACTAAGGGCATCAACATCTTTTTGTTTCAACGAATCTAGAAACATTATACCCATCATATCAGTCGGTCCTTTGGGCTCTTTTCCTGGGCGGATCTCTATGACCTTGGAGCCAATGGTTCCCTGGATTTCACCCAAAATCAGATTCTGCGCCCCCGCACCCAAGGCCATCACCATAATAATAGAAGTAATGCCGATAACGATTCCAAGAATAGTCAAAGCCGAGCGGGATTTATGTGTCCGCAAACCGTTGACTGCTGTTTTTATACTATATTTTATTTGCATTTTTTACTTTACAAAATCATGACTATGGATTCGCCGGTTATTTACTTTTGTATCACTCTCTACTTGGCCATCATGCAGACGGATAATCCTCTCAGCATATTCCGCGGTGTAAGTCTCGTGGGTGATAAGGATCACGGTATGACCCAACTCGCGATTCAGCTTTTGTATAATCTCAATGACGGCTTGGCCAGATTTAGAATCCAAATTACCAGTAGGCTCATCCGCAAAGATCACCTCCGGATTATTCACTAAAGCCCGCGCAATAGCTACCCGCTGTTTTTCTCCACCGGATAGCTGTTTGGCCTCATGATGCATTCGGTGTTCTAGTCCCACCGCCACCACCGCCGCCTTTGCCAGTTCTTCCCACTCTTGCTCTGGTTTATCAGAGTAAAGTAATGGTAATTTAACATTATTTAAAACCGTTTCCCGAGCTAATAAGTTAAAAGCTTGAAAGACAAAACCCATTTTTTGATTACGAATCTGCGCTATTTCCTTTTGATTATAATCTTTAATATTTTTTCCTAAAAAATGATACGTGCCACTGGTATAATCATCAAGTAAACCTAAAATTTGAAGGAGAGTTGATTTCCCTGAACCAGACTGACCCATGATGGCCACAAATTCGCCCTTTTTTATATCAAAAAACACTTCACGAAGGGCATTAGTCTTTACCCCTTCATTGTCATAAACCTTCCCTAAATTTTTTGCTTCAATTACATTCATACTGTGCTTTTTATACTACTTACTTTTATGATTTTCTTCAACAGAAACTATCTCCCCATCCTGTAGACGTACCACCCGATCTGCTAGTTTAGCATATTCTTCCTCATGCGTAACCATCACAATAGTTTGACCACCCTTATTCAATTTTACAAATAAATCCACAATTAAACGAGAATTATCACTGTCCAGATTTGCCGTGGGCTCATCCGCAAAGATTATTTTAGGGCCCCCAGCCAAAGCCCGCGCAATAGCTACCCGCTGTTGCTCACCACCGGAGAGCTGACTAGGGAGATTATCAAACTTGTCCCCAATCCCCACCTTCTCTAAGGCTAATTTGGAGCGAGACTCAACCATTTTAGTACTATCCCCTCGCATAAGCATCGGCAACATGATATTTTCCCCGGCCGTAAGCTCTGGAACCAAAGCATAATCCTGAAAAATATAACCGAGCTCATTAAGTCTAAAGGCGGTACGCTCGTCATGGACAAGACCAGTGGTATTTATGCCATTAATAATTATTTGCCCACTCGTGGGATGATCCAGCAGACCCATTTGGTATAACAAGGTACTCTTGCCCGCTCCGGAACGACCCATAATAATGACAAATTCTCCCTCAGCAATATTTAAATCAATACCTTTAAGTACCCGGACATCCGTCTGACCATTATGATATGTTTTTACTATCTTTTTTACTTGTATCATGTTTTTATAATTATCGTCCCAGGATGGAATCTAAAGTATTTTGCTTAGTGACAATCCTAGCGGGAATATAGCCAGCAATCATGGTAATAACAAAAAGTAAACCCACTCGGATAGATGTTCCGCTAAAAGTAGCCACCAAAATACCATCGCTAAAAGGAAAATCAATAGGGTGAAGATCTATATACGGTTTGAGAAAACCAAATAGCAAAAGTAGGCCTAGACCAGAACCAATAAAAGCATAAAACAGAGACTGAAAAACATAAGAGATCTCAAGTGCGGTACTAGAAATACCGATCCCTTTTAAAATTCCAATAAATTTTCTTCTGGTGATAGCGTTGATAAAAATCACAATAAAAACGGTGATGGAGGCCACCGTCAAACCAATACTACCGATCATATTTGAAAGAATGACAAAGGTGGATCCGAGATCTTTATAAAACTGACCTTGCGCTTCCTCCCAGGTATCAATATTGCTAAATTTCTCAAAGCCATCTGCTTTTAAAAGAGATTCAATGATCAAGGGATCAGCACCGGGGATAAGTTTGACGGCTATCTCATTGGCCCCGTAGTCACTACGGTTTAGAATCTTCCGTAATTCATCATCAGTAAAAAAGATGCGGTTACTCGTAGACTGGATTTTACTTTTTATTACTCCTTTGACGGTGACTTCTTTTTGATAGTTACCGATCGACACTCGGATTTTAGAACCAACGCTCACATTTTCTAATAATTCCAAGCTGGGGGTGACTACGCGCGAATACTTTTTTAAAAGTGAAGAGCCAACGAGCACACTACTCTCATCATTACCGTCAAAATATGATCCTTCAACAATAAATTTTGATAGGTCAGTGGTTTTGTCTTCATCAGCCGGATTAATGCCGACCATTTGCACACCAACAGAATTAGATTTATCGTTTAAATTAGTCTTGTTTTTATAATTTGCCTCAGCTCGACCACCAGCCGTATACCGAGTGGTGATTGACCTCACTTCTGGGATAGATTCAATATTTTTTATAATAATAGGAGTATTAGAAATATAATCTTTATTCTTTAGGTTCGTGAGTAAAATGTCCCCAGAGTACTGCTCACGAAAAGCGTTACTGGAGCCCTCTATCAAACCCACTAAAATTCCAGAGACCACCACCAAATTCAAAAAAGTAAGGGTCATCACAAAAATAATAAGAATATTTGTCCAGAGACTAGCTCGACGGATCTGCCTGATAGAGAGAAACAAGCCAGTTTTTAGGCTTCGCTCAAACATATTATTTTAGAACTGGAATAATTACCTTATCCCCCAAATTAAGACCAGAAACGATCTCCACGTTACCGTCTGAGCCACGCAGACCAGTGATAATTTTCTTTTCTAGGATTTCACTTTGATCAGCGGGATTCATATAGGAAACATATTTACCATCCTCTTTTGTCACAATCACCCGGCTAGGCAAGGTCAGAACATCAGCTTTTTTATTAGTCAAAATATCAAGGTTGGCCGTCATACCCGAACGCACCCGCTCATCTTTGGTGTCAAATTTTAATGTCACCTTATAAGTCGGCACGCCATCAATCACCGTAGCGGCAGGATCTACTCTGACCACTGAGGTATTAAAGGTAACACTATCACCATACGCATCCAAAGTAGTAAGCGCAGTATTACCAATCTTTATTTTAGAAATATCAGCCTCCGGAATAAAAGACTCCACTTCATAATCACCATAAGAAATAACCGAAATAGTATTTACATTAGCCGAGACAATCTCCCCTAACTTGGCATCTATTTTAGTCACCACCCCAGTGATAGGTGAGCGAATCATAGATTTGGCGAGTTCCGCCTCAGCTGACGCTACACCGGCTCTAGCCTGATCCACAGTGAGGGTCTGCACTTGATAATTATTCTCCGCCGTCTTCAGGGCTAGACCAGCGCTTTCATATTGGTCCAGGGCAGTATTAACAGTACTGATAGTGGTATCAATAGAACTGCGGGCCAGGGAAACATTTGACTTCCAAGTGTCTATCTGTGTTTGGGTCACACCATCTCTATCGGCAGATAAATTATTTACGGCTAAGGCACATTTATCCAATGTTTTCTTTATAGCCTCCAAATTGGTTTTAGCGGTACTATGGTTAACGCTCAGATCAGCTGAGGTGGTCAGACCTGGCAAGGCCCGATACCAAACGTCTAGCATATCAACGAGCTTATCCTTACCATCCTCAATATCCTCCTGCAAAAATGTCTCCGTTGGAAAAGCCAGATTAGCATTATATTTTACCGGATCAGTAAATAAGGAAAATATCTTATTCCGAACGGCATCATCACCCTTAGTATAAGCATCAGTTAAAGTATTAATCAAGGAAACTTTTCCTTGCTGTAAATTTAAGCGAGCGGTGGCGAGTGTAGAGTTTTGGGCTTCTGAACTAGCTGATACATTACCAGCCTGAACTTCCGCAATTTTCAGATCTGCCCTTGCTCGGTCTAGACTGGCAGACAAATCTGCGTTTGAAACCGTAGCTAGTAACTGGCCAGTATAGACTCGGTCTCCTACAACCACCGGAATTGATGAAACACGCCCACCACGTTCAAAAGCCAGATTCACGTCAGCAAGCGGTTTGACATTACCGGTCACACTGACGATTTCAGAAATTGGTCCATTCACCACCGGCACTTCCGTATATTTTATATTTTCAGAACTGTTCTTAATAAAATACCAGACTAAATAAACAATAACCAAACCAATAACTAATGACCAGATCTTATGTCTTTTAATAAAACCAAAAATATTATTAGATAATTTTTTCATGCTACTATTATAGCATAAAATCTATTTTGACCAGCGGGAAAAGATACCGGCTGGAAGGAGGCGGCCGGCAGCTGACTCTTCAATGGTCAACTCCCCGCTTTCTATATCTCCACCATACTTTTTGACGAGCGGTGAAAGACTATTAGCATAAGCGACGGCGGAATAACCAGCGGAATAACCATTCACCAAAACAAACAGCGGTTTATCAGATAAAATTTCCAAACAAGAATCCAATAATTTGATAAAATCATCTTCAATCTTCCATAATTCATTATTAGCCCCATGACCAAAAGCGGGCGGATCCATAATAATAGCGTCATACTTATTTCCCCGCTTTATTTCCCGCAGGACAAACTTGCGAGCATCATCTTCAATAAAGCGCACCTTTTTTGTGTCCAGCTTTGAAGCCTCAGCATTCTGCTTGGCCCAAGTGATGGCGCTTTTAGAACTATCCACATGCGTCACTTCGGCCCCAGCGGTCAGCCCCGCTAAAGTAGCCCCGCCCGTATAACCAAAAAGGTTTAAAACTTTTATTGGTCGCTCGGCTTCTTTTATCTTCCCTATAATCCACTGCCAATTAGCCTCGTGCTCGGGAAAAAGACCAGTATGCTTAAAAGCCGTGGGCTTGATGTAAAACCTTAAATCAAGCATGCCTATCACCCATTCCTTCGGTAAGCTGTCTTTAATACGCCATTTGGCATTGTCCCCCTCCCGGATGAAAGAGGCGCTGGCCTTCTTCCACTCTTTTTCATCCAAAGCTTTTTTCCAGAGAGCCTGCGGATCTGGACGACGCAAGGTATATTCACCAAAACGCTCTAATTTCTCCCCATCACCAGAGTCTAGGAGTTCATAATCCGCACTGGTTTTAGTTTTTAATATTATTAGGTTTTCCATAAACACAATATAGCACACAACCACATTTTCATAAAGACAGACAAAACACTATAAACAAACAAGCCTATATGCTAAGATACTGTCATGAGTGAAAGTTTACTACAAAATAAAAAAGCATACTTTAACTATGAAATCACGGACAAATTTACCGCCGGGCTAGAGCTTTTAGGCTTGGAGGTAAAGAGTGTGCGGGGGAAAAAGGGTCAGCTCGATGGCGCTTATGTCACGGTCCGCGGTGGAGAAGCCTTCCTCATTGGCGCCAATATCCCCGCCTATCAGGCCACTAATACTCCTGCTGATTACGACCCTCTCCGAAATCGAAAGATTTTATTGACCAAAAAAGAGATCAAACAGCTGACTGAGATTGAAAACAAGAAAGGCTTGACAATTGTGGCTATAGCGGTGTATAATACAGGTAGAAAGCTCAAGCTAGAACTCGGTATTGCCAAGGGTAAAAAGAGCTTTGATAAACGCGAGACTATCAAGAAACGCGAGACAGATCGTGATATACGCCGCACTTTGAAAAATGAATAATAAGTATGCCCTATTTTGTTTATATTTTACTAAGCAAAAAAGATAATCGCCTATATGTTGGATGTACACAAAATCCAGACCAAAGACTAGAAGAACATAATTCTGGAAAAGTACTTACCACGAAAAATAGACGTCCTTTAGTAAGAATTCATTTAGAAGAAGCCCCAAGCAAAACTGCTGCGTTTAACAAAGAAAGATTTTTAAAAAGTCTCTGGGGTGCTAGAGAGAAAAGAAAAATTCTAAATGAATATATAAATAAAATAGGTCATACTTTATAATATGACTAGATATTTTAAAGATAATGTTTTTGGGCTAAACCAATTTTTCCTAAAATTGGTCGCCCGAACATTTTATCCGATAAAATGTTTTAGGGGGATGATCGGCCTAGACATCTGATCTGTCCTTGATTGCGCAAAGTGGTGCATTATTATACACACCTAAAATGTTAATAAACAAACAACTGCTAATAGCATTGTTTCAAGAGTAAAGTCTGTTGTGTCCCCATATTTTGCGGCCAACAACTTTGCTTTCGCTTACGTTTCATAAAACAAACCTAAGCGGCATCCAATCAGTCCATATCTAATAAACTGGTCTGGGTGACATAAAATTAGATTATATTCCGTAATTTTCTCGGTACGGAAAGAAATTAGAGGATCGGTTTGTGATCATTTTGTTCTTTTTGAAATCACAGACTTAAATTCACGCAAGTGAAGATAAATTAACTAGACTTTGTAGAAGCAATTAGGATACTCTTATGCACGGCGGTTCGATTCCGCCCATCTCCACATGTACAAAAACCCGCTCATTCTGATGGGCGATTTTTGTTATGTGGAGATGAGTAAGCAAATGATTTTGCTTACGGGGCGGAAGCGAAGCCTGTTTGAGATTTTTTAGATCCTGAGTCTTTCGAAGGAGAATAAAAAATCCAAACACGGGTACTGACCCTGTAAGGGTCGAGTTTCGCCCATCTCCACCCGACTCGCCCAAAATACTTGCCCAAAAAAGGAAAAAATGCTATAACTAAGTCTCTCAAATAACTGTTACAAATAAGTTGAGCAATATTAAAATCAGAATAAATCATCAAATAAAGTCTCCGGAACTACGAGTAATCGGCCCGGCCGGTGAAAACTTCGGGGTACTCCCCTTGCAAAACGCTTTGGCTAAGGCCCAGGAGTTTGGCTTGGATTTGGTAGAGATATCACCCAATATTGTTCCGCCAATTTGCAAGATTACGGACTTTGGTAAGTATCAGTATGACGAGAAGAAGAAGCATAAAGAAGCCAAAACCAAGATCAAGACCATTGAAACCAAGAGTTTACAGGTCAAGATAGCCACGGACGAGCATGATTTACAGCTCAAAGCCAAAAAAGCTTCCGAGTGGCTGGCCGAAGGTCACCGAATAAAGATTGATTTATTCATCACGGGCCGGGCCAAGTATATGGACTTCAAGTTTTTAAATGAAAGGTTAGATCGAATTTTGAAATTAATCACTGAGAAATATAAAGTGGCGGAGAGTCCTAAAAAAGGGTTGAAAGGACTAACCATGGTGATTGAAAAGTTATAAAGTAAAAGGTTATAAAGTTTATAAAGTAAAAAAATGAAAACAAACAAATCATTTAGTAAAAGACTCAGAGTGACCAGAACCGGTAAAATCATCGGTCGTAAGGCTGGCCAAAATCACTTCAATTCCAAGGAAAGTCGCCGTAGCCAGCAGGCTAAGAAGAGGACCTTGAATGTGAATTTTAAGAACAAAGCTAAAGCTCGTTTCCTAAACGGAGCCTAAAATATTTAAAGATTATTAATTAACCGCTAAACCAAAATGACCAGAGTAAAAAGAGGAGTACTAAAAACCAAGACCAGACGCAATCTCTTAAAGCAAGTTAAGGGTTACCGTTTTGGCCGATCCACCAAGGAGGCAAACGCCACCGAGGCTATGATGCATGCTGGGGCTTACGCCTTTGCTCACCGCCGAGATAAAAAGGGTGACATGCGTAATTTATGGAATGTAAAGATCAACGCTGCCGTGAGACCTGAAGGCCTGTCATACAGCAAATTCATTGACGCTTTGCACAAGAAAAATATTGAAGTGGACCGCAAGATCCTGGCTGACCTCGCGGAGAACAACCTTGATACTTTCAAAAGAGTCGTCGCTCAAGTCAAATAGTCTAAAAAAACCTCCGCTCGGAGGTTTTTTAATTAAAAGTCAATCTCATTTATCTGCTTATATTCTGGATATATGGCCTCCACCCCTAGATTATCCCGTAATTTTTGCACCAAAAACATTGAGGACTTGGGCTCCCCCATCACCACAAAGACCTGCTTTAACTTTCCTCCTTCCGTGGCCTTAGCTACAAACTCCAATAAGTGATCAGAGTCTTTATGCGAGGAATATCCACTGATAGATTCTATCTTAGCCTTAACTACTTTTTCCTCACCGTAAATATTTACCTTCTGCGCCCCGTCTTGAAGCTTGCGCCCAAGGCTTCCCACTGCTTGATAACCCACAAACAAAATCTCCGCATTTGGATTTGAAATATAATGCTTCTCATGGAGAATCACTCGCCCACCCACAGACATCCCCGAGCCGGCCATAATGATCTTTGGCCCAGGCACCTGATCAATCATCTTGGAATCCCCACCTTGAACAATAAATTTCAAACCAGGAAAGTTAAAAATATCATCACCAGATTTTATATCCGCTCGAGCTTTATCATTAAAATCCTCCGTATACTTTTCATACACACCAGTAATCTTTATGGCGAGTGGTGAGTCTAGGAAAACGGGTACCTTGGCCTTTACTTCACCATTTTCAAATAGTTCATTCAATTCATAGATAATCATCTGGGTGCGCTCCAGAGAAAAAGCCGGAATAATCAAGGTCTTCTTATTAGCCACCACGTCAGCCACTACGGACGATAGTTTCTTTCTTCTCTCTTCCTTAGGCTCATGATTGCGGTCACCGTAGACGGATTCCATCAAGATATAATCCGCATCCGTAATCTCCTCTGTATCACGCAGTAGGATAGATGGTGAATTACCTAGGTCACCAGTAAAAACAATCTTTTTATCATTATGAGATAGCTCAATCATGGTAGAGCCTAAAATATGTCCGGCATCCTTCAAATAAATACTTACCCCGCCTTTTAACTCTTTTGCCGTATGATAAGGCAAGGTATTCCAAAGAGCCAGGACCGGAGCAATATCTGAAGCACCGTATATAGGCAAGACGCCATCATGCCTGGCCTCCGTGTCTAAAATCTTGACCATATCTGCCAACAAAAATTCAGCGATCTCCCTCGTCTCGGGCGTGCTGATTATTTGACCAGAAAAACCGTCCTTTACTAATTTGGGAATACGGCCGATATGATCAATATGAGCATGTGTCACTAAAAGGTAATCAACCTCCGCCGGATTATAAGGAAACTCTGAACGATTTAGGTTTTCAGCTGCTTGATGTCCCTGCACCAAACCACAGTCTACTAATATTTTGCAACCATCTATTTCCAGTAAAAAATTTGCTCCTGTCACTGTTCCCGTCCCGCCATAAAAAGTTAATTTAGACATTGGCTTCATGATTAACAATACCGGTCTTATCATAAAAGGGATGCAAAGAATAATAATCCTCTTTCTTAAAAGTACATTTTTTTATTTGAATAAAATACCAAAAAGCTAATAAACCACCAAGACAATCACTCAAAATATCTTTTGTAGTATTAAAACTATAATCCGGAGACCGAACAGAGGTGATCTGGGTAAAGTTTTCAATCAGTTCCCAGGCCACACCCACAAAAGCGGCAGTAATAAAAGCGATGAGGAAAGCCTTGATTTTATAATTTCTCAAGGATTTGAGCTCCCCAAAAATAGAGGCAAGCCATAAAAAAACCAGAGCTATCCATAACCCACTTATAATATGGACTGGCATATCAAACCACGGGTAAAACCAATACCAGGAAAGATATGAGCCAAGAGAGTGCAAAGAAACCAAAACAGCTAATACAATCAGCGAGAACGGAAATGGTTTTTGCTTGAACATGTGGTAATTATACCACACCACTTCACTAATTTCCAAAGCTAAATTAGCTACGCGGTGCAAGAAATAAAAAATCCACCCTTCGTAAACCTCAGGATGGGTTCTTTATAGGAGTTACTCAGAGGTATTCCCCAGAAATGATTCTAGGTGGGTGTCCGCAGATAGATGACCAAGGTCACTACCGATATAGAACTCCCTTAAAAATTATTTAAGCTAGAAAATACCTTAAATAACTCCTGCTCTTATTATAAACTCCACCTAGTCAAATGCAATAGCTTTTACTCTAATATACCATCTAAATTTACATCGTAAAGGATAGCGTCCTGGATAAGCCTATAATTCAGTATTTCCTCCGGTTTGAACCAAAGCTTTATTTCATTCTCGGCCTCCGCTACCGAACCGGAAGCGTGGACCAGATTACGAATAGCTCGATCTGAGACATCAGCAATCTGATAAGAGTCCAGCACAAAGTCACCCCGGATTGTACCAATATCTGAGCTTAAGGGCTCTGTGCCACCAGTCATCTTTCGGACTATTCCCACAGCGTGCGCCCCTTGCCAGACCATGGCCACCACCGGACCAGAAGTCACAAACTTAACTAAACGAGTTAAAACTTTTTTCCCCAAGGTAATCGGATCATCAGAGGGAGCTGGAATATTTTTAGCTTTATAACTAGCGATTGACTTCTCCCCCACCTTGCGGAGCCACTCTGGATCCAAGGTGTAATGTCTCTCAGCCATCTCTGCTGTCGGCACGAGCATCTTTAAGGCAACCATTTTTAAGCCCATCCGCTCGTAACGTCTGATGATCTCCCCAATCAAAGTACGTTGGACTCCATCCGGCTTGATAATGACAAAGGTTTTTTCGTTTTGCATGTTATTTTCTCATCAACAAGAAATGTTTAATTTTAAAATGTCTGGAGGACTTTTAAAATTAAATATTTCCTGCTGATGCACTATTAAATCTTAAATGGGCTAACCGGGACTGGCGGCGCCTCCTCAAGTGGCTTTTTCTCATACTTCTTCATTATTTCTGACTCCACTAATTCACGATCCCGACCATATTTAAGATAGGAAAGTTCCTTTACTTTGTCAATCAAGGCATTATCCCCACGTGGTGGAAAGGGGATAAACAAATTAAATGGCTTGACCGGCCGGCCAGAAGCAAGCATCTTCATATAACAATTCAAATTATCTATACTCATCAAATCCTTGGCGGAGAAAGTCGGCGCAAACTGCTTTTCCAAATATTCAGCATCCTCCGAACTAACCCGGAAAGAAGCAATGGATCCCACGTTTCCAAAAACGGAATCCCGAATATCCTCTTCCAGCTGAGCAATAAATTGATGGGCAACAGTAAGTGATAATTTGTACTTTCTGGCCTCCGAGAAAATAGTAGAGATAGAATCCGTGGTAATATTTTGGAATTCATCAATATATAAGTAAAATGGTGCTAAGTCCTTACCAAGAGAATCCACCCGTGATAAAGCCGCCATCAGGATTTTACCTACAATGATCAGACCAATCAAATTGGCATTGATATCCCCTAGGCGTCCCTTGGACAAGTTCACCAGAAGGATTTTCTTCTGATCCATTATCTCACGGAAATTAAAAGAGGATTTTTCTTGAGCAATGATTGGTCGCATAATATCATTCTGCAAAAAGACATCAAACTTACTGACAATATAAGGCACAATATTAGCCAAAGAGGCTTCTCCGCCGGCTTTCTCCGCTATCTCCTTCCAAAATTGTATAACGAGCGGATTCTTACATTTGGAAATCTTCAAATCCCTAAACTGCTTGTTGGACAAAACCCGAGAAACGTCAAGCAAAGTATTACCACTCTCTGGATCTTCCAATACCAGCATCACGGAATTTCTAAAATACTGCTCAAACATCGGGCCACCAGCTACCTTCATGTCAAAGAGTTTATTAAAGATGGAAAGCATTTCATTTACCACAAAAGTCTTTTGCTCCGGGAAACGAATATCATATTCCAGCATATTTAGGCCCATCGGCCGAGCGGTGTAGGATGGATCAAAGTAAACCAAGTCCTCCAGGCGCTCTTTCGGCACATATGATAAGACATCCTGAATATCTGAACCATGCGGATCAATCATACAAACACCATCACCATTTAAAATATCCTGTCTAATCATCTGCTTTAATAAAGTAGTTTTACCAGTACCCGTCTGTCCAATGATATATAAGTGACGGAGACGGTCTTCCGGTGACATATAAATGTCCGTCTCCACATTACGGTGAATATTTTTACCAAGGGAAATACCGTTCTTCTGTAGGTCAAGCGGAGCTTGCGCACTACCGGCCTTACTCTGCTTGAGTTGTGAGGTCCCCAAGATTTCATTCTCCGGTAAATGCATCATACTGGTTATTTCCCTGATATTTAAGGGCATCTTTTGGCTAGCCATAAAAACCCGGAAGGAAAACTCACGGAAAAACTGTCTGAGGTCCTTACCTTCCGGACGTTTAAAGGACAGTTTATTACTACCCGTATTTTCAAACTGATTAAAAGCGGACTCCAGATCAGATAGGATGGACAGAGCTTCAGCCTCTGTGCGGGATGATGCAATAATTCGGATATTTGTCTCCACCGTGGGTGTGCTGATCTTGCCATTTAAGTTTTCCAGCACGTTTTTATCCATATCCAAGGTCTTTTGATCAGCCAAACCTTTTTCCTTTTCTTTTTCTTTTTTTCCTTCCACAAAGCTATCAGTAATCTCTTTAAATATTTTCTTGGTCTCGCCAAAAAAGGAGAAGCGGTCCATATCTATCGCTTCTTTAAGCTTCATCCCCTTGGAAAAGTCCTTCAAAGCGGTTTTATAAAAACTCACATATTTTTCCCCCACTGGCTTAAAAACTATCTGGATGCTGGCTCCTTCACCATCACGGTCAATTTTTGAAAAACTGTTTAAAATAACATTGAGTGGGTCATAATCAAACTTATCATAGGTTTTTAATGGGAAGATATGGTTTTTCTCCTGCTTGGCATAAGAGCCCACTGACACCCCTTGCTCATTGAAAATATTATAATCATCTTTTTTCTCCAGGATCCTAGCCTCAGGGAAAATAGACATGATTTGTTTTTCAAATAACTCCTTTTTAGCATCCGAAACAGAAACATAAAAAATAAACTCCGCACTCTTGTTAGCGTTAGCAAGCTCTATCGTCAGATAATCTGGGCCCGCCTTTTCTGCGGAGACTGAAAGCATACCAGCGTAAAACTGTTCCATTTTAGAAATAAGCTCTTTCAAATTTTTCTGCTTGCCTTTTTCTTCCTCCTCAGCTTGTGGCAAAGCTACTTCATATAAAGTCATTTTAAGAGCCTTAAAAAATGGGCTACTCTCCTTCACCGCCCCAAGTGGCAGACCAGCCTTGATATATTGGATTAAAAAACGGTGGAAATCATCATCTAGATGTGCGTCCTTTAAACTCTCCACCACAGACAAAGCATTCATCAAGCCCTTGTGCTGTAAAATAGTAACCATCTCTTCCATCTTAGCATCGTGCTCCTCCGGCGACAGATCCAAAACAATCGCCTCCACCTCCGCCGTTTTCAACTGATAGTCTGGCTGTAAAGCCTCCTCGGGCCTAGTATTTTTATAATCAATTATTTTATCGGTGATGATGTCTTCTCTAGGCACACTCTCCCCTTTCTCTATCAGGACTTTTTCCTGCCGAGCCACTTGCTCACGTAAATAATTTAGCTCCTCCTGTGGAGAAGAAAACTTTTGCTCTATTTTTTGTAGTCCATTTTCCATTGAGATAATTATATCATAAAAAGAATAAAAAATAATTTATTATCAAAATTCACCAAAAGTAATTATGACAAGGCGAGGCCTTGTCCGAAATTAAGGTATTAGAGTACCATTATTTACTAAAGTCCCGGTCAAGGTATAGCCCATTTTGTTTAATGTACCACCGGCATTTATAGTAGTCGTGGCACTAGTAACAACTAAATTATTAACCAAAGAAATTGAGGCAGAATTAGCAATATTTAAATTAGCCTTAAATTTACCCTGAGTAAAATTAATAGTCTTTCCGCTTCCTGTCATATTAAGAGTAATGTTACTTGTATCAAAACCGCCGAGGTTACTATTAGAAAGCAATGTCTGAACAAAATTACCCTGAAGAGTAATCGTTCGAGTAGAAGTGGCAGTAACCGTATTTAGCCAGGAGACGTCGCCGATCGTCAAAGTCCCAGCTACTGTAAAATTATCCGCTAATATTTGAGATCCAGTTATACTCGCTCCACCAAGTGTCAGATTATTAAAGGCAATACCACCAGTTGTATGAGTTACTATTGAATTGTATGCATTTCTTAATGTTACATTACTTGTTCCCAAAGTAAACGTGCCACTATTAATTAAGGAGCCGCTAATGGTAACATCATAGTTGTTTGTGGTGAGGGTCTTACCGGAATTTATGACTAATGAACCACAATTTAATGCCGCGCCAAGACCCACACTTGCATCAATAGTGAGAGTCCCAGAATAATTAGGTAAATATGCTGAGTAAGCTAATGTAGTTGCACCTTGTAAACTTAAGTTAGCTTTGAATTGTCCGGATGAGAGAGTAAAAGTCTTTCCGCTTCCTGTCATAATAAGAGTTATATTACTCGTATCAAAACCACCAAGTGCACTATTAAAAGATGTTGTTTGATAAAAATTACTTTGAAGGGTAATTGTGCGAGGAGATATGGCTGTAACCCATCCATATGCGGCTGAAGATATTGTTAAATCTCCTGCTACAACAAAATCGTCGGCTAGGACATATGGATTTGCGGTATAGGCAGTTGAATAAAAAGTAAGACTACCAAAGGTAGTACCACCACTAGTAAAGGTACTCCCGTAGCCAGTCATTTTTGTCGTCCCGCTATTATGCGCAAACGTCCCATTCGTTTTAGTAAAATTACCAGCCACGGTTAACGTCCCACTTGTCCCTGTAAACACCCCTCCCGCCAATTTATAGATACCATTTACAGTAACCGCTGAGCCAGCACCTGAACCAGTAAAGGTCCCCGAGGCTTGAGAGTAACCATCAGTCCCCACCGTCACAGCATAGGAGCCTTGAGTGATAGTGCCGGAATAGCCTTCTAGGATTAGACCTTTAACATTGACGGTGGCATTTATGGTACAAGCTCCATTTCCACTACCATCAAAGTAGGCATCCTCGGTAGAACCGGGGACCGAGGAGCCACCCGCTCCACCAGAGGTAGTAGACCAGTTAGCGGTATCATTCCAAGAGCCAGCCGAGGAGGCCACCCAGTAACGGAGATTACCGGTTGTAGTAGGTGTAGTCCAGCTTCCAGGCATATCCCAGTTTGTACCTAGAACTCCAGTGCTATTACCAATGTAAATACTGACCGAGAGTTCCGCGCGAGAGGCTTGAAGGTACGGTTTACCAATAGGGTCACTAGCTATTTTATAACCGGCTCCACCGGTATTTATGGCCCCACTGGGGTCAGTGGGGATGGCGACCATATAAGTAGGGACGAGAGCTGAGAGGTCAATCAAACCAGTACAGCTTATACTATGACCAGTAGAAGTAGCCCCGGTATTACAGATCTCAGTGGCGATGGAGGTTAAGGTGGCGGGATAACGGGAGTTATCAATATAATATTGGTAGACGGCTTTATTGATTTCTGTCAGATTAGCCTTACGCTGAGCATTACGGACTTGGGAGAACATCTTGGTGGGATTTAGGGCAAGAATCACGATACCAGCGAGGATAGCGATGAGACCGACGACGAGGAGGATTTCAAGTAATGTAAAACCGTGGTTTCTTTTCATAATACTAAATAAAATTATGCTTACTATAATAGCACAGATACATATTGAAAACTCCTATATTGTAAAGTAAGCCATGGCTTACTTGGTGACAATAATTATTCCTGAGTCAATATTTCCACCCCATCATGGGTGACGACGACCGTGTGTTCAAAATGTGCGCTACGCTTACCATCCTGTGTCCTATAAGTATAGCCATCCGCATCAAGCTTGATATGCCGACTCCCCTCATTTAGCATTGGCTCCAGGGCCAGGACCATGCCCTCTTTTAATTTTTCTCCTTTCTCTTCCAAACAAAAATTTGGAATAAATGGATCCTCGTGGACTTTATAACCCACGCCGTGCCCGCAGAGTTCCTCCACAATCCCCAAATGCTTTGGTCGGACATATTTTTCAATCGCATAGCTAATATCTCTGATATGTTTACCTGGTTTTATGACATTTATTCCCTCATATAGAGCCAGGCGAGTAGCGTCAATCAAATTTTGACCTGCCTGATCCACTGTTCCTACCCCCACTGTCACCGCCGCGTCCGTAAAAAGTCCCTTATGATTTAGTCCCATATCCAAGGAAACTATGTCACCTTCTTTTATAATCAGAGGATTCTCGTTAGGAATACCGTGGACAATCGCATCGTTCACTGATACACAAATAGTCGCCGGATAAGGCCTCTTCATACCGGCCGGTTTATAATTTAGAAAAGCACTTTTATCACCCCCCTCTTCTACCAGCTTCCGAGCTAAATTATCTAGATCCAAAGTAGAAACACCAGGCTTTACCGCCCGAGCCACTTCAGCCAAAATAAAGGCTAATCTCTTACCCCCTTCTCGCAAAGCTTCTATTTCCTCTTTATTTTTAACAGTTACGGCCATTAACAAATACTACCTATTTAAGCCTAATTTGGCAAGTATTTCATTTTGAACATCAGTAATCGGCTGTTCGCCATTAATATTTATAAAATTATAATAGGAATTGTTTTTATAATAATCTATTGTCTTTGTCACTTCAGTCTCAAACCAAGCCAGCCTTCGAGCGATCGCCTCCACGGTATCATCCTTCCTCGCCCTTCCTTGCAACCTTTTTTCTGACCAATCTCGGCTAACATCCAAATGAAGGACAACAGGTTTTTCTACTCCATAAAACTGCAGGGCATTATCCAAAAGCTGGGCCTCATGAAGCTTCCTAGGTGTACCATCAAAAACCATATTTTCCGTACCAGTAAAATTAGCAATAATATAATTTGTCCACAAGGACACAATGATGGATTCTGGTACCAAGGTGCCACTATTTAGAACAGTTTTGATCTTTTTCTGAGTAAAATTACCACCAAGAGAAAAGGCTCTGAGCAGCGCCCCGCTCTCAATATGTAAACTACGGCAAGTTTTATCACCAGTTTTACATAAATGCTCCATCAGCAAGTCCGCTTGCGTCCCCTTACCACAGCCTGAGCGCCCAATAATGATAAATGCCTTAGGAATATTTGTTTTAGTAGTCGTATTTTCCAATAGCTTTTTTTTAAATAAATTTAACATTTATATATTATACCTTGGTCAAATAAAATTAGCCATTAAATAAATAACTCTATTTTATGTACCTACGTTAATACCAAAAAACTAGCGAAGACAACGAATGGAGAACTGATTGATCTTATCGTAGTAGTCGCCCATGCTGCCACCGTAGTCGGTATCCAGGAACCAAGCGCCGTCACCTGGATAGTTTTGATTCTCAGTAGATGACCAATAATAAACACCACTCGGGAAACCAGACAAACCGAGAGCTACACGACCAGAAAATAACTGATCCTTAGCTGGTAAATACCAATCAGTATAACCTCCTTCTGACAGAGCGTCACAATATTCCGCTGCCGGATAACTACCAGCTAAACCGGCCAAGATTACTGTATTTGCCGATCCGTCAGTATTACTTTGGGCACCAGTAGTTACACCAGATGGTCCCCAAGCTTTACTACTAGCAATCGTCGACCAACAAGCCTCACTAGTAGGGTCACCACAAGGAACCACAGCCGGTGGTGCCGTCCCCAACTCAACCGTTACCCCAAGCTCAGCTGAAGCTGCACTGACATAGGGTTTATTATTGGTACCCTTCATCACCTTATATAAAGCATTGGTAGAGGTAGCTTGGGGATCAGCGGGGATAGCTACTAAATAAGTGGGGACGAGAGCCGAGAGGTCGATAAGTCCAGTACAGACTACACTGTGGGTAGTAGTACCAGTACCGGTGTTACATATTTCGGTTAAGGTGGTGGTGAGAGTGGAAGGATAACCGCTATTATCTATATAGTATTGGTATAAGGCTTTGTTGATTTCCGCTAGATTCATCTTTCTTTGAGTATTACGGATATTGGAGAACTGTTTCGTAGGATTAATAGCTAAAATAACAATGCCGGCCAGGACAGCGATGATGCCGACGACGAGGAGGATTTCGAGTAATGTAAACCCACATACTAACTTTCTTTTAAAATTTAGGGTGTGGGTAAAACCTTTTTTCATAAGATTGTTTATCAACAATATAACAAGATATTTAAGAAATAACAACCGCTCCCTGGCGTAGGATTTCTACTTTGTCACCACTTATTTTTACTAAGGTAGAAGGTAGGGATTCTAGCTCACCACCATCTTCATAAAAATCCACATTATCAGCAAAACACTTCTTCGCCTCATTAATATTTTTAGCTGTGGTTTGACCCTGAAAATTAGCACTAGTAGTAGCCAGTGGTCCGGTCTGCCTTAAGATTTCTCTCAAACTCTCATCGGCCGGTAGCCGGATAGCCAGACCCAAACCCTTGTCTAAATAAGAAAAGTTTTCTGGTACAGTAAAGATAATCGTTACCTTCCCTGGCCAATATTTTCCCATAAACTCAACCTGAGTAGGAGAAATGCTGATTCCAAACCTATCCAAATCAGAAATATCGGCTATGAGAATAATCGGTGGTTTGTTTTCATCCCGGCCTTTGACTTTAAAAAGCCTTTCTAGCGCCGGCTTAGAAAAAGCACTGCAGACGATACCGTACACTGTATCCGTCGGCATCACCCCCACTCCGCCGTTTTTCAAAATCTCAATATTTTCTGTTTTCATTTTACAAATGATCCTCGGTATCTGCTTCAGCGTCAGCTTTTGTCTTATGAATCACCCCATCCTTATGATGTGGGGGCATATATATAGTGTAAAGCTTTAAATCATGATCAGCTGAAGTATTTATCACATTATGATGCGCCCCGGCAGGCACCACCACCACAAAACCATCATGAATATAAGATTCCTCCCCATCTATTATTACCTTGCCATCACCCTTCTCTACTCTAAAAAACTGATCCGTGACCTCGTGCACCTCGAGCCCGATCTCCTCTTTTGGTAAGAGTGACATCACCACCACCTGACCATATTTGCTAGTATAAAGAACCTTTCTAAAATTCTCATTTCCTAATGTTGCCTCCTCAATGTTTTTTACGAATGCTTTCATTTTATTTTGACTCCAACATTATTTTTTGTGCTGGGGCTAATAAATTAATAAAAATAACTTTACTTTTTTACTTTATTATTCTGATAACGTCTATAATATAAAAATCCCAAAAATAAGATAATCAGGATAACAGCCAGATACTGGATGATGGATTCAATGGTATTAGCATTATTTTTAAAGGAGTGGATAGCTAGCCGGGTTCCGGTATACCCCAAATAAATATAGATAAAATCCCGAATAATAGAACCAAAAAAAGTGGAGATCATAAAAAGCTTAAAATCTACCTTGAGTAAACCACAGCCCACGGAAAGTAGCGAGCTCGGTACCAACGGAGTAGCCCGTAGAGCGGTCAAAATAACATAATCACGCTTATCCTTACTCAGCCGCTTCCCCAAAGACTCAATCTGCTCATGGGTAACCCCGATGAATTTGGCAATTTTACTAGACAAGAGATCCTCCACCTTATCCGCAATATAATAAACCACCGCGGCCCCACCGGTTTTACCCAGAGCTCCAAGAATAGCTAAAATGATTAGGCTATAAAACAAATACCCCTGAATCTGGGCCATATAACCCGTAGCGAGCATTATAGACGGTGAAGGGATAGGTGGAATTACTTCCTCAATAAACGAAATAACTGGAGCAAATATAGCCAAATGTATAGTCTCTGAATATGGGATTATTATTTTTTCTAAAAAATCAAACATAAGGATTATTACCTAAAAAATAATATTTTATTTTTGTCCACCCCTATAATATAGCATATTTGCACTTCTATTTATAACAAAATACTTAACTAATTCAAAAGCCCCAAAGAAAACACCAGTATAGAACAAATCACCCACTAACGAATTTTTAAGAAAAGGCAGAGCCATGGTATATGACTCAAGCAAACCAGCCCAATTATGACTATACATACCGCTGTATTGCCAAACTGCCCAGTTGGTTATCACAAAGAATAACAAAGAAGACACCACGGTGCCGCCTAAAATAATAGGGAATGTTTTGTGCTTTTTGAAATATAACCCAACGAGGCTAGCTAGAGCAAAACCACTATAAACCGAGAGCATTATTTGCCACTGATAAAAACCAATAAAAATATCCGAAATAAACATCGTAACCAAGAAGGCTATAAATGAATACCGTAAACCCAAATAAGTGACCGAAAAGAGGGCAATGGCGGTTACTGGTGTGACGTTTGGTAAATGCGGAAAGAAACGCCCCAATATACCGAGCCCAATTAAGAATACTAAAACAATCAAGGAGACTTTCTTGGACATAATTTTATTTTTTCTCAAGCTTCCATTCTATCTGATCACCCTCTTTTAAAATATAGTCTGATACTCCAACGGTTGAATATACCTCGTTTACATATAGAGTCCAATAATAACCATCCTTATTCTTTATTCCATTGATTTCCTCTATAAAATAGCCTAAACCTTGATAATATTTTGCCGTAAAGCGGAAAGCGGTAGTAGAAGATAAGGTGTTCATCACCTCATAAATATTTCCTCCGACAGCAGTAGAAACCGGATAGGAAACCGAACCGACAATAAAATTTGTCTGGCGGCCGTCAGTGACCTCGGAAACTTTTTCTGGAATAATAGCTTTTTGGAGTAACGGAGATTTTACATTACCAAAAAGAGATAGCGGAGTTCCTAATTGGACTTTTTTAGTTTCAATTCCAGTAAAAATGCTTGCCAGAAGCAGAAAAAAAATAACCAAAATTATAATATATATTACCTTTTTTTTCATAAAATAAAATTCTTTTAGCACAAGTAAGAGTATACTCCTTTACCGACCATAATTGCAAATTAAATATGTCTTAAGATACAAAGCGAGGGTGATGACAATACCTATCTCAAAACAGTTAAAATAGCCCTAATAACATACCAGGGATTATATTTTCCCTGATAAATTGGCGGGATTTTATTTTTCAGTTTTAATAATTTTTTGACGGCGATTTTGGCTGAACGGACGGATTGCTCCACCGTAAAAGTAATCTCATCTGAAATTTCCACATATTGGCCAATACAAGCAAAATTAACCGAACCCCTTGGAACCACTTCTGGACGGTCAGTCCTTTTCCGTAATGAAAACTGGCTGGTAATATAAGGCATTAAAACCGGGATACAAATAGCCGATTTGATTATTTCTGGCATCTGTTCAACAAAGCCTAGATGAAAACACACTTCCTTCAATATTTCCTCACCACTACATTCAGTCATCTTCTTTTTTACGTAATTTCCCTCCTGATTAGAGACCAGACCGTATCCCCAACAGACAAAAGTCCCGACTGATTGATTTCTAAAAAATGGCTGATGAGGTAAAATAATTGATAATAACCAATTTGAACCCTTAAAAGTATGCGGTCCCCCGGTGCCGACTTTATTCTTGGTTAAATTCTCCATTAAGTCAAAAAAGACTGAATTAGAAAAAGTAAGAGTAAAAGATTCCCACTGGGTTTTACCTTTAGCCAGACAAAAACTATCAGGGTTCCCGAGATCAGAAAAATCTTTAACTACATCTCGCCACATATTCCACAGAGAGATCTCCTGTTCTTTAAGTATTGGAGCTTTATTCATAGAACCCACACTTGAATCTTCGGTGATAGAACCACTGGTCAAAAAGACTAAATCATTTTTTTTAATTTCAACTTTGTCCTTTGCCAGCAAACTGATTACTTCCTTCTGACCCTTGATAGCTAAAAACTCTAAGTCAGTTACTGTATTATTTTGAATAAGATTCACCCCCATGTTTCTTAACCAAGTAAGTATTGGTAAAATCATAAAATCATGCTCACTGTATGGGGAATTTAGAGTACAGGACATAGTATCAAAATATGGCGCATCATGAATAAACCTCCCCAAATACCGCTTCATCTCCACTAGCCCATGCCAGGGTTCAAAACTGAAGGTAGTAGCCCACTCCAACCAAAAATTAGACTTAAAAAAGTCACTAGAAAAATAATCCTCAACTTTCTTATTATAATAAAAATTCTCCGAATAAAACAATAATTTAATCAATTTAAAACGATCCCCCCAATTCAAACCAAGATGATGGGCCTCTATTACCTTACCCTCTTTGATTAGTCTAGCTCTAGAATTAACTTTTACCTTTTTATTAAATTCAAAAAAGTCATCCTCTAGGGTCCTTCCGCTATTGTCTGGCGAAGGAATTTTAGATAATAGATCAAAAGTAGTGGAGTAAATGGTCCTTTCAAAAAGCCGGTAACCTCGACACAAATACCCAGACTGTGGATTACCCTGCTCATCCAGACTCCCCCCGCTTTCTGGATTTTGATCATAGATAAAAATATTTTCTCCTTTCATCCCCCCATCCGTAATAAGAAAAACTGCCGTGGCTAAACCAGCAATCCCCCCACCGATGATATAGGCTTTTTTGTTAGCGTCACCAGGCATTAACACAATAAAATTAAACTATTTCTGAAAAGGGTCTGGGGTGCTTACTGGTTTTCTCCAGTATTTGTGCTCCACATAGACCATACGCCACCAATGCAAACCAAGAAAAAAACCAAACACGGAACCAAAGCCAATAAAAATCCAAAAAGTATGAACGTCAGCCGGGTTATAAAAAATACCCAAATAATTACTGACGGTAATATTTTGGTATAACATAGCCTTTATGTATTCGGCCAAAGATATTTCATAAGCCAAGAGGCTGATCAGCTGACCAAAGATGATAGTTAAAATAACGTAAACTATCTTTTTAATGCTCATTAAATTCATTTTTTTAAAAAACACTCTTATGGTGTTTAAGGCTATTAATAATAGTTAGATTATACAAAGAATTACACTTAATAGCAATTAAAGATTTGGAACGTTCAGCCAAAGAGCTTCTCCTTCTAAATCCTGTCTATCATCCCAGAGTTGTCTTTGCCAGGAAAAGCATTATAAAAAGAAAAAACAGAATCAATACCCGCCCTAAAAATAAATAATAGGACAGCAGCGACCGACTGAATATTATCGATAAAAATTCCAAAGACCAACAAAAGGTGAACTAAATAATTCCTTTACGTGGTTCTTTTTATCGGGAGACTCATAATATAACTGCTGCATCTAGAAATCATATCAAAATAGACTTCAAAACACAAAGTAAAATAAGAAGATACTTACAAAAATAAATATTGGGTAGCTAACCGGGTATGATCCGGTAACCTTCCGCGCCACAGGCGGACGCTCTACCAGTTGAGCTATAGCTACCATTATTTGCTCTGGCTCTTATTGTGTTTAACAAGAAACCTTCGCTTCTCTACATTAGCATAATGTACCAGTGTATGGCAATTATGACAGAGCCAAGCCAAATTATTGAGATCATTGTTACTATGGTTTTCGTCGACGTGGTGTGTAACTAAAACCCTTATATCCTTTTCGCCACAAAACCCACAAGTTTGAAAAACCTTATTACGTTTTAAAATACTTTGATAAGTATGACTACCTGACTTAAAATTTGAATGCCTTAAACCAGTAAATTGGCTATTCCTCCAAATTGTCTGGCACGATTTATCACAAAAATATTTTCCACTTTTTGAATGATTGATCTGCGTAGCTGTCTTGAACAATTCCTTACTACAGATAAAACAATACACTTTCTGTCTAACGCGAGTACCCACATTCTTACAACCTCTTGAGCAAAATAACCCCCAGCCTCTTTTTACATGGGATGGTCTAGGGGAAAATTTAGTTCTACAAATTTTGCAAAAAGCTTTCATTTTATTTCTTTATTATATCGATGAACTAGGAAATGACAGTTTTGACATAACCAAACCAGGTTTTGGATTGTATTATTCTTCCTATTTTTATCTAGATGATGGACACAAAGTACCCTGATATCATTCTTTCCGCACAGAATACATTCTTTTAAAAAATCTGACCTTTTTAAAATATTTTTATACGAGGCCTTTCCATTAACCCAATTAGGGTGGTTTTCTGCTCTTTGTTTCTTTCCGGTCCAGATATTACAACAAACGTGACCACAAAAATACTTACCACTCTTTGAAGAACCTAAATCCTTTAACTTTTTATAAATAGGTATTTTACAAACATAGCACAGGACGAGTTTACCATTTTTTCTTCCCCCTTCTGAACAGACCCTGGAACAATAGTGTTTAAAACTCAACTTTACTTGAGATTTCTTCTTTTTAAATTTATTACCACAAAAATCACAATTAAAATCATCCATATTTATAAGTATACAAAAATCATCAGTTAATGTAAATACTCAAATCTGTGGTTAAAAAATATATTATTTATACTTAGGAATAGCTTCCCTAAACCCACTCTTATGGGCTGATTGTCTAGCCAAAGCGTATAATAAGCTGGACAGGCGGTTTAAGTAAGCCAGGGTCTCTGGACCCACCTTTGCCACCCCTTCCTCGGCTACCTGGACCGCTCGCCTCTCCGCTCGCCGCGCAAGAGTACGCGCAAAATCAAATAGGGCTGAAGTTTCTGATGCCCCAGAAATAAAAAAAGATTTGATAGGGGGTAATTCCTTTTCAATCTGATTAATAATCTTTTCAAGCTCTAATACCTTGGTCCTAGTTATCCTTTTATCCGCCCCGGCCACCTCAGCTTGAATAATAAAAAGATTTTCCTGAACATTATTAATAACAGTGCCTAACTTTTTATCTATTGTCTTGGATTTTATTACACCAAGAAAAGAATTAGCCTCATCCAGTGTCCCCAAAGCCTCGGCAATCACCGAGCTTTTAGACAGCTTTTGATTACAGCCAAAGATTTGCGTTTTGCCTTTATCACCTTTACGTGTATATAACATATTGTGCCTGGGAGAGGATTTGAACCTCCATAGGATTGCTCCCGCTACCACCTCAAGGTAGTGCGTCTAGCCAGTTTCGCCACCCAGGCCTAAATCTCACCTAACTTCCTCATAGTACCTAAAGTTTTCATTATTTTCAAGTACTTTCTATTTAATTTAATAACATTACCATTTTTATATAAAAAACCGACCAGTTTTACAGCTTCATATTTTGAATACTTTAACTGATAATAAAAGTTTTTTCTTTTTGATTTAGTAATATGTCCTTTTACCTTTACTTGTTTTTTAATTTTTTCTTGTAACCAACTAACAAAGGCAGTGCTTCCAGAACAAAATCCAACATAAAACATAAAACTAGACCTCCATCTCTTGTCCCAATAGGAATAGCTACACCCATCCCCATCAAATAGTCCTCTAAGAAAATCTGCAAAATACTTATCTGGTAAATTTATCTCCTTTATTGTCAGGGACTTCTTTTTTGTAAAACCGATTCCTTCTAGAAACTCATAGAACAAAACACTTGAAATTTGAACCCTGTATGCAGTATTATTACTTTTAGAATTTCTATCCTTGAACCCGATTTCAAAATTTAATCCTAGTGCCTTGTTAAAATTTTCTAATTGCTCTATGTCTATCGAAGTTAAATCAATATGCCTGCCATCACAAGAAAGGCATCCATCAGAGGCCAATAAACCAACCGCGTAAGCGAGGCCAAATCGCCAAACAGTTGAAACTAAATATTTTGGTTTTGGGCCACGCTTTCCCATCACATAAATGTATCACGCTAAAAGAAATACCTCAAACCTGTAGCGTCTACCAATTAATATACAACTAAAAACCCCGGTTATCATAACCGGGGTTTTTAAATTTAATTTATTTAGTTTCAGCTGGAGCCTCGGCTACTTCTACTGGTTCCTTAGCATTGATGATGTTTTTCATCTTACGACGGATTTCCTTGGCGGCTTTGTCTCGGATATTGTAGAGCTTGGAACGGCGGGTCTTGGACTTTCTGACAACTTCAAATTTAGCAATGTTTGGAGAGTAAAATGGGAAGATTCTCTCTACCCCTACCCCATCAATCACCTTACGGACAGTGATAGTACCACCGGCTTCATCACCATGCTTACGGCCAATGACTAAACCTTCAAAAATCTGGATTCGGGACTTGTCACCTTCCACAATCTTCTGGTGAACACGCACCGTATCACCGGCCTTGAGGACCAGTTTCTTCCTTTCTTCAATGTTTACCGTTGAAATTTTCATCCCCGTAATCTAGCACAGATATTCCTTTTTCGCAAATCGTTTAAAAGGTCCTCGTTGAACCATCTTCCTTTGGAGGGGCTTTTGAGCCTGACTGAGGCGAAAACGGAGAATTTTTTTAGCAGAAAAAATTCGTACCCGGAAAAGGATGTGGTGAAAAAGAGGACTGATGAAAAACCAGTTACTTAAAGAAATCCACCGCTTTTTGAAAATCAGGAGGATAAGGAGCGATAATTTTGGTCAAGTTACCACCACCTGCCCGTTCCTCGGAATTAGGGGGGATTTCAAATTCTATAGCATAAGCATGCAAGGCTAAACGGGTGATCTCTAAAGGTGATTTGCGGGGTACAGAATACAGCCTATCCCCCACGATCGGGTGCCCAATATCCGCAAAGTGCACTCGAAGCTGATGTGTCCGGCCGGTCCGCGGATTAGCTTCAATAAAAGATATTTTCTCCTTCCGAGCCAGAGTTTTATAGTGAGTGATAGCCTCCTTGACCTCCCCGCGCACTGCTTTGCCAGTAGCGCGCTTGCGGAAGTCACTTTTATTTCGGCCAATCGCCAAATTAATTATTCCCTCATCATAACACACATCACCATGGACAATAGCGTGATAAAACTTTTCTATCTCGCGTTTTAAAAACTGATTTTTCAGAAACTCATAAGTTTCCTGATTCTTGGCAATAAGGACTATCCCGGAAGTCTCTCGGTCAATCCGGTGCACTATCCCGTACCGCTTGATCATTTGTCCGGTGCCGATCTCCAGTGGTTCCCCCACATCCTCACACTTGGGGCATTTATCTTTAATCCAATCCGTCAGAGCCGGCTCCTTGGTCCGGCCATCTGTGTGTATCACAAGACCAGACGGTTTATTCACCGCCAGCATATTCTTGTCTTCATATAAAACAGGTATTTCCATATATAAGTTCTAACATAAAAAAGAAAAAATTGCATTATCCCTGATTTTAAGCTAATCTTTTACCTAGGGGGCGGTTAGCTCAGTTGGTAGAGCGCTCGCTTTACACGCGAAGGGTCATAGGTTCAAGTCCTATACCGCCCACCAAAATAGCAATTAGATTTTGGCCAAAAACACCTTCTCTAAAATATTATCTTTTAGGATTTCTGTACCCACACCAGTATGAACCAGCACCCCTTTATCTAAAATATAGGCCCGGTCGGTGATGGGCAAGAGCGACTTAATATTATGCTCCACCACCACTATAGTCATCTTTCTCTTTTCATTTATTTCCTTAATTTTTTGAAAGACTTCGCCCACAATCTTAGGTGATAGCCCAAGTGACGGCTCATCTAAAAGCAATATCTTGGGATCAGTGATGAGTCCCCTGGCTATCGCCACCATCTGCTGTTGTCCACCGGACAGCGCCCCGGTCTTGGCGGAAAGCTTTTCCCGCAAAGCCGGGAACAGGACCAGCACTTCTTCCAGCCTTTCCTTCAAAATATTCTTATTCTTTATTGTGACTCCGCCTAGCTCCAGATTTTCCTTCACGGTCAAATATTTAAATACCCGCCGGCCCTGGGGCACAAAAGAGATACCGAGCTTGACCACCTCATGCGGTACAGGCCGAATCTCCTGCTCATGCCACAGCACCTTACCACCAGCCGTCTCCACTAGGCCAAAGATCGCCTTTAGCACAGTAGATTTGCCAGCCCCGTTTGGACCCATCAAGGCCACTATCTCCCCCTCATCAAATGACAGAGAAACACCCTTCAAGGCTTGCACCCCGCCAAAGTTCACACTGATATTTTCTAGTTTTAAGAGTTGTTCTTTCCCTTCTTTTTTCATCGTCTCTTCATTATACGGTATTTCCCCGCTAAAATCATCTTTTAAAGATTGATTTCAATTCTCTCTTTTCCTTTACCAGCTGTCTTTCGTTTTAATTCAACACGTCCAATCTCACCGGTATTTTTAATATGAGTTCCTCCACAGGGCACCTGAGCAAAACCTGTAATCTCCCAGTATCTTCGTTCATTTTCAATATCACTAAAATCACTCTTAACTACTACTTTATTGCTAATGATTTCATTGGCTACCTTTTCTATTTCGGACAAAATATCTGCCAGACTTCCATCATATTTAAAATCTATCCTCGCTTTATTAAAAGCAATGTGAGCTCCCAGTTTCTCGATGCCGGGAAATTTCTTGTACATCAATTCCAATACAATTTCCGCAGCAAAATGTAGTTTCATCAGCTCATACCGTCTCGCCCAATCAATACTTATCGTTACCTCATCACCCACATTATAACACTTACCACTTTCTATGGTGTAAATAATATTTTTCCCTTCCTTTTTCGCTTGCAGAACATGATTACCTCCAATTGTGCCTTCGTCACTTTCCTGACCACCAGAAAAAGCATAAAAGATAGTTTGATTCAGTGTAATATTATTATCCTCCACGCTAGTTATCTTAGCTTTCAATTCTGTTAGATAAGGGTTGTCCCAAAATACTTTTCTAGTGAATTGCGGTTTTTCAATTATCTCCATTTTTTCTGGTTCCATGTGTCTTTATATATTAACCTATAAACAAAAACCCGCAACAATAAGCGGGTTTTTGTTTTATTTATTTCTTCTTAAGATCCTAGTAGTTTACTGCAACACCTCCCTTAATCACTTTAACATCATAACTTGAACTGCTAATATCTCCATTCTTATCGAAAGAAATACTGCCAGACACTCCTTGATAATTCTTGACCTCGTATAAAGCATTCTTTACCTTGGTACTATCCGTACCGACTTTCTGCATCACCTGCGCCAGAATCTTCACCGCATCATATGATTCCTTTGAACCGATGGTTATCTCCTTGCCACCATTTACTTTTACCATCGCCGTTTCAAATGAAGCATTCTTAAACGAGGTCGGGACCAGATAGACTATCCCCTCAGCAGCCAAACCAACACTGGCCACAATCTTAGGATCATTCCACGCATCACCACCAAGTATTTTAGCTTGCAAGCCTAGTTCTTTGGCTTGCTTTAAACCCACAACAGTTCCATCTGTATAACCCAGAAAATATACCAGGTCTGGATTAGCCGCTTTTATCTTGGTCAACTGCGTCTTTAGGTCAGTAGAACTTTTCTCATACTTTTCTTCACTGACCAGGCTCGCCCCCAAGGCAATAGCTTTAGCTTTGAAAACCTGAGCCACCCCCTGACACCAATCATCCACACAAGACAGAATAGCAATCTTTTTAGCATTCAAGGTGTTCACCGCAAATTCCGCCGCCTTTACTCCCTGAAAGGAGTCAGACGGATAGTCCCTGAAGATATAGTCTCCTGCCGTTGTCAGAGCTGGACTAGAAGAAAGAGGTGAGAGCATCACCACCTTGGCCTTCTCCGCGATCGGAGCTGAAGCCACCGTTTCAGAGGAACAAGCCCCACCAACTATCACCCCCACTTTATCCACATTGATAAGCTTGGTCACCGCCGTTACTGCCTCCTTACCGTCACATTTACCATCCTCTGATAACAAGGTAACCATTTGCCCATTGATACCACCGGCCATATTTATTTCAGACACCGCTAGCTCAGCCGCTTGCTTTATACTCTGCCCTATACCACCAGCATCCCCAGTAAGGGGGGCCACAAAACCAATCTTAATTGGCCCAGTCTCTGTGGGTTTTTTAGTAGAAATAACCACAATAATAATTAAAACAATTAATATCACAACTCCCACAACCCACCAACTCTTTTTTGCTTGTTCCATATTTTTTAAAAATTAACTACTAATAAAATAAAAGGATTAACCTTATATCTCCATATATTATACACTCTAGAGAATATATAACAACATAGTCATACAAATTGACACTTTATGAAAATGAGCGTGTTAATAAATATCCTTATTATTCTTGACAAACTAATAGAAGATTACTATTATTACACTGTTGTCAATTTTACTGACAAAGTAATATTTAAAATAAATTATGAACCATTTAGACACCTTGATTAAGGCTGGCCTCTCCCCTAAGGAGGCCTCAGTTTACCTAGCCAGTTATGAGCTTGGAGAAACCACCGCTTCCCGCATTGCCCAAAAGTCCGGCATAAAAAGGCCCACTACTTATATGGAGCTTGAAAACTTGATAAAAAAGGGATTGGTCAGTCAATCAGAAAGGCGGAATTTGAAATATTATAATGCTCAGAGCCCTAAAGTGATTCTAGCGATCCTGGATGAAAATAAAAAAGAACTGGAACAAAATATGGCCAGCCTTTTATCCCTGGGATCAGCGATTGATAAAAAACCGTCTGTCCGGTATTTTGAAGGTGAAGATGGCATAAAGGAGGCCTACCGAGAAACACTTTCTACTCCAAACCAAGAGATCCAATCCTGGTTCTCCGCTTCCTCTTCAGTTGGTAGTGAATCCTTTCAGGAAAAATATTATATTCCGGAAAGGCAAAAGAAAAACATCTGGATCCGCGCTATCCTACCAGACAGCCAGGAGCTAAAACCGTATATTCTCAAAAATAGCGAGCAGTTACGCAAATCTCGGACCTTGGATTCTAAAAAGTTTAATCTGGAGAATGAGATACTCTTGTATGGTAAAAATAAAACGGCTATTTTAAACTATGATGACCGCCTGGGAATAATAATTGAAAGTTCAAAAATCCATGATGCCATAAAACAAATATTTGAAGTGATGTGGGAGATGATCCCTGAGGAGAAATAAACTATTTTCCCAAATACGCCTCGATGACGCTCGCCTGAGAGAGGGCGTGGGCCGGTGTCCCCTCGGCTATCACCTGGCCACTATCCAGAACGATAACGTGATCAGATAATTCCCGGATAATATCCATATTATGCTCCACCAGTACCACCGTCTTGCCTTGAGACCGCAGGAGGCACAGGGTCTCTGAAACGATCTTTATCATCTCCGGAAATAGGCCAGCAAACGGTTCGTCAAATAAAATAGTGTGGAGCACCTCACCACCATCTTCATTTAGGGCAAGTACCCGAGCAATCTCCAAAAGCTTTCTCTGCCCATATGACAAATCATGAGCCAAACAGTCTCTCTTCTCCCACAAGCCCACTTGCCGGAGCACCTTCTCCGCAATATCTAAATGATACTTTTTATGCTTTTCAAAAAGGGCGCCGAGCACATTCCGGGAAGTAATCACAATCAAGATATTATCTAAAACCGGCATCTGTTCAAACAGGCGGATATCCTGAAAGGTCCGGGTGATGCCAAAGTCTGGCAAGTCATAAGGGTGTATATGATCCAGCCGGGTATGCTCCCCAATATAAATAAGGCCGTTATCAAAGGCAGTCATACCGGTCAAAAGGTTTATCAGGGTAGACTTACCGGAGCCATTCGGCCCTATCAACCCCGTGATTTTCCCCGGCTCGAAAGCAATAGAGACTCCGTCCACCGCCTTCACCCCACCAAAGTTTTTATGAATATTTTGTGTTCGCAATATAGTCACCTATACAGTATAGCAAAAAATCCCCCGTTTGGGAGGGATTTTTTGCCTTGATAAAATTCAAACATAATTACTAAATTGCCAATCTAGCAATCATTTCTGATTTACCAATTGAGGCTAAACTGCCCGTAAGAGAGAGGGTAGCCCCTACTTTGATATTTGTAGTATCCTTCCCCTTATTCATCCCCGCGCCGATAATAGCCACCACCACGATAATCAGAGCAATCCAAAGCCACTTTTTCATGAGTTTTTTTTAAGAATTATTAATAAATTACTATTTAAAGAATATCACAGTTTATACTCCCCTAGCAATCCTTGGGGACGATATAACATAAGCAAGACCAAGAGAGCCCCATACACCACTTGGCGCATCTGGGCCGCGATGTCTGAGGGGAAGCCCACAAAACGCAGAATTTCCGGCAGGAGGATTAGGAACAGAGCGCCGATGACGGACCCCCGGAGATTAGCCATACCACCCAGGATAATCATAGCCAGGATAAAAATACTTTCATTCAGGCCAAAAGTGGAAGGGTCAATAAAAGTAATATAAGTAGCAAAGAGACCACCCGCGAGCCCCGCCATCATCGCGGTCAGGCCAAAGATGACCAGCTTGAAAACCTCGGTATTGTAACCAAAGATAGCGAGCACCTTTTCATCTTCTCTTATCCCTTTGAGCACTCGGCCAAGGGATGATTTTACAATGCCCGCTGAAACCAGGTAGACCGTGAGAGCCAGAGCCAAGGCTAAAATCAAGAATGATAAATTTGAATCAAAAGTCAGACCAAATATTTCTGGCCGAGGAATACCAGGGATCCCTAGGGGGCCACGGGTCAAGCTCTCCCAGTTTAATAAAATACTGTAAACGATAATGTTGAAACCAAAAGAGACCAAGGCATAATAATCATCTCGGAAACGGCTGAGGATCAAGCCAAAGAGAGTGGCCAGGAGGCCGGAGAGGATCATGGCCACAAGCAAAGCCGGGATAAAGCCCCAACCAAAATTTACCACAAGCAGAGTAGTGGCATAAGCCCCCACACCATAAAAGGCCGCGTGAGTGACAGAGAGCAGTCCAGTATACCCCACCACCAAATTTAGTGACACCGCCAGTGGCACGTAGATAGCAAAGAGTATGGCAAGGTGTATTAAATATTCCACGGAGAAATTATACCTTAAATTTTTCCAAAACAAAAACCCTGTTTAGGGGTGGAATATAAGAACGCGACCGCTTATTTATAATCCACACCTTATTTTGAAATTCAGACAAGTTTAAAGGCCCGGAACTGCGTGTTGCAGTCCGGGCCCGTTGACAGTTGTCTGTAACATGTCAGGTCACTTGGCGGATTATATCCGCGCTTTAGGTTAAGAGCTACTCTTTCAGGAGCCGGTCAAGGGCGGCGACCCAGTCCTTGACGGACTCACCAGACGCGTCCCGCTTCATCGGCGCGTGCATCATCTGCACGACCGCTCCCTCGATTTTCACCGAGTAGCGGAAGTGATCGAATGCTGCCGATAGCCAGTCCGCGTGATGGTTCATGTCTGTGACGACCGCCACATGTCTCGCCCCCTGGTGCGCCGCCTCGATCATGAGCATGAGGCCATAAGGCACCAGCTGACCGAGCTTGAACGCTTCGGTACCGAGCGTGCGCGAGGACATGGGTAGTTGCAGGTCCGTGAGGACGACGTCGAACTTCTCGTTGCCGAGAACCTCCATCGCTTCCTCGTACCCCGTGGCTACCATGAGTCGGTGTCCGGCCAGACCTTGCTTAGCACTCGCCTGGTGCCGCGGCGTATCCTCAATGACGAGGATACGCAGGGCGTCGGGGAGTAAAGACACAGTCGTCTCTTCCTCTTCTTCCACGGCCGACATGGCGGGCGGGGGAAGTCTCAAACGAGCCTTACTGATGGACCCGATCAAGCCCGGCAAGATCTGCAGGGGGTTGATGACCTCGCAGTTATCCGGCAGACGCGGAACCTTCACTCCGGGCATCTGCAGGAACGCGTAGGATTTCTCCTTGTCGTATCCCCGTTCGATCTCCCGCACCTCGTCAAAGATGACGAGGTCTGCCTCGGCTTGGACCTCCACGTAAGTGTGGGAGGCCTCATCCCCGACGATCGGCAGAACTTGCCTGATCGACCTGGGAACTGGACCGTCCCTCATGGCCAAATGAACCTTCACCGGCCGACCATTCTTCGTTTCCGTATTCATTGTCTCTCTCTTTCTGGGGATTTACCCCGCTTACTTACCTCTCAAAGAACTTTTCTGTTTCGTCCTTTTGGACTTATCAGTCACGACACACATCGTGAGACAGTGAGGCTTTTTACAATGGCGCCTCAGGACCATATGAGTTGTCAGAGTTAACCCACAAACTCGGGTGGTCAGTCCTTCATGAGGATGAGGCGTATGCTGGTCTCACTATCGTACTGGACCATGCACAACGAGTCTCTCTCGTCACCCACACCCTCCGACCAGGCGCGAAACCCCTTGACCGTCATGACCCGAACTTTCGGGAACATGGCGTAGTCAGTGGGCATCTCGGTCCAGATGACCTGAGACTCCACCTCCCGATTCAGAATCGCGATCACGTGGATCACGGTCCCGATCTTCGGGACGTCGCCCGTCGGCCGGAGGATCTTCTCCGAATACTCCACGCCCCGCCCACGGTTCGGATCCCGAGTGAGCGACGCGCACCCCGTGGCAAACAACGCCACGACCGCGACAGCCACCAGCATACCAATGATCTTCTTCATCCCGATATCTCCCTTGATCCCCGTCGCACCCCGATATGGGACGCGAATTACGGTGGATCGATCTACCTATAACACTAGCATAGTATGGACTATTTGTCAAGCACTTTTTCTGACACCAAAATAGCCCTGGTTTAGGGCTATTTTGGTGATTAATTATTAATAATCTTTATTTTACATCTACAATCTCCCCGTTTACCACTTGTCTGACGGCAATATCTCTATCAGCTTCACAGGTACTGTTGAAGGAGAATTTACCACCGGCCAGCTCATAATCCTTAATATTATTTACAATATAGTTTGCCACACTGGTTGGGTTCTTAGCATCAGCCTGAGCAAGAGCATGAGCCAGGATACTTACAGAGTCATGACCTTGGAGGGCTTGGATACTCGGCTTGCTTCCACCATTTAAGGAAGCATAATCACTGATAAATTTCTGAGCAATGCCTGAAACATTGTTACCATCAGTGGTGAAAGAATAGTCCAAGAAAGTAATTCCGTTAGCCAGAGTCAAATCCTTGATAGCCGCATTCTTGATTGTCCCCGTGTCACCAAAGATCGGTAAGGTCAGGCCAAGTTCTTTTATCTGAGTAAGCATAGGTACAATAGTGCTTGACCAGTTTATAACCACAATCGCTTCGGCTTTTTTATTAGCTTTGATTTTAGTAATCTGGGTACGGAAATCAATGTCATCCTTGCCAAAGGTTTCCGCCTGGACTATCTGCCCGCCTGCGGCCTCAAACTTTTCCTTGAATACATTATAGATAGCCATCGCCCCCTCGGTATTTGAAACCAAGGTGACTATTTGCTTCTTATCTAATTTATTTAAGAACAAATCAGTGAAAGCTGGACCATAATTGTCAGCGGTCAGAGCAATACGGCAAGTCAGAGGGCTATCATCCTTGTAAGCCGTCAGGAGGGCTGAGGGCACCATGGACACGTTTCCATCAGCCTTGATCAGTGGAGCGACGGCGGCCGCCGCTGGACTACCGTTTAGGATAAAGTACCGCACACCTTCTGCTTTTAATTTAGCATAGGCCGAAACTGATAATTTACCATCTAGCTGATCATCCTCATACACCACCGCTAATTTAGTACCACTCTTGTTTATCCCCGCCAGAGCAATATCAATCCCCTTTTTCAATGGCTCATAATAAACCCCAGCGGAGCTACCAGTCACTGGACCGATAACGCCGATCTTGACCGGCCCAAGTGTGGTTTGATTTCTAGAAACCATAACCGCCCCCGCAAGCACAATAACAACTAAACCTAAATATATGTATATTTTTTTCATATGATTAATTGATAATTAATAAACTAACAGAATTATTGTATCACAAGACCAAAATACGTCAAACAATTTAAACTATATATTACATAATATTCTTACATATAGCCGTATATTAAGGTATGTAGATAAATGTCAATAAATTTGACAACATACTTGGCTCTGTTATAATAGGGTGGCAATGATAAAGGAGAAACAATTAGAACTATTAGGCCTCGGTGACAAGGAAGCCCGGCTATACCTGGCCGCCTTGGAGCTAGTGTCCTTTACTGTCCTGGAAGTGGCGGCCAAATCCGGGCTAAAGAGGCCCACTTGTTACCTTATCTTAGATGAGCTCATCAGACGTGGCTTGATTACCATGGTGCTGACAGAAAAGAAAAAGCAATACAAAGTAGAATCCCCTACGGCCTTTATCCGCCAAGCTAAAAATAATTTAAAATACGCTGAGCAAGTAGTCCCCGCTTTGTCTGCTATGATCTCACCGGACCAAGAAAAACCAAAGATGAAATATTATTTTGGGCAAAAAGGGATGCAAAATATCTTTGAGGAAACACTGACCACCAGAAGTAAAACCATGTATTACGTCAGCTCTAATGCTTCCCGGGTGCAAACCGTCGGTGATGACTTCCTCAAGGATTATGCCAGGCGCCGAATCGCCAAAAGGATCAAAGTAAAAAATGTCCGTATGCGCGAGGATCAGCCCACTGAACCACTTATCAGTGGCGCCACAGAAATGCTACGGGAAATACGCTATGCCCCTAAAGGGGTCTTCATCCCAGATACCATCTGTGTCATCGGGCAAAAGGTAGCGATCATCTTTACCGAAAGGGGAAATTTTGGCTTTGTGATTGAGAGCCCCGAGTTTAGCCAAACCATCCTAGCCCTGTTCAATATTTTGTGGAATATCTCCACGGAGGATTAAGGTTGCAAGACTAATCTAGTGGAACAAAAGTATTATCCTGTACCTTATATAGAAAATAATCTTTATCAACTCGATCACCATTGCTGTCAAAGTTTATACGGCCCGTAGCACCAATTATATTAGTTCTGTAAATTTCTTTCTTTACACACTCAATATCACTTCCATCTTTACAAATCTTTAGAGCATTAACTATAGTTAAAATATTATCATACTGATAATCTGAATAGATACCAAACTCCGAACCATAAGCTTTTGTATAACTATCCTTGTACTCCTTAAATTCCGGACCCTCGTATTGGCTAATGAAGCTAATATATAATCTTTCTAATGAAAGCTTACTAAGCTTGAATACGGCGGAGTCCTTCAAAGACTCCGAAGAAAATACAGGCTTGGCCAGCCCTAACTCCACCTGCTGTTTGAGGATTATTGATCCCTCGGCCAGATGGGAAATGAGAACAACTGCCTCGGGATTGTTTGCTTTTATCTTCATCAGCTGAGTTCTAAAGTCCGTATCATTAGGCTTGTGTGACTCCACATTTGTAATTGTTCCCTCAAAATCCTTTATAAATTTATCTTTCAAACCAACTCCGTAATCATTGTTAATATAAAAAATAGCAACATTTTTATAACCCATAGCAAAAACCTTGTCTGCTAAAACCTTACCCTGATAAGTATCAGACGGTGAGTTCCTAAAAGTATAATCCCCGCACTTCGTCGTGATATCAGGGCTGGTGGCAGTTCCAAGCAATATAACCTTATTAGTATCCGCGATAGAACAAATAGCTAAAGTTTCCCCGCTAGTAAAGCCAATAACATATTTTACTTTATCAATATTCACCAATTTTTTCATAGCACTAACGGCTAACTTTGGATCAGCCTGGCTATCTTCATATATAACTTCCAGATTAATATTGTCATTCTTCAAAGTCTTAGCCACCGCCAAGATAATACCCTTTTTTGTGGCCTGCCCATAATCAGCGGCGGCCCCAGTCAAGGGTAAAATTACCCCAACTTTCACTGATTTATTAGCAACCGGCCTAGTCATTCCAAAAGCTAAACCGACAAATATTATAACTAAAACCAAAACAATAATTTTTACTAACCATTTCTTATTTATTTTTTCCATTTTTTTTAAATTATTGATTAAAATAGAAGGTCATAACCTAGACCTTCTATCAAAAAGACTACCACATACTAAGAATATGTGTGTAATGATTGACACTCCAAACTATAAATATGACTAAATAGAAGTCTATTGTAGAATTATACAGAGACTGTCGGTTTACATTGACAGTTTACACACATCTGTTACTATTAAACTATGGAAATAAAGAATATCGGGCTAATAAAAAAACTAATGAAGTCTGGCCTGACTGACAAAGAGTCTCTGGTATACGTTTCTGTTCTGGAACTGAGGGAAGCCTTCCCTTCCCGAATCGCCAAATACGCAGGGATACGGCGATCAACCGCATATAATATTTTGACCTCGCTATCCATAAAAGGTCTCGTCAATGAAATAATGAATAAGGATAAAATATACTACCAGATAGAAAAACCGGAAAATGTTTTAAAATTTACTAAATCAAGACTTCATCAAGTAGAAGAATCTGTTAGTGAGATAACCGAAATCTTGCCAAATATAAAAAATATCTACTCGTCAAACCAAGACCAAGCAAAAATTACTTATTATTCTGGTAAAAAGGGCTTCTTTGACATCTTTGACGATATGGTCACTAATCAGAAACCATATGAAATGTTAAACTTCACCAACGGTAAGGAGTTTACAAACTTTCTTGATGCCGACAATAAGGATTTATTCAAATCCTACACAGAAAGAAAAACCAAAAACGGAATAACCACTCGCATTATTTTACCAGATACTAAAGAAGATAGAGAATCAAGAGAAATATTTTATGGTAATGTGGATAAAAAGTTTTGGCCAGAAATGCGATTTGTAAAAAAGGGAAAATTTCCTTCCGCCTCAGAAATTACAATATATGGAACAAATAAAGTAGCTATAACTAACTTCAAGAAGGATCATGAGACTGGCGTAATCATCGAGGATCAGGCCATACATGACATGATGAAAACTATTTTTGAACTCTCTTGGGACTCTAAACAACTAAAAGATTAGCTAGACTATGACCGCTTTTGACCTAAAATACCATTGGGTCTGAGCAGGAGGAAAATGATGAGGAGACCAAAGGCAATAGCATCTTTCCACTCACCGGAAATTTTCCAGATGCCGAAATTTTCTACAAAACCTAGAAGGAAGGCCCCAAGCACTCCCCCATACACATTGCCAATACCGCCGATAATAGAAGCAATAACCCCTTTCAAAAGCAAGCTCATACCCATAGTGGGCTCCAGTCCGGTATCATAGCCCGAAAGTATCCCGGAGAGACCCGCCAAGGCTGAACCAATAAAAAAAACAATACCGATTACTTGATTAGTGTTTATCCCCACCATCCTGGCCACTTCTTCATCGTCACTGATAGCCCGAACCGATTTGCCAAAAAAAGTAAATTTCAAAATCACGGCCAGGCCCACCATCACCACCACCACAGAGATAAACATAATCAGCTGTATTTGCGTGATCACGCCACCAAAGATATTGAAAGTTCGGTTCACACTATCCATCTGGCCCAGGGTCTGAAACTGGCTAGTAAAGAGCATAGCAATTATGGCTTGGAGGGCGGTCAATACACCCAAGGAAGCTACCAGAAGAACCATGTGTGAGCTTTTACGGGCTCGAAGGGGGCGGTAGATAAAACGTTCAGATAAATAACCTAACAACCCAGCAACAAGTAGACCAATAATGATGGACGGTATAGCTGACCAGCCGAGCATTTTTGTAAAGAAGTACACTATATAGCCTCCCGCCACGGCGATAGCCCCGTGCGCCAAGTTGAAAAAACGGGTTGCTCCATAAATAAAATTGAAACCCAAAGCTACCAAGGCATAGAGTGATCCAGCAATGAGACTATTTACAATGAGTTGGGGAACAATATCCACCGGATAAATATATCATTTTTTTCCGTTCTTATCAAAAAGTAGACAATAGATACTTTTATTCTGGTGCCCTCGGTTGGATATCTTTCTCTACGAGAACAGTATCCGTGTTTGGATTTTTTATTCATTCGGAAATTCTAAAAAATCTCAAACAGGCTTCGATTCCAACACGCAGGCATACCCATGCCTGCTCTCGGGCACAATAAAAAAGAGTACTTTTTATTGTGCCCTCGGTTGGAATCGAACCAACATCAAAGCCTTAGAAGAGCTTTGTTCTATCCATTGAACTACGAGGGCATGGATCAGACCTGCTGAATATAACAGTTTTAGAGCGAGGGGTCAACTAGGCGGGAGCGCGTGGCTTTTACTTTAACAAAATCCGCCTGTTTAGTTTCCATGATTAATAGATCGGCTTTTAGTCTCTTACTATCCATGGTCACCTCCTGTGTGTCGGTAGGCACCTCTGCTCTTGAGAAGAATCCCCCACCTATCTCCCGGCTCAAATACACTTTCCAGGCTAGGGCTGATACAATAATCAAAAGAACGGCAAAGGTACTGACCACAATCTTCCAATCCCGAATTATATTTTTTAAATTAGTATTTCTCATCATGTTTTAATTTTTCAAATTAACAACAGAAAAATCTAGGTCCAATGACCAAACTCTCACCCCGGCCCTTATCTCATTAAGAGAAACTGCCTCTGAAGCTACTGACAACGACACATTATTTAAAACCAGTACCTTAGGTAAATTTTCAATCAACTGTAAGAAAGAAAAAATATTTGTCCACCGGCCAGAAACACTAAAATGATACTCAATAGCTGACACATTAACCGATGATTCCAGACCAGTCACTGATTGATAGTTCAAAGTCTTTTTCTCCGTTACTCCTGCCTCCTTAGCCAGCGTCTCTAAATATTTGGTAAAATCTACGGTCTGCGCATTACCAGCCCCCACAAAGTAGCTAGCCAGCTGATCACGTTCAGCGGCTGAATTAGCGATGAAGTCCGTCAAGACTAGATCCTTTTCTCGTTTTTGTGAAGAAGTGTTTAACTGGTCCACTCGGCCATTAATACTAGAGATCCTGTTAATAAGTAAATTTCCCAGGACAATATCCAAAACCAAAATACCAGTAAAAACGGTGAGGGCCAGGACTAATATTTTTTTGGAAAAAGTTAATTTCATATTTTAGCAATAATATTTAAAGTAAAAGAAATATTCTTATCCTTGGCAAAATCAGAAACCGGTGATTCTACACTGGCAAAACCGCCTTTAATTTTCAAAGCCTCAATAAAATCCACCAAGCTTTCTCGGTCTAAGGAAATACCACTGACTAAAAATTTAATTTCACTTTTACCACTAGGGCTGAAGGTAAGCTTTTTCAAACCAATATTGGTATTTTTGCTTTCAATAATTTTGGTGAAGTAATCTGAGGGGTCCAGCTGACCTGGTTTATAAAGCTCTAGCGCCTTCATCTGATCCAGGGTCTCCCGCACAATCTCTGACGCCCCGGCTCCCGCTCCCCCTTTTTTATCACTCGTGATCATAGCTTCAAACTGTTTGGCTACCTGATCCTCCTTTTTACTCAAAAAAACATAATACGGAACAATGTAAACCAAAATAAACGATCCCAAAACACTGGCCACAAACAAAGAAAGAGCCAGGAGACGGACCAAATAATCCACCTTGATTATCTTCTTTTGTTTTTCGGTAATAAGATTTGCCATTTTATAATAAACTAAGACCGTTTACGGTTAATAAATTCTGCGAAGCCACATGATTAATGTCTGGCACATACTTATCCAAATCAAAGTTATTTACCCAGACATTTGCCACGTCTACACGTATATCCAAATTTAGGGATAGATATTTATCAAAACCCATCATCAAAGCATCCTGCCCACACAAGATAACCCGATCAACTTGACCGGTCACGTCTTCACGCTCGTTGCAATAAGAAATAAACTTGAAAAGTTCATCTTTAATAGCAGAAATAGTGTTGATCAAATAAGAAAAGACTTCCATGTTGTCAGGATTGTCAGTATACAGCTTCTCCTTTTTTATCTCCTCTGCCTCAGCTAAAGACACTTTAAAATACTTGGCCAGCAAATCCGTAAAAGTAGAGCTGCCAAAATTTACAGACGAGGTCTGACACACCACACCATGAACAACGAGCGATAATATGATGTTAGCCTCACGAATATATACGACAATAATCACTTGTTCATTAGAGCTCTTTATGACGGATCGAGCGACGTTACTAGACTCTGAGCTAAAGGAAATAGGAGTTAACCCGGCCTGAAGGCATAGGGACTGCATTTCTTCCACTATATCTAGTGGGACCACGGAAACTACTACGTCTAAATTAGATTTATAGGTGGATCCAGGAACGATATCATAATCAAACACTGCTTCCTTGGCTGAAAGAGAGACATTTTCCTCTATTTTAAAATCCAAAATATCACGCATTTCCTTAGGCTTTAGAAGCGGTAGATTAACCATAAAAATATAACTTTTTTCCTCAGGGATAGAATAGCGGACAAAGTCAACTTTGGTTCTCTTTTTGATTTCCACCAAAGCCTTGATAACGGGCTCCTTTTTTATTATCTCCCCAAAAGCGACAGCATTCTCTGGTAAGGGTATCACTCCATAAACATCTGGTAATAGACCTCTCTCCGTATTTTTAGTGGATAGAAAAGTAATACCTCGGGGCTTTATTTCCACCGAGACAGAAGCCATCTCTAGGAAACGGGGTGGAGTAAATAATTTAGAATAAGGAACTTGTTGCGACATAATTTTATGTCTCAATTATAACATATTTTTTTCTTAATTTACAAAGAAAGAAAGATGGGTAGCTTAATTTATTTTATTATCTTACCCACAAGACCTTCGTCTGCTACTTCAAAGAGAGAAAAAGGGTCATCCCCGCCCCCCACGGCCAAGATCATACCGTTACTTTCCATTCCCATCATGGGTTTAGGCTCCAGATTAGTGACAAAAGGGCATTTCTTGCCGATCAAATCCTCAATATTGGGAAAATACTTGGCAATACCAGATAAAATCTGCCGAGGGCCCGTTTCTTCTGCAAAATCCACAGATAGTTTTAATAACTTCTCAGATTTTTCAATTCTCTCCACTGTCAGGATCTTACCGATCTTGATTTCTACTTTTTTAAAATCATCATAAATTATTTTATCCATTATTTTGTCTGTTTAAATACGCTTGTAAAATTATGGCCGCCGCCGAAGCATCAAGCATCTTATTTTCCCCGGTGATCTGGCTCGCCTGAATAGAAGTCATAAACTCTGGCTCAAATACCACCTTAAAACCGATAGTCTCTAACTGCTTTTTAAACCCCTCAATTTTCCACATAATATTATTTATCTGTCCCTGAAAATTACGAGATTCCCCCATCACCACTGCCTCTGCATTATTTTTCATACACAAATCTACAATATTTTTCATTAAATCAGAATCATTAGTCAAAACCGTCGTCGGAAAAGCAAACTTGCCATCTTCATCAGATATAGCTATTCCTACCCGTTTTTCCCCAAAATCAATACCTAAATATTTCATCTCCCTATCTTACACTAAAAAGTGATTTTGAGAAAACACACCCCAGGTATATACTATGATAGTCGATTTTATAAATATTAATAAATTAAAAATATGTTTAGTGGTTTACCGAGCGAGCTTACCTCTCAACAAATAACAATGTTTATCATTGTTATGATTTGGTCATTGATTTGGAAAGGCTTAGCTTTATGGAAGGCGGGGCGGAATAATCAGCTGGTCATCTTTATTATCCTCTTGGTTATAAATACCCTCGGTGTAGGTGAGATAATCTACCTAGCTTATATGTATTATAAAACAAAGAAATCAGTTGTTCCTCAGACAACTGTGACTCCACCTCAAATATAATCAAATAAAAAAACAGCGGAGGGTTCAGGTCTGAACCCTCCGCTGTTTTTAATTATTTTGCCTTCTTTGGTTTCTTCTTCTCTTTTTGCTGTCGATTATTTCCTTTTGCCATTTTTTTCTTGTCCGACCAAAATATTTATTTTGGTTTAGGATTAATTACGCTAATAAGATATTTATTATAGCATAAATTTTTTAACAATGCGGATGGGGTGAGATTCGAACTCACGGCCCAGTTTCCCGGGCGACAGTTTTCAAGACTGTTTCGTTAGACCACTCCGACACCCATCCGTCAAGTAGGGGCAAAACCCTGCTTCTGCACAATAGTCTCATATTTCTGGCATTTTTTCAAGCCTTATTAATTATGATATAATCCAAATATGGATAAAGGAAAAGACTACACTGGCATATCTATCGTCTTTCTCTGTCATGACGGACAGGGTAATATTTTACTGAGCAAAAGAGGCGTTAAATGCCTAATTTTTTAAAATTGTATAAAAACAAGATTTGACTAAAAATATTTATAATCTTTACAAAAATAATTGAAGGTATATATTGGTAAAAGATATGTGCGGCAAATAGCCACGAGTTGGAGAAGCCAAAGGAGGAGCGGATGTACAGGTACCGAGTCATGATCAGCGCCTTGAGTGTACGCGACAAACCGGTCACCGGGGAGATTGACGTTGTTTCAGAGCAACGTCTGAACCAAAACGAACGGGAAAAACGGGCACTCAAAGAGTGGCCTAGCAAGCACCCCAAAACTCACAGTGTGCTCATCGTCAGTTCCTGGTATGTGGCCGAAGAACCCGAAGACCAGCAGACCCTCGGTCTCTTCCTCACCTGAGCCACCGCGCTCACCTACACAAAACACCCCACGGAACCTGTGTCCCTGGGGTGTTTACAATTATAGATCAAGGCTAGGCCTTATTTACCTTATGCCCACCGAATTTGTTACGCATAGCAGAGATCAGCTTGCCAGCATATGACGGCTTGAGTCGTGACTCTTCCCGCACTTTTATGGCGCTCGCCAGGCTCGGCATATGAGAAGCCTCGTTTAGCTTCTTCATTTCTTCTTCAGTCTCCCCCTTTGGCACTTCACCTGAAATAGCATCCAAATAACCTTCCTCATTAAATGACTCCGCAAGCCAACCCATGAGTTTACTCTCCACAATACTGCCATGAGAATACACTTTAGCGACTTCCTTCAAATCAATATTTAAGTCCGAATTTTTAATCGTCTCAAACCCCTCGCCCAAGGCTGACATCATACCGTACTCAATACCGTTGTGAACCATCTTTACATAATGCCCCGCCCCGCTCTGACCAAGATAAGCAAAACCGTCCGGCAAAGCCAGATCCTGAAAAACATTCTTAACATAGTCAAAGCTCTCCCGGTCCCCGCCAATCATGAGGCAAGCGCCATTCCTCGCTCCCCCCATCCCCCCGGAAGTACCACAGTCCAAGAAGCTCACACCAAGTTTTTTTAGACCGGCATACCTTTTTTGAGAGTCCTGATAATATGAGTTACCACCATCCACCACAATATCGCCCTCCTTCAAAAGCGGAGTAAGTTCGGCCAAGACTTGGTCTAGCGCTTCCCCGGCATTGACCATGAGCCAGATGACTTTGCGTTCAGGCTTGCCCGGTGTTTCATTTAGGGTTATGAGCTTTACTAATTCGGAAATAGACGAGGACCCTATCGCTCCCGCCTTGATTGGCTCAGCCATCTTTTCTTGCGTCCGATTAAATACTACCACTTCATATTTCTTATCTAAAAGATTGTAGACCATATTTGACCCCATCCGTCCCAAACCAATAAAACCAATCCGTTTTACGATTTCCATATTATATTATTTTTCTTGTTCCAATCAGTAAGTTCCAAAGGACCAGAACTACCAACCGGATATTTATAAACTTCCAATTTTTTAAAATCTATTCGGTCTACTATTTTCCAAGCTAACTCCACTTCATCATTACGAACAAATAAAGCCTGCTCACCTAAAACCGCCTGTTCCAAGAGAACCTCATAAGCCTCAGGGGTATTTACACCATGGACAGAATTATGTGAATAATCCATATCTACAGTCTCCACTTCAAAACCCTTACGTAAGGACTTGGAATTTAGCTCAAGAGAAAAACCTTCGTTTGGATCAATCCGGATGGTCAGATAGTTATTATCCGCCGGGCAAGACTTGGCCAAAAGGCAATCCACCGCCTTAAAACGGATATGAATAACTGTCTCCTTTTTAGTCAGATTTTTACCCGCTCGCACAAAAAAAGGCACCCCGCGCCAACGGCGATTATTTACCAAAAGTTTTGCCGCAAAAAACGTCTCGGTTTTTGAGCCTGGCGTAATTCCCCTTTCATTTTCATAACCCTCATATTGCCCGAGTAAAATATCTACTATTTTTGTTTTCTTTAAAACCCTTACTTTCTCATTTCTCAAATATTCCCCAGAAATAAGCTTGGGTGACTCCATGGCTACCAAAGAAAGCATTTGCAAAATATGATTCTGTAAAAAATCCTTAACCGCACCATATTTATCATAATAATTTCCACGGTTTTTTATTCCAAAATTTTCATCACAAATAATCTGCACCGAGTCAATATGCACCCGACTCCACAGTGGTTCCAAAACACGGTTGGTAAAGCGTAGAAGAGCAATATTCCCCACTAATTCCTTGCCTAAATAATGGTCCACTCGATACACGTTTTCTTCTAAGAAAACCTTATCAATTTCTTTATTAATCTGCCTGGCTGAGTGCAAACTATCACCAAAAGGCTTTTCATAGAGCACCCTTTCCCATTTATCATCCTTACTATTTACCAGACCCACCTTAGCCAAATTCACCGTTGCTACTTCAAAATGTTCAGGTAGGGTTGCTAAATAAAACAAGCGATTATGTGACAAGCCGTGCTTCTCTTCTACCGCAACTATTTTATTTTTTAAATTTTCAAAATCATCTAATTCCGCAAAATCCAAACGCTCATAATACGCTGAATTACAGAGTTTCTGCCAAACTACTTCATCTACTTCCCTAATATTCTTTTTTGCCTCCGCCAAAATAGCTTGGATAGTATTTTCTGACCGAGCTACACCGATAAGTGCCGCCTCAGCCACGGTATTTAACTTTAATAATTTATAAATAGCGGGAATAAGCTTTAATTTTGCCAAGTCCCCCGTCACCCCCATGATGATAAATGTAAAATTCTTTTCCATCACCTAATCTTACCTCATTTAACACTTAGATAAAAGCTCTGACAATCTTTGCTTTTATTTAAAAATAGAATTGTGTTATAATTATCCCGTGGAAGATTCATCTCTCAAATGGCAAGCGCCCGAATATCATCACTATCAAAGAAGTGCGGATTGGTTTTGGGCGGTGGGCATCATCATAGTCTGCGTGGTTGTTTTGGCTTTTATTTTTGACAATGCTTTGTTTGGTATATTGATACTACTCTCAGCGGTGGTCCTGATTTTTTACACTCTGCGGATACCGCAAGATGTACAGTATGAGATAAACGAGCGTGGTATTATAATAAACCAAGATTTGCATCCCTACCTCACTATTGAAGCCTTCTGGTTAGAAACACGGCTGGGTGAGCCCAAATTAATTCTACACTTGAAAAAAGCCGTGCTACCTTTTATCATTATCCCGGTCCATGAAGACAGCGTAAATGACGTTTCCTCATATTTAAAAAACTTTCTAGAAGAAAAAGAGCTCACCGAACCCGCTTCTCATAAAATCATGGAATACTTGGGATTTTAGCCTATTTGTGTTAGAGTTTTTAAATTCCTCTTGTCGTTCAATGGATAGGACACTCCCCTGCGAAGGGAGAAATGCAGGTTCGATTCCTGCCAGGGGGACAATTAAATCAAAAAACCACTCGTTCCCGAGTGGTTTTTGTTTTAATTATTTAGATGCCTTAGCGAGCATTTTGGCTAGACGGCTTTTCTTACGGGAGGCGGTATTCTTGTGGATTAACTTGGTCTTGCAAGCTTTATCTATGGCCTGGAAAGCGGTTGGGAGTAGAGCCTCGGCTTTCTTAATATCTTTAGCCAAGACGAGCTTCTTAAGCTTTTTGACAACATCAGAAATAGCGTCTTTTCTTCGAAGATTAAAAACGGCTTTGTGTTTTGAGGCCCTTAAGGCCTTTTTGGCAGATGAAGTTATAGGCATTGATTTTTTATTAATTAGTTATTGCCAAGAAAAGATAACACAGACAAGACAAAAAAGCAACATGACCTCCCCTTTCCCCTCCTTAGTCAAGGAGGGGTGGTTATTCTGATAACCGGGGTGGTGTGCTATAATTAATTTATGATCTCACAAATAACTGGAAAGATAATCTATAAAGCCGACAAATTTGTCATCGTAGAAACCAATAACATTGGTTATAAGGTGTTTGGTACCACTGAATTATTAAACCTAGCTAAAGTGGATCTGACCCAAAAGATCTGGACGTACCTCGCTGTCCGAGAGAATGCCCTGGACCTTTATGGTTTTGCGGATAAAAAAGAATTGGACTTTTTTGAATTATTGATTACTATCTCCGGCGTCGGGCCTAAGACGGCGTTAGGGATACTAAATGTTGCCACGGTGGATTCATTGCGTAAAGCTATTTCCACCGGGGAGACCGCTCACCTGACCAAAGTTTCTGGCTTGGGTAAAAAGATGGCTGATAAAATAGTGCTAGAGCTCAAGGGCAAACTTGGTAGCTATGAAGAAGTAAGTCTCGGTCTCAAAGAAGAGATTGACGCTCTAGAGGCCTTAAAATCCTTAGGCTATTCTCACCGTGAATCACGTGAAGCCCTTCAGGAAATAGATAAGAGCCTTATTACCACGAGTGACCGAGTCAAAGCGGCTCTCAAACACTTAGGAAAACAATAAAATTAAAACCAATGGAAAAGATTCTAAGAAAAATTAAAAAACTAATACCCACAAAAGTGTTTACTCTGGCTCAACCAGTTTATCATTATACTCTAGCTCTTTTAGGGGCTCTGATTTACCGCTTCCCTTCCCGTAAAATAAAAGTGGTGGCTGTCACTGGCACAAAAGGTAAAACCTCCACTGTAGAATTTGTAAATGCCATATTAGAGGAAGCGGGTTTTGTCACCGCCCTCGCTGGTACCTTGCGTTTCAAAATACGTAATGAGTCCAAACCAAATATGTTTAAAATGACGATGCCCGGCCGGTTTTTCATCCAACACTTCCTGCGCCAGGCCGTAAACGCCCACTGTGACTATGCCATCATTGAAATATCTTCTGAAGCGGCCAAACAATACCGCCACAAATTTATTGATTTGGATGCCTTGATTTTTACCAATATAGCTCCTGAACATATTGAGTCTCACGGCTCTTATGAAAAATATTTAAAGGCCAAGCTAAGTATTGCCGAGGCCTTAGAAAAATCCCCCAAAAGGAATAAAATCATTGCCGCTAACACAGATGATCCAGAGAGTAAGTTTTTCCTCGCTATAAATGTTGAGAAGAAAGCCCCCTACTCTCTTAAAGATGGTGAGCCTTTAGTCTGTCATGATAATGGAGTGGATTTTGTCTGTGAAACAGTAAAAGTCCAAAGCAAGCTACCCGGTAAGTTCAATGTTTATAATATGCTCGCCGCTACCGCCTATGCCCGGGCCTTAGGTATCAGTATGGACTCCATAAAAGCCGGCCTAGAAAAAGTGACTGAGATAAAGGGCCGAGCCGAAAAGATACCAAACGACTTAGGAATTGATGTATTGGTGGATTATGCCCACACCGCTGATTCCCTGCAGGCGCTATATTCTTCATTTCCTAATAAAAGAAAAATCTGCGTCCTGGGTAGCTGTGGCGGTGGCCGTGACAAATGGAAGAGAAAAGAGATGGCCCTGATAGCGGAAAAATATTGTGATGAGATAATCCTCACAGATGAAGATCCTTATGATGATGACCCGCTAGAAATAGTTGAAGATATGGCCAAGTTTACAAATCGAGACAAAACGAAAATTATTATGGACCGCCGAGCCGCGATTGCTGAATCCATTCGTCTAGCTAAACTCCCTCAGGATAATAAAAAAGTAATCATCCTTATCACTGGTAAGGGCACGGACCCATATATCATGCGTAAAAATGCAGCCAAAGAGCCCTGGAGTGATGCCGTGGTAGCCAAAGAGGAGCTAGACAAACTAAATTAGCTAAAAAGACGAGCGACTTTCAAAGAAATTCACAACACCTTGAGTGGTAGCCTTGGCGGCTTTATCATAAAAAACAGTTCTTAAATCCCTTGTTTTAAACTGGCTCTCATAAATATAGCCATACTCAATCAGGACGCTTAGAGCGTCCGCGGTATTATAACTGCCGATAGCAATCAAGTCCTGATCTTCCACCACCCCAGCCGACTCCGGCTCTAAGGTACTCACATGACCAATCCTTAATAATTCAGCCAAGAGGTCCCCCGCCAGAGCCACACTAGAGGTCGCGTTAGAATACTGTTCCTCGGGGACATAAACGGAAAAACCACTATATTTAGGCACCCCGTTTTTCCGATAATTATCATTAAAGTGCACATGCAAAACAATATCTACTTTATTTTCATTGGCCCACTTATTTATACCGTACAAGCGTAAAGCTTGAGCAGTTGGGGCAGTACTATGCGGAACAGAATCAATCAATTGAATTTTGCCATTTTTAACCAAAGACAGCATTGCTCCTTTTTGATCATCCTTCCATTTTTTTATCGCCTCCAAATTCTTGGTAAAATAATCAGCTAAAATCGGGTTCCATTTATAATAGTCACGGGCTAAAATAATCTGAAATTTTTCATTTAGGCTAAGCTCGCTTAAAATCTTTTCTGCTAAAGCCACGTTCATATCACGCTCGATAAGTCCATTATACAAGGCCCCACCAAAATCGGCTTCATGTCCAGGCACAATTAATATTTTTACTTTGGCCTCCTTTGGGGCCTTCTCATATTTAGCCACCACAGCCTCCACTGTTTTACCTTGAGCAAAAAAGATCGCTGCATATTGAGGAAAGGCCACCGCAAACAGATTGATTATAACAAAAAACATCGCTATCAAACATAATATACCGGCAATGTTTTCCTTATTCTTCACTGGCCTATTATAACAGATAATAATTTTATGTCCTGTATATATTTTACATTTTTACCGTTTAAACATACACTTAGATTATGCCCGAATTACCAGAAGTTGAAACTATCAAAAGAGAGCTGGCTAAAACACTTAAGGGAAAAGTGATTTCCCAAGTGACTATTTTGTGGCCAAAAACTGTCTCTCCCACTTCCGTTCAAAACTTCACTAAAATGGTAACGGGGAAAAAGATACTTAGCCTAGATCGCCGAGCTAAAATGCTTTTAGTCCATTTGAGTGGCGAGTTAAGCCTGATTATTCACCTCAAAATGACCGGGCAACTAATCTTTATGCCTCAAACTGGTAAAATAATCACCGGTGGCCACCCCACGGCTGATATCCAAACCCCTGGTCGGCACACCCGCCTGTTCTTTACCTTCAAAGACAGAAGTCATCTCTACTTCAATGACTTAAGAAAATTTGGTTGGTTCAAAATATTGGACGATAAACTAAAAAAGTATATTGATACAGAAATTGGTCTAGAACCTCTTTCTAAAACTTTCACCATAGCGAATCTTAAAAAAATATTTACTAAGTACCCAAACCGAACTATAAAACAAATACTTTTAGATCAGCATTTGCTTGCCGGTATTGGCAATATCTATGCAGACGAAAGTGCTTTTTTAAGCAGTGTTTTACCAATGCGCAAAACAAAAACACTGACAAACAAGGAAATAAGGGATTTACATCAGAATATTATTAATGTGCTAAAGTTTTCTATCAAGAAAAAAGGGACCTCCGCCAAAAATTATGTGCGAAGTAACGGAGAGAAGGGTGGCTTTGTCCCCCACCTCATGGTCTATGGCCGAAAAGGTGAGGCTTGTAAAAGGTGTGGCCTGTCAATAATAAAAACCAAACATGCGGGCCGAGGAACGCATTACTGCCCAGGGTGTCAGAAATAAGTCAGCCATTTGCAAGAACCTACAGTTAATATGATTTTGGAGTGCGCATAAAATTCTCTGCAAAAATTTGCTCTCTCTCGGCTACCCGCCTGTGAAGCCTCCAAAATCATATTAACTGGAGGTGCTGTTTTAAACATTCAAAATCCGAAATAAAGCGACACCAAAGGAAACAGATACATTTAATGATTCTTTTTTACCCAACATAGGTATCTCCGCAATCACGTCAGCAATTTTTAAAATATCCTTTGCTACCCCCTCCACCTCCGCCCCCATAATAAAAGCTACTCGACCAGCGGTTTTTACCCTTTTATAATCCACCGATTTTTCTGACTGTTCAACGGCAATTATCTGATAACCCTCTTTTTTTAGCTTCTTGATAACCGGCAAAATAGCTTTCTCCTGCTTCCAGGGCACACTTTTCTCCGCCCCCAAGGACACCTTAGCAATATCTGCTCGCTCACGCCCAAACCGGTCTATCGGTGTTGGCGTGGTGCCACCCAAAATAAGCTGTTTTACCCCTAGGGCATCTGCTGTGCGGAAAATAGATCCCACATTATATGTGCTTCTGATATTATCCAAGATGACAATTACTTCCTTTTGCTTCATAAATTTATATTACATGGTATAATACCCGTATGCAAACATTTAATCTTTTTCCCGAACTATTTTCTTATTCATTACTGGCCCCTCTGATTCTGAGGATTGTTATTGGTCTTGTTTTCTTAAATCTTGGTTTCTTAAAACTAGGTAAAGAAAAAAAGGGTTGGATATCTTCCTTAAGTATTTTAGGTGTCAAACCAGCTGGTTTTTTTACTACTCTTCTTGGCTTAGTGGAGATTATCGGCGGGTTCCTGCTCATCGGTGGCGCTTACACCCAAGTCGCAGCCCTAGTCCTGGCGGTTATTTCTACTTGTGAACTACTAATAGAATATGAGGAAGAATCAATTCTAAAAAGAGATATGGTTTTTTATCTTCTCCTTACCGCTATCTGTGCTTCCCTCATCCTCTCCGGTGCTGGGCTCTATGCCATAGATGTTCCAATGCTGTAATTACTTTTTACCTTTTAAATTGGACATTTGCTGTTTTTTTTGTTATATTTTTTGCATTCCGCCCATAGCTCAGCTGGTAGAGCAGCTCCCTTTTAAGGAGAAGGTCGTTGGTTCGACTCCAACTGGGCGGACAAAATATTTAAACTTATTGAGAAAGCCCGAGATTACTCGGGCTGGCAGTTTTGTGACATGCTAGGTCAGTAGTCAGAAGACGGACAAGGTTTCAGACTGAGCCGTGACGATGAGGAGGCGTCTGAGGCCACCCTGCGTCCTGACCACCATGGACCGCGGGGTATCCCCACCATTTACCGTTGAGGGGGGCAGTTTGTGCCCATCAATCACTTTGAGTGGTCCGTAGTCGTGCAGGACGATCACATCCCCCACCTCCACCCGCCTGGCCTGTTCCAAGGTCAAACCACCTTCGTAACGCATGGCCCTTCTCCTTTTTTCCTTTCTAAACCTAGATTCAAATCTCAAGGAGCTCTTATCTGAACAATATAATATTAAAATTACTTCGCCATCACCTATTTTGGAGGCGGTACTGTAATGTAAATACGGGCGTTACCCGCAAACCGTTAATCTCTGGCCTATTCTACTCATAAAAGATGTAACAATATATTACAAACACGTCAAATCAATACAATAATATGGATAAATCCTTGAAAAACTTAAACTTTCTTAATGATTATGATAATATATTTGTAAAATTGAGTTACAATTTTAATAACTAAAACAGATAAAAAATGGACAAAAACAAAATTTTGGAGAAAATAGGGCTGACCAAGAATGAAAGCGCTATCTATTTGGCGCTACTTGAGATGGGGACTTCAAATATTTCCGAGATATCCGAGAAAACTTCTATCCACCGCCCCCTCATTTATAAAGCTCTCCCCGCCCTCCTGGATAAAAAACTGGTGACCAAAACCCAAAAACTGAAAAGCGTGGTCTTTGGTGCTGAGCCACCCAACCGGCTGGAAACCTTGTTTGATGATTTAAAAATTGATTTCTTTGAGATATTGCCAGACTTGGAAGATGCCTATGCCAGCAGTGAGAAGAGACCCAAGATCAGATTCCTAGAGGGTAAGGATGGTACTAAAAGAATATTTGATGATGTGGTCAGGAGTCTAAAAAAAGGTGACACCTTTTACCGTTACAGTTCAAACAAAAATGGTCAGGAAAAAAAAGATAAATATGTACCGAGAATTTATCAAAAAATGCGTGATAAAAAAAGGCTACAACGCGAGGTGATCACCAATGTTCAAACAGCTAAGAACAAGAGACCGAGTTTGGACCGCTTTACCAAAGTATTACCGCCGGATTTTGGTCCTTTTGAGCACAATGTCACAGAAATAATTTATGGGGACAAAGTAGCCTTCATTGATTACAATTCTGAGACTTGTATGACTATAGAGAGTAAGAGGATTGCGGAATTCCAAAAACAAATATTTAAGACTTTTTATAAAAAAATATAAAACAGCCAAGTGTTTGTCCAGCCTCACTCCTTGCAAAAGTGACAGAAATACAGTATGGTATAGAAAGAACAGTAAAAGACCGGCCACTAATAGAGCCGGAAGGACAAGGGGGTTCCAATGGACGAAGCAGAAGGCCGAAAAAAAGCCAGGGCAAACGGGCACATCACCGTGTACAAGAACGGTGAGAAAAAGGAAGAGGAGCGCTACTGCATCATGTGCGGATTGGCTGAAGGACTCTGTGCCTTCAGCATCTGCGACAGAAGCAAGTGCCCGCCCCTTGGTGAGTGACCGAGAGATGAGCAAGGGCCCCCGACAACCTCGGGGGCCCTAGAACTTTATATGCTCAAATCAAATAGGTTTACAACTCCAAAATAAATCTCTCTAGCGCCACCGCAAAATCCGCCTTCCCCCGATGGGCCTCATGATACATTTCAAAGAGCCTGGTAGACATCTCCTTCAATTTTTTCTCACTTTCGAGGGCTGTGGTTCCATAATTTTGCGCATAACCCTTAGACTTGGTAAAAACATAAGGATTTAGCCCGGCCTCGGTGGCATCTTTAGACTTTACCGCTGCGAGCATGGACTTTACCTGCCAAAAAAACATGGCATGCACCTCCTCAGAAGCCACCTCCTCCGCCAAAGCATCCTGATACAGAGTCCAAAGTAGCTTTTTATTTCTCTCTCCCAGCGTATTAGCAAATTCAAAGAAGTCTATTTTCTCGCCTTTAGCGGCCAAAGCCTCTTTTTTATTTAGCTTCCGCCCTGGTTTGTTAAATTCCTCCACTTTCTCCGCATATTTTCCAAATTTTTCTAGCTCTTTTTTATTCAGCGCTCCCTCTAAAAAGATAAAAAAGTTTGGTGACTCTTTTAGTTCCTTTAATTTTTTTAATAAGATCTCTGAAGTATCCTCATCATCACATAACTTATCAGCCAAAATAATAAAGGCAGAATAGAAAAGTCCTTGGCTAGCGGAAAGCTCATCCAGCTTACTTGCGGAAAAGTTTTCACTGTCTAATTTAAAAAATTCCGCCGTCTCATGCTTTTTCTTGGCCGCCTCCACCACCTTATAGGCTTGGCTTCTGGCTTTGGCTGTATCCGCTCCGTAAAATAAATAAAACATATTATTTCATCTCGCCCCAATTATCCCCCACTTTATAATCCACCTTGCAGACCACGCCTTTAGTTTTTTCTAAACTAACCACGTTTTCCATGATTTCTTTTATTCTAGGGGCTATTTTTTCCACCATTTCCACCGGCATCTCATAAACGAGTTCATCATGAACCTGTAACAACAGGTGGATATTTTTCTTTCCCTCCCCCTCCTTAGTTAAGGAGGGGTTAGGGGCGGTTGTGCTCAAAAATTCCCCCACCTTAATCATCGCTAGTTTTATAATATCCGCCTCTGTCCCTTGAATTGGCGCATTTATAGCCATACGCTCGGCCATGGCCTTAATAAAAGGAATTTTAGACTTGATACCCTCAAAATAGCGACGGCGACCAAACAGTGTTTCTGTAAACCCGGTTTGTTTAGTCTCCTCTTTTACCTTATCCAAATATTTGGCCAGACCACTGAATTTAGCAAAATAATCATCATAAAACTTTTGCGCTTCCGCTCGTTCTGTGCCCAGGTTTTGTTTAAGAGCGGAAACACCCATCCCATACATAATACCAAAGTTAATTACTTTAGCTTTTCGGCGCATTTCTTTGTCCACCTGGTTGAGTGGTACGCCAAATACTTCCGAGGCCACGGCGGTGTGAACATCCTCCCCTTTTCTAAAAATCTCCAAAAGTTTTTCATCGCCGGATAGAAAGGCAGCAATACGGATTTCAATCTGCGAATAATCAAAAGCTACTAACTTACAGCCCGGTCCCGCTTTAAAAGCCTTCCGCACCTCCATTCCTAGGCCACTTTTATTCGGAATGTTTTGTAGGTTTGGATCTTGCGATGACATGCGTCCAGTGGTGGTTCCAGTTTGTAAAAACCGAGCATGCAAGCGTCCATCTGGCGCCACCATGTTTGGAATATTATCAATATAAGTGGAGAGCATTTTCTGCAATTCGCGATATTCTAGAATCAAAGGGATGATCGGGTCTAAATCCCGCATTTTTTCCAGCTCGCTTTCCTTAGTGGAAGCTTTACCACCAGCCGTTTTCTTTTGATTCTTCACTTGCAAACCCATCTTATCAAATAAAATCTCTCCCATCTGTTTAGGGGAATTTATATTAAATTCACTACCAGCCAAATCCCAAATTTTCTTTTCCAAATCAGCCAAAATCTTGTGATTCTCCACGGACAATTTCAAAAGGGCCTCTTTATCTACCACAATTCCCCAAGCTTCCATCTCTTTAATAATCGGAATTAGGGGTTTCTCAATCTCCGTGAAAACATAATCTAATTTTTTATTTTTAATTTCCGCCAACAAAAAGTCTTTGGCGGACTTCAAATCCTTTTGTCCAGACAGGTTAATAATATCTTCAATTTTCGGGTCCGTAATATTGGAATTGACAAGCCAGAGGGCAATCTGAGCTTCTTTTAGCTCAGTCTCAGACAAGTCACTATCCGCGAATAACTGATTATTCTGCTTTACTATAGCTTCTTTTTTCTCGGCCACACTTTCCCCCGCCTTTCCACCCACCAATTCTTTTAATCTTGTCCCCAAAGTCCTAAACTCCAACTCACTCCACAACTTAAGCACCTTTTCTTCCGCCAGATTTTCCGACCAAGTCTTTTCCGGAATTTTAAAATCAATCGGCGCATCTCGCCTTATCGTTCCAAGCATTTTAGAAAACTCAGCTTCCTCTTCCCCCTCTTCTAGCAGTTTTACTATTCGGTCAGTGATCCCCGCTTTTTTAAATTCTTCCTTTCCTCCTTTAGCTTTTAATTTTTTATAAATGTCCTCTATACCCCCAAAGTTTTGAATTAAAATCCCGGCTGTCTTCTCCCCGATTCCTTTAATACCAATAATGTTGTCAGACGGATCACCCCGGAGGCCTTTATAATCTGGCAAAAGTTTAGGCAAAAAACCAAAACGCTCCACCACCGCTTTTTCATTATAAATAATTGTATCTTTAATCCCCTTTTTTAAAGTATAGACCCGCACACGGTCATCCACCACTAGCTGTAAAGTATCCATATCGCCAGAAGCAATCACCACGTCAATTTCCGGACAAGGCGAGGCCTTGTCCAACTTCAACACTTTTTCCACCAAGGTGCCGATCATATCATCCGCCTCAAAACCCTCTTTATCATAAATTGGTATATCAAAAGCTTCAAAGATCTCCCGAGACTTCTTCAGCTGGGCCACTAGTTCGTCATCTGTCTTGGCTCGGCCGGCTTTATAATCCTTGTAAGCTTCATGACGGTAAGTGGGCTTGGGCAAATCATAACAAGCCATGATATAGTCCGGTTTGATATCCCCAATGATTTTTAGCAGCATGGTAGAAAGGCCATATAAAGCGCCGGTTGGCACACCTTTACTAGACACAAATTCTGGCAAGGCGTGATACGCCCGGTGGATGATAGCATGCACATCTAGCAACACTAGTTTTTTACCTGCCCGAGATTTTTCTTTAGGGTTTATCTTGGCCATTTAGGGAGATTATAGCATATTTAAAACTCAATCTCTCGCTCAAACTCACTAACAAACTTAAAATTAATTTTAACCATCTTTGGTGGCAAAATATCCACTACCCTCTCTGGCCATTCAATCAAAATCAAATTTTTAGGATCCTTTAATAATTCGGCAAAACCGAGACTTTGTAATTCCTCCCCTTTTTCTAAGCGGTAAGCATCAATATGGATCAACCTAGTAAAGGCCACCGGAAATTCCTCGGAGTGATTTTTTAATAAATAAATCTTTTCAATCACAAAAGTCGGACTCGTCATCACTTCTTTTATCCCGAGATGTTTACCGAGAGACTGTGTAAAAGTAGTTTTACCAGAACCTAGGTCGCCAAATAGCCCCACGACAGTAGCTCCCGCCACTCCACTCTGATCATTTGTGAGAGAGCCAATAATCTTTGGTAGAAAATCTGCTGCTATTTTGTTTGTTTCCGCCACACTTTTACTTGAATAAAGCATATTTATACTTTAGCATAAATTTTATAAACAAAAAGAGCGCGCTCGGGGAAGGTATCAGCTTCCACAAAGCGCGCCCTGGCCCTACCGCATTCCTACCGATGGCGGTAGTAACGCGGAGGTGGTGGCCGGTGATGGTAGTAGACGGGAGGTGGCGGAACGACGACCACCGGACCGTAGTAAGGCCGAGGGACGGGTTCCACATAGACCCCTCCGGCATAAGGGTCATACGGCATCAAGCACCCTCCAGCCGCCAAACAAACCCCGACCATCACCAGACAAACAAAGACCTTCTTCATCTCAACCTCCTAACTTCTTTGTTCCTTCCACTGAGCACCCACACAGGTAACACCAGGGAAAGATTATCAAGATATCTAACTAAGATAGTAGCACACACTCTATTATCTGTCAATAAAGTATACTTATAACCTAACATCTAAAATTCATTTATGTTATAATATTGGTATGTCAGACTTTGCTAACGAAGATAAACAAGCCAAGCGTCTAGAAGAGCTCTATAAAAAAGAGGAAGACGATGTTATTCGTATTCTAGCCACTAGGTATGGTTTAAATTTTATTGATCTTAAGCCGGTGCCGATAAATACTGACGCCCTTCGTTTGATTCCGGAGGAGCTTGCTCGTGAGGCAAAGATAGCGGTTTATGAAAAAGTGGGTAAAAAAATCCAAGTCGCTGTATTTTCACCCAAGAATGATAAGGCAATCATTATTTTAAAAAAATTAGCTGATGAAGGTTATAAAATACAGACCAGCATGGCCACCACCGCTAGCCTAGCAAAGGCTTGGGACCGCTATAAGGATTTATCTTACGCAGTAAACAGCACAGCCGGAACTTTTGATATTTCTACCGACCAAGTGCTTCAATATATGAATAAAATCAAAAAGGTTGATGATGTTACAGCTATTATCAAGGAAATTTTGTCCCTTAAAAAGGCTTATAAGATTTCCAAGATGATGGAAGTAATGATCGCTGGTGCCCTGGCCCTCTCCGCTTCTGATATTCACGTGGAGCCAGAAGAAGCTTATGTCCGGATCCGCTTCAGACTGGATGGCGTGCTCATCAGTGTCTTTGAATTTGATACTGATACATACGAATTACTTTTGTCCCGCATAAAATTATTGTCCGGGATGAAATTAAACATAAAAAATACCTCCCAGGATGGGCGTTTTAGTGTCAAAATACAAGATAACGATATTGAAATCCGCTCCTCTGTTTTACCAGGTGCCTATAATGAAAGTATTGTGATGAGACTTTTAAACCCAAAATCAATTGCTGTGCCGATCGAAGAGCTTGGGATTGAAGACCGCACTTTAAAATCCTTACTGGAACAAATCAAGAGACCAAACGGCATGCTCCTCATCACGGGTCCCACCGGCTCTGGTAAAACCACGACCCTCTATGCTTTTATGAAAAAGATCAGCTCTCCTGATGTAAAGATAATTACCATTGAAGATCCGATCGAATATCACCTACCAGGTATTGTCCAAACCCAAGTAGAAGAAGAAAAAGATTATACTTTTCTTTCAGGTTTGCGTTCCGCCTTGCGCCAGGATCCAGATGTAATAATGGTGGGAGAAATCCGTGATGGTGAAACCGCTACTATCGCTATCAACTCCGCCTTGACTGGTCACCTGGTCTTCTCTACTTTGCACACCAACACCGCCGCGGGTGCTTTCCCCCGTCTGATTGACCTCGGAGTGAACCCAAAAATTATTTCTTCCGCTATCAACGTGGCCATGGCCCAGAGACTTATCAGAAAACTCTGCAACAACTGTAAAGCGCAGGTCACCCCAACAGCCAAGGAAAAAGAATTTATTGACCACACCCTCTCCACTATTACTGACAAGACTTATTTAGCTAATATTCAAACTGAAAAGATCTGGCAAGCAGTGGGTTGTGAAGTCTGTCACAAAACTGGCTATAAAGGGCGTATTGCTATTACAGAAGTAATTTTGATGAAAAAGGAAGTGGAGGACGCTATTATTAACAACCCTTCGGATCGCGATATCAAGGCCGCGGCTGCCTCACAAAATCTTTTAGATATGAAACAAGACGGCGTGATCAGAATTTTGAAGGGAGTAAGCTCACTCGATGAGCTTGGGCGGGTGATTGATATTGAAAGTCGTGACTAATCAGCTTCACTAGAGTAAAATCTTGTGTCTTAAAACTTTTCCACAGTTGCAAATATTAAAAATAGTTCTAGTATAAAGAAATAGAGAATCCAGAACATAAATCTCTAAGCAATACTTTCAATATTAGATACCAAAAGTTAAACAGTTCTTAAAGGATAGGTCTCGCAGAGCACCCGAAGGTGTAGACCAGGCCGTCCTCTCGGAAAAATTCGTAAACCGCGCAAACGATCCAATTGCTTAGAGATTTATACTCTGGAAAGGTACAAAAAAAAGCCTCCGACACGCACCATAGGCTTCTTATAGTAGCTTAGCATAAAACAAAAAATATGTCAAGCAAAAACAAAGATTCTATTACTAAAAGTCAAAAGACTGAACAAACAAGCCAGGATACGGACGTAGTGGCTAGCCGTGAAGGGGATGTAAACTTCCTAGATCAGACCCTTAGGCCCACTATTTGGAAGGACTATATCGGCCAGAAGAACATCAAAGATAATCTGCAAATTTTGCTAACGGCCGCGGCTCAAAGGAAGCACCCGCCAGAACATTTACTTTTTTATGGTCCGCCCGGACTCGGTAAAACCACCCTGGCCCATTTAATTGCCAAAGAAACTCGCGCTCAGCTCAAAGCGACCTCCGGTCCCGCCATAGAAAAGGTGGGTGACCTAGCAAGTATCCTGACAAACCTATCCCCCGGTGATATTTTATTCATTGATGAGATTCACCGACTCAATAAAGCAATTGAAGAGGTGCTCTACCCGGCCATGGAGTCCGGCTCTCTGGATATTATTATTGGTAAGGGACCATCAGCTAGAACAATTCAGCTTGATCTCCCCCCTTTTACTTTAATTGCCGCCACCACTCGTATTGCCCTACTCTCGGCCCCGCTCCGTTCGCGTTTTTCCGGTGGAGTTTTTAAACTAGAATTTTATACTAATGAAGAAATAGAGGAAATTATTCATCGCTCCGCTAAAATACTAAAAGTGGATATTGAGACCGAAGCCAAAACTGAGATTGCTAAGAGAAGTAGGTTTACTCCCCGCACTGCCAACTATTTGTTAAAGAGAAGCCGGGATTTGGCTCAAGTCCGAGAGAGTAAATTATCTAAAGAAACCGTGATGGAGGCCCTTAACCTCCTGGGGATTGATGAGGTGGGCTTGAATGCCACTGACCGCGCCCTCCTCACCGTGATTGAAGAAAAGTTTAACGGTGGGCCAGTAGGGCTAAACACCCTAGCCGCCGCTCTGTCAGAAGAACAAGCGACGATTGAAGATGTGTATGAACCATACCTGCTTCAACTTGGTTTTATTGAGAGGACTTCCCGTGGCCGGACCATCACCGAGCGCGCCAAGCAGCATCTCAAGTTAAAGAACCCGAATAAACTTTTATAAAAATATTTTCTAAAATAATATGTCTGGACATAATAAATGGTCAAAAATCAAGAATAAGAAAATGGTCACTGATGCCCGTAAGGGTAAAATCTATACCAAGATGGCCAAGGTGATTGGTGTGGAAATTAAAAAAGCTAACGGTGATATCAAAGCGGCTGGTGTGCAAGCCGCGGTTAAGAAGGCGCGGGAATACAATGTGCCAAATGAAAATATTGAACGCGCCTTAAAAAAGAGTGACAATGCCACACAGATGGAATCCATCATGTATGAGGCTTACGGCCCAGGCGGAGTAGCTCTGATGATTGAAGCTTTGACGGATAATAGGAATAAGGCGGCTGGCGAAATCAAACACATTCTTTCCGCCAATGGCTGTGCCTTGGCTGCTCCAGGGAGTGCCTCTTGGGCTTTTACTAAAACCCCTGAAGGCTATATGCCAAATACCATGGTAGAAATTTCCGAAGAAGATGGCTTCAAATTAGACAAACTGATTGAAGAGCTAGAAGACAATGATGAGGTGCAGGAAATTTATACGAATGCAGAATAATAGCTACTATTATTCCAACTAATCCCCGCCTTAGTTAAGGCGGGGTGGTCATTCTGATGACCGGGGCGGTTGTGTTATAATCATAATATGAAAATTATTGCCATTGATCCTGGTTATGAACGAGTGGGTATTGCTATCCTCGAAAAAAACAACGGAAAAGAAGTCCTTCTTTTTTCTGAATGTTTTAAAACTTTGGCCACCGAGACCGCCGAAGAGAGACTGCACCTGATTGGTATAGAAATATCCACTTTAATTAAAAAATATGCGCCAGAGGCCCTGGCGATTGAGACCCTCTTTTTTAAAACCAACGCCAAAACCGCCATGCGGGTATCTGAAGCCCGGGGAGTAATGCTTTACGAGGCCGCTAAAAATAATTTGGATATAAAAGAATTTACCCCCCTACAAATAAAAGTAGCGGTCACTGGTTATGGTAAAAGTGATAAGAGCCAAGTCATAATGATGGTAAAAAAGCTCATAACAATAACCGAAAAAATCAAATATGACGATGAGTATGATGCCATCGCCACCGGTCTCACCTACTTTGCCTGCCACCGACAATAGAGTTTTCCACAGGGGTTATACCCTTGACCCCTTGCAAACATTTTCAAATTTGCTATTAATATAAAAATCTTCTCATTAAGATACTTTTAGTGGGATAAAATAAATTACAAGTTTAATAAAAAGTTTCTATAAAGCTTGGGTAAATCCAAGTCATAGTAGAAAATTTAACAGAACAAATGGCAAAGAAAAAAGGCGTAGTGGTTGATGATGAAGTCATCACCAAAAAGAAAGGGGGTAAGGAGTCCACCGAAGAAGATGGCCCGATCGGCGATGATGCCGTGATTGATCCGGCGATTGTGGAGGATACCTTTACGGAAGAGTTTAGCGAATATAATGACGTTGATAATTTTTAATCTAATTAAATAAAAACCCCAGGAATTTCCTCGTAGTGATTAGTTCTGACGTTAAACGAAGAGGATTTTCCTGGGGTTTTTATTTTGGCAAAACAAAAAGAGAAGATTATTTAATTTTAAAAGTCCTCGGATCCTCTTACAGAGGCAGTCCACTCATTGGATCTTCTGAAGACAGAATCTCTCAATGAGTCTTGCGGATTGGGTCCCATACCAATCCTCACCTCGTCAGAACTTCGGCCAGACATTTTAAAATCAAACAATCTTCTCTTTTTTACTTACTTAATCACAACCTTCAAAAAACGCCTTTTCCCAATTTTAAATATGGCGGTAGAAATAACTTTCCAGTTTGGGTCGCTTATTTTATCTCCTGTCTCCTGATTAGCCACCGCCCCCTCAAGCACCAGGCGTCTAAACTCCCCCTTGGATTTTACCAAACCGGCTTTAACGGAAAGTTCAGAAAGTAATTCCCCGTTAGCCGCTGACACCTCATCAATCTTTTCTGGCAGGCCGCCCTCTTTAAAAGTCTTCACAAAATCCGCCTCCGCTTTATCCGCCTCTGCTCGGCTATGGTAAATAGTGACAATCTCCTTAGCCAAGTGCACTTTCAAATCTCGTGGGTTTACCCCGGCTAAAATCTGTTGTTTGATCTTTTCTATTTCCTCCATTGAGACATCAGTGCATAATTCAAACCCCAGAAGAAGCATTGAATCCGGCCAGCTCATTACCTTACCAAAAATATCCGAGGCGTTATCCTGCATAGTAATCATATTACCAGTGGTCTTACCCATCTTAACTCCGGTTGGATCAACTAATAACTTTGTCCCGATAACAAACTTTTCTTTATTATTTATCTTTTTTATAAGATCACGTCCAACCAACATATTATAAACTTGGTCATTTCCTCCTATCTCACCATCAACATTCATGACCACAGAGTCATAACCCTGCATAAGCGGATACATAAACTCATTAAGATATATGTCCCGATCCTCCTTTATACGCTCCTGAAACATTGAGCGCTTAATGACCTGAGAATAAGTAAGGTGGGAAGAAAGTTTTAACAAATCCTCAAAAGAAAGACTGGCCAACCATTTGGAATTATACTTTAACTCAGCACCACCCCAACCAAAATTCAAAAACCTTGAGGCTTGTTTTTTATAATATTTAGCATTATTTAAGACTTCCTTTCTTGTAAGCGGCTTACGGACGGAAAGCTTGTCTGGATCACCAATTGTCGCAGTAAAATCACCAATCAAAAGAATAATTTTGTGGCCAAGTCTTTGGAGGTCTCGAAGTTTTTTTAAAACTACGGCGTGCCCCATATGCAAAGTTGGGCCAGTTGGATCAATTCCTAAATAAACGGTCTGCCTTTCTCCTGACAAAAGCTTCTTTCTTAAAAAATCTTCGTTAGGATAAATATGCTCAACAGCGCGAGTAAGAAATTCATCTATTTTTTTTATATTAGTGTCTATTTTCATAATTAAAATCTAACATATTTTTTTTACTTTGTCCCGAAATTTATGCTACAATAATGATAATTATGAGACATATCAAAAAACACTATAAAAAAGCTATTATTTACTTGGCCAGCCTAGGCTTTATTGGCTTGGGTATTATCACTTTCTGGATTTCTACCTTTAAAATGCCAGACTTGCGTTCTTTTGAAGAAAGAACGGTCTCCCAAAGCACTAAAATCTATGATCGAACCGGAGAAATACTACTTTTTGACCTCAATCAAGACATTAAAAGACAGGTTGTCTCCTTTGAAAAAATCTCCCCTTATATTAAAAATGCCACCATCGCCATTGAGGATACCGGTTTTTATAGCCATGGTGGGATAGAGATCAAGGCCATCATTCGCGCCACTTTGGCCCACCTTATGGGCGGGGTCGGAGGGGGCTCTACCATTACTCAACAAGTTGTAAAAAATTCTTTACTAACTTCTGAATATGCTATTTCTAGAAAAATAAAAGAGTGGGTACTTGCCATCAGACTAGAGAACATTATGAGTAAGGACGAAATACTGTCCGTCTACCTAAACGAAAATCCTTATGGTGGTAGTATTTATGGAGTAGAAGAAGCCGCTCAGACCTTCTTTAAGAAAAACGCAGCTTCAGTTACCCTAGCCGAAGCGGCCTATCTGGCCGCCATCCCAAACGCCCCAACCTATTATTCTCCCTATGGAAACAATAAAGATAAGTTAGACAACCGAAAAAATCTAGTCTTGTCCCGACTATTAGAAAACAAAATGATTACCGACGTTGAGTATAAAACCGCTAAGGCTGAAGTGGTGATTTTTCAACCAAAGCAATCAAACGGTATCAAAGCTGCCCACTTTGTGGAATATGTCAGACAATATTTAGAGGATAAATATGGAGAAAAAGCAGTTCGAGAGGACGGCCTAAAAGTAATAACTACCTTAAATTATGATTTGCAAGCCAAAGCCGAAGCGGTGGTAAAAAAATACGCTTTAGAAAATAAGATAAGTTATAATGCGGAAAATGCGGCCTTAGTAGCTATTGATCCCAAAACCGGTGAAATACTAGTGATGGTGGGTTCTCGTGACTACTTTGACAAAGAAATACAGGGAAACTTTAATGTCGCCCTTGCTCACCGCCAACCAGGTTCTACCTTTAAACCCTTTGTTTATGCCACCGCCTTTAATAAGGGTTATACCCCGGAAACCGTTCTTTTTGACCTACCAACCGAATTTCAAACCACCTGTACTGCTCAAGGCAAACCAATAGGTGACACCAATCCTGAAGATTGTTATATGCCGGAAAATTATGATAGCAAATATTTAGGGCCTATAACTCTGCGCGATGCCCTAGCCCAAAGCCGAAACATTCCATCCATTAAAGCCCTCTACCTCGCTGGTGTGAAGGACTCTTTAGACACCGCTCGCAACATGGGTATTACTAGCCTTGGTGATGCTAATCAGTATGGTCTGACATTGGTGTTAGGAGGTGGCGAAGTCTCGCCCTTAGAACTCACTAGTGCTTATGGGGTCTTTGCCAATGCCGGCGTAAGAAACCCTTATCTCTCTATTCTGAAAGTAGAAAATTCAATCGGTGAAATACTAGAACAAGCTACTTATAACCCGGAAGCAGTTTTATCTGAGGAAAGTGCTAATAAAATATCTGATATTCTGTCAGACAACATAGCCAGAACCCCCGCCTATGGCACGCGGTCCCCTCTTTATTTTTCCGACCGACAAGTGGCGGTTAAAACTGGTACAACAAACGACTTCCGTGACGTTTGGATTGTTGGTTATACCCCAAACTTGGTAGTAGGGTCTTGGGCGGGAAACAATGACAATACCTCTATTGATAAAAAGGTGGCTGGCATGGTTATTGCTCCCATGTGGCGCGCTTTTATGGATGAAGCTCTACCCTCTTTTTCTAAAGAATATTTTACGGCTCCAACCCCAACGAGCAAGGAAATAAAACCAGTTTTCCGAGGTGTTTGGCAAGGTTATGATTTTTTTACGGTTGATAAAATATCTGGCAAATTGGCCACAGAATTTACCCCGGATGAAACCAAAGTAGAAGTCTATATTCCAGATGTACACGAAATATTATACTGGGTAAACAAAGCCGACCCTTGGGGCGCGGTACCGGAAAACCCTAGTGACGATCCGCAATTTGATCACTGGGAATATCCAGTACAACAATGGCTAAAAACGCAGAGCCTAACTCAACCTATAAAGCCCGCCACCAAAGATGATATTCACACCCCCGCCCGAAGCCCCAAGGTCATCATTGTCAGCCCAGTTGAAAACCAAACTTATAACATAAACCAAAAAATAATTATCCAAACCACGAGTCAGAATACTTTCCCGATTTCTAAATTAGATTTTTATTTAAACAGTACCTATATTGGCTCTTCCTCTGTTTCTCCTTTCCTTTTTTCTTTTACTCCAGCAAACATAAAAGCCATCAGTACCACAAATACTCTAAAAATCCTCGCCACTGATTATGTTTATAATAGAAGTGAAACGGAAGTAAGTTTTAATGTGGAAGAGTAAACTCAACTTCTAATCTTTTTAAAATATCTTGGTATAAAACTCCAACTTCATCGGTGGTTAATTTTATTTCTTCCCTCTTTTTTGACAATCGTTGACTGACAGACTCCCTGTTTTTTTGATGTAACCCATCTTGATATTTAGAAATAAAATGAAGTGGGTCAAATACATTTTTAACTTTTTTTAGTAACACCTCACTCCTAAGATCTTTTTCTTGCTCTTCTGTACGACTAATACCTTTTTGGCGATCTAAAATATTATCAACAGCCAGGGTTAAAACAAAATCATTAATCGCCTTTTCTATCAATCTAATTTTTTTGTCCTCCACGGATGGATTAAACCGCGACTCATATTCTCTACGAATTTTTTTAACATCAACCCCACTAGTTTCAATCATCTTTAAGGCTTGAGCAAGTACGGCTGGGTTATTTTTCACCAATTGTAAAAAACCAAAATCATTACCTTTGGCAATAAGATTAGCAACGGTTTTTAAACTAATCTGATTTAAATCATCATGAGAAAAATATTGTTTCAAAGGTAGGTGCTCATTGTTTGAGCCCGGTCGTTGATAAATTCTTCTCCACTTACCTTTATGTTTTCCCTCAGTAATTTCAGTATATACCGATACTAAATTATTTTTCAAATCCTTATTTCTTAGGACATATTCACTTTCTATAAAGCTCACCCTTTCCCCCGTGTCTTTAATAATACCAGACTCTTTTTCTTTTGGCTCAATACCAGATAATTCCTTCATAGAGTTGCCTACATAAAGATTAAGTAAGTTTTCCGCCAATTGCAAATTGGTCATCTTTTCCAGCTTCAGTTTAGCCGCCTCTTCGTCGGTATACGATTTATGATCTTCAACCTTATCTCCTCCCAAAGACCCTTCTTCATTACGGTTACTAAAATTATAGCGATAAATATCATCAGTTAACTCATAAACCCTGACTTGAGCACCAACACCAGTGTCATCATGAGCATAATCTAGAGCGACTCCTAGTTGTGGGGTTACCCACCTTGGCTGAAGATCATTAACCTTAGACTCATCTAGATAGTCAGCAACCTTATTGTGTAAAACATATTTGAAATCAACACCATTACCACGATAAACAACCACCCCGTTTAAACCCATTGTTGGAGAAAAGCTGTTTGCCAACCATAAATCAACGACCTCTGAATCTTCTGAGGAAATAAATTCGGAGTGGTATTTTGTTAAACCTTTCATCCTCTCCACCACTGAGGCCGCTGGGTCTGGGACTCTAGCTAACAAATATTCATAAATTTTGTGAATAAACTCTCTTCTGTTTTTTTCCATCCCTTTATAAATACGGTCCCGCTCTTTAGAAAAAAAGTACCTGGCAGCATTAATATAACAGTTTAGGTTAACACCTAAACGTTCGCGGGCAAACCTTTCCATTTGCTCTTTTTTCTCTTTAGAAAAACCGCCCTCCACACTTACTGTTTGTGTCAATTCATCCTCAACCAACAAAAGCTGTTCTAGGCGTTTTTTAAGAATTTCCTTATCTCCAGATTCTGTTTGAGCTACGTCTGATATTATTTTTTCATTAATAGATTCCATTTTCATTTTTTAAAAATACTAGCATTACCTTATCTCCCCCACCCCACAACCAATCTTTTCAGACACCGCCTTTAAAATTTTCTCCTTTTTTATAAAAATAGTATTTTTTATACTTGGTGACACCTTAATAATAGCCTCACCATTTTTAATAATAATACTCTTAGCCTCTATATCCGTCCCAGTGGCATTTTTAATGGCTAATATTAATATCTCTTTTAGTTGTCTTTCCGACTGACCCAGATTTTTAAACTTTTCTAAATATAAAGAAATATTAAACATAGATCTATCTGTTCATTGGCATTACTAGGTAAGTAAAACTCTTATCAGATATTCCTTTTATTACCATTGGTTTGTTTAAACCATTAAAAGATAAAGAAATACTGTCTGAGTCAATGGACTGAAAGCAATCAATTATATATTTATGATTAAAATTTATTTCTATTTCCTCACCGGTAATAGTGGCACTTAATTTATTTATATTTTCACCCACACTGGAATTTTTTGATTTTATTTCCAGGGTTTTATCCTTAGGCGACACTCTTATGTTGATTTGGTTAAAACTATCAGAAAAAATATTTGATAACTTTAAAATATTGATTAAATCTTGCTTTAAGACAATCACTTCGGTTTTAAACTCTTTGGCAATTATTTGTTGATAGTCTGGAAAGTTTCCCTCAATTACCCGTGACACAATATAAATATCCTTATATTCAAAGGAAATTTGATTCTTAGTGGAGGTAATGGCGAGTGAATCTCTTTCATCACTAATAATCTTTAGTAAATCAACCACATTTTTAAATGGAATAAGGATATTTTCAAAATCACTGTTTTTCTTAAATTTTATAGCTTTTTCTGCCAAACGAAAAGAGTCTGTAGCCACAAAAACCAAAGATTCATCTTTGGGGTGAATATAAACACTGGATAATTCAGGCTTAATATTAGAAAGAGAGGCACTATACCACACAGATTTTAGACCTTTAACCAAGTTTTGTGAATCCATCTCATATATTTTTCCATCCTTTACCTTAGGAATAGTCGGAAAATCATCTACGGGGAAACTCTTAATAGTAGTTTTACTGCTGGAATTTATAATATGTAAATTTCCCTCCTTTTCCTCTAAACTCAAATTGTTATCACCTAAAAGATTAGAAAGAAAGCCGTTTAAAATAGCGCCCGGTACCGCCACCACCCCTTCTTCTAAAATTTTAGCGGGAATTCTTATTTCAATTCCTAGATCCAGGTTTGTAGCTTTTAAAATAAGAGAACTTCCTCGGGCTTCAATCAAAATACAAGAGAGTATCGGCAGAGTCATATTCTTACCGGTAATCTTTTCTGTTTTAGAAACAGCTACACAAAACTTTTCCTTTATACATTCTGCTTTCATATTTTTATTTTTATAATTTATAAAGAATATTATTATTAGAGAGGTGGATAAGTGGATATATGATTATATGTTTATATGACTTGGTTTTTCTTAAAAAAATAATTTTTGTCTGTTAATAATAAATTATAATTTTTTTAGTGACTCTTTTTTTCCTTCTATTTATTCCTTTTTTTACAGACCTAATTCATAACTTTTCCACTGGTTTTCCACTTTGTAATAATTAAGTAAGCATCGAACGGATCTGACTAAGCTCCCGAATTAAAGAAGAATCTGTTTTTATGTCTTCCTTTATCTTTTCACAAGAGTGCATCACGGTGGTATGGTCTTTACCGCCTAGTTTTTCACCGATTGTTGGGTAAGAGACGTTAAAATCTTCTCTTAAAATATACATTATTATTTGTCTGGGTTTTACCACGTTCTTTTTTCTTGTTTTTTCATAAACTTCGGCTTCCGTGATGCCATAAAACTCAGCAATGGTTTTAATAACCTCTTTAATTGGAGAGTTTTTCTTGGGTTTTAAATTGTTTTTTATTAAGTCTTTTATTTCGGTAATGGTTAAATCACGGCCTTTTAGTTGGGTCTGACAGATAATGGAATTTAAAACACCCTCTAACTCTCGGACATTGCCCTCAATAGAAGAAGCTAAATATTCAATAATCTCTGGCGAAAGTGAGAAATTTAGCATATTAGACTTTATTTTAAATATTTGAATACGGGACTCTAAATCTGGGGTGGGTATTTCTACAATCATCCCAGAGTTTAGGCGTGATTTTAGGCGGTCCTCCAGGCCAGTAATAAAATTAGGGTGTTTATCAGAAGAAAAGATAATTTGTTTGTTATTATCATAAAAACTATTAAATAAATGGAAAAACTCTTCCTCAGTTTTTTGTTTACCAGCAAAAAACTGAATATCATCAACAATTAATAGATCATATTTACGATATTTTTCTTTAAACTGGTTAGCGGTACCGTTCGAAATAGCGTTCATCAAGTCCAAAGTAAACTTTTCTGAGGTTAAATAAAAAACCTTTTTATTCGGGGTGCTGTTTTTTATATGATTACCCACAGCTTGAATCAAATGTGTTTTGCCGTGGCCGGTACTACCGTAAACAAAGAGTGGATTATATATGGCTGTCTTTTTTATAATGGCTTGGGTGGCAGCAAAGGCTAATTCATTAAACGGGCCTACCACAAAAGTCTCAAAAGTATATTTAGAATTCAAATTATCCTCTTTGTTAATATAAAAATCTTGGAGGGGTAGCTCGTCGTGGGTACAAGTATCGGTATTTTGCTTGGGTAATTCCCTTTTACCTTCAGCTTTTATGACGGCATATTCTATGGCGTGTATATGCTCACCAAAGCTACGTAAGCTCTTTAAAATATTCTTATGGTATTTGTTTATTAGCCAATCCTTAACAAAAACATTTGGTACACCCACAAAGACCGTCCCCTCCTCTTGCTTATTGATGAAGGTGTCCTTAAACCACATATTAAAATTAGCCTTGGAAATAGAGAGTTCTATTTCTGACAGGACACTTTGCCAAAGTTTTTTATTTTCCTCAGTCATGCTCCATAGATTATATACTGAATTTGGAAATGTAAAAGTTGTGGGAAAGTGAATCTTATGTTCATAAGCTGTGGACAACTTTTTGGTTTTAGTTGACGTTTTTAAAAAAATAACCTATACTGTCTCCACTATGTCATTTACATATAATCCAAAGAAAGTTAAAAGAGCAAAGAAACACGGCTTTTTATCTAGAAGCCGAACTTCTTATGGTAAAAGAGTGCTTAAAAAGAGGATGCAAAAAGGTAGAAAGAGACTAAGCACCGTCTAATCCTTTCAAATGTTGCCTATTAAAAGAAGGATAAAGAAGCAATTATTCCCTAAAATAGTAAAAGAGGGGTCTTTTGTGTCTGGGGATAACTATTATCTGAGGTTGTTGGGGAAAAAAGAGGGTGAATTAAGTAATTTTGCGGTTGTTGTCCCCGCCAAGGTAAAAAAAACATCAGTGGGTAGACACTTGATCAAAAGGTGGATAAGCGCTGTCCTAGAGGGTGTTTTGGCTGAAATTCAGGGTGAATTTTACGGCATTGTCTTTGTAAAGAAGGATGTTTCTGGTCAGTCTTACAATGAGGTAAAAAAAGAAATAATTAAACTTTTACAGAAAGCTCAAATGTTGAAGTAAAAGTGTATTTAAGGTATACTTAAGAGATGATTTCCAGCGTATTTAATGCGGTTTTGTACCGCCCTTTATATAATATCTTTATTGGTTTTATTGGCACTTTCCCCTGGATTGATGCCGGTATTGTAGTTATTTTGTTTACTATTCTTATTAAACTCGTCCTCTTCCCCTTATCCCAAAAGTCTGTCCGTAGTCAGCTCGAGATGAAGAAAATCCAGCCCGAGATAGATGAGATCAAATTAAAATATAAAGACAATAAGCAGGAGCAAGCTTTAAAAACGATGAATTTGTATAAAGAAAAAGGGGTAAACCCGTTTTCAGGTATATTTCTAGCCCTTATCCAACTACCTATTTTGATTGCTTTATATATGGTTTTTTATAAGGGAGGATTAAGCCAAATCCATTTAGAGACGCTTTATTCCTTTATTAAGGCACCGGAACACATAAATACTATGTTTTTAGGTCTAGTTGATGTGACAAAAGCGAGTATTCCCCTAGCGGTAGCTGTTGCTTTGGGGCAATATTTACAAATAAAATATACCATGCCAGCCCCCAAAAAGGAGGAAAATGGCAAAAAAGATGTTTCTTTTCAAGGTGAATTAGCCAAAAGTATGAGTATGCAGATGAAGTATGTGATGCCGGTCTTTATGTTCTTTATCGCCAAGAGTTTTGCTTCTCTGGTTTCCTTGTATCTTATCACTTCCAGCGTATTTGCTATTGGACAAGAACTTTATATGCGCCGAAAGCTGGACAAAGAAGAAAAATAAGCTAAGATGAAAACATGGATACAGAGAACGCTAAAAAAGTCATAGAACAGTATTTTAAGCTCCTAAACATTGCTGTTGAGTCTGTTGTTTATTCTTTGGATGAAAAGCGTGGGCACGTCTTTACTATTAAAAGTGCGGAGATGGAAAAGATTACCTCCGAACGGGAAGATTTTTCTAAAGACTTGATTTATCTTTTAAAAAGAACTTTTAACAAAGGGGCCACTCCAGGCGAGGAGATTTTTAAGTGTACTATTGATATCAATGATCTACAGTCCAAGGCTGATGAGAAGGTAAAGATGAAAGCCTTAAACGCAGCAGAAGAAGCTAGAAACCTAAAAACAGATGTTGTCCTTGAGCCTATGTCATCATATGACCGGATGGTGGTGCACAGTACCCTCTCAGGTTTGCCAGATATCAGCACTGAGTCGGTGGGTGAAGGCCGAGAACGAAAAGTAAAAGTAAAATATTTAGCGGTCTAAATAATAACTAAAAAACCCGCCTCAAGTCTGGCGGGTTTTTTGATTCATTTTTATTTATTGAGGTCCAGGCTCCAGAAGGTCAGATCGGTTTTGTTCATAAAGAAGAGATAGCTACCAGTTTTATCTAGTTGTAAATTTATAAGGTCCATTTTGTTAGTAGTTTCCATCTCAATATCGTAGACCAAAGTGGCGGCCCCAGTGTCAGTATTCATCATCCAAATATCATCTGAAAAGGACACCAAGCCTTGATACCAGGAGTCTGGGTATTCCCCACGAAGAAAAGCTTTAGGTACAGCACAGTAGATTATTTTGTCATCAGTATTACTCCAGAGGCACTTTTCTGGTAAGGTGCTCCACGGCAGTAGTTTGCTTTCTTTTGTTTTAATATTATATAAATAAAGCTTAGGATTACCACGGATGCTGTCAGAATATAGCACCTGCGTTGTGGTCTTGTTAGTCTTGGTGGTTAGGCCGTTTATGTCACCTAGGACTTTAGAAAAACTACCGGTGACACTGTTTAAGAAGTACATATAGCCGGCAACTTGAGAAGAAGGTTTGGTGTTAAGGGTGATTGTCTCCTCCTTAGGCCAAGAGACAAGCCACTCGCTTATAGGTGAAGTAAAGATAATTTTTTTGTTCAAGCCGTCTGGTTTGGCGGTTAGTCCGGTGGCGGTACTGGTGCTGTGAATCAAGTAAAAAATCTTATCTCCAGTAGGGTTTATGGCCAAAGCGGTGATATTTTCTTCTAGGCGCTTTCCGTCTATCCCCCCACTAAATTCATTTAGGGTGGTGGTGGATGGATTTAGTTTAATGGAGAAAGTTTCTATTGTTTCAGTATCCTCTTTTAAATATTGAATAATTTGTTTTTGACCACCGGGAAGCCATAGAGCCTCATACACTTTTGGGATGGTGGTGATAGAAAGTCTTTTTTGTTCTGGAGAATCAGTGTAGGTCTCATAGATATTTCCATTGGCCCTAAGGGTATAATGAATGTCTGTTTTCTTGGTCTGAATATTTTCTGAGACAGAAAAGCCGGATATCGGTTCTGCTGATATTTGGCGCAGTTTGTCTGTGCTAAGTGTAGCAATCGAGGTGTCACCTGCCGGGACTGGGTTGGCGGTATCAGTGTAGACCTGATTAGCGTCATTAGCCTTGGTACCAAAAGGGTCATAGATATCCAAGGTGGTGGTTGGTTGGTCTTGCTTTTGGCCGGTTATTGGGACGATAGGATTAAAGGAAAAATAATACCAAATTAAACCGCCAAAGGTGAGGATAAATATTACTAAAATTAAAATGATGGCTTTTGTTTTTGACATATTATTTTATGTTAAAATTTAAAATATCTGGATTAATAGTATACAAAATAAGCCAGGAAAACAAAGCCAGGAGGAGTCCATAAATGGCATTTTTTATCTTCTTTTTACCCTCATCTTTGCTAAAGACTGATTCAGAAAGCATTATTTCCACCCCACCCCAAACAATCATAATCACTGACAGAGCTGCCGCGGCCGCTAAAAGAAAATTAAAAGCCTGACTGAGGAAGCCACCCAGGCTTGTGTTTCCAACTAGTTCTGGGCCAAAAGCATCTGGTTCAAGTGGACAATATACTAACTCACCAGTAGAGCTTGTTTCGCATGGTTGTGCCGCCAGGGTCACATTTAAGGCTGGTAATATAAAAAGTAAAACCATTATAATAGCCGAAACTGATAGAAGAATGGTTTTTTTATTTGTATAATCTTTCATTTTATTGTTTGGTAAAGATTATGTTATAGCTTTTTTCTAAAAACTGGAAAATCAGCGCTTTACTATTAATCTGTAAATCAATTTTAGCTTTTCCTGATCCCGGGGTATCAACTCGCGTGGTAAAGGAGTTTTTTTGTTCCTGGTTGCCCACACTTTGGTCGTTGATACTCCAGGTGTATGATAGATTTGGATCAGTGGCGGTGTTAGCGCTGTAAAAATATGGCATTGCCAAGACGCTGAATTCATCAGTGGTTAGGTTGACTGTATCAGAAATCGCTTTGTTAAACATAATCCCGTAAACCGGGCTATTTTCATAAAAGATTATTTTGGGGGAGACGTTTGGAATATTGATGCTTTGGGAGGCAGAAAGGGCGCTGTCTGTTGATACTGCTGTAACCTCTATCAGGCTGTCTCTCACTGGAACGCCACCTCTAAAAATAAGGGTATTTTTACCTTTGCCGGAAAAGGCTTGAACGACCAAGCCATTTTTTTTCCAGGTGTAAATTATATTATTATTGGAAATCTTTTGTCCATTACTGGTTATCAATTCTGGTATAGCGGTGACCGAGACAAGCCCCTGATTAGGATTAAGAGATTTTCCTTTATAAAAAGGTGGAGCATAAGAGTCTGTTTGGTAAATAAGGTCAACGCTAGATTTTTGGGCTAAACAGAGAAGTGGAGCAAAACAAAAAAATAACAAGGTAAGCAATAAATAACTGTTAATTTTCTTTATCATCATATCACTACAAATTATAGCACAGAAAATTTATAGAAGAAAACCCTATTGTCCACTTTGATTTAGTTCTTCCCGCGCCCTCTTTATAGACAGTAGCTGGGAAGGGTCAGAAGTGATGATCTGATCTTCAGTATATGAGGCTATTATTTTAATAGCGACGTGTTTCTGGCCCACAAAGAAGAGCCCCTCCCCCACATCAGATTCAAGTAATAGGAACTTTTCTTCATCCGTCAGATTAAAGGTTTTTTGTAAGTTATCAACCGTAGACGGGCTTTGTTTTAAGAGAATCTGGATAGAAGAGTTTGTTAGGATTGGCAAGCCATAAGGCGATTGTAAAAAGTCATCCACATCTTGGGTAATAGTGGCTAGCCCGAGGAAATATTTACGACCTCTTTTAGCCATACTAAACAGGAAGGAGGCGGTATCTTCTGTTTTCATCATCCACCAGGCCTCGTCAATTATTAGAAGTCTCTTTTTTAACTCGCGTCTAACCGCTGTCCAGATATAGTGAGTGATGATATACATAGCCACTGGTTTTAAATCATCTTCCATATCACGGATGGAAAAAACCACGAATTTGGTATTGATATCCACATTGGTTGGTTGATTGATAAAACCAGACCAGGAGCCACGAGTATATTTTGAAAGCTTTTGAACCAATTCTTCGGCTCCCTGCATACCCGCCAGCACTAATTCAAAGTCTGAAAGAAGCGGTGGCTCTAGGTTTGCAAAGTCGGATTCTGGAGTAATATCTTTTAGGGCATAAGTTTCACTGATGGCGCGGTCAATAATAGCATCTTCCTCGGGAGATAATCCGCCAAACATAATACGAAAGAGACCCACTAGGTTTAAGATGTTTGAACGGAGGACATTAGCTGGCGACTCGTCTTCTCTGGGGAAAGGCAAGTCAAAAGGGTTGATGTGGTTGGAGGAGTTTAAGGAAATATCAAAACTCTTACCCCCAACGGCTTCTGAGAGACCTTGATATTCTTTTTCTGGGTCAATAACCATAACGTCAATGCCAAACATTAAAGAACGTAGAACTTCCAGTTTAGTGGCATAGCTCTTACCAGAACCAGATTTGGCAAAAGTCACCGAGTTATAGTTATCAAGGGAAAAACGGTCAAAAAGAACCAAGCTATTATTATGGCGGTTTATACCATAAAGTATCCCCTTGTTTGATGTAAGGTCAAAAGAAACAAATGGAAAGATACTAGACAAAGGAGAAGAGTTTAGTTTGGAGTGTATTCCTAATTCATCATCAGCGGTCGGTAGTATGCTTTTATAACCCTGCTCCTGTTGGAAGAGGGCCGGTTTAATATAGACCAGCTTAGACTCCAAAATAGATTTTATCTCTGTTTCGGTTTTATTTAGCTCGTCATCATTATCACCATAAATGGTGATGTAAATACCAACCTCAAAAAGCTTTTCCTGAGCCTGCATCAGGTTATCGCGTAAGGATTCCAGATCCTGGTAAGCGGTATCAAGCATAGGGTCCCGAACTAATCCCCTACTCTCTCTTTGGTTTATCTGGCTTTGAACCTCGGCTACTTTCTTTTGAAACTGGCGGAGGACCTTGGAGGTTTCAATGGGGTGCACAAAGATAGAGATATTAAATATTTTAGTCAGATTAATGACGGCAGAAAACCAGTTCTCCGTTAAAAAACGAGGATAAGAAATTACAAAGAAAGTTCTGGCTATTTTTTCTCCCAGGTTAATTTCATTGGGAGTGATTTTTAGGGCTGAGGGAGCAATAATATCTTGTAACTCTAAAACACCAGAATCATATATTTCTTGTGGCAGAAAAGACGTCAGCTGGACGGCGGGGTCTTTTTTCTTTTTTAAAAAATCAAATATACCCATTTTATTTTATAGTTTAATCGGTTTTTCAGATTCACCCGGGTTAAATAATTTATAAAACAACTCTATTGTTTCTTCTGTTCCTAGGCTAACACTTCTGATACCGCAACGAGCTAGACCCTGCTGGACCACGGAGACTCTCTGTTCAAGCTGGGTGCGGTTTTCTTCAAAAAAGTCCTTTTTTACAGCTAGAGTTTCCTTTTTATTGGCATTCGGTAGGAATTTGGTGAGCTTGTTGTCAGATTTAGAATTTAATATTGTGGCCGTAAAAGGTATGATGACAAAGAAGGTCTTAGACATAATGTTTTGGTTTTCTGTAAAACTCTTAACAAAGGCAATATATTCTCTCGTCTGAATTTTCAATAGATCATTGAGTTCGTCAGCGTAGCGTTTCTCCAAGGTGGCTATATATGGGCGGATATCCAGCTCGCGACTCTGGATAGAGATCTGGACAGAAAAATCTAAGGAATTTAGAAAGTTTTGAAATTGAAAGATGGTTGCTTCTTGTTCTTCTACAGACTTTAAAGCAAAGTTTAGCGAGGAGGCCAAAATAACCGCTCGCATAGAGCCATCTTTCATGATTACTATTCCATCGCGGACTTCTTTTATAGGGACAAAATCTTGGGTTGTTTTGGCAGTGGACATACTCTTACTATTATAACTCAGTTTAACCTTTAAAGCCAAATCAAAATTTATTTTTTTTGATTTTAGCGCTAAGCCAGTAATTAAACCCGTGCTTCTGTGTCTGGATTCAGACTTTCCTTGATATCTAGGTTCCAAGACAGGTCGTGTAGCTTGCCCTCAGATAGTTTAGGAACATATACTGGTGGTAAATTATCAGGGTTTGGGCCGAGGGCACTGTTTTTTTCTGGAGACTTGTCCTTTTTTTTCCATAAATATAATTTATTTGAAAAGTAATAGCCAAAAGCGCTTTGGACGATATATATCAAGGGTTTGTTGTTTATTTGATAAAAGGCCATAGCAAAGGCAAAACCGACAACAACTATAACCAAAGGAATAACTAAAAATAATGGTAAAAAGCGATATATTATAAAGGATAACCCTGCCCCACCGGCAATATAAATAAACTGCTTGATGGTCAAGGGACCAAATATTTTATCTTCTATTTCAATAAATTGTGGTACTTGAAAGCGCATTATATTATGGGTTCTCGATAAGGGTCTACTCCTTTATATGTTTTTATTTTTTCAATTTCAGGAAGCCTTGCACTCGGTCTTACTTCTACGGCCTGCTTGGAAATAATAGTGGGACTGCTCATCTTGGCTTGGAGGATATCTGTAGTCAGATTAGCACTTGGGGTGATATCTTTTACTCCTTCCCCAGGCAGAGTTTCAAGCTCTTGGGCGGGGCGTACTTCAAGTGCGGTGGAGGTTTTTGTCGGAGTCTCCTTTTCTGCTTTTACAACCTCTTCCCCTCCTTCAGTCACTGATGGGTCTTCAATCTCTTTCAATATCTGGTCTCGGTTCAGCATAGCCTCATTGGTATTAGTAAATTTGGTAACGGGTGGTTCCTTTGAATATTCCTCTTCCGGTGTACCAAAATAGTCAGCGGCCAGCATATCCTCGTCTATTTTTTGTAGAGAGGTGCGCACTTTTTTAAAGATATTTTCATCTACATCTAGTGCTACTTCCTGGGCCTTATCAGGCGTGATGTTCAGATTTTTTTCTAGATTACTAATATAATCTGAGATTGGTTCTAGGCCGAGCAGTACCAAGGAGGTCTCTGTTTCCAGTTTTTGGGCCTGATCTATAAGCAACCTTTGTCTCTTGTATATTTCTTGGAGTTTTATTTCATAATCAATAGAAAGAATAGCCTCACGAACTTCATTCGGTAGCTTTTTCATCTGCTCGGCTATTATTTTTTGTGTTTCTTCACCCATACTAATTATGTTGTTGTCTTAGAATTCCTTTTTATTTCCTCAAGGAGGTCAGTTTGCTTTTCTGCATCAGTTTTTTCCCTATTGATTGCTTTAATAAAGCCTCTGACCACCGCCGCGGCTCTTTTGTTTGCGGTTGTACCATTTGACGCAATCGCTTTTACTCTACTGTTTGCGTTAGCTATTGTTTGGGCTTTTGCCATATCCTTCCTAATATCTTCCTCTAGTTTCATTTTTTCTTCCTCGGACAGGTCAGCCTTCGTTAACTTTTGATTTCTTTCTATTACTTCTTGATGGTCATCGATCTCTTTTTCTATTTTTTGTTTTTCTTTTGGTGTCAGGGTTAGAGCCTCTGCCTGTAACTTATCTTTCTTGGCTTGTATTTCATTAACTAGGATTGCATTGTTTGTTGCTGCCTCCGCTTTTCTTTTTTCGATTTCTGCATCAACTTTTTCTTGTTCAATTGACCAATGATCAACCTTTAAGTTATCGGTATTTGCTATTGCTTTAGCTTTTGCTTCCTCTTCCTTCTTCCTCTTTTCAATTATGTCAGCATAGCCTCCCTTTTGAGCTGCTCGGCCGGTATTGTAATCAACCTTAACTCCAGTATTATCCCCAACAAAGCCCGTGCCCTTTTTGAATGACTCAGTATTTCTAATATCAAAGCTTGCTTTAGAAGCGGCAGTAGCTCCCTTGAGCGTCATACGAGAAGCAAAACCACGGATACCTTTTCCATCTGCAGCGTCTACTAGACTATTGCTTGCAGCGGCTTTAGCAGCTACCCTACCGACAGTTCCCTTCAATAGCATTGATGCACCACCGGTGGCATAGCCAATAGCCGCTCCGGCCGCTAGCATCCCGGCTTTCTCTACAAAACCGCCAACCTCCCCGGCCATCTTTTTGGTTATTTTAACGGCGGCAAAAAGGAGAACAAGGATTATTATAAACTTAAAAATACCAGCATAGTTTTTTGTATCATCAGTAAGGCTGACGCCGGTGGCGGTGAATGTTCCGCTAATATTAACTATCAAATAATAAAATAGAAGGAAAACTGGGGCAATAAAGATCTGACCAAAGAGATTTTCCCGCCACTTTTTACTGTATTCTTTGACTTGAGGCAGTATGTCCCCCATAAAACCAACAGGTGATATAGCCATCAGGAAGATCAATACCACTGTTCTGGCCACCATAAGGAGGGTCACATATATTAAAATTATGAACGAACTTAATAAAACTATGGTCTGTATAGCAGTGGCAACAAAGAATGGTACACAAACCAAACAAGTAACTCCCGTCTTACCCCATAAAGCGCTTATTCCTAGAGCGGTAACGAGAGACTCGGAAAAAGAGGCCCCATTACTGGTGGCGGCATTGTATAAGGCGGCTGCCAAAACGTTTCCAGCATCAATAAGTATTCTGGTGATAAATAAACTGAAGTTTATAAGCAGAGCGGCAATGACCACATTAGCAATCATTTTCTTAGTATCGGTCCCGGCCGTACCCAAGATGGTTCTGATAGCGGTATAAAGCAAAATAAAGATGAAGGTAATATTAAAAATATTTCGGATAATCATCCAGGTTTGCTGGATAGCGCCATCAATATTAGTAATATTTTTTGAATCTAGGGTGAATCTAAGGGCTAGGTCTAGGCAGCCAGCCGCTATCCTTACCAGGACGCCCAGTAGCGGAATTATTGCAAATTGATATATTGAAGCAATAACCGTGAGTACTGTTTTTAAAACACTCTCTGATAGCATCTCGGCAATATCAAGACCCTTTATTGCCGCTGTTAAAATATTATCATACATTTGTCCTGCTGCGCTCTCTGCTGCTGCCATTTGCATGGTTGCCTTTAAACAATCTGTATATGCCTTATTCAGATTACCATTGTTGGGGTTTGCTTGCCAGGCTGCTTTCTGGGTATTACAATTCGTGGCATCTGTTGACCCAGTAGTCGGGGTAACGGTTGGTACTACCGGCTGTTCGCCGGGAATAACTAGTCCATATGCCTTCTCTGTTGTAACAATAAACTCCTTTTTTTGAAAACTAAAATTCACCCCACTCCATAAAAAGATGGTGAGTAAAAATAAAATAATAATTTTTGAAGAATTTTTCTTCATTTACCTGTCTAAACTTAATTAACTAATCATATTTTACCCTAAAAAAACTTTATAATCCACTAATGATTAACGAATCGGCCATAAAGCGCTAAGATCTATCCTGCAGGTCTTTGTACCACGTGGGCCAGAAGCACCTCCTTCATATTTGATCTTCATATCATTTAGCCAGTTTTTAATAGCTGTATATTTGGAATTGTTGGTGGCTTGGCGGCTAAAGGAATCAACGTCAGACTGGTGGTGCATACTAGGAGTATTGATCAAGTCATTAGCTCGGATCACAAACAGGGCCTCGGTAGAGGTTTTGGTTTTGATTTCTTCAAACAAAGTCCCCAAGGCGGTCAAATTTTGGGTGGCAACTTCACTTTTTGCCTCTAAAGCCGGTACAGTTAGATTTTCAAGCGGGCCCAGGCGGTCCGGGTCGGTGGTATCATATGGGGTGGTACCGTCAATCAGGTCAAGCACCACAGTGGCTTCTGGGTTACAGGTGGGGATGGCGATGTTTTCAAAGAGGTTGTAGGCAGAAGCTGGGTCATAGTAGAGGTTCGTCAGAATCATCTCTAAGTTGGCCTGGTATTTTTGTTCCAGGATTATTTGTTCAGCGACAATCTTTTGGGAGTTTGACATAGTACTGCTGGCTATCTGAGCAGCGAGTATTGTGTCTGCGAGGTTCAAGCCTTGGTTGGCACTGTTATAAGCGTCAGTCAGACCAGCCATCTGGCTGTCAAATTTATTATCTGCTGTATCCCCCTGAGCTCCCGCACCTAGCAGGCCTCCTCCATCCTTTTTTGCCACTTTACTAATCATAAAGTTTGCCAGTGCTCCCACAATCTCATTAAATTCATCAGCTAATTGTAATTGTTTTAAATCAGAACCAACTACCTCTTCCATCTGTTGATTGATCAAACTGCCGGGGGTGACGGTGCTACAGGTCACCTTGGTGCTATAACCTAGGGCCATATCATCCGTTGACAGGTCGGTAGAGGAATGAGTTGCTGGGTTACCGTCAAACTTTGAAACTTCCCTGACAAGCACCCCTTGATTGTTTACCACAGTTTCTCTGCATTGTTTCATTGATAAAGTACCCGTACCCCAGCCGGCTTCCATACTAGCCTGGGCTTTATTAGCGTCAATTTTTGCTTCCATTTCCGCGCTAGCTATAACCATAGCTCCGAGCTCGTTGTTTTGGGGATTGGCTGATACAGATATCCAGCTATCCCAGCCGCCACCAGCTATAAAGTCCCCGTTGGTAAACTTTTTATAAGCATCCTTAGTGTTTTTTAAAACATCAGACAGAGTACAGTTTATTTTGTGACGAGTCGTAGAGTATGAAAGGCCGAGGGCGAGCTGGATATTTAGTTTAAATTGTCCATCGCCAAAAGGGTCACAGAGAAAGGCTAAATCTGAGCCAAAAATGAATTCCCCGATAGCTTGATCAGCAGTATCTGTGAGAAAACGCCCGGGGTCTTGGATAAATGACGGACTGCCTTCAAAACCGTTGTTTATCCACTGCACTATGCTCTGGGTTAACTGGTGGATAACCATACGAGCAGCCGCATAAGCAAGGGGGTCCAGGACTGTTTCCTTATGGGCGGAAATAAAAACACTAGCCTTTGTCAGGGCGGTCATGGTCCCCGTATAGATATTACGGACCAAGTTGAGGGCATCAGTCACTGGATATACCGCTTGGGCCTTTGGGGGCTGAGAAAAAAAGACCGTTGGAAGGATAATAGAAACTATTAGCAAAGCGCAAATATTTTTTTTAAAAAATGATTTCATCATTGTTGTTGTGAAACATTAATAAAAACATAACCCGGGTCATTTACTCCAAAAATTATATTTTTTTCTAGCATCTTTATTCTCAGTATTTCAATGTTTTTAAAAAGGTCAGCAAAGGAAGCTTGATACGTTTGCAGGCTCGTGACGCCGTTTATCGGGTCAACAAAGAAACTCTTAATATTTTCTAAGCTAATTATAACATTATAAAAATTATTTACTATCTTGATGTGGATATCCAACAAATCCTTTGGCACCGGCATCAGGATAAAGCTCACAAGCATATTGGTGTAATTCGTGATGATAGGGACAAGTGGCTTAAGCAGGGTTTCATCCTCTTTGGTTATGGCCTCTTGAATATAAAGTAATTCATCACCGGCGCCGTTAGTGGAGTATTGCATGAGGATTTCTCCCAGCTTGTTACCATAATCTTTTAAATTAGTGTCAGTCATCTCCACGGTGTTTTTAATATCAGAAATAGAATATTTGGTGATTATAGTAGCTACCGTTTTGTCAATTACAGTGTTCAGCACTTCCATTTTAGCGGTATTATCTAAGGCTTTTCCGCCGTTGTTATTTTTAGCAATCACGTATTGAGAAAAAAGCTCGCGGGAAAACTTTTCTGTATCAGTCAGCTTGTCGTATTCTTCCTGGGCTTGTTTAGCGTCAGTGATTATTTTCTCATCTATTTGATCATTAGGGGTTTGGTTTTTTTGGGCGGTATTGGTTATGATGGGGTTGCGGTTGAGGTTAGTCTCTTCCCCGTCAGGTGTCCCGTCCCCGTCAGTGTCTACTCTTTGGGGGTCTGTTTTCCAGAGGGCTTCTTCCCAGTCCAAAAGGCCGTCCTGGTCAGAATCAACAGCCATAAATTCTTTGACAGAGATTTGATTGCTTGTTTGGGGGTTAGTGACGACTATTTTTTGGTTTTTATAATAGCGAGAGAGAACTGGTGTGCCTAAAACAAGTCCCAAGGCTAAAATAATGGAAAAGAGAACAAGCAAAAATTTTCCCGATGGCAAAAATTTGTTCATAACTCACTGAATAATAACATTTATGCTTTTAGATTACAATGGAAATGAGTTTCATCCAGTCCACTAGGGAGAGGTCCTCCGCTCGCACTTTTATATTTAATCCCGCCTTCTCCATCCGCTCAGCCCAATCAACACCAGGAAACACGGATTTTAGATTACTCGCTAGTATCTTTCTTTTGTGGGCAAAACCAGCGTGGATGGTGGCAAAAAAGTCCTTCTCCGTTATCTGGTTATCCGTGAAAAAGCCTTTAGAAATGCCAGAAATTAGGAGAATAGCAGAATCTACCTTGGGGGCGGGGGAAAAGTTCTCTTTATCCACTTTCATGATCATTTTAGGCGTCCCAAAAGCCTTCACACTCATTGACAGCAAGCTCTCCTTCTTTTCCCCCGCCTTGGTCGGGTTGTTAGCAATGATGCGCTGGGCGATCTCCTTTTGGACCATCACCACTATCCGCTCCGGCTGATTATCCGTTTCTAAAAACTGACGCAAGAATTGTCCGGTGATGTAATAAGGGATATTAGCGATTATTTTGTACCTCTTCTCCCTCTCATTAGTTAAGGAGAGTGCTGGGGTGAGGTTGCGTTTTAAATCAAAATTTAAAATATCATCATGAATGATTTGCAATTTACCAGCAGAAATTTCCGTGGCAAACTTTTCTTGTAAAAAAGAAATCAGGCGGTCATCTTTTTCCACCGCAATCACCTTCTTGGCTTTTTCTAGTAGTTTCTCGGTCAGCACCCCCTTCCCCGGGCCCACTTCAAGCACCGTATCCTCATTATTTATTTCTCCGGCCTCAATCATTTTTAATAAAGCTGTTTTGGATTTCAAAAAGTTCTGGCCAAGTGATTTTTTTGCAATTATATTTTCCATGTTTTAAGTATCAGCTAGGATAATATGATTTTGGAGGCTTCACAGGCGGGTAGCCGAGAGAGAGCAAATTTTCAGCAGAAAATTATGCGCACTCCAAAATTATGTTATCCTAGCCGAGACGTTCTAATCCTACCAATCTAGAGAGAAAAAAGCTACCCTACAACTCCAAATAAATTATTTTCTCCCGATATTCAAATGTCTGATCCGCTTCAATAAAGCTCTCTTCAATATCACCAATAAATTGTGACGGGGTGTTTACTTGGGCCGAGCCAAAAATAGTTCGAGTATTAGCATAAGTTAAAAATACTTTCTTGCGCGCTCGAGTGAGGGCCACATAAAATAATCGCCTTTCCTCCTCGCTGTCTTCTTTATTTTTTACACTGTTCATCCGCTGATGCGGAAACAAATCTTCTTCCAGTCCGGTGATAAAAACATAATCAAATTCTAGGCCCTTGGAAGCATGTACCGTCATCAGTTTGACCGCATTTTCATTTTTTTCTAGGCTGTCCTGGTCTGTCGCTAGAGCCGCTTCTTCCACCAGCTTTTCTATCCCCTCACCCTGCGGAAAATGGTCGTATTTTATAGCTAAAGTGGCTAATTCACGCATGTTTTCCAGCCTTTCTTTCTCTTCATCATTCCCGTCCCGGAGCTCCTTTTCAATGCCACTTTCCTTGATGATGAATTTGATTACTTCTGATGGTTTGGTCTCGTGGGCCAGCTTGCCAATATCTTTTAGTAAATTATAAAATTGATCTACTTTTAGTCTGGTGGCCAGTGGAATCTCCTCTTTTTGGCCAGCAAATATTTTTAAAATAGTGACCTTGCCGATACCGCGAGCCGGCACATTTATGATTCTTTTTATATCTGTCATGCTTTCGGGATTGAGTCCGGCGCGGACAAAAGAAACGATATCTTTGACTTCTTTTCTCTCAAAGAATTTTGTGCCGAGCACTTGATACGGGACACTTTTAGTTAGGAAGGCATCCTCCAGGGCGCGGGACTGAAAGTTGGCCCGATATAAAACGGCAATCTCCCGCGCCGAGATACCAGTGGCTATTAATTCTTTGCATTTATTAGCAATATAATGTGCTTCCTCAGCTTCATTGTAACCAGCATAAAGGGAGACCTTATCTCCCTCAGCATTTTTAGTAAATAGATTTTTTTCTACACGATTAGTATTTTTTTTAATGATGCTATTAGCTACCGCTAAAATATTTTGGGTGGAACGATAGTTTTCTTCAAGCAGTACTACCAGGGCTTGAGGATAATCTTTTTCAAAATTTAAAATATTTTTAATATCTGCTCCACGCCAGCTGTAAATATTCTGGTCAATATCCCCCACCACGCACAAGTTTTGGTGCTTGGTCGCCAATAGTTTCACCGTCATATATTGCACTTTGTTGGTGTCTTGATACTCGTCTATATGGATGTATTGCCACAAGTTCTGATATTTTTCTAAGATGGCAGGGTGATTTTTTAATAATTTATATGTCTGGAGCAATAAATCATCAAAATCTAAAGCTTTTTCTGCTCGTAGCCTCTTCTCATACTCGGTCCAGATTTGGGAGATCAAGCCATGAGCCGCGGTGTGGTTTTCCCCACTGATAGACTCCGCAAAGTCTTGGGCATTTTTTAAATCACCTTTTTCCCGAGAAATGATGTTCAAAATCTTATTTGGTTCATGCTGTTTAGGGTCCAGACCCATATCTCGGACAATGTCCCGGACGGTTTTTTGTGAATCACTCTTATCAAAAATAGAAAAGTTCCTGGTGAGACCGAGCTCTCGGCTGTTTTCTTTTAAAATATGGACCCCGAGGGAGTGAAAAGTACTAATAAAGGGTTTTTCATGGTAAGGAGTATTTGCCAACCCCCTTTCCTTTTCTAAGGCAGTTAATACTCGGTCACGCATCTCTTTGGCCGCTTTATTAGTAAAGGTAATAGCTAAAATGTTCTTGGGCTCTACCCCAGACTTGATTAAATGCATTATTCGGCAAGTGATGGTCTTGGTTTTGCCTGCTCCCGCCCCGGCAAAGATTAAAAGGGGTCCGTTTGTGTGTAAAACGGCCTCTTTTTGGGCGGGGTTTAGTCCCTCCAAATGATCATTTTTTACCTTTTTTTCTTCCATTTATTCATTCTAACACAGTTTTTGGCTATTCCCTAGCTAAAATAGCCTTATTTTGAGCCAGATAATTATTTAGAGATATCCACAGGTTAGGCACCTTTAGATTGATTTTTTACCACTTTTTTGCTAATATAGGAAGGTAGGCAGTTTAGCAGTTTTTATGATTTTCCTGATATGTTGGTTCACCTCTTTCCCTTGTAACTGCCTTAATTATGGATTTTAAAATTTATATTGAAATAGTGAAGTTTTTACGGTCTTTCTTTGAAAGGTTTTTTTTGTTATTCCTCATTCTGACCTTACTTTTTGCTAGGCCGGCGGTTACCCAGGCTGGTTTTTGGTCCTCGGTTACCAGTATCTTTTCCGGACAAGATGTTTCAGCCCAATCTGATTCAATTATAGAGAATAGTTCACAAAATGTCCTTGAAGCCGCAAACAATTTTGACCCAATTCCTAAAACTGGCGCCGAGCTTGTTATTGATGGTGGGCAGGCTTTATTGCCTGAAGTTGGACCTTCCAGTTTGGCACCGGAAGAAATAGACAATTCAAACGCCCAGATCAGCGTTTACACAGTTAGAAGTGGAGATACCTTGGCCAAGATTGCCGAGATGTTTGATGTATCAGTAAACACTATCCTCTGGGCTAACGATATGACTAAGAGCTCTATTTTGCGCGCTGGTCAGACTCTTGTTATCTTGCCTATCTCAGGGGTGATGCACACGGTGGTTAAGGGTGATACTTTAAACACTATTGCTAAAAAATATGGCGGAGATTTGTCTGAAATAGCAAGCTTTAACGATTTAAGTGTGAGCGCCAAGCTGGCGATCGGTGATACTATCCTGATTCCTGATGGCCAGGTTTCTTCTTCTATTCGTCCTTCTACCAACGCCACTTCTCGTCTGATTACTTCCGCTTCGGGCCCGGCTTATGATGGTTATTACGCCAAGCCTTTTATTGGTGGACACAGGACTCAAGGTTTGCATGGTTATAATGGTGTAGACTATGGTATGCCACTTGGTTCCACCCTTTACGCCTCAGCTCCCGGTACGGTGATTATTAGTAAGAATTCTGGTTGGAACGGTGGATATGGTAATTATGTGGTTATAGAGCATCCAAACAATACCCAAACGGTTTATGGTCATATGACCAGCACCGTGGTCTCTGTCGGGCAGACGGTCAGCCGGGGCCAGCTCATCGGTTATTCTGGTAATACTGGTAAGTCCACCGGTCCGCACCTACACTTTGAAATTCGTGGGGCTAAGAATCCTTTTTAAGTCCTAAAAAAACATCATATGTTCTCTGAACGATTAGTCCTCGTTAAGTGAAGAGAATATATGATGGTTTTTTTGTTTTAATTCTTAGGGCGATACTGCAGAGCCTCTAAGATATGTGGTAATTCAATCTCGGCTTTTTTCTCTAGGTCAGCGATGGTGCGAGCAAGCTTGATCACCCGGTGATAAGCGCGGGCGGAGAGGCCGAGCTTTACGGCACTCCTATCCAGAATATCCTTTACCTCTTTAGACAGCTCAATCAGATTAGAAATATCTTTAGAGTTCATTTCCCCATTGGTTTTTACTTTTCTTTTTAAATTGGCAAAACGGACTTTTTGCATCTCTCTGGCGGCGGCGATGCGGGTGCGGATTTTAGGATTATTTTTTATTTGCTTATCACTTTTTTTACCAGACAGATCAGCGTGGTTGATGAGGGAAACTTCTACCCACATATCTATCCGGTCCATGATCGGGCCAGAAATCTTTCGTTGATATTTTAGCAGATCAATCGCTCGGCAAATACACTCTTTGGTTTTTGAACCGTGATTACCGCAGGGGCAAGGGTTCATAGCAGCGATTAAAATAAAATTAGCGGGGAAAGTGATAGACCCCCGAGCGCGAGAAATACTGATTTCCCTCTCCTCTAGTGGCTGGCGTAGAGTCTCTAACACTTTCTTATCAAACTCTGGAAATTCATCTAGGAATAGTACTCCGCGGTGAGCTAAAGTCACTTCTCCTGGTTTGGGGATAGTGCCTCCACCGACAAGCGAGACATAAGAAGCCGTGTGATGAGGGGCACGGATTGGTGGTACACTGACCAAATCCCCCTTGAGTGTTCCCGCTACGGAGTGAATACCAGTAATCTCAATTATTTCATCAAAGGAGAGCGGCGGTAATATTCCAGAGAATGCTTTAGCTAGCATGGTTTTACCAGTCCCGGGTGGTCCATACATGGCTATGTTGTGCCCACCAGCGGCGGCTATCTCTAATCCTCTTTTGGCGCTTTCCTGCCCCACTACATCAGAGAAATCAATCTCATTTTCCTCATCTGGGTATTCAATTTTGGTTTTGGGCTGATTATTTATTTTTCTGGAACTTTTATGAAAACGATTATTCTTTTCTTCCGCCTCAAAACACTCGGCATCCGTTTCCTCCTCTCCACTGCCCTCACCTAATGATAGATGAGTGATTACTTCCTCTAAAGTGTCGGCGCCATAAATTAAAATATCAGAAATCAAGGCCGCCTCGCGAGCGTTTTCTTTAGGTAAATATATTTCCGTAAAACCTTTTTTCTTGGCTTCCGCTACAGCTGGAAGCACACCACTGATTTTTCGCAATTTACCATCCAGGGATAATTCCCCTAAGAAGATTTTGCCGTCCGGATTAAAAAATAGTTCTTCATTCGCTGTCAGATAAGCTATCGCCATCGCTAGGTCAAACACTGGGCCTTCTTTCTTAAAATCCGCAGGAGCAAGCGAAATAACTACTTTTTGATTGCTTTGTTTTGGGGATTTGAAGCCAGAGTTTTTTATGGCGGAGGCCATACGGTCCTTGCTCTCCTCCACACTCTTGTCCCCTAGCCCCACCACGGTAAAAGCATTTAAACCTTTAGAAATATCTACCTCCACGTCAATAATCCTGGCCCCGAGGATACTGGGCTGGGCACTGTATGTTTTAGCAAATCCCATATTAGTTTGTAAAGTTAAAAGTTCTAAAGTTTATAAAGTGAAAACAAAAAACCTATGTTTAGTATAGCATAGGTTTTTTGTTTTTATTACTTAGTATGCTCGATGCAAGTCAGTGAAGCGGGGTTCGCTAGGAGGCGGTCTTCAGGGATTTGCTCCCCACAGATGAGACATTTACCGTAAGTGCCAGCCAGGATTTCTTTCAAAGCGGTTTCCACATTATTCACTTGGATTTCCAGTTGTTTTAAGATGGCGGAGTTACCTTCAAATTCTTCTATGGTGTCAGCTACTTCGTTGTCATCAGCGGAATCTGAATCCATGTTTGTAGGCTTGGCTTCCCAATCTTTAGAATTAGAAGGATTTTTCTGGCCAATAGTATTTAGCTCTTTTATTAATTTGACTTTTTCCTCCTCAAGCAACTTCTTATATTTATTTGTTTCCATATCATAAATAATAGCACAAAATGGAAAAACCACCAGGCTACCTTTTAAGGGTTTTTTCCTTATTAAGCCGGGCAATAATATCTTTTAAGGCTTGAGTATCAGTGGTAATCACTACCGTTTCTTTATCAATCAAGCTATACAGCAGTATTATTTGTTTATCAGCGTCTCGGAGCAGGCGGACATCCTTGTTTATAATGACGGCATCTTCAAATTTTTTCAAAACAGTCGGGCCGAGTAAATCATTTAGGCTGACGTTTTTTTCATAACCTGGGAGCTTAAATAATATTTTGAAATTATCTTCTAGATCTTTTTCCCAAGCTAGCATTCCGGCATAGGTATTTTCTGAAGAGGTGGTTTTTAAAATAAGGAAAGGTGTATTTTTTGTTTGCGAATATACCCCTATCATAAAGCTGGTTGATAATGTCCGCTTCATCAGATCGGGCATTTTAAAATTGAGTAGAGTAACAAGCTCGGCAGAGCTGAGCAGTCTCTTTGTACTGGTGCCGGTGGTAATGGAAATATTATAAAAATTATTTATTGGTATTTGACTTCCACTAATCATGTCAGATAAAGTAATAATAAATTTGCCTTTAGCCACAGTGTTTGTGTCTAACTCAGCCTTTATTTCGGCGGTTATGAGTGATGGCCATTCCTGGCTTTGAACCACGGGAATGATATTTAAATTTGGATTCTTTATAAAGAAAGTAATACCCAAGCCGATCCCGCCCGCCAAAATAAAAATAAAACTAATAAAAATAATTATTTTACTTTTAGAATAGTCTGAATAATCAGCAGTGGTGTTTAAGCCATAGTTTTCCCCGCCTGTCCCCGCTTTAATCTGATTATGCATCTTTTCATTTTCGGCAATGGCGATGTTTATAGAAGATAAGTGGTTGGCCTCCACCGCAGACTCTAGGTCACCTTTGTATGTCCGGATGATGGATTTTGGAGTACTATTTTGAGTTGCTGTTTGTTTTGGGGCAAGTGGAACAGGCGAGGCAGAAGGAACGTATTTTTGGTTATTCAGAACGTCATAAGCACCTCCGGCCTCCACGGGGTGGCTCATACCAGTGAAACCAGGGATACTAGATCTCGTTTGAGTAACTGGGTTACCTTTAAAAACCGGGTCAATCCCGACTCTAAAAGCACCCAAGGGTAGATTATTTTTATTTGTATTTTCTTCGGGAGGCATATCTGACCTCTAGTATAACCGAATTTTTACTTTTTTTCTATAGCCTTGTTCTTAATGAAAGTTGGGTCGGCAAGTTTGATGGACAAGCTGATACGGTCTCTCTCATCTACTCCCTTTACTATCACCGGTACCTTGTCACCTGGTTTCAAAACCGCACTGACATTTTCTACGCGGAAGGAAGCAATCTCAGACACGTGGACGAGTCCTTCATTATCACTATCACCGATTTTTACAAAGGCACCAAAGTCCGTCACCTTGGTTACGGTTCCCTCATATTTCTCCCCGGCCTTATACTCGTGAGTCATGGCTTCAATGATCAGTTTGGCTTTCTCGGCCGAACCATCCTTTCCTGTACAATACACAGTACCATCATCTTCAATATCAATGTCAGCACCCGTCCGCTCTTTTATTTCTTTGATTGTTTTTCCACCACTACCAATCACTCCACCAATCTGATCTGGTTTTATTTTTAGAACTAATATTTTGGGCGCGTTTGCCGAAATATCTTTTCTAGTTTCAGAAATCTCAGCCAGGATTACCTCTAGTATTTTTAAACGAGCCGCCTTGGCTTTTTGAAAAGCTTCCGCTAAAGCTCTGATCGGCACCCCAGAGACTTTTACATCCATCTGGATAGCGGTCACTCCGTTTTTAGTTCCAGCCACTTTAAAGTCCATATCACCATAATGATCTTCCGGTCCTTGGATATCGGTGAGGACTTTATAATTACCTTTATCATCCATCATCAGTCCGGAGGCAATACCGGCCACTGGAGCCTTGATCGGCACCCCACCATCCATGAGGGCAATAGTAGAAGCACAGACCGAGCCCATAGAAGTAGAACCATTTGAAGACATAGCTTCAGAGACCAGACGGATAGTATAAGGAAAGTCCACATTTTTAGGAATAATAGGAAGCAAGGCTTTTTCGGCGAGAGCACCGTGACCAATCATCCTTCTGTTTGTGCCACCCATCTTGCCGGTCTCACCGGTCGAATATGGTGGGAAGTTGTAGTGATGCATAAAGCGCTTGGCATCCGTACTCTCTTCCATACCATTTATTATCTGCGCATCAGCTGGTCCACCTAAAGTCAAAGCAGTTAAGATGTGGGTTCCTCCGCGGTAAAATATACCGGAGCCATGAAGGACTGGTGATATGCCACCCGCTTGAGCAAAGAGGGGTCGGAGTTCGTCTATCCCCCGGCCATCCGCCCGCTTGTTATTTTTCAAGACTTGCTCGTGGATCAAAGCATCTACTTTTTCTTCAAACAAATGTTCAGCAAAAGATGATTTTACTTCTGGTAATTTCTCAGCCGCCAATTTCAGCCAAATATCCATGATCTCGCCGATCTTGGAACCACCCGGAATTCCACTCATCACAAAGCCTTCAAGCTTTGGCTCAATCTCGGTAGCAAAAAGTTTTTTTACTTCCTCGGGCATCACGGGAGCGGAGAGAGAAATCTTTGGTACGCCAATCTCGGCAATGACTGATTTCTGCCAAGCGTTTAACTTCTCAATTTCAATAGAGGCTTTGGTCATGGCTTCAATGATCACTTCCTCTTGGGCTTCATCACCGCCAAGCTCGATCATGTTGATATGGCCATCTTTACCACAAGCAATCAAATCAATTTCAAAGTTTTCATTTTCTCTTTCTGTATAAGTAGGGTTGATTTCAAAGCCATCGGTTTTGTGTTTGCCAATACGGATAGCAGACACTGGTCCGTGGAAAGGAATCTTGGAGACACCAAGGGCAAGTGAAGCGGCAATAACGGCTAGTACATCTGGGTCATCTTGATCAATCGAGAGGATAGTGATGACCACCTGTATTTCATTTCTGATCCATTGGTCAAAGAGAGGGCGGATAGTTCGGTCCACCACTCGGCCGGATAATATGGCTTCGTCAGACGGCTTGCCTTCTCGCTTCATAAAACGGCTACCGAGGATTTGACCAGAAGCATAAAACTTTTCCTCATAATCCACCGTGAGGGGTAGATAATCCTTGCTGATCTCGTCCTTACTAATAACCGCGGTTGCTAAAATAACGGTATTGCCATATTTAAGGATGACTGAACCGTGGGCATTTTCTACTAAATCACTAAACTCCGCCTGGAGCTTCTTGCCATTAAGCTCGGTCACAAACTCTTTTTTCTTCATAATTAATATTGCTTAAGCTAGATCTCTGAATTTCAGGTCAGAACTCAAGGTTCTAAACTGCATATTCAAAGACCAGCACTGATAAAATAACTGATTTTAGGATAGCACATAAGAAATAAAAAGGAAAACAAATGGGCCGGGCGCGGCGCGCCCGGCCCACGAGATCCGAAGGTGTTCAGTTGCTCAACCCAACAAGCACACCTTCCAGTATTTTCTGCCGCTTCCACCGACTCAAGGCTCTTCTGACTTTCTTCCTCCCCGAACCAGGCCCTTGACTGCGGTTTAACTTTTGGAAGTGAAAATCACTACCCCCAATTGCCTGGTTATCGGGATCTGTTCTTTTACGCTTCGCTTTCTTCAGCATATCGCACCTCCTTTGAATTTGTACTTTCTAGTTTAAGATTAGCAAAAAACAGAAAGTTAGCAAGTAATCCCTCTACCTCCCGATTTTTAAATGCAAGTCCCACGCCTGCTTATTTAAAGTAGGTGTGGGAACAAGGGCTCATACCAAGTAAGCCATGGCTTACTTGCGGACGTTTCCTAACGTCTTAGCCCCACTGACCCTAGTAAGTATTTACGATTATTGACATCCAAATCCGTAAAGCCATCCACGACATCAATCAGTTTGGCGGAAGTGCTCTTGCCAAAGCAAACAGCTTCCACTTGGCAACCCTCGTTCATTTTGAGGTATTCCACGAGCGGAACATAGTCGCCATCACCAGCAATGATGATGACGGTGTCGAGCTTAGGCGCCATTTTGATAGCATCTACCGCTAGACCCACATCCCAGTCTGCTTTCTTCTGGCCACCTGCAAAGATTTGTAAATCCTTGGTTTTGGTCTCAATCCCCGCTTTAGTCAGGGCATCAAAAAAACTTTTCTCTTCTCCACCTTCAGTGGAAATCACATAGGCAATCGCTCGGATAAGAGCACGGCTACCTAAGGCATCCTTTACCACTTGGGCAAAGTTTACTTTAGCGCCGTACAAATTCTTGGCACAATGATATAAATTTTGAGCGTCGATAAAAATACCAACTCTCTGATCTTTATGTTTTATTAACATATTAAAATATAATTAATTTTTTATTAAAAATTCGACCTACTTACAGTATAGCATATTCAATAGCTGTAAATTAAACGGAGCAAGAATATAGTTACTATATTTTGTGGAGTTTAATTATAAACCAAGTTTCTTAACCAAAGCGGTGTAGCGCTTCAAGTTCTTCTTCTCCAAGTATTTAAGATGAGTTCGGCGATCAGCCACCATACCCAGCAAGCCACGGCGGGAGTGATTATCCTTGGGATTTTTCTTTAAATGAGAGGCTAATTCATCAATTCTTTTGGACAAAACAGCCACTTGGACTTCAGTAGAACCAGTATCGGTGTCATGAACCGCTACTTCCTTGATAACTTTTGCCTTTTTGGTTTTTGTAAGCATTTTAGGATGTTAGCACGTTTCTCCTAAAAATGCAAGGCCCATACCACCTCCCCTCGCAGACTCGGTACTCCTCCTAAGATAGGCGGAGAGTAAGACGTAACTTCGGGTGGGCTTCATCTCCTCCTATTCTTAGGAGGAGTGGCATTCTGATGACGAGGTGGTGTATAATATTGTACGACATGAATATCAAGGAATATAAAACTCAATTTTTGGAATATTTGGAAATAGAAAAAGGCCGAGCCCTGAAAACCATTGACCGCTATGACCGGTATCTGACTTTTTTCCTGGAGCAGACTAAAATCACGGATCCCAAGGACATCACCAATGAGAAAATCCGCGAATTCCGCATTTGGCTGAACCGCCGGCCGGGAGCCAAGGCCTACCACTTGTTTGGTACACCAGCGCGGGCCGGTGGCACCATGGCCAAGAAGACGCAAAACTATTACCTGATTGCTTTGCGCGTCTTTCTGAAATTTTTGGCGCGCCGAGGCGTCACTTCCCTGCCAGCAGACAATATCGAGCTCGCTAAAGTCGGCGAGCGATCCATTGATCTGATTTCCCTCCAAGAATTACAGCGCTTGCTTGAAGCGCCGAATCAAGAGCAAAATCTGGAGCGCCGAGCGCGAGATAAAGCACTTTTGGAGTTACTTTTTTCTACTGGTTTACGTGTATCTGAGCTTTGTTCTTTGACCACGGATTTAGATTTGAATTTGGATGAATTTTCTATTCGCGGTAAGGGAGGAAAAGTGCGCGTGGTTTTCCTGTCTGATGATGCCAAGAAAGCCATCCGGGATTACTTGGCGGTACGTAAAGATTTGTCTGAAGCATTATTTGTGACGATTGATAAGAACCGGGAGCAATCCATCTCTGGGAAGGTCACCGCTCTGACCGGCCGGTCCGTGGAAAGGATAGTCAAACGTTATGCCACTATTGCGGGTATTACTAAAAAAGTCACCCCGCACGTCATCCGGCACGTCTTTGCTACAGATTTACTGAGCAATGGGGCGGATATTCGCTCGGTCCAGACCATGCTTGGCCACTCCAGTATTATCACCACGCAGATCTACACTCATGTGACGGATAAGCATCTCCGTGACATTCACAAAAAGTTTCATAATAAGAGTTAAGGGGGATGATAAAATAGTATAATTTTTGGAGTGCGCATAATTTTCTGCTGAAAATTTGCTCTCTCTCGCCTACCCGGCTGTGAAGCCTCCAAAATCATATTATTTTATCATCCCGTTTTTATGTTATAATACCTTTATTATTAATTTAATAATTTAAAATTATGGATAATTCAAATCAACAAATGCCAGCGGTAAATCCTGATCACCAGATTGATAATGATAAGTTATGGGGCATACTGGCTTACATTTTATTTCTTATTCCCCTATTCGCGGTGAAGAATCGTTCCTCATTTTTAAATTATCATATCAATCAGGGAATAATTTTGTTGCTGGTTGCTATTGTCGGTAATTTTGGAGTGGATTATTTACCATTTTGGCTCTCAATACTGACTTGGTTTAAAGGAATTTGGAATATTGCCATACTCGCCCTCTTAATTATCGGTATTAAAAATGTTTTAGAAAGAAAAATGGAACCATTGCCAGTTATTGGTAAACTTTTTACTTTTTTAAAGTAGCTAACTGCACAAAAAGACTCCAGAACATACTTATACTTTATACTCATACTAATTTCATGCTAGTATTAGAGCATGAAATTAATATCTTGGAACGTAAATGGTCTCCGGGCTTTTTATAAGAAAGGTGCTTTCAATAGTATTTTTGAGCTGGATCCAGATATTTTTTGTTTGCAGGAAACTAAAGCTCATCCAGATCAGCTACCGGAGGAAGTAAAAAACCCGGCTGGGTATCACGCTTATTTTGATCATTCTAAAATGCGTCAGGGCTATAGCGGGGTGGCTATCTTCAGTAAAATAAAACCGGAAAAAGTGGAATATAGTTTGGGTAATGGGGATTTGGATAAGGAGGGGCGGATGATCATCGCTTATTTCCAGGATTTTGTGCTTTTAAACGGTTACTTTCCAAACGGTGGGGTGGATCCGGAGCGGTTGAAATATAAATTAGAATTTTACGAGCAATTTTTGATTTTTATAGAAAAGTTGAGAAAGTCAGATAAAAAAGTTATTTTTTGCGGTGATATAAATACCGCGCACAATGAAATAGATTTGTCTCGACCAAAAGAGAATTCCAATCACACTGGTTTCCTCCGAATTGAGCGGGATTGGCTGGATAAAGTCATCAGTAAGGGTTATTTAGATACGTTTAGAACTTTGCATCCGGAGCAAGTAAAATATAGCTGGTGGGACATGAAGACTTTTGCTCGGGAGCGGAATGTGGGTTGGCGGTTGGATTATTTTTTCATCTCTCCTGATCTCCTCCCCGTCTTGAAACGGGCGGAAATTCTGGACAATATGCTCGGCAGTGATCACTGTCCGGTGATGCTGGAGTTAAAATAGTTTTCCTCTATCAAAGCATGATTTAGATCCTGCACTGAATAAAGGGGAGAAACTCACGCGTTCTCCCATCTGCGTCCGTCATTATAGCGGAATTTGAGAGGCTCTGCTTCCTCTGGACTCTCCATTTGCTTATAGTGCAAACGGGGACAAAAACTGTATTTTCAAATTCTAATACCAAACCTCCTATAATGTTCATCTTGAGTTGCCTGCTTGCAACTCTTTTCCGTTTTTTGGACAATTCTAGCTAACTCGGCCCATAGCGCCAGAAGTTCGGGTGTTACCCGCCCCTCTTCCGCTTTGAATTGAATGCCTGAAAAATCTCCCATATACCCACTCCTGAATTCCTCTAGCTTTTCTTTTTGGGTAAGGGTCAAAACTTGACCATGGGAAATTCCGAGAGTTGCCCACTGGTCTTCCCAGGTGCCAAAGTCCGCCTTAACGGTCGCCGGACCCCAACTGGCCCCGCCATTAACACATGTTAACCGCTCTTCATTGTTCCACATATCCTATCCCCCCCTCTATATTATCTGGAAATTTTTAACAAAGAACTCTGTTTTCGTCCTCTTGGACTCATCAGCACAAGTACACACTCGTGGAACAGGAGGGTTTTAATTTGGAGTCCCTCAACTCCACGCATCACCTCCTCTCGTTTATGGTTTTTTCCTAAGCGCAACGGAAAGCCAATACGCGATTGCGAATGGTCCCATTACCAAATGGAGTACCTTTGTTACTTCCTGGGTTATCTGAATCCAATCATTTGTTGTCATGGTATCTCTCTTCTCTCAAAGAACATCTGTTTCGTCTTACCACCAACCTCAAACGAGATTGTAATGGAAGTCTCATCAGCCCCGCTTAGCGGAGGACAGAGGAGAAACTTACGCGTTCTCCCTTAACGGCCGGCATTATACCGGCATTTTCACCAGTCGGTCAGTACTGGTGGACTGTGCGGAACCCCGCGAAGGAGAAAACACTCTCCTTCCTCACGGACCCGTCGGGCTGAGTCACCTCCTTAGAGGTGCGAGGTGTGACACTCTCGACGAGTGTCGCCCCGGCCTTGCGTCCCATCGCCGAGACCACCATGGCCAGCTGCTGCTGACCCATGACGTGGAGAGTGTCCCCCTCCTGGAGCCCACCGACCGCGGCCAAGATCTCGGCGGCGCGAGTGGTGAACCAGTCGCGCCCGAGGGATGCGTCGTCCGGCACGGCCAACAACTTCTTGTCGGCCAGCTGAACGACTTCCCGCCCCTCGGCTCCGGCCGCCGACAACTGCTCAGTTGTCGGCACGTGTTGCATGACGAATACGAACTTCATATCTCTCTCCTCTGGTGTTCATTGGCACACCTACATAAAGCCACTATCTTCTTTCGAGGATCTAACCTTCTGATACAATCTTAGCATACCTACCATAAATGTCAACCCAATAAGTAGGGTATGTCAAATATTGTTATAAAATCTTGATAATACAATAAAAAGTACATATAGAATAGTCTATTTTCGTCATTAATACATGACAAATCTGTTTTAATTTAGTATTATACTTGCATGTATGAGCAATTTTTAATTCAATCAGGCCTGACAAAGGATCAGGCAAATGTTTATCAAGTTTTATTAAAAGGCGGTTTTATGCCTGCTAGAAAGGTAGCTATTTCGGCTGGTCTGAAACGTGGTCTTGCTTACAAGGTGTTGGATGACCTTGTAACTCTTGGTCTGATTGAAAAAAATGAAAGAATTTCAAAGATTGCCCTTTTTACCTGCCTTCATCCCTCAAAAATACTAGAACTAGTTGAAAAGAAACAAAAGGAGGCTAAGCTCGCCAAAAATTCAATCGAAAATATTATTGGTAGTTTGGTTTCTGAATATAACTTTTTCTCAGGCAAGCCTAATGTTCGTTTTTTTGAAGGTAAGGATGGTTTGAATAAACTTTATGAAGATATACTTTTTGAGACTCAAGATATTAGGTTAATTAGGTCTCCCATGGATGACGATACACTTGAGCTCAAGGATTTGGTTGCTTCTCAAATTGAGAAGCAAGTAAAAAAGGGTATAAAAACTAGAGTTATTTCTCCAGCAAAAAATATGTCTTTATCTCATATTTCCCAAAATGATAAGAATAATAGTGTAACTAGGTGCTGGGTTCCATGGGAGCAGTTTAATGTCCCCGCCCAGATACTTATTTACGGTGATAAAGTGGGAATCACATCCTACAAGGATAATTTATTTACTACGATTATTGAGAATAAAAATATAGCGGAGACTTTTAAAATATTTTTTGAGTACACTTGGAAAATGTCAGAAAAACAAAGTGATGAGCTTATAGAAAAATCAAGGATCAAAGAATAAATAGTTTTTCTCTATCAAGGCACGATTTAGATCTTGCACTGAATAAAGGGGAGAAACTCACGCGTTCTCCCACTCGCGTCCGCCATCATAGCGGAAAGCCCCCCGCTCCCTATTTCTTGGGAGTGAGGAGGTTATATGTTAGTTCATAGCCCCGGTCGAGGCTGACGTTCCTCAGATCTTTGCCGAGCATTTCAGCCAGCCGTTCAGCCAGACGGCAGAGGGTCACCTTGTCGTCATCCCTCAGGAAGACGGCCTCTTCTCTTCTTGTTGCAACTTTCCACAGGAAAAGGTAAAAGTCGCCATTTTCCAAGCCGTGGTTATTGATCCGGAAGCGAACTCGGGGACTGGTCGTGGCGACGATCTCCTCAAACTTCTTGACAACATCCTTACTCATTTTTCCCTGACCTCTTTCATTGAAAGGACACTTTTCGTTTCCACCCGCTCGTAGAGAGCAGTCATGAAAAACGTTCTGTAAAACAATATGGCATAGTGTAAGATATAAGTCAAGAGTAATTTAAATATCAAAAATATAATATAAAATAAGGATCAAATGAAAGACAACATTTTTTGCTTCTCTCGTTTTGGTGGTTGTCCGTTATAAAGGACAGAATAAAAAGTTATCCACAGGTCTGTCCTTTACATGTCTTTTATAAAGAATATAATAATACCAGACCAACACAAGCGGCAAAATATCTCCAGCCAAAAGTGTTGAAGAAAATATCAGTTCTTTAAGTAAAAAATGACATCTGATCAATGTCACACATATCGTGAAGTACGGTACCAACAAAAACAAAAGGAACCGGCTTCAAAACCGTTCCAAAACGTCTTCTTACCGACTAAGAAAACACTGAGGGGCGGTTTTTTGATTTCATAAAATCCCCAGGAATTTCCTCGGAGCGATTAGTTCTGACGTTAAGCGGAGAGGATTTTCCTGGGGATTTTAAATATTATGTATAAAAAGCCCAGAATTATTTAATTTTAAAAGTCCTCGGATCTCCCGTCGCAGACTAGGGCCAGACATTTTAAAATCAAACAATTCTGGGCTTTTTCCTTACTGCACCCAATGTTTTTTACGAATTTCCTCAATTTTCTTTTCCTCTTCTTTTTCCTTGGTTTCTTTACCAGAATCCCCTAGCTTTTTAAGGTCATTAGCGTCTAATTTGGCTAATTCCTTGGCTCTTTTCTTTAAATACTCTTCCGTGTTTAGGGCCGGATTTTCTAGCATTTCTTCCAGCAGAGCGTGTAACATATAACCAATTTTTGGTCCGGGTGCCTCACCAGTGAATTTCATCACCTGGGCACCATCAATCTCGAGCATGCCTACAGACACGGGATCTGTCATAGCCTCCTCCACCATCGAATGATACTTTCTCAAGCGGTAGGGGCTCTCTTTTGGCCTTCCCATACCCATTCTATCCGCTCCCCTCAAGTTCATCAGATCCCAAATATTATCACGGCCGACACTAGAAATAATCCGGCGTACGGCGGACAGGGATATTTGTTCTGTATCTGCAAAAAACATATGCCAGCGCACCAGTTTGGTCACTTTTTCAATTATTTTTTTGGGAAATCGTAAATCCGCTAAAATCTCGGCCACTATTTTGGCCCCCGTTACCTCATGACCATAGAAAGTCCAAATATCCTGCTCTTTATCACGTCTTCTGGTAGGTGGCTTGCCGATATCATGAAACAAAGCCGCCAGGCGTATCTCCAAGGGGTATTTTTTATCTGCGGTGTGCTGTAAAGAGCGTAAACTATGCTCAAAAACATCATAAATATGGGACCGGCTCTGCTCAACACTCACTGTGGACTCAATTTTTGGTATAATATAAGGAATTAAGCCCATTTTACGGCATAATACAAGTCCGGCCATGGGGTTGTCAGACATAATTATCTTGGTAAATTCATCACGGATTCTCTCCTTGGCGATATTGGTAAGTAAGGAAGCGTTCGTAACTATGGCTTTTTCCGTCTTTTTATCAATACAAAAGCCGATTTCCGTGGCAATTCTCACCGCCCGGAGGATGCGGAGGCCATCTTCCGTGAATCTATCATGTGCTTCCCCCACTGTCCGTATGATTTTAGCCTGCAGATCTTCATGTCCGTTATAATAATCCAGATACTCTCCGCTAAACTTTGGCCCGCCTTTAACAGATTTATTTTTGGCTATTTCTTTTATATCTAGAGCAATAGCATTGATAGTAAAATCTCTTCTTTGTAAATCATCTTCTAAATTTTTACTAAAAGTGACATGATCTGGCCGGCGATTATCGGAGTATTCGGCTTCTAGTCTATATGGCGTAACCTCGATTACTTTTAGGGTTTCATCTTTACTTTCCTCATTCACAATCCCCACTGTACCGTAATTATTCTCATAAAAAGTATCCTTAAACAAAGCAATTATTTCTTCTGGCGTAGCATCTGTAGTCACATCCCAGTCCTTGGGCTTTCTGTTTAATAACAAATCACGCACACAGCCACCAATGAGATAAGCTTCAAAACCCCGCCTGCCACCTACGGAGGGCGGGCAGGCCTTATCCTTCAAGGTCTGAATGACATTTATGACTTCCAGTGGTAGATCTAACTTTTTTATCTCGTACTTATTTAGAGCCATATTTTTGATGTGAAAGTTTGGTAGGAATCTCGGCCTCGCCTTAAAATTTCTCGTCAGAAATTTTAGGCTGGCCACCGGCTCGCTATTTTTTCGGCTGAAAAAATATAGCTCCGCCGTTCTCGTCCTAATTAAACCTCCGGTTTAATTGGCGCCCCCAGTAGGACTCGAACCCACAATACAACGTCCGAAGCGTTGCGTGATATCCATTTCACCATGGGAGCAAAGTTATGTATTAATAAACAATTCGGAGTGCGGGCAGGGAGAATCGGACTCCCGTCTGATCCTTGGCAAGGACCTGTTCTACCACTAAACCATGCCCGCAACTTCCCTATCATATATTAAAATCATTTTTTTTACAAATTATAATTTAAGGTGCTATACTTAGTATGGTTAGAAAATTATTTTTCTCATAAACTAATCTTTTTAACCAGCTCTTTGGTACTTACTCATAAAGGACAGATGGGCAAACTCTGACACATTTTCTAGCCTTTGTTTATAGTTATAAGTGTAAAATGCTTATTCTGTAAACTTTCTAAAAAGGTCAAACTGTGGATAACTATGGGGATATGTTGATAACAGACGTCCAATAAATGGCCTTAAAAAAGAGCTATTCGTGATCATTTAATTAGGTCCTTAACAAAATATGGCTAGTAATAACGATATTTAAATAGACAGACAAAATAACTTTTTAGATTAAAGTCAAACATGGTAAATGTTTCACGTGAAACAGGATATATCTAGTAAATAGTGTTTCAGATGAAACAAATGAAGGAAATAATGGACAAAAATAAGAAAACAATTGAAGCCTATGATAAAAACCCGCAGTTTTATGCGGAACGTTTTGATGGTCATGGGGTCAGTACGGTGGATATTGATAGAGCCATCAAGCTAAATGAGAGTGGATCAGATAAGGTGCTGGAGCTTGGCTGTGGAAGTGGTAGGGATGCTGAGTATATCGTTTCTCGACTTGGTAAGGATAATTATATCGGTTTAGATGCCTCGGCCGGACTTTTAAAGGAAGCAAAAGCTAGAAATCCGGGGGTGGACTTTAGGTTAGTTGATGTTCGGCAGATGGAGGTTACCCTAGGAGTTGGCGGGCAGGTTCATGAAACGTTTGGTATTATTTTTGCCTTTTCCTTTTTTGTGCATATGAACATGGCGGAAACGGCTAGTATTATAGATAAATGCCACAAAATGCTTAAACCGGGGGGTGTTTTGTGTATTTTTTCTAGTAAATACGGTGATTATCAGGAAAAATTGACTACGAACCTGGGTGATGAGAAATATTATTACTTTTATAAGCCGGAGGATATTGAAAAGCTTTGCCCATACCGCTTCTTTGTGGTTTATAAGGATATTCAGGACATTAAGTCTCAGCCCAAGTTTGAGATGATTTTACGTAAGATCTAAAATCATACCGGGAATATGATTTTGGAGGCTTCACAGCCGGGTAGGCGAGAGAGAGCAAATTTTCAGCAGAAAATTATGCGCACTCCAAAAATTATATTCCCGGTGATGATTTCTAACGTTACATATGAAACAAATGGAAGACAAAAGGACAGAAAAGCGAAAAATAGGGGATATTGGCGAGAATATTGCCTGTAGGTTTCTGGTGAAACGTGGTTTTGAGGTGATTGAGCGGAATTACCTAAAGAAATGGGGTGAAATAGACATTATTGCCCGGAAAGGCCAAAAGCTGCACTTCATTGAGGTTAAAACTGTTTCTCATTTGCCAGACTATATTACTAAACCGGGATCACCTGTTTCGTATGAAATGGATAAATATCGACCGGAAGATAACCTCCACCCTTGGAAGTTAAAGCGCCTGAGTAGGGTAATACAGACGTTTTTGCTTGGTTACAGAGGGAATACCGCTGTTTCCCTCCGAGTTGGCGGGCAGGCACATGTAACTGGAAGGGTAAACACTGAGGTAGACTGGCAGTTTGATGTGGCGGTAGTGTATTTGGACCTAAAAAGTATGCAGGCCAAGGTGAATTATATGGAGGATATTATATTATAAAAGGATGTCCTTTATGGATGTCCGATAGAGCTTGTAGGCCGGGAATTTTGACGGTTACACCGTCGGGTACTTTTCCGTCTTGCCGGGAGTTTTTCCCTCGGCTAAATTTTTGTCGTCACAAAAATTTGCCTGGTCACCGGGAGTTTTGGTCATTACATGACCAGTATAGGTTTCCCATTTTTTCATCCTTCCATAAGATAGTCAGGATTCAAAAATATGGGAGAACCTTTTCAAATCCCTAAAAATGCTTAGTCGCATTTTTGCGCCCCGACAAGTTAAAAACGGCTTGAGGCCGTTTAACTTGTCGGGGCGCCGGGATTTGAACCCGAACTGCATGATCCCAAATCATGAATGCTACCGTTACACCACGCCCCGATATTTGATTGACCATGGAATACTAGCATAGTTTTTTATTTTGTGAAAGAATATAAATATGCCAAAATTGTTTCAAAAAAGGATTGAGGATTTTACTTGTGAAAAATGTGGTGAACAAGTGATAGGGGATGGCTATACGAACCACTGCCCAAAATGCTTGTGGAGTAAACATGTGGACATAAACCCCGGGGACCGTGCTTCCACTTGCCAAGGGTTGATGAAACCGGTCAGGGTGGAGATAGAGAAAGGGGAATATGTGCTCACTTATCAGTGTAAAAAATGTAATTTCTTGCGCCGGAAGAAAGTGGAGAAGAATGATAATTTTGAAGAGGTGGTTCGGATTTCTAAAGGTACAGTGTAGTGCAAAGTAAAAATTGTTTGATTTTAAAATGTCTGGCCGAAGTTCTGACGAGGGGATCCGAGGACTTTTAAAATTAAATAATTTTGACGTTTGTTACTTTGAAATTTGGGGAAAATGTGTATAATGTGAGGGTTCTTTTAATTATGTTCGCGGGTATAGTTTAATGGTAAAACTTCAGTTTTCCAAACTGATGTTGGGCGTTCGATTCGCCCTACCCGCACAATGAAATGTTTTGTTATTATATTAGTAACCGATACCAAGTGAACCATGGTTCACTTGGTATTTTGTCTAAGGTGGTCAACCTGCCACGTTGACCACTTTAACAATAATAATATTAAGTATACTCTTTGCTGAAGTAAGCCATGGCTTACTTGAAATTGTGACTAATTAGGTACTGAGTTGAGCAAAACGGTGTGTTGGTTCGCAGTATATATGCTATTATATTAAGCACAGGTTTATTTAATATCATGACCTTAAAAGCATACAAACAGAAAGCCTGCCCCGCGAAGCTAAAGCGTAGTGGGGGCTTTACCCGCTCACTAACTTTTAGAAAAAAGTTAGTGAGCGGGTTTACCCTCCTCGAAATCCTCCTCGTCATCGGTATCATCGCCATCCTCGCCAGTATCGTCATCCTGGCCCTAAACCCCATCAAGATGTTCTCCCAAGTCCGTAATACCCAAAGGAAGGCTAATCTAGCGGAAATCAACAAAGCTTTATACCAATACTATATAGATAACGGTACTTACCCTGCTGGTGTCCCTGCCACTAACCTAGGAGAGATCTGTAACACTGGAGCCACCTCTTCCCCTCACAGTGTCTCCTGTACTGGCTATGTCGACCTATCACCCCTAGTCCCTACTTACCTAGTAGCTATTCCTACTGACCCCCAGTCTTCTGGTACCTCCACTGGCTACCTAGTGGCTAAGAACTCCGCTAACAAGATCTATGTCAAAGCCTCTAATGCTGAACTGTCTCAAACCATTGCTCTAGGACCCTCTGACGGTATCTTGCCAGATCACTTAGTCTCTTACTGGTCCTTTGATGGGAATGCGAATGATAACTGGGGGAGTAATAACGGTACTGTCACTGGTGCTACTGCCACTACGGGGGTGAAGGGACTCTCTAATACGGCGTATGCGTTTGATGGGAATGATTATATTGACATTAGTGGTATTAGTTCATCCTCTCTAAGTCAAAATACAACCGGGTCTGTTAATTTTTGGATTAGAATGCCAGATATTTATAGTGAAGGACATGCTGTGTCAATTTCTTCTTGGAGCGGACAAACCAGAATGTATATAGTTCCGGATATGAGATTTGATAGATTATCAATAAGTCTTAATCAGGATAGTTCTGTAATGTGGAGTTACTATACTTCTACTGACACATTAGATCCCATTATAAATAATTGGGGGATGATTACCGTTACTCAAAACGCAATATCGCCGGTTGTTTATTTAAATGGTGTAGAAAAAAGTTTAAATATAGGTACTGAAACCGACAAAACTAAATGGCTGTATAGTATCTTTACTAGTGCAACAACAAAAGCAAATATTTCAGTATTTGGTGCTCAGGCTACCTATGGTGCGGTCCAAGGTTTTTTTACTGGGGTTGTTGATAATGTTCGTATTTATAGTAAAGCTCTCTCGGTAGAGGAAATATTGAATATTTATAATACCGAGAAGCCGTAAAATAAAGATTTACAAAATAAAAAAGCACCCCTTGATAAACTTCAGAGTGCTTTTTTATTAAGAATTACTTAACAGCGTCCTTCAAAGCTTTAGCAGCTCGGAATTTTGGCACATTCATAGCAGGGACCTTGACGGTCTCACCAGTTCTTGGATTTCTAGCATCACGAGCGGCGCGGGCCTTCACTGAGAAGATACCCAAACCAGCGACAGATACTTCCTCGCCTTTCTTAAGAGAAGCGACGATTGAATCAAAAACCTTATCAACTACTTGTTCAGCTTGAACTTTAGTGGTGTTCAAAATACCATTTACGGCCTCGACAATTGCTTGTTTATTCATATTATTTTTTTACTTTAATTGCTCGCGCGAGCAAACAAATTTAATTTATTCTAATAATTATTTCGACCTTACTTACCCTACTATTATATACCCTTGTAAATAAAGGGCAAGAGGGGAAAAGTCTTGACAGATTATCTGGCGTATTCTACTACTCGGAGCTCACGAATCACGTTTACCTTGATTTCTCCTGGGTATTTCAGATCCGTTTCTATCTTTTGGGCTATATCATGAGCCAGATTTTTGGCTTCTAAGTCAGTAATCTGCTCTGGGGTAACGAAGACCCGTACTTCACGACCGGCTTGCAAGGCATAGGATTTCTCCACACCAGCAAAGGAATTAGCCAAGGCTTCTAGGTCCTGTAATCTCTTGATATAGTTCTCAATGTTGTCACGTCTAGCGCCCGGGCGACTACCAGAGATGGCGTCAGCCACTTGGACAATGATGGATTCTACGGATTCATAAGGGTATTCTTCATGATGGCTTTGCATAGCCTTGATGATTTCCTCACTGGCTCCAAATTTCTGGAGGATACGGCGACCAATCTCCACATGGGTACCAGCCACTTCATGATCCACGGCTTTACCAAGGTCGTGTAAGAGGGCGGCCGTCTTGGCCACCGTGACATTGGCCTTCATTTCTTCGGCAATCATGCCGGCAATATGGGCCATCTCCACTGAGTGCTGAAGCACATTTTGGCCATAACTAGTGCGGAAGTGTAAGCGACCAAGGATAGCGACGATGCGCGGATCCAAGTTAAAGACCCCACATTCATAAGCGGCGGCCTCGCCCTTTTCTTTAATGATTTTATTTATACTTAATTTAGCCTCTTCCACTATTTTCTCAATCTTGACGGGTTGAATGCGTCCATCTAGTAAGAGGTTTTCCAAGGCCACTCTCGCTACTTGTCTGCGTACGGGATCAAAGGAGGATATGGTGATAGCTCCTGGGGTATCATCTACTATCACTTCTACACCGGTAGCTCTTTCAAACGCTTTAATGTTTTTTCCTTCCTTACCAATGATCTTACCCTTCATCTCATCTGATGGGATATTCACAATAGTGGACATGACATCTGAGGCCACAGAGTTACCTAGTCTTTGGATAGCGGTGGTCAAAATTTCTTTGGCCTTGGCCTCATATTTTTCTTCTCCAAATAACTCAAGTTTCTTTATACGAACTAAAATATCTTCCTCATATTTTTTTTCCGTGGCTTTTAGGATTTCTTCTTTGGCTTCCTCCACACTCAAATTAGCTATTTTTTGTAATTCGCCTACTTTTTCAGACTCCACTTTCTCTGCTCGTTCGCGGATCTCTTTGATCTCTAGAATTTTCTTTTTGATGTTTTCTACTTCCTTATCAATATCCGTTTGGCGCTGGTCCAGGAGATCCTCCTTTTTGATCAATCTGGCCTCCACGATCTTGGACGCGTCTTCTTTCTCTTTAGCCTCGGCTTTGATTTCCTTCAAAGTCTCAACCGCTTTGTTCTCCGCTTCTAAGACTATCTTTTTAGCTTCCTCCTTGGCTTGAAGCATCATCCCTTTTATCTCTAGCTCCATGGAGCCCTTTTTCCCAAGGGAAATGATCAAACGCAAAAAGTACCCCAGGGCAATGCCCAAGAGTCCCGCCCCTCCCGCCAACAAAATTACAATTTGTAATGACATAAATTTGCGAATATGCTCCGCTTTTTATGTAATTGAAAACAAATTTTATTAGTTACCCTTTGGTAGACTAAATAAAGGCATTTTTTGCCTAGACACTAGATATTTTGATTTCAAATGGATAAAAAACAGGGTCATATAAATTAATTAGTAACTTTTTCATACTATAATATTTTGAACAAAATGTCCAATGCTTAAAAACCAGTCAGACAATTTTCAACCTAGAGCACTTTATCCACAATGCCATACTTTTTAGCTTCGTCGGCGGACATATAGTAGTCACGGTCAGCATCCTTTTCTATTTCCGCAAAGGTTTTGCCTGTTCTCTCGGCCATCATTTTGTTTAACTTTTCCTTTAATTTTAGAATTTGTTTAGCGGTAATCTGAATATCAGTAGCTTGACCCTGGGCGCCCCCTAATGGTTGGTGGATCATGATCTCTGAGTTTGGTAGGGAATACCTTTTACCCTTGGCACCGGAGGCTAGGATCACCGCGCCCATGGAAGCCGCCATACCCACACAGACGGTGGAGACATCATTTTTGATATGATTCATAGTATCAATAATGGCGAGACCCGCGGAGACATGACCACCAGGGGAATTTATATAAAGTTTGATATCTTTTTTAGGATCCTCGCTTTGTAAAAATAAAAGCTGAGCAATAATAATGTTGGCTACATCATCATCGATCGGACCACCGAGGAAAATAATATTTTCTTTTAATAGCCTAGAATAAATATCATAAGCGCGTTCGCCGTTTTGCCCCTTTTCAATAACCGTAGGAATTAAATATGACATAAATTTTATATTAGTTGATAATGAGTAAAGATTATAATAAAGAAACAAAAAACACAACCACCCCACCACCTCCCCTCGCCGACTCGGTACTCCTCCTTAATCAAGGAGGAGAAAGGGGACCCTACCTGCTCCTGTTCCCTTTCCCCGCCTTAGTCAAGGCGGGGTGGTCATTCCGATGACCGGGGCGGTTGTGTTTTGTGTTTGTTTTACGCTATACTGTTTCATATGAGGTTACACCGATTTTATATTGCGCAAAAGGTGGGTAATAATGAGGAGGTGACTATCTCCGATGCTGATTTGATCCATCAGCTCCTAAACGTTTTTCGGTTCAAAGTGGGGGATTCTATCATTGTATTTGACGGTACTGGTTTTGAGGGTAAGGCGGAAATAGTTTCCGCGAGTAGAACAGAAGTAATTTTGAGTTTAGCTAAAACCGTAGTGCCGGTCCTGGCCGAGTCACCTAGAGAATATCATTTGACGGATCGTAATTTTGTTTCTCTTTATTTGTCTCTGATTAAAAAAAATAATTTTGAATTAGCCGCGGAAAAATGTACGGAGATTGGTGTGGCGGAGATTCACCCAGTGATTTCTCTGCGTAGTGAAAAGAAGGATCTGAATATTCCTCGTTTGGAAAAAATTGTTAAAGAGGCCAGTGAACAAAGTGGCCGGCTAAGCCTCCCCGAGGTTTTTGAAATTACTGATTTAGAATCAGCGGTTTTGCTGGCCAAGAAAAATAATAAAATGTGTGTGGCTTTTCATACTGGTGAATTAAATTGTGATTCAGCTACCGAGCGGGGATATGATGAAGCGGGGCAAATATTAGTTGAAAAAGTAGCGGTGTTTGTGGGTCCGGAAGGCGGGTGGACGGAAAAAGAAATGAAGCTATTTACAGAGAATAATTTTCAGGTTTGCTCTCTTGGTCACAATATTCTGCGGGCAGAAACAGCGGCTATCACCGCTGTCTGGGAAGCCTTTCACCGGGGATGATTTTATTTTATATTCTCCAGCCACTCAAAGACCTTTTCATTGGTGAGCATCATTTCCACATAAGCGCGGGTGCGATCCTCAGTGGCGTCTTTATAAGTTTTTAATAGATTTTCTACTTCTTTTTTTACGATCTCAGGATCAGCTTCAATCTTTTCCTCTAAGGCAATCTTGGTGATGATGACCTGGACCTTGGCCCTCTTTTCCGCATCTCCCGCCCACTCTTTTTTCAAATCCTCGGGGGTCTTTTTTAAATGCTTTAAATAATCTTCCACTTTTAAGCCCGCGCGGGTAATATCATCTTCAAACTGAGCTTGCATTTTATGGAGCTCGCTCTCAATCATCACTTTAGGTAAAGTGACTTTTGTATCCTCTAAAATCTTTTCAATAATGGCCATACGCTTTTTATCCTTGGCTTTGAATTCTTTTTCCTTCTGTATTCCTTCCTTTATCTTAATTTTAAAATCCTCCATGGTCTCAAAGGCGCCGAGTTTCTTTACCCAGTCTAAGGTCACTTCTGGCAGATCCATTTTTTCATCAGCTTTATGTTCTTCACCCTCGGCATGCGTATGGTTTCTCAAAGCAAAATTTTTGCGGATCTCCTCTATCGTTTCTTCTAATTCTTTTTCCGTAGATTCAGTGGGCTCTGACTTAGCTTCATTTTCTTTCTTGGCGATTTTTTTATAATCCGCTAGCTTTATCTCTGGCATTACAGGACCAATGATTTTAAATAACACGGGGTTCTTGTCCGCTAATTTAGTAATCTGAATATTTGGCATGGTGATAAAACTGGTTTTGCTCTCAGTAATTATTTCTGGAAAAGAAGCGTTAATGGCTAGCTCGGCCATCTCATTATAAATATAGAGCTCGCCGACATGCTTGACGAGCATGGCTTCCGGTACATGACCAGGGCGGAAACCGGGTAAGCTGAGGTCTTTCTGGATTTTAGCAATTGCCTTTGGTCGGTAGGTGGCCACCGCCTCCGCGTCTATTTCACACTCTATTTCTACTTCAGAATCCGTTAGCTCTTTAGTCTTGATTATTTTATATTTTGTCATTTCTAGAGTCTAGCAAAAAACACAGAAAATGCAAAATGGAAGCCCGGTAAACAATCTTCGTAGTGATTAGGTACTCCGTTAAACGAAGAAGATTGTTTTGCTGGGCTTCCGTTTGTAAACAAAAAACCTCCAGCCTAACCTTCTTCGCTTAACGTCAGAACTAATCGCTGCGAAGGTTTGCTGGAGGTTTTTTGTTGGTGATTTTAATCCAAAACTTTCAGATTCAAATTATCCAAGTCTGTTTGGATGTCATCTATCTCAGTTGAAGTCCCGGTGGTGATTTGTAGGGAAGAAGTAGTGGCTGATTTTTGATCTTGAATTTTTTCCACACGATTACCGATAAAATACCAACCACCAATGATGATAATGGCGACGATAATGACCGCTCCGGCTACACCGCCGAACCCGCCTTTATTTTCTGTTGGTATGGTGTTAGTTGTTTCGTTTTCCATATGATATGTGTTAAATTATTTTATAAATTAATTTGTGGTGTCTGGAATAGTTGTCGTGGCGGTCCGGATTACCTTGGCGGGTAGAACCTTGGTGATCTCTTTGATAGTATCGACCAAGAGACCATGTGTGGCCTGTGCTAAACTCCTTATTTTGCCTTGCGAAGTTTTTATGTCTGAAAATAACTGGTCTTTGTTAGCTTCGGTAATCTCTGTTTCAATCAAAAGTGCTAGGCTTTGACCCTCGGCGGTTATTTCTTCAATCTTGATAGAGGCTTCAGCTAATTTAGCTTTGGCAACAGTCATATCTAATCCTTTGGCGGCTAGGATGGCTATCCTTTCTTGTATTTTAGAGGCAATTTCACCCAAAACCTCTAATACTTTCAATTCCTTTTCTAATAATCTTTCCTTGACTTGCTTCATCTGCTCTCTTTGCTTCTCTAAGTGGTCATTAATCTGCTCTATTCTCTTGGCTGAAGTAGAAGACGTGGTTGAAGCTAGCCTTTCACGGATTCTCTCAATATCCATCTCTCTATTCTCTAATCTTTTCTCAGTGGTGCTGGCCCTGTTTATATTCCGATCATATTTGATATCAAATTTATTTTCTCTGTTTTCTAGACGGGCCTCGTGAGCCTCTATCCGGTCTTCAGTAGAGCTTGCTCTCACCTCAATTTTGATGCCTTTTAATCTTAAGGCTTCGATTGCCCTGGCCTCCTTTTCTTTGTTAGTTAAACCTTGCCATTCTGTTTGCTGTTCAGCGCCAGTTTTTGGCTTCTCTGTATCCGTTTCCGCTCTAACGGAGAGCACCGGGATGACTAATAACAAGGCAAGTATACTAGTACCAATTATTTTTTTCATTTTTTTCTCGAATTTTAATCGAGTAGTTAATTAATAAACGTATGGAGAAAATATCTCCATACGTTTATTATACACTAAAAATTTTAAATTCAATACCTGACCAACCGCCCCGTCTGTCAGAACAGACACCCCGCCTTGACTAAGGTGGGGAAAGGGGAGCTACACCATCAGCGCGACAATAATAAGAGCCACAATGTTTAGAATCTTGATCATGGGGTTGATAGCGGGGCCAGCAGTATCCTTGTAAGGATCACCCACGGTGTCACCAGTGACGGCGGCCTTGTGGGCATCGCTACCTTTACCACCAAAGTTTCCTTTCTCAATATATTTCTTGGCATTGTCCCAAGCGCCACCACCAGAAGTCATAGAGATAGCGACGAAGAGACCGGTGACAATAGAACCCATAAGCAAACCACCGAGGACCACTAGGCCATTATCTTTACCAAAAATTAAGACGATGAGGATAGGAGTAAGGACAGGAATCAGGGCGGGAATGATCATCTGCTTGATAGCCGCACCAGTCACGATAGAAACACACTCCGCATAATCTGGCTTGCCGGTTCCATCCATAATACCTTTGATCTCTTTGAACTGTCGGCGGACTTCCTCTACCACCTTGCCGGCAGTCTTACCCACGGCCTCCATACAGAGAGCACCAAAATAATAAGGGAGAAGACCGCCAATAAAGAGACCGACGATAACGTAAGGATTGCTTAAGTCAAAAGAAATAGTTTTGCCGGCTTTGACAATTTCCTCCGTATAAGAAGCAAAGAGGACAAGGGCAGCGAGACCAGCGGAACCGATAGCATAACCCTTGGTGACAGCTTTGGTGGTGTTACCCACAGCGTCCAAAGGATCAGTGACATCACGAACGGATTCTGGTAATTCCGCCATTTCCGCAATACCACCAGCGTTATCAGTGATAGGGCCATAAGCATCAATGGCCACAATAATACCGGTCATAGAAAGCATGGACATAGCCGCCACCGCTATACCGTAAAGCCCACCAAAATAATAAGTAATAAGGATACCGAGGACGATAGTGATCAAAGGCCAAGCGGTAGACTTCATGGAAATAGCTAAACCTTGGATAACGTTTGTGCCGTGTCCGGAGAGGGAAGCTTTAGCAATACTTTGGACGGGAGAATATTTGGTAGAAGTGAAGTACTCAGTGATAACGACGAGGGCGCCAGTTACTACGAGACCAACAAGGGAGCAGATGAAAAGGTCCCAGACAGAATAAAGATTCTGACCGCCCATCAACATTTTGGTAATAGGGTAGAAGGCGACCACGGCGAGAATTCCGGAAACGATCAATCCTTTGTAGAGAGCACCCATAATGTTTTGGCTACCAGCACTGAGTTTTACAAACCAAGTACCGATAATGGAAGCAAAGATAGCAATACCACCAATAGCAAGGGGATATAAAATAGCGCCTTGAAAACCGACAAAGAGAAGTGAACCAAGAAGCATGGTAGCCACCGAGGTAACGGCATAAGTCTCAAAGAGGTCAGCGGCCATACCAGCACAGTCACCGACGTTGTCTCCGACGTTATCAGCAATTACGCCTGGATTTCGAGGATCATCCTCAGGAATTCCCGCTTCCAGTTTTCCCACTAAGTCTGCACCCACATCTGCCGCTTTGGTGAATATTCCTCCACCGAGTCTGGCAAAAACGGAAATGAGGGAGGCTCCAAAACCAAGACCAACGAGAGCGGTGACACTACCGGTGATAGCATAAAAAGCGGTGACACCGAGAAGAGCGAGACCGACGACGAGAAGACCAGTAACCGTACCGCCTTTAAAGGCCAGGGAGAGGGCGGCGTTGATGCCACTTCTGGCGGCTTCAGTAGTACGGACATTGGCGCGGACAGAAACGTTCATCCCGATATAGCCGGCAAGAGCCGAGAGAAAGGCCCCGACGAGGAAGCCAATAGCCATGGTCCAACCAAGTTTAGGAATAAAACCAATTATCAAAAACAAAATGGCGGCAATGATACCGATAGTTTTGTATTGTTTATTTAAATAAGCCCCGGCACCGTCTTGAATTGCTTTGGCAATCTCTTGCATACGGGCATTACCAGCGGACTTTTTTAAAATTGATCGGGCGAGAACCAGACCATAGATGATAGCGACGAGCGAAGCGATGAGTGCAAACCAAATGTATCCTGACATATTTTTATTGTTGCGAGAGCAAACATATTTAATTTTAAAAGTCCTCGGATCTCCTCGTCAGAACTTCGGCCAGACATTTTAAAATCAAATATGTTTGCTCTCTTATCTTAATAAACTAATAATGTGGTTTACTATAGCGGATTTTTAGAAATAAGACAACCTTGTTTAAACTCTTTCAATTATGTCATTTATATGTATTATTAAGAATAGATTTGGAATAGGGGCAAAAATAGAAGACCATAAAAGGTTAAGGAGGGCGAGATGACCTGGGATAATATGACATGGCAGGCTAAAACCCTTGGTCTGATGGTTCTTGCCGGTATTCTGTGTTGTGCGGTGCTTCTGTGTGCTATCGTGGTGTGTAAATGTTTGGACTGGTGGCAGCGCTTTGAGAAGTGGTGCGACAGTAATAAACCCCAAAAGCATAAGCCACGTCGGTGGCATGCCACTAAGAAGCTACATAAACCACGGAAGTAGCGGAAAGGGCGGGAGGGGGTGCTGCACCCCCTCCCGCCCTTGTTTGTTTCCGTTTTTTTATACCACCTCCCCTCGCTGACTCGGTACTCCCTACAGACACACCGCCCCGGTTCGCAAAGCCTCACCACCCCGCCTTAACTAAGGTGGGGATTTAGTGGAAGTGCTTTGCACCCTTTATTCGGAAAGTATATTCTGAGGGCTTTTGTTAGGGCGGTACTACTCTTCTATTTTCTCTACTGTTTCTTCAGCCACCGGAGCGGCGGTGGACTTGATATCTATCTTCCAACCAGTGAGCTTGGCGGCGAGACGGACGTTTTGTCCACCTTTACCGATAGCCAATGACTGTTGGTCAGGAGAAACTTCAACCGTAGCCTTCTTTTCTGTCTCATCTATCTCCACATTTAGGATTTTGGCCGGAGACAAGGCATCTTCCAAGAATCTCTTAGGATCAGCCGACCATTCAATAATGTCTATTTTTTCTCCACCCAGCTCACTCATAACCGTGGCCACGCGCACACCACGCTGACCCACCAGGGATCCGACGGGGTCAATATGGGCGTCCGTGGATTCCACGGCTACCTTGGAACGAGAACCAGCCTCACGAGCGATGGCTTTCATAACCACAACACCGTTTAACACCTCTGGAGCTTCGATTTTAAACAATTCTTCCAAGAATTTAGGGTGAGAACGGGATAATTTGAGGAAAATCCCCTTAGGGGTCTCTTCTACTCTATATAAATAAGCTCGTATTCGCTCACCTTGGGCATACTTTTCACCTGGAATTTGCTCTTCAAATGGCAAAATAGCGGTTGCTCGCCCCATATCAATGAAAATGTTACCTCTTTCCATCCTTTGGACGGAACCAGTGACGATTTCACCTTCTTTTTTGCCATATTCACCCAAAACAGACACTTTTTCCGCCTCGCGGAGCTTCTGAATGATGACCTGCTTGGCAGTTTGAGCGGCAATACGGCTGAAATCATCCTTGGCTTCCAAGGGGAAAATCATCTCATCACCAGCGGCAATACCTTTCTTAATCTTTTTAGCATCTTCCAGTAGAATATGGTGTTCCGGGTTAAAATAGACTAAATCACCTTCAGTTTCCTCCACATCACTGGCTTTATTAGCGGTTTTATGGCTAAAAACCTCCTTTTTGGTCAAATCAATCTCACTTTCATCACGCATAATGACATTATCCTTCTCTACGACGGTTTTTACCTGTTCAAACTCAGTTTTACCGGTATTTAGGTCAAATTTAGCCCTGACAATCTGGCCTCTTTTACCGTATTCCTTCTTATAGGCGGTCGCGAGGGACATGCCAATAGCCTCAAGCATCTTTTCCTTGGGGACACCTCTTTCTTGTTCTAGTTGTTCTAACACTGCGTTTAAGACTTTAAGATCTACCATGTTGTTTATTTTTGGGAGGGGTGGAAGGATATATTTAATTTTTTTAGTCTGGTTGGGTCCGGACAAAAAAATTAAACTATATCTTCCAACCCCTCATCCTTATTATTTGATAAAAAATTAAGTCCGCTTTGTGGGCGAACTGAAACCTTACTACTCAAGTATAGCAAATTTACCCTTGTTGTCAAGCGGGGGTATGGTATAATTATCTGAGGCAGTAGTTTGCTCATTTAAGTTTTTATAATAAAAACTTGGTGGGCTAATTTACCAGCTATTTATTATTAATAATTATTAATTTATTATGAAAAAACTTCTCTTGATCTCTGTCTTGGCTTTGGTTTTGTTGGGGTCTGGCTTTTTTCTCCCTAGCGCCTCAGCCCAGACAGTAAACCGAAATATGGATTTGGTGCAAACCACTCTAGAGGAGTTGGCCAAGACAGACAGTCTGCCCGTAATTGAGATCAAAGATATTTCTCCAGCCAAATCTACCTATACTCAAGGCGAAGGAGTAGCGGGAGTATTTGTTATTAAAAATATTAAAGGCTACAGCATTCCTGATTTGAAATACCAGATATCTTTAGTAGGCGGGTATGGGGCTGATGGTCTGGCGAGAGAAATATACGATAGCCGGTTTTACGGTCCTGTTTTTTTGAAGTCTGGTGAAACAAAAGAAATTAGTTTTGGTTATTTGTTACCAAGTAATGTAGCTGGGTCAAACTTGGGACTCCGCATAGAGCTCTATACCTCTACCGGGCTACCTTTGGTTTGGAAGGATAAACCTCTTGAAGTAACAGGTGGAAACTCAATGATGAAAATAGCTGATGCTTATCTTAATATTGGGAATAATAAATATTCTGTATCATCAGGGCCGACTTTGTCAGCCACTAAGAAAGCGGTAATAAATGTAAAGCTGGAAAATCCTTTTAATCAGGAACGAACCCTCACCCCCGAAATTAAAATCTATGACCAATCAGCCATGGGGGCATTGCTTAAAACCACCACTTTAAAACCATTTACAATTTCTGCTAGGGGTACAAAATCTTTTTCCTCGGAAATCTCATATTTAGATAAGCCTGGTATTTATGAAGTGGCCGTAAACTTTTATAACAGCCAAAAAGTGAAAGTAGCACCGACCACCTTGGTCAAATATGTTATCAGCGGACCGATGGCCACTATTCAGCAGATCACTCTAGACAAGAATACTTTAAAATCTGGTAAGGAGTTTAATTTTAAGATGGTTTATACGGGAATACCAAAAGATATAGATCAACCCTCTGTTCTTAAGGAAAATGTACTCAATGTATCAGTTACTATTTTGAATGAGGAGGCTCGCCTCGTATCAAGCTATAATGGTAAATTAGATTTTAATAAAGGAGTCGTATTAGAAGTTCCTTTGACCGCTAATGCTGGTGCTAGCAGGGTATTTGTAAATGTGGTAGTGACCGATGCCAAGGGTGACAAAATTACCTCTTATAATCACGAAATAACAGGCAATAACGTTTCGACCGGCTTTCCTGGTGTTTTATGGGCGTTAGGGCTTTTGGTTTTATTAGCAATAATTATTATCAGTGTGTTTTATAAAAAAAATAAAATGCTGAAAACATTTTTGTTTATTGGAGTGTCTTGCAGTTTAATTTTTTCAGCTAATACGGTCTTGGCTCAAACCAATAATGGTGACACTTATGAAGTTCAGGCTACTCCGGCTGAGATAGCGGAGCTGAATAATCTGCCATCAGTGGAGATTAAAAATATTTCTCTGCCCAAGGATAAATATTCCGCTGGTGAAGAAGTAACAGGAACTTTTACTTTGAAAAATGATAAGGACTATAATTTGCCAGATTTAAAATATACGGTTTCTTTGGCTGGGGAGTATCGGAGAAACGGTTTGGCGGGCGTCATTTATGATAGTAAGTCATACGGCCCGGTTTTTCTAAAGGCGGGAGAAATGAAACAAATTAATTTTAGTTATTTACTGCCGACTAACTTTTCAGGAAAAGCCTTAGGTATTCAAATTCAGTTTTATACTGCGGCCGGCATGCCTTTGTCTTGGAAGGATAAGTTTATTGAAGTTACTGGGGATAACTCACTTTTAAAGGTCAGTGATGCTTATCTAACGATAGGAGAGAAAAAATATGGATTGCAGGAGGGGCCGACTCTCTCCCCAGATAAGAAAGGAACACTTTACATAAATGTAGAGAATCCTTTTACTACGGGACAGGTTTTAACCCCTGAGATTAAAATATATGATCGGACCGTATCGGGGAATTTGATTACTAGTTATAGGCTTGATCCTATAACTATTTCTGCCAGTACTACAAAACTATTTCAGTGGGGGATTTCATATTTAGACAAGTCAGGAGTTTATGAGCTGTCCGTTGATTTTTTAAACTCAGATGCTATTAAAGTCACTCCGACTGTTTTAGCAAGATACATTGTGACGGGGTCAGTGGCAGCTATCCAATCTGTCTCATTGAACAAAAATATTTTGAAGGTTGGGGATACTTATAATTTTAACATGGTCTATACCGGAGCCCCACTGGATATTGATCTAGGTCCGACAGTAAAAGAAAATCCACTTAATCTGTTTATAAATATTCTAAACGAAAACAAGGAAATTGTGTCTGCTTATAGCCGAAAATTAGATTTTAACAAAGGTATCTCTTTGGACATTTCCTTAAAGGCAAAAGCTTCTGCACAAAATATATTTATTGATATAAAAGTGACTGATGATAATGATAATATTATCACGACCTATACTAATGAGGTGACTGGGAATACCCAGACGACAAGTAAAGCCATCTTTTATTTACTCGGCGTTCTGTCTGTTATTATTTTGTCTATCAGTGTTTATATTTTTAGAAAAAGAAAGGAGATGAAAACTATATTAGTTTTTGTGTTAGTTCTGATTTCTTCTTTCTTGGCGTTTGATAGTGCTAGTGCCAATAGTGTGGTCTGGACTTCTAATACAGCTTATAATATCGGTGGAAATGTGACAACCATGACCATAACGGCTCCTCAGCTCATCCTTTCACCAAATGAAGAGTTTTATATTACCGGTAGTTTATCAAGCTATGCTTGTAGTAATGCTCCTCAACAATTAGTTATTAAAAGATCAGATATTTTACAGTCTTCTTCTCCCGTAGGTACTGACCCTTATAATAAAGAAACTTATATTATAAACAATGGGCGCTATGAAGGAGGTGGTTGCGAGGGGTTTGATTGTCCAAAAGGTTGGAATAGTAATAATTTTTCTTTAGAAAAACAAGGAGCATCTTTTATTGCTCCATCTACTCCTGGTGTGTATTATATTCTTTTACAAGTAGATAATCAGTGGTATGTACCTGAATTTGTGGAGATAAATTGGGAGACGTTTGAATCTAAAATTTGGCAGACAGTGGCTCGGGGAAAGGGCTATATCAAATTTACAGTTGTTCCACCTGTAGAGATTAGGGCAAAAACATCTGACGTTTGTGATGGTTTTGTTATTTTAAACTGGAATTCTGTTCCGGGTATAACAAGTTATCAGGTTTATAAAAAAAATGCGTCGGGAACCGTTTTTGTTTCTACAGTAACGGGTATTTCATATGAGTTAAATGCGGTCATTGGAGACTCCTTTGCCATTAAACCACTAATAACGGGAGTAGATCCGGCTAACATACCCTTTTCCAATTTTGCTACTGCTGTGCCTTCCGCTCCGTGTATCATTACCCCTACCCCTATTCCTAGCCCTAAAGTTTCTTGTTCCGCAAACAGGTCTTCAGCTAAGGTGGGGCAACTGGTTACCTGGACGGCTGTGGCTACAGATGGAACAGCTCCATACCGGTATCGCTTTACAGATGAGCGTAGTGGTTTAGAAATGGCCACGACTAGCAGCGCAAATACCACTATTGTTTATTCTACTCCTGGGACATATGCTTTTTCTGTAAAAGTGATTGATCAGGCAAATAAGGAAAGTTTTAGTAACTGTTCAAATCAAGTTGTCGTTGGGCCTGGGCTTGATGTTAGTTGTTCGTATTTAGGTAAGTCTTCATATGATGAAAATTATGGTGATGCTCTTCAGTGGACGGCATCTGCTTCCAATGGAGACGCTCCTTACACCTATACGTGGAAGGGTGATCCAACAAGCTTGCTCAATAGTCTCCCTGGTGATTCATTGAATACTGTTTGGCAGGAATATAATAGTCAGACCAAGACTCGTTATACTGTTGAAGTAACCGCTACTGATAGTTCCTCAATTTCGGCGTCTTCTACTTGTGAAGTAGTAATAGATCCTTATATTCCCTGTGCTGGGAAAATTCCTCCAAATGGTATTGCTTGTTCGGAGACAATAACAAACGTAGGTGGTACTTGGTCGGAAGTTTTTATCTGTCCAGCCATTGTTAGTAATTGTCAGTATAAAACTATTTCTGCACCTAGTTCGCTCACCGCCCAAGCCACCCCAGGTCAGTGTGGAGGCTTTACCACTCTTTCTTGGCAGCCGGTTACTGGTGTTACTGGTTACAAAGTCTATCGTGGAACGGAAACCACCCCTCTCGTTACCACCACGGTTACTAGCTATACTCTATTAGCCTCTACTACGGATACTTTTACTGTCAGATCATATCTTGATACTCAAGAATCTGTATCATCAAATTCTGTAAATGGTGTGCCATCAGCTCCTTGTCCCGTTCCCGTCGCTGGTGCTTGTAGTCTGCCGTTGGTTGTAAATACCTGTGCTATTGAAGGCACTTTTACTAATACGGAAGACACTGCTGATACTTCGTTTTGGACTTGTAATGGTCAGTATGGCGGTGCCAGTACTACCTGTTCTCTCCCATACCCTGTCTTAACTGTTAGTAAAAGTGGATCATCTGGAACTGGTTTGGTCACCAGTACTTCTAGTATTCCTGTTACTCCAGTAATTAATTGTGATGCCGATTGTAAGAATGCAAGTATTACCGTAATTCCTGGTGCTGATATTATACTCACCGCTAATCCAATTCCTGGAAACACTTTTATCGGCTGGTCTGGAGGGGGGTGCAGTGGCACCGCTCTCACTTGTACCTTTACTATGAGTACAACCACTACTGTTTTTGCCAGGTTTGGCCTTGGAGCACCTAATCTTACGGCTACTACTTCTGCCTCTTGCGGGGGAAACATTTCTTTAAACTGGGACGCTATACCCGGAGCAGCTGGATATCATATTTATAAAAGTATTGATGGCGTGGTTTTTACTCCTCTTTATGAGACTCCCGCCACTTCTTACATAGCAAGTAGCACTGGACAATATTTTCAAGTTAAGGCTGTTGATGTTGGTCAAACCGAGTCACTCGCCTCAAACTCAGTATCACCTATCCCTTCTGTTTCATGTACCTCTACCCTAACCGTCACTAAAATCGGAACGGGAACTGGTACAGTGTCTGGTGGAGGAATCTCTTGCGGAGCCGGTTGCTTAGCGACTTCTACTTCGGTTATTAATGGTACTACTGTCACTCTCACGGCCACCCCTACTACTGGTAGTGCCTTTGTCGGCTGGTCAGGAGGGGGATGTAGTGGCACAGCTCTTACTTGTACCTTTACTATGAGTACAACCACTACTGTTTTTGCCAGGTTTGGCCTTGGAGCACCTAATCTTACGGCTACTACTTCTGCCTCTTGCGGGGGAAATATTTCTCTAAACTGGGGCACTATTCCTGGTGCTAAAGGATACAATATCTATGTCAGTAGTAACGATGTTGTTTTTACACTTCTTCGTTATACTGTCAACATTTCTTATGTGGCAAGTAGTACAGCTGGACAAACTTTTCGAGTTAAAGCCGTTGACAATGGTAATGCAGAGTCTGCATTTTCGAGTTCGGCAACCGCAGTTCCTTCAGGACCTTGTACCTCTACCCTAACTGTCACCAAAACTGGAACGGGAACTGGTACAGTGTCTGGTGGAGGAGTTATCTGCGGGGCAACTTGTTTAGCTACTTCTACTTCGGTTATTAATGGTACTACCGTCACTCTCACTGCCACCTCCACCGCTGGTCATATTTTTGTCGGTTGGCAGGGAGGAGTCTGCAGTGGAACAGCTCTCACTTGTACCTTTACTATGAGTACCTCCACTACTGTTACTGCTCAATTTAATCTTGGGGCGCCAACTAGCCTTGTCGCCACTGCTGCCCAGTGTGGCGGGTACACCACTCTTTCTTGGCGCCCAGTTCCTGGAACTACTGGTTACAAAGTCTATCGTGGTACTGAGACCACCCCTCTTGTTACTACGCCCGTTCTTGCCTATACACTATTGGCCTCCACCACTGATACCTTTACTGTCAGATCATATCTCGGCACTCAGGAGTCTACATCATCTAGTGCTGTCCATGGTGTGCCTTCGGCCCCTTGTCCACCTACTACTATTACTGCCGAGTCGGCTGGCCAGTGTGGTGGTTATACCACCATTAGGTGGAGTACCGTCCCTGGTGTTACCGGTTATTACGTTTACAAGGGGACAAATCGCATCGCTACCACTACCGCCACTTCTACCACCGCCACGTCTTCAGCCACTGATTTATTCATGGTCAGTTCATATCTAGGAGCTAAAGAGTCCGCTCTATCAGTAGGGGTGTTCGGTGCACCATCAAACCCTTGTAATCCTGCCTGTGGTACTGTTGCTGATGAGGTACGTCCGGCTGGTATTGACCGTTCTACTCCTCCAGACACGGCTGAAGAAAAGTGTCAGGTCGGTATTGCTAGTGCTATAAATGGTGATGCCAACGGTCCTTGGAATTGGACTTGTACTGAAGTAACAAGTAGTGTGACTTGTACTGTCACGCCACCACCTGTACCACCACCTGCTTATTGTGGTACTTTTAATGCCACCACCACAGCTATTGCTCCAAGCACTAATGAAGAAAAATGTAGAGTCGGTATCCCTAGTGATATCACTGGTGGCATTGATGCTCCTTGGACATGGACATGTTCCTCGGCTGGCTACGTTTCATCTTGTAGTACGACTTTCCCGGCGGCCCCACTTTTAGCTTCTTGTTCGGTTAGTCCATCTACGGCGGCCATTGGTGAGACAGTCACTTGGACGGCTACTCCTACTGGGGGAGTTGGGGATTATACTTATAGCTGGGTAGGCCCTAATCTGACTGGCAACAACTCCGCTGCCGCCACTACTTCATACTCTGAGGCTGATGACTATTATGGTCAAGTGACAGTGACTGATCAGGATGCCAATGAATATACCGTTTCATGTGATAATCATGTGACTATTACTCCAGACCCAACGGTTTCTTGTTCTGGTACTAGATATTATGATGATCCGTTAAATATTCCAAGTGGAAAGATTTCTTGGCTGGCTACCTCTTATAACACCGGTAATCCAAATTATTTCTGGAATGGTGATCTGAGTTCTACTTCAGCCACTTTCTTGCAGAATATTGTCACTGGCACGACCAAGTACATCGCTAACATAAAAGTTATAGATTCGGTAAATAATAAAACAGCTACTTCTTCTTGTGAGATACAGACTAACGGTGTGGATGGTACTTGTGGTGTGCCAAAAGACACTTGTCCTACAGGAGATTTTGTTGATGTTGCTGACGAAGGAGCTACATATAAATGGGACTGTAATGGGCGATATGGTGGTTTAAATGCACAGTGTTCGGCTTGCATGGATACTCCTACTGAGCCAGCAAACACTTATTGTGGTAGTGCAAACGGTACTGCTAGAACTACCGCCCCAAATACTGATACAGAAAAATGTGATATTGGTACGGCAAGTGCTGTGGTGGGAGGTTCTACTGGACCTTGGACTTGGTCTTGTAGTAATAATTGTTATGTTTCCACCTGTTCGGCTTCGGCTGTTGTAGTTCCGGAAACCGCGACTTTGAGTATAAACAGAGTTGGCCCCGGTATTGTCTCTGACGCCACCACCATGATTCTCTGTGGACCTGCAGCTACGGATTGTGTCGTGACTTTCCCCGTCGGCACAACTATTGCTTTAACAGCTACACCTGACAGTGGTGCTTCCTTTCAGGGTTGGTCTGGCGGTGGTTGTACGGGTACTGGTGGTTGTGGTTTTGTTTTGAATACTAACACCACAATAAATGCAACCTTTACCCCACCACCAGTCGTTTATCCTTCTTGTGGTAGTGCAAATGGGACTACGAGAACCACTGCCCCAAGCACCCTGGCGGAAAAATGTAGTATTGGTACCTCAGGTGTCGTCTCGGATGGTACTGATTCTTGGAGCTGGACCTGTGCTAATCAAGGGAATGAAGTTTCTTGTTCAGCTACCAAATCAGGAACCTTTACCGTCTCCTGTACCGTTGCTCCAGCTACTGTCCTCACTGGTGATACTGTGACCTGGACCGCTACCTCTACTGGTGGAGTCGGAGCCTATACCTATAGCTGGGCCGGTACAAATTTGACAGGCAAGAACACCGCCATCGTCACCACCTCATATGCCACCGCTGGAACATATTATGGTATTGCTACAATCACAAGGGGGACGGAAACTTCTTCAGCTAACTGTGTTAATAGTGCTAGCGAAAACAATGTTATAGTTAGGGATCATCTTACTGCTTCTTGTTCTGTCACTCCAGCTACTGCTCTTACTGGTCAAACCGTCACTTGGACCGCTACCTCTACTGGTGGAATTGGAGCGTATACTTATCTTTGGGCAGGGACGAATATTAATGGTGCTACTACCAGTGTCGTTAATACTTCCTATACTTCTGTTAAGAATTATACCGCTACTTCCACTATTAATAGTGGAACTGAAACTTTAAGTGCTGGTTGTCCTAATTTGAGTGTTACCACTCCACCGTCTCCAACTTGTACTGACGGTCAAAAAAATGGTAACGAAACTGATGTGGATTGTGGTGGTAGTTGTCCAGCTTGTGAGGTCTCTTGTACCGAGAACTGCGGTGGTAATCCGGATGAGGGTGATTATTGTAGCTCTACTGCTGGTGAATGTATAGGGGGTGCTACCCCCTCCCAATCACCATATATTAGTGGGGATTGGACTTGTACTAAAGGAACGACTATTTCTTATTGCTCGGGTGTCCCAGGAAGTGACTTGAGCTGTACTGTGGAATTAACTAGCCCAAGCTCACCCATCATCAATCGAGGTTCTAACTCCCTTTGGACCGCTACTGTCTATGGGCCAGACGGGACGTATCAATACTCTTGGTATATAATTAATAGAAATAATCCTATTACGGTGGCCAATCCGCACGGCACACCGATTTCTGGCTCAAGTACTGATAATACATATTATTATTTCTTAAGGACCACGGGACTAAATACAGTAACCGCTAAGGTAACTGATGGTACTAAGGTCGCTTATTGTAGTAATAATCCTTCTGTCACGGTTGTGGAGAGCGGTGGATCAAATTCAGAATTTTAGTTTTAGCCTGTAAACTATTAGTGAAAACAAAAATCTCATTTCTGGATAGGGAAATGAGATTTTTGTTTTGCTTGAGAAAGGAATTTGCGGTATAATTAAAACAAATGATCGTTCAAGAAAAGCAGCTCAAGGAATTTCTTTTAGACTCTGGTTTAATTACTGAACTAGATTATGAAAATGCTATGGCTGAAGCCGGCAGGAGTAAAAATAAATTGACCGTTGGCCACGTGCTCATAAACAATGCCAAGATTAGCGAGGATGATTTTCGGCGGGCTGAGGCTTACGTCCTAGGTATTCCGTTTGTCAGTCTGAAAGGGCAAAAAATTGATCCGGTTATTTTAGCGTTGATCCCTGAACCAGTGGCCAGAAAAAATAATGCTATTGCTTTTAGGCGCGAGGGTGATACTTTGGAAGTGGCCATGCTTGATACCAAGGATCTATCATCTATTGAGTTTATAAAAAAGAAGGTTGGCTTGAAAATACTATTGCGTTTGACAGATAGTGACTCTATCAAAAGCGCTTTGTTACAATATCAGAAAAGTTTACGGGCGGAGTTTGGTGACATTATTCAGAAAGATGCGGTGGCGCTTAAGAGTCTGATTGATAATCGGGGAGTAGGTAGTACGGGGGAAGATTTGAAGAAGATGGCAGAGGATTTACCGGTGATTCGTATTTTGGATACTTTGCTCAAGCACTCCATTCTACAAAATGCTTCTGATATTCACATTGAAGTTTTGGAGAACGAATTACTGATCCGTTACCGGATTGACGGTATTTTGCATGACGCTATGGTTTTGCCAAAAAGTGTGGCCTCTAGTATCATTGCTAGAATCAAAGTACTCGCCAGTTTGAAGCTAGATGAAAAGCGCTTGCCTCAAGACGGCCGGTTTAAAATGGAGGTGAATGGAGAGGGGGTATCCTTTCGTGTTTCTATCTTGCCGACTTATTTTGGTGAGAAGGCGGTTATGCGATTGTTACGAGAAAATGTTTCTGGTTTTACTTTGGAAGCCATGGGTTTTCATGGTGAGGCCTTAGAAATTTTACATGAGGCGATCAAGCAGACTACCGGTCTTATATTGACAACCGGTCCCACTGGTTCCGGTAAAACGACCACGCTTTATACCTTGCTTGATATTTTAAATACCGCTGATGTGAATATTTCTACCATTGAAGATCCGGTAGAGTATCAGATGGATCGGATAAACCAAACCCAGGTCAAACCAGAAATTGGTTTTACTTTTGCCAATGGTTTGCGTTCTTTAGTTCGTCAGGATCCAGATATCATCATGGTCGGAGAAATTCGTGATAATGAAACGGCTTCTCTGGCTATTAATGCGGCTTTGACTGGGCACTTGGTTCTTTCCACTTTACACACTAATTCGGCGGCTGGGGCTATGCCCCGTCTGGTGGACATGAAGATTGAGCCTTTTCTCATTGTTTCAACGGTGAAGGTGATTATTGCTCAAAGGCTCATTCGTCGGTTAAGTGCCAATAAAGAAAAATACTTTTTGTCAAAATCTGAAGTAGCCTCCTTGGCCAAGATTATTGATATTAAACGGGTGCTGGAGTTTTTGCAGAAGGAAAAAATAATTGGAGATAAAGAAACGATCGAAACTATTCCTTTTTATAAACCAAAGGAGTCAGCTGAATCCAAAGATGGTTATGGTGGGCGGGTATGTATCTGTGAGGTGCTAAAGATGACTCCCACTATCAAGGAACTCGTGGTGCGGGGCGAGCCTGACCATGTAATAAACGAGCAGGCTAAAAAAGAGGGGATGATCAGTATGATTGAAGATGGTATTTTTAAAGCGGTCCAGGGGGTAACGACGATCGAGGAAGTGCTTCGGGTAATAAGTGAATAAAATGCATTTTAAATTCAGCGCTATAAAAAAAAGTGGTGAGCGTTACGAAGGGGTGGTTGAAGCCCAAAGCAAATTTAACTTATATAATGACCTCAAGGCCGAGGGTAGTGTTCTGATTTCAGCTAAGGAAATCAGCCATACCAAATGGCAGGTATATTTTTATAAAATTTTCAGTTTCTTGGGTGGTGTTTCCATCGCCCAAAAGATTTCTTTTGCAAAAAATTTATCAGCGATGACCAGGTCTGGACTGTCCCTGAGCCGAGCCTTATCAGTAATTGAAAGACAGAGCAAGCCCGGCCGGCTAAAAAATATTGTAGAAGGTATTAATCTTGAAATCAAAAAAGGTAAAACTTTAAGTGAATCACTCCGGGGTTATCCAAATATTTTTTCCAATCTTTTTATTTTTATGGCCAAGGCCGGTGAGGAGAGCGGTGGCTTGTCTGATGCCTTGGGTAATGTGGCTTTGCAAATGGATAAGACCTACCGTTTGCAGAAAAAAGTAAAGGGAGCCATGATCTATCCAGCGGTGATTGTGACTGTGATGATCATCGTCGGGATACTGATGTTTATCTTTGTGGTGCCAGGGATTACTGCTACTTTTAAGGAGCTAAATACAGAATTACCTTTTACCACCCGGGTTATCATTGGACTTAGTGACTTTTTGGTGGGGCACTGGATTTTAACTATTTTATTTATTATTGGTGCGGTCTCAGGTACTTATCTCTTTTTAAAAACTATGATGGGTAAAAATCTAAGGGATTATTTAGTCATCAGATTACCAGTAGTGGGGGACTTGATTATGGAGGCTAACTCGGCTCGGGTAGCTAGAACGTTGGCCTCACTTTTGACGGCGGGCGTCCCCATTGCTCAATCTATTTTGATTACCAAAGATATTGTAACAAACCATTATTATAAGCAAGTGCTAGACGATGCCTCTAAGGCGGTGGAGAAGGGAGAAAATATTTCAGCAATTTTTATGAAAAATCCTAAGTATTATCCGACCTTTGTGGGGGAGATGATGGGCGTGGGGGAGGAGACAGGAAATATGTCCAATATGCTGACTGAGGTAGCTATTTTTTATGAACTAGATGTGGAGGAAAGAACCAAAGATCTCTCTACGATTATTGAACCAGTACTCATGGTCATTATTGGGGCGGCGGTGGGCTTCTTTGCTCTATCTATGGTGGCGCCGATCTACTCCGTGATGGATAATGTGTAATACCTACTAAATTACCCAAAAAAGTCTCACGGAACGATTAGTTCTGGTGTTAAGTGGAGAGAGACTTTTTTAGGTAATTTTTCTTATTTTATCTCCTCCCAAGAGAGAGTGACATATTGGTCTGAAGTGAGGGGAAAGCTCGGTGGTGGGCTGTAGAGTAGATTACTATCATAATATAAAATACGATTAACATATCCGGAGATAAACTGATTAGTTGAAATATTAACCCAAGCAAAACCATATCTGACATTGGAGGCAATCATGCCCCACAGAGTAATGGTCTGGCGCGTATAATAAGTTGAGGAACAAGATTGGCTGTATGAGAGTCTAGCCACTTTGCCCTTTTGAGCCATCAGGGCGCTATCGATTCGTAAATCATCCTCACTAACAAGACCAACCAAAATATTATTCTGAGCAATTAGACCAATAACGTCCGTACCGTCATATTTTGTATATAATAAATCATTATTAACTATAATGTTTCTCAAGGTGGAGGCGTTTTCTGGTAGAGTCGCCGCGACGATGGTGAGCTTGCCACTATCTATCTTACCATCCACCCAAATATGGTCTTCCAAAAATATTATCCCGTTAGCCGGGAAAGGAAAATTACCCAAAAGAGTTTCCGTGCCGATACTCCATTTTTCACTGCAGGAACTCACAGTTGTGATGGTGTTTACTTGTTTGAGGTCAAAAGTGTCATTGGTTTTCAGTATTACGTGATAGCCTAAAGCACCAGAGCCCGCGCGCCAAAAACCAGTTGCTTCCTGAGCTAGAGTTTTTATTTGAGAGATATCACCAGTAATTCCATCAAAATCAGTTTCTGATATACCCACGGCCCGGCCGGTTTCAAAAATATCTGAGCGGTCTGGTATACTGGCCGGTGGCAGAGGATCAGTGGGAGTGACATGGGTGTGGACCCCAAATTCTTCATTGCCTGTATGGTCCGGGTCATTAGCCGTAATGACAGAACTGGAAACTATGTTGTGGGCTAGCCCATCAAAACGAATACCTTTGTTAGAGTGAATCGGACCAAAAACTTCCGTTCCTTCTCCAAAGCGCATGTAGTCATTGGCCACTACGGCAAATTTGGCCATAGATGGCTTGGCTAACTTGACCTGAATCGTCCTTGTCAGATTTGGAGTCTTTAAAACACTGCCAGTGGATCTGATGGTTACTAGACTTGATCCAAGTGGTGGCGGTGTAATATCTAGAGCAAATTGACCGATGGCTGTGCCATTTTTATCTAAAAAATCATGGATATAGGTGCTGGTTTGCTCAGTGCCGTCTTGATAGTCTGTCGGGGCATGTGCTAAATGCCAACGATAATAATCAATGCCGGCTTCAGCTATCTGGATGGCAAGCTCGCGGTCAGCCGCTTGTTTGGAGGCTTTGATATCAGTGGCGGCCCAGCTGATCAGGGCCCCTAGAATATAAGTAGAAATAGAAGCAAAGATAATTACTTGTATCAGAATATAGCCCCGTTTTTTTATTTTTTTTATAATCATAGATTGTCTTTGAGATTACGCATAGATACTTGTGTCGTCATAGATAAAGGAGCCGGCAACTTTAGTGGGTCACGATCAATGATGAGGTTTATTTTAATTAGACGGATGCTCGGTAGGTTGATTGGTTCTGATAAAGCGGGTGATGTGCCGTCATAATTAGTATCAAAAAAAGTGAAAATAGAAGTTGTACCGTTGGCTATGTCGTGCACTACCTCACGTATCACTTCATTATTTGTATTGTAAGTTAGCGGAGTACCCGTTGGCTCAATGACACCTTTTTTAAGGGTAGTACCAGCCAAAAAGTAGCGGACACGTTCTTGGAGTGTATCATTATCTGTATTGGTATAAAAGGTAATTGTAGAAGTGCCAATCTCGGCTAAAGCATATGCCCCCATATTGGAGGGTGACATACCGCGGGCCTCGGCCGTGAGGGCCTTGAGTACCCTTCTGGCTTCTTCTTGGACTACAATATTATCACTGGAAACTTTGTTTAAAGAGAAAAGATCTATTTGAAAGTTGACAATTGCTATGCCAACAATGACTAGGATAAAGGAAACGACTAAAATCTCGGTAAGGGTAAAACCAGCTTGAAGATTATTTTTTTTAGGCCAAGAACTCTTCATAGGGAGAATTATAGCATTAAATATGCTAAAATATATAGAGAGAAAATAAAATGTTCAAGTTAAATTTTTTTAGAGTAAAAAATAAAGGGATGACTTTGGTAGAGGTCTTAGTTGGTAGTGCTATTTTTGTTATTTTGGCGCTCTCTGTTTATCAGGGTTACAAATTAGCAATGGACGTAATACGGGTTTCGCGTATAAAAGTGACCGCTACTGCTTTGGCCAATGAACAGTTTGAAATAATGCGGAATCTGCCTTATGCTGATGTCGGTATCGCTGGAGGCCTGCCCCCCGGCAAGATCCCTTATACTCAGACTTTGATTCGTGACGGTAAGGAATTTGTCGTTATAACAACTATCAGAAACATTGATGACCCCTTTGACGGGGAGCTCGGTGGAATGGTCAATGATACCTCACCAGCGGATTATAAATTAGCCGAATTAGAGATAACCTGTGCTTTATGCCGTAATTTCCCTCCGATAAATGTGACTACTTATATTGGTCCTAAAAATCTGGAAAGTGCTTCCACTAACGGCGCCTTGTTTATCAAGGTTTTTGATGCCAATGGCGTGCCCTTACCGGGTGCTTCCGTCCACGTGGAAAATAATAGTGTTGTGCCAAGCTTTGTCATTGATGATGTGACTAATAATGATGGTTTGCTACAGATTGTGGATGCCCCACCCGGGGTACAGGTCTATGAGATAACGGTTTCTAAAGATGGTTATACTACCGAGCGGACATATCCCGTCGGCGAGCCAGCTAACCCAAACCCGGTCAAAACCCATGCCACGGTCAGTCTCCAACAATTGACCCAAATTAGTTTTTTTATAGATAAAGCCAGTACTCTCCAGATATCAAGCGTCAGTGATACTTGTTTGGTTGTGCCAAATTTTGATTTTTCTTTGCACGGTGAAAAACTGATTGGAGTGGACATTTACAAATTTGATGATTTATTTACGACTGATAGTGCTGGGGAGGAAAGTATCACCGGCCTAGATTGGGATACCTACAAGCTAACCACGACAGATGATACTTATGATCTGGCTGGGGTTATTCCGGCCAATACTTTTACCTTGAGCCCTGATACTATCCAGACCGTCAAGCTGATTCTTAGCCCTAAGAGTCCGCAGAGCTTGCTTATCACGGTTAAAGATGTTTCCACGGGGCTGCCTCTTTCTGAGGTAGCGGTAAATCTGACCGGGGCAGAGTATGATACGACCTACATTACTGGCCGAGGCTTTTTACGTCAGACGGATTGGGCTGGTGGAGCTGGTCAAGACCATTTTTCTGATCCGGCCAAATATTTTGACTCCGACGGTAATGCGGATATTTCTAGTTTTGGTGGAACCATTAAACTAAAAAGCACCTTGGGTGAATATGCCACTTCTACTTGGCTTATCTCCTCTACTTTTGATACGGGGTCAGCTAGTAATTTTCATAAAATTTCGTGGCAGCCAGAGGATCAGCCAGCGGAGACGGGATTGGATAGTATTCGGCTTCAAGTGGCGACCAATAGTGGTGGTGAAGTTTGGAATTTTAAGGGACCAGATGGTACGGCTGACACTTTTTATACGGTGACCAGTCAAGAGATAAACTCAAATCATGATGGAGACCGCTATTTACGTTATAAAATATTTTTACAAACGGCGGATCTGACTAAAACGCCCACGGTTTCAGATGTGTCGTTTACCTTTACCTCGGACTGTGTACCACCCGGCCAGGTTTTCTTTACTGGTCTTTTGTCTGGTAATTATAATTTGTCTTTGGCCAAGGCTGACTATCAGCCCGTGAGCGAGACTATAAATATTAATAGCTCATGGCAACAAAGAGAAATCGCTTTTACTCCCAGTGAATATACCCCAGTCAGTGTTTATACGGTCACTTATAGTGGTAACAGTAACACTCGAGGTTTTGTCCCGGTAGATCACAATGCTTATGAAGTAGGTGATATTGTGACGGTCCTTGATAACACTGAGGATCTGGCTCGGACCGGTTATTATTTTTCTGGTTGGAATACTTCACTTGATGGTACTGGTACTAGCCGTGCCACTTCCTCAGCCTTCATTATTGGTGCCTCTAATGTGACCCTATATGCCGAGTGGGTGGCTCTGGGTCCGGCTGTTTCTTTTAATGCTAATGGTGGTACGGGAGTCATGACCCCTCAAATAATAGTAACCGGGGAGGAAGCAAGTTTGACTGCTAACAGTTTTACCAGAGATGGATATTTCTTTGCTGGTTGGGCCACCAGTACAATAGGAAGTATCGCTTATCCTGATACGGGGACATATAGCATGGGTGTATCTAGTAGTACCTTATACGCTGTTTGGCTAGAAAATTGTAGTGGAACTACCTTGGATACGAGAGACGGCAAATCTTACGCTATAAACTTGATTGGTCTCCAATGCTGGATGGCGGAAAATATAAATGTCGGAACTATTATTTCAGCTACTAGTAATCAAAATAATACCTGCACCACAATCAGAAAATATTGTTATAGTAACACTGAAAGCAACTGTACCAGTGACGGTGGTTTATATCAGTGGACTCAGGCGATGTGTGGCATAACGACACCCGGGACCCAAGGTCTCTGCCCGGCCGGCTGGCATATCCCTACTCATGAGGAGTTTACCACTCTGGAACGGACGGTTTGTACTTCAGGGACTTGCACTACGGATTTTCCTTATGATACGACTACCACCGGCGATCGCGGAACAAATGAGGGTACTACTTTAAAATCAGGGGTAGGACTGTTTAAGGCTCTTCTGTCTGGTTACCGTTATCCTTCAACAAATACGAGCCGATTTAACTTTTTGGATTCGGCCGCCTATATCTGGTCATCTACTCCGAATGGTAATAACAGGGCCTGGTCACGTATATTAGAGTCAGGCCTACCCACTATTGAGCGTAATAGCACTCATGATAAAGATTATGGTTTTTCTGTCCGCTGTGTTCGTAACTAGCCATATAATTTTTATTTTATGGTATAATTTTAGGATGAAGAAAAATAAGATATTGGTGGTGGGAAATTGGAAGATGAATCCGGAAAATGTCAGCTCCGCTTTAACTATTTTTAAAGATATAAAGAAGGAGACTAAGGCTTTAAAGAATACTCAGGTAGTGATTTGTCCACCTTATGTTTATTTATCTGACTTGGAGAAAGTAAATTCTGGTTTGGCTTCCTCGGCTGTTATTTTGGGGGCGCAGGATATGTTTTGGGAAAAGAGCGGATCTTATACTGGTGAAATAAGTGGAGGAATGTTATCAGGCGAAGGCTATGTAATATTAGGTCATTCTGAAAGACGGGAATTAGGGGAGACAGATGAAGTAGTGGCCAAGAAAGTATCTTCGGCCAGCAAAGTGGGTTTGAAAACAATTTTGTGCATAGGGGAAAAAGAGAGAGACCTGCACGGGGATTATCTGCATTTTTTACGTGGGCAAATTATTAATTCCCTTGGCAAATTACCCAAAAGATTTTTAACTAAAATAATCATAGCTTATGAGCCTCTTTGGGCGATCGGTAAGGGTGAAGAGGAGGCGATGAAACCGGGGGATATTTATGAAACATCAATATTTATAAAAAAAGTTTTGACTGAAATTTATGATCAAAAGGTGGCTATTACCGTGCCTATTATTTATGGCGGTTCGGTGAATCACAATAATGCTCGCGAGATGATTATCTCCGGCCAGATTCAGGGTCTTTTGGTCGGCCGAGAGAGTTTGAACGCCAGAAAGTTTGGTGAATTGCTAAAGAATGTGGACTAATCTAAAAAAACAAATTATCTGGGGTCTGGGCGTTTTTGTTTTAACTTTTTTTGTAATTAACCTTTTTTGTTTTTATTTTATAAGTCCAATAAAGGTTCCCAAGGTCGCCACTGTGGCGGATTTAACAGAATACAACCGCCCCGCCTTAACTAAGGCGGGGATTGATGGTCACCTGACGGTGGCTTTTGTCGGGGATATGATGCTTGATCGCGGGGTGAAAAGCTCGGTCTCTAAAAATTTTGCCGGCGATTATGCCGGGCTTTTTTCCGAGGTGGCTGATCAGCTGAGCAATTATGATTTGTTGTTTGCTAATCTAGAGGGGCCGATTTCAGACCGTGGGGTGGATCAGGGTGGCCTATATTCCTTTCGTTTTGATCCCAAGGTCTTGCCTGCCTTAAAGGCCGTTGGCTTTACTGTCTTTTCGGTGGCTAACAATCATACTTTTAATTGGGGAGGGGAAGCCTTTACCGATACCCTAAGTAGGCTAGCAGAAAATGGTATTACCTATGTGGGCGGGGGGTTTTCAGGTTCAGAGGCTTATGCTGGAAAGGTTATTAACGTTGAGGGGGTAAAGGTAGCTTTTCTGACCTTTAGTCAGTTTAGAGATGGGGGAGTAAACAGTACTTCCACTCGTCCGGGTATGGCTATGGTATTAGAAAAAGAAATAGCGGAGAGTGTTAGTAAGGCTAGAGCAGAGGCTGATTTAGTAGTAGTTTCATATCACTTTGGTGAGGAGTATGAAAAATTGCCGAATGATTTTCAACAGAAATATGCAAAGCTGGCTATAGACGCCGGGGCGGATCTGATTATCGGTCACCATCCGCATGTGGTACAGACGTTAGAGCAATATAAAAATGTCTACATTATATATAGTCTGGGTAACTTTATCTTTGATCAGTATTTTTCTCCCGAGACGATGCAAGGCGGGCTCTTAGAGGTAGAAATAAATCCGGGTAGTAAAAGAATAGAAAAAGTGATCCTTAAAAAAGTGAATTTAAATAAAAAGTTTCAGATTGAGAGTATTATTTAGCCCACCCACCCATGAGGTGGAGGTGCAAGTGGTCAATGATTTGTCCGCCCTCTCGGCCGACATTAAATATGGTTTTGTAGCCCTTGAGGTCGGCTTTTTTAGCATCATCACGGGCAGCAAAAAATAAATCCGCAATAATCTCCCGGTCATTTTCTTCTAAGTGAGCTACGGACTGGATATGCTCTTTGGGGATTATCAGGTGATGAAAAGGGGCCGAGGGCTTTATATCCTGAAGAATTATTAAATTTTTATTTTCAAAGAGGATTTCCGCTGGCACCTCCTTAGCTACTATTTTACAAAATATACAATTTTCATCTTTCATACTAATATTATAGCATATTTTATGTTATAGTTATTACTATGAAAAAAGATTTTACATACTCACAGAGTAAGAACCGAGGGTTTACTATCATAGAACTTTTGGTTGTTATCTCCATCATCGCCTTTTTAACTTCTATTGTTTTAGTTTTTATAAATTCCGCGCGGAATAAATCTAAAGATACTGTTATTAAAAGTCAGTTATCAAGTATTAGGGCGGCCACTGGTCTGGCTTTTAGCAGTAATGGTGGTTATGGTCTAGCTAATACTAATAATGGTTGTGAGGGTATGGTTAATAATTCTGCCCTTAAGGGTTTAATGACTCCTTCTGCTTGGCCGGCGACTGATGGTTTATCTGTTGTTCCTACCTGTTATTCCAATGCCTTGGCAAATAAAGAAATCACGGCTTATTCTATGTGGCATGCCCTAGTGACTGGTGGTGGGTGGTGTGTGGATAGTACGGGTAAGTCACAAGCTAGAGATAGTGCGCCAAACTCTGTTGACTGTGGAGACGTAGATGGGCTACCACCGGCCGTAATTACTTCCTTAACAGCTGGTTCTATTAGTGTTAGTGGTGGTGTTTCCTCATACATTCCTGGAGGGTCAATGAATTACACTATTAGTGCAACAGCCTCTGACGGCGGGTCTACTGGTCCTGATAGAGGTTTTGGTATCCAATACTCATTTGATGGCGGAACAAATTATAGTATAGGTAGCTATGATTCTTTAACTAAATTATGGACGGCTAGTCTGACTGCTCCGAGTGGTACGGGTCCGCATAGTTTAACCTTTAAGTTTTATTGTTCTCGTCCTAATGATGGTATCTGTTCTACTGCACAGGTAGAGACTACACTTTCTTTTATGGTGGTAGAGCCATCGATACCTGCATCAGCTTGCCCTCCCACAAGGATTGCCAATAACAATACTTGTGCTTCGTTGGGTATGGCCCCTCCTATTGCTTGTAATAATTCTTGGCAAAATCTAACGACCCCTAAACGGTGTGAGTGGACTATTAATGGTTGTGTAGCTGGTGTTATTTGTTTAGCCCCATAACAGGCTTACTTTTTATATTTTCTATGCTGGAAGCTCTCCAATTTAAAGTGCAAAAGCATATTTTATGTTATTATTATCTCTATGATTAAAAGGGTGACTAATAAGTTAAAAAAAAAGTTGGTGAGAGGGTTTACTATTATAGAGCTTTTAGTCGTTATATCAATTATTTCTATTTTAGCCTCGGTGGTTATTATTTCTATAAATTCGGCTAGGAATAAATCTAGGGATACACTTATCAAAAGTCAGTTATCAAGTATCAGAGTCGCTTCTGGTTTGGCTTTTGGTAATAGTGGTTATGGTATAGCTACGAGTGATAATGGTTGTGAGGGACTGGTGAGTAACTCTGCTTTTGGGGACTTGATGACCCCTTGGGCTTGGCCGGCGATTGATGGTTTGTCTGTTGTTCCTATTTGTTATTCTGATGCTACCGCTGGCGGGGAAATCAATGCTTACTCTATGTGGCATGCCCTAGTCACTGGTGGTGGGTGGTGTGTAGATAGTACGGGCAAGTCACAGGCCAAGAATAGTGCCCCGGGTGCGGCTGATTGTGGTGTGGCTGACGAAGTTGGTACGGGGGGAGTGGCCTGTTCTTCTGGTGTTCCTGGTTATGTTGTCACCGGTGGTAATGTCTCAGTGGCAGGAAATTATTATGAGAACGGAAGTACTAATGGTCAGCCGGTTTACTCTAGAGACACTGGCACTTACAGTGTTTATTATAATAGTGCTAATTCTCTCTGGTTGATCGGTACTACGCCCGGTTCCCCAAGTGATGCACCATTTTTTAGTAATACTGGTCCAGCTGGACAATACACTGGTTTTATACCACAATCTGGTACAGCGACGGTGACATATGATGATTGTTTGCCTACCGCGGGCGAGCTTCCGGGAGCTGTTACATACAGTGTTACTTATAGCGGTAACGGTAATACTGGTGGTTCAGTGCCGGTTGATTCAAATAATTATGCTAACGGGGATTTATTTACAATTTTAGGCAACACTGGTTCTCTTGTTAAAACTGGTTATACCTTTGCTAGTTGGAATTGGCTTGCCGACGGTACGGGTATGGATCAAACGCCAGGTTCTACTTCGGTGATGGGTTCTGTCAATATTACTTTGTATGCCAGGTGGACGGCTGATCAGCCACCCGCCGGACCGGACCTAACCGCAGACTCTATGACTATCAGTGGTCATAAAGCTTCATACTCTCCTGGTGAAGCAATGACTTATGTTATCAGCACAATAGCTTCAGACGGTCTGGTTGGTGCTCCAGATAGGGGTTTTGGTGTCCAGTATTGGTCATACGATCAAGCAGGAAGCCAAAATGCCACTTACGATTCTTCTACTGAAAAGTGGAATGTTGGTTTGACTGCTCCACCGACTTCCGGATCATATAGCACAATATTTAGTTTTTATTGTTCTCGTCCTATTGATGGCATCTGTTCCGAAGGGGATGTAGAGACTACACTTCCCTTTACGGTGGTTGCTGATCCGATAGCCTGCTATGGCTCAGAGACTTTAAGCGGTTGCTCGACGATACTTGCTGGTCCGGCCGCTTGTAATAATAGCTGGGAGTCAATCACTAATCCAATGCAGTGTGTTTATAACCCCACAAACTTTACCTGTGCTCCTTCAGGCATAATTTGCAACGAACCAGCACCTGTTTTGCCAACTTGTTCTGGTTCACCGCTAACTCCTCCTTCTACATGTGAGACATTCGCAGGCCCCCCTCCTGGTTGTATGTTCTCATATATCTCTACTCCTAGTCCCAAGCAGTGTATTTACACGACGAGTTGTGTAACCGGTGATGCTTGTACACCCTAGTAGAATTTTGGGTATCTATTTCTTATGTTTTTAAGTCATTAGATGAAATTTTTGCTATAATCACCTAATGTCAGAGTTTAAGTCAAAAATTAGAGATGAAAAAAGGTTAGAACAACTAGCCGGGTATCCAGAATTGCTAAAAATTTTACTGTGGAACCGGGGAATCAAAACTAAGGAGGAAACCGAAGAGTTTTTAGAGCCGGATTATGAACGAGATTTAAATGATCCATTTCTTTTACCTGATATGGCTGTTGCCGTGGAGCGGATTTTGCTGGCAATCGAAAAAAAAGAAAAAATAGTTATTTTCAGTGATTATGATGCGGATGGTATTCCCGGGGGAGTAATCCTCCATGATTTTTTTGAAAAAATTGGTTATGCGGATTTTGCCAATTATATTCCACATCGGCACTTGGAGGGATTTGGTTTAAATCATGAGGCGATAGAGAAGTTTAAAGTAGATAAAGTAGGTTTGATTATTACCGTAGATTGTGGCATTGCGGATGTGGCCGAGGTGGCTCGGGCAAAGGAGCACGGAATTGATGTGATTATTACAGATCACCATGAACCAGGTAAGGTTTTGCCGGATGCCATCGCTGTCATTGACGCCAAGCGGACAGATAGTAAATATCCATTTAAAGATTTATGTGGGGCCGGTGTGGCCTTCAAATTAGTTCAAGCCATGTTGCTGACAAAATCCCCACAACACCCTCTCCATTTAACGCAGACCTGCCCGCCATTAGAAGTCGGCAGGCGGGCTAATCATTCCGAGGGTATTCTGGGTATTTTGTCAGCAATTAAAAGCGGTCACGAAAAATGGTTTTTAGACATGGTGGGGATTGCTACTTTATCTGATATGGTTCCGCTCGTTGGGGAGAACCGAGCTTTGGCATTTTATGGTTTAAAGGTTTTGCGTAAATCTCCGCGGGTGGGACTAATGAAACTCTTGTCTTTGTTAAAAATTGAGCAAAAAAATATTACCGAGGATGATATCGGTTTTTCTATTTCACCACGAATTAACGCCGCTTCGCGGATGGGTGACCCAGAGGATGCTTTTAGATTATTTGTGGCCAAGACAGATGAAGAAGCGGATATTTTAGCTCGCCACTTGGATCATATTAATAATGAAAGAAAAGGGGTAGTGGCGGGAATAGTCAAAGAAGTCCGGAAGATAATGCGGGAGAGATATTCTGACGGTACGACCGAAAAAAAAGTTGTAGTTATCGGCAATCCAGAGTGGAAGCCATCTCTTTTGGGGCTGGTGGCTAACTCTTTAGTGGATGATCATGCTCGGCCAGTATTTCTCTGGGGCCGGGATGGTGGAAATATTTTAAAAGGTTCTTGCCGGGGTGATGGTTGTACCAGTGTGATTGATTTGATGATGGAAGTGGAAGCGGGGATATTTGAAGAATTTGGTGGGCATAATATGTCTGGTGGTTTTTCCGTGGTGCAGGAAAAAGTTCATTTGTTGGAAGAAAAACTACAGTTAGCTTATGAAAAAGTAATTATAAAAAGTAAAATCGAGACTGAAGAAATAACTGCTGATGCCAAGATTAGTTTTGATGAGGTGACAAATGAAAATTATCGGTTGATTGAAAAATTGGCCCCCTACGGAGTAGGGAATCCTAAACCTTTATTCTTATTTGAAAAGGTAATGATTGAAGGCGTTAAAATGTTTGGTAAGGAGGCAAATCATCTGGAGTTGTTATTTAAAAATTCCCGCGGGCGGGACGTCAAAGCAATTGGTTTTTTTACCAAGGACACTGATTATGGACCCGCCCTAAAAGTGGGCAATAGAATAAACCTTCTGGCCAACTTTGAAAAATCCACCTTCCGTGGTTTTGCCGAACTCCGGCTTAGAATTGTGGATGTAGAAATTGTGCTATAATCTTTTTATGCAAAACAAGGAAAATAAAATAATAATTTTCACAGATGGGGCGTCAAAAGGGAATCCGGGACCGGGGGGATATGGAGCCGTGGTAGTTTTACCGGAAGGAAAAGTTATCGAGCTTGGCGGTGGAGAAAAAAAGACTACTAATAATCGAATGGAGCTAACCGGGGCCGTGGAAGCTCTTTCTCACCTTCCCCTATCAGATGAGGGGGGACTGAGGGAGGTTGAAGTCTATACTGATTCTAAATATTTAATCAACGGTGTTACCGGCTGGATTTATGGTTGGCAGAAAAATGGGTGGAAAACAAAAGAAAAAAAAGAAGTTTTAAATAAAGATATCTGGGAAAAACTGGCGGAACTAATCAAAGATAGAAAGATTAAGTGGAACTATGTCGGTGGTCACGTGGGGGTGGCCGGGAATGAGCGCTGTGATGAGATTGCCTCTGGCTTCGCCACCGGAGAAAAGGTAGATTTGTATGTCGGGACACTTTCAAAATATTCAATAAAAGTATTGGATCTAGGTCACAGTGAAGAAAAAAAGGAAATAAAATATAATAAAAGTGCCAAGGCTTACAGCTATCTTAGCTTGGTCAGTGGAATTTTAAATATTGATAAGACTTGGGCCGAATGTGAAAAGCGGGTAAAGGGGAAAAGTGGAGTGAAATATAAAAAAGCTATTTCTGCTGAGCAGGAAAAAGAGATTATTAGGAGCTGGGGCTTACATGACTAATCAAAATATTTTTTATAATTTAGTTTTTGGTTTTACTTTTGGCATATTTTTAAGTTCTTTCATCAAAATCGGTTTTTCTTTTTTTCTTTTTACTTTACTGCTTGCCTCTGTTGTATTTACCTTTGGTTATTACTTTGCTCAGTCTAAAAAGCTGATTATTTTACTGGCCATTTTTCTCCTCGCCTTTGGGCTTGGGATACTACGTTATGAAATCAAGGATTTGCATCCTGAGAACAAGTTTTTTCAGGAGCAGGTGAATAAAAAAGTAAAAATAGAAGGGGTAATAGTGGCTGAACCCAAGGTAAAGGATCAAGGGGTAGAGCTTGTGGTTTTAAGCCAGTCGGAAAGAGTCTTGGTTTTCTTCGGTTTGTTTCCGGAGTTTAAATATGGGGACTTAATTGCTGTGGAGGGTAAGCTCACGGAGATAGAAAACTTTGAGACCAGTACCGGGGCGGATTTTGATTATGTCAGTTTTTTAGCTAAAGATGATATTTTTTACCAAGTCAGTTTTGCTCAAGCGGAATTTATCTCGGCGGGACATGGCTCCTATAGCAAGGCAAAATTATTGGATTTTAAAAATGCTCTAATCCGTCAGACCAATCTCTTAATCAAAGAGCCAGAGTCCGCCTTGCTTGGCGGGTTACTTCTCGGAGCTAAAAATTCCTTAGGTAAAGAGTGGCAGACGGATTTTAGAATAGCCGGGGTATCACATATCGTGGCTTTGTCTGGCTACAACATCACTATTGTGGCAGACGGTATTATGATTGTTCTCGCTTTTTTACCAAGGCTCTTTTCTGTATCCTTTGGCGTTTTGGGGATAATTTTATTTGCTATTATGACAGGGGCAGGGGCCACCGTGATCCGCGCTTCTATCATGGCCCTTTTGGTTATTTGGGCCAAAGCTACCCACCGTAAATATGATATTGCTCGCGCCCTACTTTTAGCCTTATTTCTAATGCTCATTCAAAACCCCAAAATATTGGTTTACGATATTTCTTTTCAGTTATCTTTTCTGGCCACCTTGGCTTTGGTCTTTGTCTCACCTTTAGTGGAGAAAAAAATGACTTTTATCACTGAGCGTTATAAGTTACGAGAACTATTTGTGAGCACTATCGCTACGCAGATCTTTGTCCTGCCCTTTATTCTTTACAAAATGGGTATGCTCTCCATCTTTGGATTATTTACTAATGTTTTAATTCTACCTTTTATTCCCGCCGTTATGCTTTTTGGTACACTGGCCATTCTACTTGGTTTTATCTCTCCTTTTTTAGCCGTGCCGGTGGCTTTTGCTTCCAGCCTGCTTTTGACCTATATGTTGAAAGTAATTTATATCTCCTCTCATCTACCTCTTTCGGCCTTAACTATAAATAATTTTCCACTCGTTTTAGTAATTATTATTTATGTTATATTTACGGTTATAATCTGGCGGGCGCAAAATTTTTCTAAAATTAAAATTTATGCTGACTAATATTAAGAAAAATTTAAAAATATATTCTATCCTGATATTATTTTTGGCTAATATTATTATCTTTTATTCACTTTATTATATTACGGATTCCAGTCTGACGGTGGCGTTCTTAGATGTGGGGCAGGGGGACGCCACTTTTATTAAAGCGCCCGGTGGAGTGCAGATGCTTGTGGACGGTGGGGCTAACGGGAGTGTCCTGCGGGAGCTTGGACAAGTCATGCCTTTTTATGATCGGTCTATAAATGTGGTTCTGGCTACGCATGCAGATCAAGATCATATTGGTGGTCTGGTAGAAGTACTAAAAAGATTTAAGGTGGATTTATTTATCAGGAGTAATGCCACTTCTTCCTCGGCAGTTTATGCAAAGCTTGAATCCTTGATTAAAGAAAAGGGGATAAAAGAAGAGATAATAGTGTCTCCAAAAATCATTTCACTCGGCTCCGGGGTAAGTTTTGATATTATTTTTCCTACGCAAAATACCGCGGGTTGGGAGACAAATGAGGCCTCGCTTGTTGGTAAGCTGGTTTATGGTCAAAATTCATTTTTGCTGACTGGTGATGCACCGCAACTGATTGAAAAATATTTAGTCGGCAAGTATGGTGATTTTCTGGCTAGTGATGTGCTCAAGGTGGGGCATCATGGGTCAAAGAACTCTAGTGCAGAACTTTTTGTGGGGACAGTTTCTCCCACTTATGCCGTGATCTCTGCTGGATTAGATAACAAATATGGTCATCCGAACCAGGAGGTAATAGATATTTTTACGCAATTTAAAGAAAAAGTTTTAGAGACCTTGGGTGGTGGGATGATTATTTTTCAATCTGATGGGCAAAATATACGTGTTAGTAATTAGCCTCGAAATATTTCCAAGTAAGCCATGGCTTACTTGTCCTTTAAATTAATTAGGAGTTGATGGTGGTTGATTTTATGGAATTTAAGTATATACTTTGTATTAGATGTATTGCTCTTAGGGGAAATTAATAGGAGTGGACCAAAATGAGCAGATATGATGAGAACGAGTTAGGCTTTTTTGGGTGTATGTTTTGGGTTCTGGCCACTATTATCCTCGGTGTCCCCTTACTGGTTTGGAAAGCCAGCCGGTGGTGGAAGGAAAAAAGGAGGACCGGTCATGTTTAAGGACACAAACAAAGCTCAGCAGAGCGAGGTGGAGGATGTCGGGGTGAATGACGGTGACTACACCCTAGGGCTTTTGTTCATCGCCTTGTTCATTTGTTGCTCACTCTTTATCAACCGGTATCGCGTACCGAAGAAAAAAAGGAAAATAAACGACAGAATAGAGGACGGATGGTAAAAAAAGGGGGGAGAAAGGGGGCGGGCCGTCAGACGGCCCGCCCCTGAAACATTCTCTCTTTTTTAAATTACTTAATGATTCCGGCTTTCTTTAAAGTAGCATAAGCACCATTCTTCTGAATAGTCTTGATAGCTTTGGTGGAAATAGTGAGGTTGAAAGTCTTCTTTAATTCTGGTACATACACTTTCTTTTTCTGGAGGTTGGGGTATTTGCGGGTCTTACCAGTGGGGTTAAATTTAGTAGCACGAGTAGCGTTTGAATAGCCACCGCCCATTATTGATCCCTTTTTTGTTATTGCACAGACTTTTGCCATATTTTTTATATTTCCGTTAGTTGTGCTATGCTATCATAGTCAAAGTAATTTGTAAACTAAAATGGAAATTAATTTTATCTTTCAAATAATCATATTGCTGGTTTCAATCATGGCCCATGAGATTGCTCACGGGGCGGCGGCGTATTATTTTGGTGATCCGACTGCCAAGAATCAAGGCCGGCTCACTTTAAACCCGCTCAAGCATATTGATATCTTTGGTTCTATCATCCTCCCGCTTGTGATGTATTTTTCTGGTACGGGGATCTTGTTTGGCTGGGCCAAGCCGGTACCATATAATCCCTACAATTTGCGAAACCGCCGTTTGGGGGAATTTTGTGTAGCGATAGCGGGGGTGACCACTAACCTGGTGATTGCTATCATCTTTGCCATTTTGCTCCGGTTGTCCCCAGTCTTAGGTCTTTCTCTCTCCACAATATACCTTGTTGCTTATATCATTATGTTAAATATTACTCTGGTTGTTTTCAACCTTATTCCCGTGCCACCGCTTGATGGTTCTAAGGTGTTATATACTCTGGTGCCTTACCGTTATGAACATAATTTACATGTTTTGGAGAAATATGGTTTTTATTTTTTGATTATTATCATTGTTTTCTTTGGTGGCGTTATCGGTCAGATTGTGAATTTTATTTTTAATTTGCTGGTGTAGCTCCCCAATAAATATTTAATTTTAAAAGTCCTCGGATCCTCTTACAGAGGCAGTCCACTCATTGGATCTTCTGAATACAGAATCTCTCAATGAGTCTTGCGGATTGGGTCCCATCCCAATCCTCACCTCGTCAGAACTTCGGCCAGACATTTTAAAATCAAACATTTATTGGAGAGCTCGTAAAATTTGCTTTTTTAGATACTTTGTAGTATATTGCCGAGACACATATGCCAACGATAAATCAATTAATCAAGCGAAATAGAAAGTCGGTGCCCCGAAAGATCAAGGCTATTGCTTTGACCAAGGGTTTTAACAGCCTAGAAAACCGACCAACTTATTATAATGCTCCTTTTAAAAGAGGTGTTTGTACTAAAGTAACCACCAAAACTCCTAAGAAGCCTAACTCTGCTATCCGTAAAATTGCTAGAGTGAGACTCACCAATGGTCTAGAAGTCACCGCTTATATCCCAGGTATGGGCCATAATTTACAAGAGCACTCCGTGGTCATGCTCCGCGGTGGACGCGTGAAAGACGTCGGTCTCCGCTACACTATTGTCCGTGGTGTTCTGGATGCTGGTGGGGTAGAGAAGAGAATGAAGGGTAGAAGCCAGTACGGTGCCAAGAAGCCAAAGAAAGTAGCCGCTAAATAATAAAAATACAATGCGAGGAAAATTAAAAGTAAAGAAAGCTCTAGTCCCAGATTTAGTTTACAAGTCCGTTAAGGTCACTAAATTTGTGAACTATATTATGGAAGCCGGCAAGAAGAATACGGCTCGTAAGATTATTTACAATATGTTTGATGAGATCAAGGAGAAGACCAAGAGCACTAATCCTTTGGAAATCTTTGAATTAGCTTTATCTAACACTGCTCCAAACGTAGAGGTTCGGTCAAAGAGAGTGGGAGGGGCTAACTATCAGGTGCCCGTAGAAGTTCGCCCAGAGAGACGTGCCGCCTTATCCATGAAATGGATTATTGACGCTGCCAGAAGTAAGAAAGGCGCTCCAATGCATAAGAAACTAGCTGATGAAATCATCGCTGCTTCCAAGAATGAAGGTGAGGCCGTCAAGAAGCGTGAAAACACTCTCCGTATGGCCGAGGCCAACAAAGCCTTCGCCCACTTTGCTTGGTAGTTTTGAGCACGAAACTACCCTGAGGCCTTGTCGAAGGGTTCTAGAATTTAAATATAAAACCAAAAATTTCCCCGCGAGGGGATTTTTTGCTATAATTTAAATATGGATAAAGCTTTAATGCAAATTCAGGAGAGCTTGGAATCAATAAAAAAGATTAATAACAATCTGGAATATTGGTCGGCTAGGGATTTGATGCCGTTTTTAGGTTATTCAACTTGGCGTCAGTTTTTTGAAGTGATCGAGAAAGCAAAAGAAGCTTGTAAAACAAGCGGAAATCAAGTAAGTGACCATTTTGCCGGCGCCAGCAAAATGGTCTTGACAGGCTCGGGGGCTCAGCGCGAGGTGGTGGACTTTTTACTAACCCGTTTTGCTTGCTACCTTATTGCCCAAAATGGTGATCCTAGGAAACCGCAGATTGCCCTGGCTCAAACATATTTTGCCACGCAGACCAGAAGGCAAGAACTGATGGAGGAAAGGGAATTGCAGGATAAACGCTTAGAGTCACGAGCAAAATTAAAAGATACAGAAAATAAAATAGAAGGTACTGTTTACGAAAGGGGAATTCGCACTGGAGTAGAATTTGGTTCTTTTAAAAATAGGCATATTGAGGCCTTATATGGCGGTGTCTCGGCTATTGATTTGAAAAAGAAAAAAGGGATTCCACCAACTCGCGCTTTGGCGGATTTTGATACTGATGTGGAACTTCGGGCTAAGGATTTTGCCTTATCTATGACGGATCATAATATCAAGCAGAAGAATCTCCGTGGGCACTACCAAATGACTGAGGAGGTAGTAAAAAACAGTAAGGCTACTAGGCAAACTCTTTTATCACGCGGTATCCGTCCAGAAAATCTGAAAGCACAAGCTGATCTAAAATTAGTGGCTTCTCGCCGAAGTAAAGAATTAAAGGCGATTGAGGAGAGGAAGAATTTAAAGTAAGTTATTGTTGTTAGTATTTTTTGTAATTAAGTGTATAATCAAGCTATATTAATTTAATTATAAAAATATGTTTGAAAACTTTTTTGGTAAAAAGGAAGTGGAGGGCGCAAATGAGGTGGAAACTATTAGATCTAATTCAGATTATACTCCTGATGGAGATATTAATGTTCAAAAAACGGAGGCTGAACGTCTAAAAGATGAGCTTGAGGCACTCTGGCTTCAATTACCAAGTGACCCTGATGTGTTATCAAGGCTTTTTGCTGAGAACTTTAAACCTGGATGGGAGGGGAGGGTTAAACCATTTCAAACATTATTTGATAAGATTGATTCTCAGTACACAGATGATGATACTAAGCGTAAGGCATATCGGGCATTAGTTAAGGATTTTCAAAGAAATTTGGAAGGTTTGAGGCTGTGTGTGGAGTAATTTTATATTTTAGTTAATTGTGCAAGCTCTCCCGTATTTTGAGTTTGCATTTATCCTTCTTTTAATGTATTCTACCCTTACTAATAAAGGGAGGTTTTATTTTTTTATTTATTAATAGTTTAATCAATTTATTATATGACCCGTGCATATCCATTAGAAAAAGTTCGAAATTTCGGTATTATCGCTCACATTGACGCTGGTAAAACTACCACCTCCGAGCGTATTTTGTATTATACCGGTGAATCACATAAAATCGGGGAAGTGCACGATGGAAATACTACTACGGACTGGATGGAGCAAGAACGAGAGCGTGGTATCACTATTTGTTCCGCCGCTATTACCTGTTATTGGGTTCCTTCCTACATGGGTAAGGATACCAGCCGAAAAATGATGTTCAACATCATTGACACCCCCGGGCACATTGACTTTACCGCTGAGGTGAAGCGCTCCCTGCGCGTGCTTGATGGTGCGGTGGTGGTTTTTGACGGGGTGGCTGGTGTGGAGCCACAGTCAGAGACAAACTGGCGTTATGCGGATGATGGTAAGGTGCCTCGAATTTGTTTGATTAACAAACTGGACCGAACCGGTGGTAGCTTTGAGCGATCTTACCAAAGTATTTTGAGCCGTTTGACCAAGAACGCTATCCGCATGCAGATTCCGATCGGTGAGGAAGAAAAGTTTGAGGCCTTGATTGACTTACTAAAGATGAAAGCTTTCTACTTTGAGGGCGAGATGGGTAAGGATATTGTGGAGAAGGAAATCCCAGCTGAATATTTAGAGAAGGCAAAGAAATACCGCGCCGAGACCGTGGAAAAAATAGTGGAGCAAGACGAGCAAGCCATGGCTGATTATTTAGATGGTAAGGAAATTCCGCTCGAGACTTTGAAAGCGATTTTGCGTAAAGCCACTATCGCTAATACCTTGGTGCCGGTGATGACTGGTTCTGCTTTGAAAAATAAGGGTATTCAGCTAGTGCTGGATGCGGTGGTAGATTATTTGCCGGCTCCAACTGATATTCCACCAGTTAAGGGAATCAACCCAGAGACCGGTGAGGAGACCGTCAGACACTCTTCCGATACTGAGCCATTTTCGGCTTTAGCTTTCAAATTACAAACTGACCCATTCGTCGGTCAGCTGACTTACTTTAGAGTTTATTCTGGTTCCGTGACTCCGGGAATTTATCTTTATAACTCCACTAATGGTAAGAAGGAGAGACTCGGCCGTATCGTCCGTATGCAAGCTGATAAAAGAGAGGAAGTAGATATTGTCTATGCTGGAGAAATCGCTGCCGCCGTAGGTTTGAAGGAGGCCAAGACCTCTCATACTTTCTGTGATGAGGCCAATCCTATCGTGTTGGATCAGATTGTCTTCCCTGAGCCGGTTATTTCCCTCCGTATTGAACCAAAGACCAAAGCGGATCAGGAAAAGATGGGTATGGCTCTTAAGAAATTATCTGATGAGGATCCTACTTTCAAAATCGTGTCTGACCAGGAGACCGGTGAGACCGTGATCAAGGGTATGGGTGAATTACATTTGGAAATCTTGGTGGACCGCATGAAAAGAGAATTTAGTGTGGAGGCTAACGTGGGTAAACCGCAAGTGGCTTATAAAGAGACTATTACTGCTCCAGCTGAAGCTGAGCATAAATATATCAAGCAGTCTGGAGGTAAGGGTCAGTATGGTCACGTGAAGATCAATATTAAGCCATTGGAGAAATTAGAAGAAGGTGCCAAGATTCCTAAAAATGTCAGCCGGTCTGAAGGCTTTGAGTTTATAAACTCAATCAAGGGAGGAGTTATTCCAATTGAATTTATTCCAGCTGTGGAAAAAGGTATTGTGGAAGGGATGGAAAGAGGAGTGGTGGCGGGTTATAAGATGGTGGACATTTCCTGTGAGCTGACTTACGGTTCCTACCATGATGTGGACTCCTCAGAAATCGCTTATAAAATAGCTGCTTCTCAGGCTTTTCAAGAGGCCGCCAAGAAGGCCAAGCCAGTTATCCTGGAACCGATCATGAAGGTGGAAGTGGTGGTGCCAGAAAAGTTTATGGGAGATGTGGCTGGTCACTTAAACTCCAAGCGTGGAGTGATAGAAGAGATGGGCGAGCGTGGTATGAATAAAGTGATTGATGCCAAGGTGCCACTATCAGAAATGTTTGGTTATATTACTACTTTGCGTTCCATGACTGAAGGCCGTGCTTCCGTGAACATGGAGTTTGATCACTATGATATCGTGCCACCAAACGTAGCCAAGGCTATCGCTGAGACCCGTGGGGCTACTCCAGCTGCCTAACTAATCTGTCTACAAAACCCCTAGAACATTCTGGGGTGTTTTGTGTTATAATAATAGCGGTTTTATTAAATCCTTATTACTTATAATAATTTTTATGAAAAATAAATCCTCGCACGTTTTGTTTACAACTACCATCATTTCAGTTTTTTTTATTCTTGCGCTTTCCTTTTTTGTAATAAATAATTTTGGATCAGTACAGGCTGCCACTACCAGTCTGTCGGCAGTTTG
>CAIKXE010000003.1 GCA_903831305.1 uncultured bacterium | reverse complement strand
TTCCCCGAGCGGATACTTTAGTTCCAAATTACCACGCACTTTGTGCGTGGGCTTCCTTTAATCACGAATTTTTGATAAAGTAGGTTCTAGCGAAATCGTATAATCGCTCCAAGTAAAAAATACCCCGAGGGGTATTTTTTATTTGGAGCCGCCTCTCGGGTTTGAACCGAGGACCTATAGTTTACAAAACTATCGCTCTACCAGCTGAGCTAAGGCGGCTAAATTACTAAATAACTTAGCTAGTATTGCATATTTTTTAGAATAAATCCAGCCTGAAAATACCTCATTTAAATAGCTATCTTGATACAAGGTAGGGTGGAGACCACCGTTCTTTTTGTGGCCGAAATAAGCATAATCTTATCATGCGGTGTGTCACCGTGGAAGTAGATTACATAGATAGTAATGTAGAAAATAATAGGGAAGAAATTTTAAGTAAGCAATGGCTTACTTGGGGAATACGTTTTTTTCTTCTACTGTGGCAGAGTATTTTGCGACCCCAACAAATATAACAAGACCAATAATGATACTTACCGTGACGGCGACATTTTTTGTCAGTCCAATAAGGAATAGTAATCCCATCAGTGGGGCATCAAATAAATACAAAACCAAAATGGCTGGGAAGCAGTCTTTTATCACTCTTAACCCGGATTTTAGTGAATCAGTCAGGCGGTAGTCCTTAATTGCTCTAGTGAGAAGGGTATAAGATAAAACAAAGGAAACAGCCCCAGCAAAATAATTACCTAATGAACCACCGACAACGGAGGCTGTGTAGTCACTTGTTCCCAGGAGGCTAAATAATATTACTCCCAAGTAAGTGCCTATTATTGCAAATACTTCGCTGATCGTTATTGCTTTTGAAGTCAATTCGCCTAATCTTTCTTCGGTGCTTTTTCTTTCTTTTTTTCGGAAAAGTGATTTAGGAAATTCATAAAATACGTCTCTATTTAATCTTAAAAAACCAAAAATAAGCAGAGTGGGGTTCTTAAAAATCTGGTAATAGATTTTTAAGGTATTTAGGATTTCTTTTCTAATAAGTTTGAAAAATGTCATTACTTTTTAGTACTGGTACTTACAGTTTTGGTGCTGGTGGTCTGAGCAGCTTTTAGGGCATTCTCTTTCTCTTTTTTCCATTTTTGGATTTCTGGAATATATGACTCTATCTGCTCATAGCTCTGAAAACCGTTATAAGTTTTTTCACCTATTACCAAAGCGGGACTATCCTTAATATTAAAGAGGGAAGTCATGGTTTTTAAAGCCGGGGTGTCTGTATCCTTGTCCAGCCAGTAGATGCGTACCTCTGGATATTCAGATGAGACTTTGTCTAGAATAATGGATTGCTTGGCACAAGCGGAACAATCTACCTTATGAAAATATAGGATACTAGCAATATTTTCATTACAGCGGGTATGAAATTCCAAAGTCAGCAGATAGTCCTTGATCTGCAGGAGTGTGTAGTATTTATTTAAGGAAATAACATCTTTATTATTGACACCGAGTTGGCTTTCCATAAACTTTACTTTCTTGGCTAGCTCGGCAAGCTCACTATTAAGACCAATACTGTTATCCTTGCTGGCCATGACGTGGTCACAAGAGGTTTTTTCCAACAAAGAGAATCTGGTCTCCGTGGAAAGGATATTGAGGCCAATCTGGTCTTCCAGACTCTTGAGCTCAGTGATTTTTCTGTTACTCAGCTCATTTGACAGCCAGAGGACAAGTAGGAAAATAACCGTGGTGATAAGAAAAACATTTAAATATCTTTTGGTTGATGATTTCATAATTTTATTAACGCCAAGATATGGCTTTGGCGGTGGCGGTATTATATATCGATTTTAAAATCCACAGCGGTGGTAGTATACTGTAAATAATCATAAAGTAAAATATATGGCTCAGGTTTAGTGTCTTTACTTTAGAAATTCTTTTGCCGAGGTAAATACTTAAAATAATAAAAACATACATAGAGATGGCTAGTAAATTTGTTGGCTGGGTATTAGTAAAAAACATATCCCAATTAAAGAGGTTGATACTATTAAAACCAACCAGATTTATCTCCACTATTTTTTGGCTGATAAATAAAACCAGCCGGTATACGCCTAAGAAAAAAACAAAAAGAATTATAATAGGGGCAAAGATGTTCATCGGTAAAGTAAAAAGGCCAAAGTTGCCGTATTTTTTGTTTAGTATTAGCTTATAGTAATCTCTGACATTTAGAATAAAGCCATAACTCCAACGCAGTCTCTGTTTGAAAAGTTTTTTTAGTGAGTCTGGGCCTTTGGTGCTAACAAAAGCGGTGTGACAATGGTCCACCTTCATACCAGCCTCCTGCAGTCTCATGGTAAGCTCTACGTCCTCCAGATTATAGGCTTTTTTATAACCACCAATTTTCTTGAAAACTTTTGTCCTAAAAATGGAGAAGGCCCCGGGGACGACAAAAACACCACCTATGAAGCCCAATATTTTTTTAGAAAAAGAGAACATCTGGTATTCTACACTCTGGGCTTTTTGGACTATGGTTTGCGGATTGTCTATCAGTACGGCCCCCCCAAGGGCCATCAGTGTATTGTCTTTAATAAAATAAGAAACCGCATTTTTTAAAGCTTGCGGGTCTATCTTGGTATCCGCATCAAAAGAGGCTACTAAATCAGTTTTTACCTGCTTTAGCGCCAAATTCAGGGCGGTATGTTTCCCACCATTTTCCTTTTTTAAAATTGTGATCTGGGGGTGGCCGGCAAGTTCTGAGAGTCTTTCCCAGGTTTTGTCAGTGCTACCATCATCTATGGCAATTATTTTTAATTTATCTTTTGGGTAATCTGATGCTAAAATAGACTGGATAGTCCCTAGTAGGGTATTTTCCTCATTCCAACAGGGAATAAGAAAGGAAATAGAAGGATAGAGATTATCCCGATAGACAATGTCATTTTCGTGTATTTTATCCCTCTTTTCAAAGAAAACTACTAAAAAAAAGACCTGAAAATATATGGCCCAAAAGAGGAGTATGGCATAGGTAATTTCAAATGCATTTATCATTATAGGAGTCCAGCTTAGCATTTTTTGACCACTTTCGCAATCAGATCAGAATTAGGTCTGTTCTTCTTTTAGCATGTTTTTAATTGCAATTTTTGTCTCGTCTGGATTGGCAACCTTAACCGTATCAATACCCATCTGAAAAACAGGGAAGTCGTTGCCTTTTTCGTACACTGAATCACCGACATAAAGTATCTCCTCTTTGTTTAACTTTAAAAAGCTCATTATTTTGTTTATGCCATAAGTTTTATTAAGTCCGGGTGGTGTAATATCAATTGAGGTTGTTCCGCCTATTTTTACTTCAAAATTTGGTAGTTTTTCCTGCAAGGATTTTTGTAAGGCCATCCTTTTATGAAAGTCATTATCCCAGGCCAACTTTAACTCTAAAGGAGCTTTGTCTCCATACGCGGAATAAGTGATTTGCGAATTCCTATCTTGAATTTCAAGACCATAACTTTTATTATCTCTGAGCTCTTCACTTTGTTGGTCAACCTGATTAATTGCCGTAATTATTTCCTTTTTTTCCTCATCAGTTAGTTTACAGAGTAAAGTCCCCACCCATTTATTATCAAAGGTGTAGATACTACCGCCGTTTGTGGGTAATAAGGTCAAATTCTGTCCATGGTCTTTTGTGAGATTAAGTTTTGTTAGGATTTGATTTTCAATGTTAATAAAGGCTTCACCAGTAATAATAGCCATTTTCCTGATTTTCAGTAGTTCCTTAAGTAACGTAGTCATTTCCTCGTCAATCAGTCCTTTTGGCTGAGTCAAAGTACCATCCACATCAAAAGCGATTAGTTTTTTTGTTTTGAATATTTCTAGGTTATATGGGTCAATCATCATTGATTTAAATTTATTATAGCACAAAAAATTAATACATTTTCTCAATATATTCTCGCAGCATCCTGGCTGTGCTAAAGTCTGTTAAGATGAGATTCCTTGATTTCTTCATTTTATCTAGCCAGTCAGAGCTTAATTTGTTATGGAGAAACGTTTCATAAGTTGGGATGATTTCATTTTTAAGTTTTTCCAGCAAATCAGTGGTAATATTTTGATCATTGATCAACCAACCAAAATCATTTAGCGGTATTTCACAAACCCAGCCATCATTGGTGGAAACGGGGATCGTGCCGTTGAGTGCTGCCTTCATTCCACTTGTCCCGCAGGCCTCACGCCCGACTATGGGGGTATTGAGCCAGACATCACAACCGGCAACCATCGCTTCAGCCACCTTTATATTGTAATGTGGTATGAAAGTGAGAAAGCCTTTAAGTTCACCGTTCATTAATTCAGCTATTTTTTTTAGAAATTCATTTTTATTTACATCATTGTCATCAAGTGGTGCCGAATAAACAAAATGAATTTTATTTTTAAAAAGTTTGAGAATTTCTTCTAATTTGGATACATCCTCCAGTAGGGCCAGTGGCCTTTTGTAGGGCACAAAACGTCGTGACCAACCCACAAGTAAAGCTTCTTTTTTCCAGTGTTCTCCATGAGTCTGTCTTATTATTTTTAATAAGTTTTCCTCATTTTTCATGTGTTCGGCCACAATATCTTCAGATTTTATTCTATCCCAGCGAGGAATAAAAATACCATTGGTTATGTGGATGATAGGGTATTGGGACCAAAGTTCCCGCGCTTTTTCACCGTGTATTCTACTTACGGCATTGGTCAGACGGGCGGAATTTAAGGCCAGAGTGGTCATAGAAAACATGTTGTCTTCAGACTTGGCTCTGCCTTTTTCAATTATGTTTAGAATATCTAAATTTAATTCCTGACAGAGCTTTCTTGTATTTCTGGTCAAAGCTTCAGGGGTAAACATTTCTTGCCCCTCTAGGACCAAGGTGTGATTAGTAAAGATTAGTCGTTCTTTTATTTTAGTAAAAGCCTCGCCGATATTTAATCCATTTTTTACTTCTTGACCAAGAAGCTCAATAATCAAAAAAGCCGAGTGGCCTTCATTTAGGTGGTAGACGGAGGGGAAGATTTGTAGTTTTTGTAATAAACGCACCCCACCAATACCCAGTATGAGCTCTTGCTTTAGTCTGATCTCTCTATCTTCAGCGTAGAGCTGTTCAGTGATTAATCGGTCTGTTGGGGTATTTTCGTTGATATTGGTATCTAGGAAATAAACGCAACTATTTTTCTTCTGCCATTTCCACACTTGAGCTTGGACGTCTCTATCCTCAATAGGAATAGTAATGAGTAATTTGTCTGGTCCAGATTTTAGTAATTCTAAAGTAAATTTTGTGCCATCCGGCTCACTGGTCTCATTTTGATTATTCTGACTCTTTTGATAGTAAAGACCTATTCCCACTAACGGAAAGTCTTGCTCGGCGGTTTCCAAAACGTAATCCCCAGCCAGTATCCCCAAACCCCCAGCATAAGAGGGTAGGTTCTCCACCAAAGCAAATTCTGCACAAAAATAAGCGATGGGATTTTGTTTTAATTTACTATACGGCTCTGATTGCTTAAAGCTCTCAAACCAAGCGGTATTACTTTTTTGGTCTGTATTCATAGTTTTATTTTATGATCCACGCTGTTCGGGTTGTCCACCACGAATTGCTCGGTACTTATCTTTGTATTTTTCTATCCTTTCTTCTACTTCTTTGTTTGGGATTTCAATCCTCAATAAATCAATAGCGTTGATGGAATCATAAATATCCAGCTTGGTCTTAAACTTATAGATTGCATCACGCCAGAGAATTGCTTTTTCATACTCCTGATTATTTTTAGCTTTTTCTTCTAGCTCTTTAAACATTTCCATAAAAGCTTCATAAACGCCCACTTCGGCTCCACCTTTGCCTACCGTTCTGTCTATAAATGGAATTCTAGTGATTGTTCTCTGCTCATTCATCATCTCACGAATCTTACCGGTTCTTTGCCAATTAAAACCATGAGAAATAATATTTTGATATAGGTGGTTAGCTTTCTCGGTTACCTTGGTAGGGATATTGGGTATTGACTGGAGAGTCTCAAGTAAGCGGTAAGCACCATCTTCAATCATTTCCATACTCCACCAAGGTTTGGCGGAAGCCCACCAAAAGTGATCTGAGGCTAAAGCGCTATCCATCATCTTTCTAGTGATAGGGAAGGCTGTATCATTTTTATCTAGCTTATAAACCTCAGCCAAAACTAATTCTAGTAGTTCCCATTGCCATTTATGGATGCTGTTTTCCGGATCAGACCAAGAGAGAAATTGTATCCCTTTTTCAATATCAGCCGGACTGCTGGCCCAGGTGGATTTTACAGGGGTGATTTCCTCAATTTCAGAATAATATTTTGGTAGATCTGAGATCTTGATTAAATTAAATTCGGGTGTGGAAAAAATATCAAATAGTAATTTCTCTAGTCCGGGGCGATGGTGGCCAAAAGTCTCTCCATCCATTGCCGTAATCAAGAAACGAGAACTAGCCAAATCTTTAGCCATGGCTTCTTTGAGTGTTTCTGGTGATCTGACGACCGCACTCATTATCAAATTACTCATCCGTCTTTCTCGGAAATAAACAAACAGATTAGAATTTTTTATCTTGTATAGTTTATTGTAATTGACGGTATCAGTTTTCCCGTTTAGAGCAATTTCGTCTAATATCACCCACTTAAAACCACATTCTTCAATGATTGGCACCAGTTCTTCCTTAAAGGCCATTTCTGGGGGGAAGAAACCCCGTGGCTTGTAAGCTTCACCAAGGTAGTGCTTGTTGGTCTCGTCATTCATCTTTATCTGGCGGATGATTTCTTCTTTATTTAGAAAGGGCAAAAAAGCATGATATTTGGCTGAACCGGTAAATTCTAGACGTCCTTCAAGTCCCACTTCCTTCATAATATCAATCAGGTCGTGATAGCCATACTTGTCAAATAATTCTAATAGGGCGCCGTTTATGTTTAGCGTTAGGCTAACTTTTTTATTTTTTTGGAGATTCTCTAAGATGGGTCGGTAGCTTTGGGCAACGATGGCAGCTAGTATATCTGGTTGTTGGTCAAACGGCTGGTAAATGTGAAGAAAGTTGGCCCATTTCATATTATTATTTTTTATTATTCTTGTGATAAGTGATGGCTTTGGTAATAATCTTGGAATATTCTAAGGCTGACTTGGCCCAAGAAAAGTCTTGGCTCATGGCCTGTCTTTGGATCTTCTGCCAGGTGGTTTTGTTCTTATAATTTTCTATAGCGCGGGCGATGGTGATAGAGAGAGAAAGGGAATCAAAGTGGTCAAAGCTGAAACCGGTGCCTTTGCCAGTGCCGGGGTTAAAATCTATCACCGAGTCAGCCAGGCCACCAGTTCTTCGTACTATTGGTATCACGCCATAACGCATGGCTTCTATCTGGACCAAGCCACAAGGCTCAAATTTGGAGGGAACGAGGATAATATCCGCCCCGCCAAAAATCAACCTAGGTAGGGTGGTATCAAAATTCAAATGCACCCCCACTTGGTCTGGTAATTTTTCTGATAATTCCTTAAAGAAGCCCATATATTTAGCATCACCGGAGCCCAGGATAATCAGCTGGATTTTTAATTCTCGGATAACCTGTTCAAGTGAGTTGAAAAATAAGTCAAAACCTTTTTGCTCAACAAAACGGGAGGTAATGCAGAAAAGAGGGATGGTTTTATCCTGGGGTAAATTAAAACGAGCTTGAAGTTCAATTTTATTCTTTTCTCTTTTGTCTAGGGTTTTAGAATTATAATTGGCAACCAGGTTTACATCAGTCTCTGGATTTAGGGATTCATAGTCAATTCCGTTTAAAACACCTGAGAGGTGGGCGCGCTTTTCTTGCAGGAGGTTATCTAGTAATTCACCATAATCTTTGGTCATTATCTCCTTGGAATAAGTGGGGGAGACGGTGTTTATCTTGTCATTAAACATGATACCGCGCCTCATACCATTTATCTTGTAGAGTCTAGGGTCAAAGAAGGATGGAATCAGGGATTGACCGTCATCATAATCAAGTTCAGTGACATAACGGTGATCAAAGGTCCCTTGATAATATAAATTATGAATAACAAAGACCGTAGAAATTTTAGATAAGCGCGGATTATCTTTATAGATGGTTTTAAGGTAGTTTGCCAGAAAGCCAGTTTGCCAGTCATTGGAGACGATCACATCTGGTGTCCAGTCATTGGATAAACGAAAGAATTCAAGCACCCCACGACAAAAAAGGTTCCAACGGACGACATCATCACCATAACCATAGACATTTGATCTCTTTTCATAATACTCCTGATTTTCAAGGAAGTAAGCGGTAACGGGGGCTTTGCCGTTATCTTGATTGTCGGCGGTATATTTTTTGACATTACAAATCAAATATTCTGGTTCATTGGGATTATTACCAGTGGCTCCAGTGGGGACCTCGAGCCCCCGGTGTTCCATTTTAAGTTTATATTTTTCAGTATCCACTCCGGCATAAAGGGGGATCATGACCCGGACATCATAACCTAAATCTTCTAAAGCCCTTGGTAGAGCAAACACGACTTCTCCTAACCCACCGGCTTTTACAAACGGAGCCGCTTCCGGGGCCACGAATAATATTTTCTTATTATTTTTCTTTTCAAATAAAAATGACATAGTGTCACTATTATAGCACAGAATTAGATTATTTGGGCTTCTGGTACTATTTTATACTTAGGGTTTTTGACCAGGGTGGGGTGACCGCCTTGCTCTATAACAAAGTAAGCAAAGCCACCCATCACTTTTACTGCTTCATAATCTGCATGACCAGGGAGGCCGACGGGATCCACATCATCGGGGTAGACCGGACTATCATCAGAAGTGACCAGCCAAATATCCCCAGTATTGACTATCAAGTGTCCAAGTTCTGGTTCAATAAAGATTTTGTCACCAGCTTTTACTTTGAGAGCTTTAAAACTATCAATTTCATCATTGATCGGCTGACCATCACTGGCAACCCTTCTTTTTTGTAATAATAAAATACCGGTGCCTTGGATAATAGAATAAGTCTCAGAAATATTACCAACGTGATAGTGACCATATGTTTTGATATATTCTCTACCAACCATCCCACATTCCCAGACGGTAATGTTAGTCTTATCCTTACCACCACGTATCATATAATAATGTACATCTGGTCCAGAGGCTTCCGGTGTCATCAACACTTCTTTCATTTTTTCTATACTTCTTTCGGCAAATGGTTTAAACATACTTTATATTATACTTAAGCTATGATTTTTAACAAGCGTTGACTTTATGGTCTATCGGGTCCATAGTTAGATTAGAAAAAGGACCTTGAGTTTGGTAAAAAGTGACAACACTAGTAAGTTTGTCATGGAAAGGAATTATGAAGAACCAGGAGATAGGCTTTGCGTTTGATTGTGATGCCAGCCCTATGATTCCTCGTTGTTTGACCCTCAAGCGGCACATTCACGGTGGGCGAATCATCTGGCACAGAGGTCAACCCTTTTCCCTTCACCGGTCAGAATTACAGAGGGAGGATCTGATGGACGGATATGATTTGCTGAGAGAGGCAATCAATCTGCCATTGATGAACGCTTGCGGTTTGTCGTTCTTCTCTACCCATCAGTATCTGATTCCGGATGGGGTTCGGTCCATGTGCCTCTGTTTCTGGGGCACGATCTTCTTGGACGTCCACGAGTTTGAGTATGTCCCGTGTTTGTATCGCGGGAAGGGCCGGTGGTATCGTGGTGTGCGACGGCTCGATGATCTGTTTGGCGAGGAGGACGTAGCGGTTCTCTACCCGCAAGCTCAGTCAACGAGCTGATTACCTTTCCCTAGCCACTCCCCCCGCCCGACGTGAGAACCACGCTGGGCGGTTTTGCTTTGGCTGATTCACTCAAATTGTGTTATTATTGCTCCATGAAAAAGTCCGGTTTTACATTACTCGAAATCCTCCTCGTCATCGGTATCATCGCCATCCTCGCTAGTATCGTCATCCTAGCCCTAAACCCCATCAAGATGTTCTCCCAAGTCCGTAATACCCAAAGGAAGGCTAATCTAGCAGAAATCAACAAAGCTTTATACCAATACTATATAGATAACTCTGGCTATCCCTCTTCTGTCACCACTACCTTAACGGAAATCTGTAATACCGGCACGGGTACCACTACTCATAGTGTGGTCTGTACTGGTCTGGTGGATCTC
>CAIKXE010000002.1 GCA_903831305.1 uncultured bacterium | reverse complement strand
TTCCCCGAGCGGATACTTTAGTTCCAAATTACCACGCACTTTGTGCGTGGGCTTCCTTTAATCACGAATTTTTGATAAAGTAGGTTCTAGCGAAATCGTATAATCGCTCCAAGTAAAAAATACCCCGAGGGGTATTTTTTACTTTCCTTCTCTGCCCTCCCGCAGACTCTTTTTATAGTCAGAGACATCCTTGAGAAAAAAGGAAACAGAACCACGGCTTTTAGGGGCTTTGTAGTCTCGTTTGATAAAAAACTGTGATTGCTTGTGGTCAAAACGCTTCTTAGTGTTTAAAAGTATTCTCCTTACATTAACCATAACCCACATAAAAACCAGCCTAGTATTCTTGAAATTTACATGACTCCACCAATACTTGATTTTAAGTAAGATATTGTGAATCCCAATATCGCATTTGAGAAAAGTCTCCTCCAAAAGTACTTTCTTACCATAAGATATCTCAAAGCTCTTTTGCATGAACAAAAAAGCAATCAAAACAAGAGAAATTATAAATACAACAAAAGTTAGCATAATGATTTTTGCCCGACACCAATCCGGCTAAACCGGCCGATCTCCGTACGCTCGCCAAATTTCTGAATGAAGGCTTCGATCAATCCATTCACGGTCACTTCAGGATTCTTGATATATTCTTGCTCCAAAAGCACTTTATCTTTAAAATAAGAATTAAGCTTACCCTCCAAGATCTTGGCTTTCATCTCCGCTGGTTTGCCCTCCACCTCCTTCACAAACACCTCCTCGGCTTCCTTTCTGGTGGCTTCAGGGATATCAGACATCTTTAAATAAAGTGGATTAGTGGCGGCTACCTGCATGGCAATATTATAGGCTAAAGCCCCAAATTCATCATTCTTGGCCACAAAGTCCGTCTCACAGAGTAATTCTACCAAGGATGCAATATTACCGTTAGAATGGACATAAGAGGCTACCCGGCCGGCACCCAAGTTACGGTCAGCCTTCTTGGCAGCAATACCGGCGCCCTTTTTCTGTAACAAAATATTTGCCTTGGAGATATCACCTTCTGCTTCTTCCAGGGCCTTCTTACATTGCATAATAGAGAGACCAGTCATATCTCTTAACTCCTTGATTTGCTCTGTAGTGATTGTTGCCATATAAATTTTAATTAACTTTTAAGTAACTATAATTATACTAGTTTCTACCATAAAAAGCCACTAATAACTGAGAGACCCAAGCTTTAGAGAAAACTAGGCCTTGAGCACCTTGGCTTTTTGATAAGCCTTGGCGATTTCATTCACAAAAAAAGTGATGCTAGAAACGGAGGCGTCATTAGCGACGATAGGATAATTGATATCAGAAATATTGGTATCCGTACCACAGAGAGCCACAACAGGGATTTTCATCTTCAAGGCTTCAGTGACGGCGATAATCTCTTTTTTAGAATCTACTACCACCATGGCCTTAGGCAAATCTTTCATTGGCAAGATACCAGAGAAAAAGCGGTCCAAGTTAGCAATCTCGCGGTCAATCATCAGTCTCTCTTTCTTGGTGTATTTTGAAAGCTCACCGCGTTCTTTTTGTTTAGTTAAATCTTCCAGCTTGTTTAGTCTCTTCTTGATTTCTGGGAAGTTGGTGAGAGTTCCTCCGATCCAGCGACCATCCACAAATGGCATACCGATGGACTCAGCAGCGATTTTCAAAGCCGCGCGGGCTTCATTCTTACCACCCACAAAGAGGATTTGCTTGTTCTCTCGAGCAAGGGTAGAAACAAAAGCTAAGGCTTTTTCCAGTAAATCATCAGTCTTTTCTAGGTCAATGATCTCTACCTTGTTCTTTACCCCGAAAATATAAGGGGCGACGCTAGCGTGACGGCGGGTTTTGGAGTAGCCAAAATGGGCCCCGACGGAGAACATCTGATCAATTCGCTCGTTATTTATCTTTTTTGTTTCTTCCATATGTCACAGTAGCTTACCAAATATAGCCAAAAAAAGCAAGAAAATACTAAACGTAAAACACCCCGCGTGGCCGAAGCCGCGAGGGGTGTTGTGAGCGATAGAATTTCCAGGTATCTATCTTTTTACCTGTTGGGCTGGTGCCTTGGCTACTCGCCGAGCAGAACCGCCAGGTCGTAGCCGGCCCAGTCGTCCTCAAGCCAGCGGCAGCCCCAGTACCACCTCTCGCCGTTCCAGAAGAGGCACCAAACGTAGAGGTCGCCATCGGCGTCACGGTAGACCGTTCCCCAGAAGAAGATATACTCACCTTTCCATTCTTCGGGAATGAGGTGGGGGTGAGCCAGGTAGAACTCCAACAAGTTGGCGTTCATGACTGGCAGGCTTTCCAGTTCCTCGCGGAGCTTGGTGCCGACCAGACGTTTGCCGCCCTTCTGGCCTTCGGACAGGTAGAGCGACACCTTCGTGGCATCATACTTCCACTGTCCACCCTGCTTGTGGGACTCCACCGTCCAACCATTCGGGATGAACGGAGCGGCGTCGAGATCCACGACATACTCCATGGGTTTGATCTCAGCGCGGCCTTCGAGCACCTCCAGAACCTGGCTGAGCAAACCACGGAGTTCACAGAACCTCTTGATCTGCTCATTCGTCCACGAACCCTCACGACGAAAAGCCATCTTCAGCTCATTCGCCTGACCGACATCGAGCATCAGTTCGTTGCTCATTGTCCTTCTCCCACTTTGGACTTGTCCAGTCTTGGACAGTGTCCACCTGACACACAGCCGAACGAGCATCCGCTCATTTACGGCTAACAAACATCTTGTAACTATCTAACTACTATTATACACCTTTTTATTATAGAAGTCAAACTTTTTACTCGTCATCCTCAGTCTTACCATCCACCGGTTTGCCGATATTTTCCCCCACATATTTGATCAAATCCCCCACCTTTTCACCATTTAAAATATTTTCAATATTATACCAAGACTGTTTGACCCGGTGATCCGTGATCCGGTCCTGTAAAACATTATAAGTGCGGATTTTTTCTGACCGGTCGGCGGTACCGATCTGATCTTTTCTCTCTTTAGCAAACTGTGCCGCATCCGCTTCAGACTTTTGTAACTCCAGTTTAGCCGTCAAAATAGTCATGGCTTTTTCCTTGTTCCTGGACTGACTACGCTCGGCCACACAACGCACTTCAATACCGGTCGGCTTGTGCACTATGCGCACGGCGGTCTCCACTTTGTTCACATTCTGTCCACCCTTACCACCAGCCCGGGAAAATTCAATCAGCAAGTCCGATGGTTTGATTTCCACCGAGCTTTTTTTTCTGATCGGTAAGACGGCCACGGAAGCAGTAGAAGTATGCACCCGGCCATTCTTCTCCGTCTCGGGGATCCTTTGTATCCTATGCACCCCGGTCTCATAACGCAGTTCCTTATATACACCCAAACCTTTTATTTCAAATGACGCTTCCTTATAACCACCCAAATCATTACGGGATTCATCAATAGCGGTAAAACTCCAGTTTTTAATCCCCGCATAACCAGCATACATTTTAGCGAGTACCTCGGCAAACAAAGCCGCTTCATCCCCACCCACCCCGGCGCGCACTTCCATAATTATTTCATTCGGGAATTCTTCTTCCTGTTTTTCTTCAGTCAAAATCTCTTCCATCTGCTTCCAGAGGACTTCTTTTTGAGACGTCAAAGTCGCCAGTTCTTCACCGGCCATCTCCGCCATACTGGGGTCAGCAGTGAGCATTTCTTTAACCGAGTTTTCTTCCTTATCTAGTCTTAAATACTCATCAGCCAGATATTCCGTTTTTTTATTATTTTTGAATTCTTCTATTGTCATGTGATTATTGTAGCATAAAACAAAACTGGGAGTAGAATATTATGTTTTTTGAGCACGAGTATTTTTTCTGCTGAAAAAATCTCTCACTCTCAGACCGTCGTCTTCCGAGAGGCTCACAAACACAATATTCTACTCCCAGTTCGCTATTTAGCGGTTTTCTTGGTTCCAGCGGCTTTGCGAGCTTTGAACTTCTCCACCCGGCCAGCGGTATCAAGCACCTTATCATTACCAGTGTAAAATGGGTGGCAAACTGCGCAGATTTCTACCTCAATAGCCTCCTTGGTAGAACCGACGTTAAATTTAGCCCCACAAGCACAAGTGGTCTCTGACTTAGGAAAATATGTTGGATGTATATCTTTTTTCATAGTTTTAAAATTCTAGCAGATTATTAGCTAAAAAGCAAACCTAGCCTCGTAAAATCTTGATCAGGTTATCCTTGAGGTTTTTAACAGAAGCATCGTCTAAAATGGTCACCGTTAAAATATTTGGATTAAGTTTGTGAAGCTTTTTCACTATCTCTTTAAGCTCCTTCTCCGTCAGCATATCCGTCTTAGTTAAAACGAGTATTTCCTTCTTGTCCGCCAATTCCTGACTGTAAGCCTTAAGCTCACGTCTAATAGTTTTATAATCTGTAATCAGACGAGTGCTCTCCAGGGACAAACAGTGGAAAAGAATCTTGGTTCTTTTTATATGACGGAGGAATTTATCACCGAGTCCCTTACCTTCTGAGGCGCCCTCAATGAGCCCCGGCAAATCCGCCAAGATAAAACCGTACATATCACCCAAGGCTGGCTCAAGCGTGGTGAACTGATAGGCTCCCACTTTGGATTTTGCATTGGTCAGTTCATTGATCAAGCTGGATTTACCGGCATTTGGCAAACCGATGAGTCCCGCATCCGCCACAAGCTCTACTTCAATATAAAAATCAAATTCTTCACCCGGTTTTCCCGGACTAGACTGTTCTGGACGCTGGTTCGTGGATGATTTGAAATTTTCATTACCCATCCCCCCGCGACCTCCCTGAGCCAATAGTTTAGTTTCCCCTTCTTTATCAAGAAAAACTTTCCCCCCGGTTTGTAAATTGGTAATAACAGAACCCACCGGAAAATCCAAATATAAATCCACCCCGTTGGCCCCATGACAGCTCTTATTACCACCATCACCACCCTTCGGCGCTTCTATTTCCTTGAGGTTTTTATAATTATTCAAAATACCAATATCCCGCGTAGCGCGAGCATAAACATCGGCCCCTTGACCACCATTACCACCAGCCGGACCCATAAATTCCTTGCCTTTTTCATGGAGCCAGCGCACCACACCGTCACCACCCCGGCCGGCGCGAATATGCAATTTTAATTCATCAATAAATGCCATAAATAGATACTAACACACTATCTTACTTTTCTAAAGCGATTTGGGCCAGTTTGATAGCACCTTCCTTAGATTTAGCAATCGCCATGTAGAGCTGGTGATGACAATATAGGGCATCAGCCACACCAGTAACCTGGGCGAATTCCACACCCCTTTTACTCCCCCAAGCAACCGGTAAATCAATCCGATTTTTAAATTTTTCTCCTTTCACTTTGACCGCGTATACCTTCCAAGCACTGATAGCCGGCGCTGGTCTGACCACAAACAAAGGCTCCGGATAGTCAGCAAGAACCTGCACTTCCTCATAATCTTCATCTAAAATAATCAGCCTTTTGTCTGTCGTTGAATTATAAACGGTCACTATCTTCTCTCGGTCAATCAGGAACTTGTTGGCAACTTTAATTTCCATCTGAACAATATTCTTGGCCCACTCTACAAGCTCTTCAAAAACTATCTGACGATCTTTTTCCTCACAAATAGAATTACGGTAGACAATATAGTCCGAAACAGTGTATGGCCTAACACCGTAAGTAAAATCTGCGCAAATATCCACTGCGTTATCATCAGCATCTGTTGGAGCCACAAGCTTTTTATCTATCATATCACTAGCTTCCTTTGAACCGGTTAAACTCTCCCCATACTCCTTCCACAATAAACCAAAAGTAGCATAAGGAATGCCATTTACCCTATTACCGGCTCCACCCGTCTGATGGTGGTCAAACCGTTTATGCTCGGGCTCATAAACTTGCCCAATATCAAAAACATAATCTGCCTGCCCATAGACAGCCTCATCTCGCGTTCTAATGATTTTTACCTTCTCTTTAAGATATAGTGATAAAAGAGCTACCGAAAAAATGTCATCAGCATGAAAATTACCAGAGTGAACGGCGACCGTCTTTTTACTTTTTAGCCAAGTCATCTTTTATGGTTAAAATTTCTTTGAGCAGTGTGTCCATTTTATCTTCCAACCTCTTAATCCTTATCTCCTCCTCTTGGACTTCCAACTCTGTTTTATCAGTCACTTTCTTCTCTCGCTTAAGTCCGGAAATAACAATTCTTTCTCCAATAAAGTTTGAGACAAAAAGGCCAGTCATCAAAAGAATCACTGAAGTCCAAATGATAGAGGTCGGCTCATAGAAAAAGTCACCCCAAAACCCACCCCGAACCATTAAAATATCAGCGGAGTGCCAAATCCCGCGCCAAAAAAGAACAGTACAAGTACCGCCAATCAAAGCATAAAGGATGGACCGGTGGCTGAGCCTGGCCCTCACCCGATCCTCCAGCTTATCAAAAAATTGCGCTATTTTTTTAAACATATTTTTATTTATCTCGAGTTTTCGAGAGATTATTAATTAAGCCTGATATAAGCTAATAATAACATAAACAAATCTAATCTAAAAGAGACTCGTGGTCATTATATCCGGCTTTTCAATACCCAGAATCTTCAATATTGTCGGGGTGATTTGCGCTAAAGTGCCATTTTTTAACGTTTTTGTTTTATCCGTAATAATAAACGGTACCGGACTCAAGGTATGAGCCGTGTGTTTCTCCCCCGTTTTAGTATCTACATTTATTTCGGCATTACCATGATCAGCTGTAATAAAAGCCACTCCGCCTTTTTCTTGGATAGACAGTACTACTCTTTTTAATTCTAAATCTACCCTCTCTATTCCTTTAATTATGGCCTCCTTATTCGCCGTATGGCCCACCATATCCGCATTGGCAAAGTTAATAAAAATAAAATCAGTTCCTTTGTTTATTTCCATAATCGCCTTATTAGCAATTTCCTCAGCCATCATCTCTGGAGCCAAATCATGAGTTGGTACATCTTTCCGGCTCGGTACGAGAATATGCTCCTCTTTAGGATAAGGCTTTTCTTCTCCGCCATTTAAAAAGTATGTGGCATGAGCAAATTTCTCCGTCTCGGCAATATGGGCCTGGGATAGGCCGGCCTTTGATATTTCTTTAGCCAGAGTCGTTTCAATGACGGTTGGTGAAAAAGCTACCAGACAAGCCCTAGTACCATCAGGGTTCGGGCAAGCAAAACTTTTATCATACTGCGTCATAGTTCCAAATAAGATATTTTTACCGACGGCATATTCCATTATTTTCTGCGCCAGCATCCTAGCTCGATCTGCTCGGAAATTAAAGAAAAAGACGGCATCATTTTCTTTTATTGTTTCCTTTTGTCCGGTCTGATCCAGAAACACTACCGGTTCAAAGTGCTCATCCGTCTTCCCTTTAGAATAAAATAATTTAGCCACCACTGAGGCCCTCTGATTACCAGCTTGCATCCCGGCTCCAGTGAAAATTGCTTGCTCGGCCTTCACCAAACGGTCCCAATTATTATCTCGGTCCATGGCATAATACCGGCCGGCCAGAGTAGAGATAAAGCCGTAATCTAAATCTACTAGGACTTTTTCTAAGTCCACTAAATAACCGCCGGCACTTTCTGGTGGCGTATCTCGGCCATCCGCAAAGGCGTGGATCGCTACTCTTTTTACCCCGGCCTCTTTGGCTGATTTTAGTACGGCTATCAGATGATCACTATGTGCATGCACTCCGCCAGTACCAATAAGCCCTAAGAGATGCAGGGTAGAATTATTTTTTACAGCATGAGAAAATAATTTCTGTAAAGCTTCGTTATCACCAAACCCACCCCTTTTGGCTGATTCACTGATTCGCACCAGATCAGTAAAAACCGTTTTACCAGCGCCAATAGTAGTATGCCCCACTTCGCTATTACCCATTTGTCCTTCTGGTAATCCCACCGCCAAACCACTAGCCTCCAGCAAGGAATGCGGATAATCCCGCCACAGCTCATCAAAGAAAGGGGTTTTGGCCTCAGCAATAGCATTGTGCTCTTTCTCTTCCCGATATCCCCAGCCGTCAAGCACAATCAAAGCCACAGGTTTTTTAATTTCCGGACTTAACATTAATTTATATTTTTAATGCCTTCTTGCCGGGAAAAATCGCCTTGGTGCTGAGTTCTTGTTCTATTCTTAACAGCTGATTATATTTAGCTACACGCTCAGAACGGCAAAGTGATCCGGTCTTGATTTGCCCAGTCCCAAGGCCCACCACCAAGTCCGCAATAGTGGTATCCTCCGTCTCCCCCGAGCGGTGTGATACTACAGAAGTATAACCAGCTTTCTTAGCCAGATTAATAGCATCAATGGTCTCAGTCACGGTACCGATCTGATTTAATTTGATCAAAATAGAATTAGCCACTTTCTTTTCTATTCCCTCTTTTAATTTTTTGACATTAGTCACAAACAAATCATCACCAACAATCTGGATTTTCTTGCCTAACTTTTTAGTCAATAATTGATAACCGGCCCAATCATCTTCAGCTAAACCGTCCTCAATAGAGATGATCGGGTATTTATTTACCAAATATTCATAAAAGGTTACCATTTCCTCGCTGGTTAGTTCTTTATTCTCACTGGCTAGAACATATTTATTTTTATCTTTATTAAATAATTCGCTCGCCGCGCCATCAATAGCAATACTAATATCCTTACCGGCCACATACCCGGCCGCTTGAATAGCTTCAATGATGACTTGAATAGCCGCTTCATTATTCGGTAAAGCCGGCGCATAGCCACCTTCATCACCTACCGAGACATTTAACTTTCTACCTTTCAAAATCTTTTTCAAAGCATGAAAAGTCTCTGCCCCCATCCGCAAAGCTTCAGCAAAGCTCTTGGCCCCGGTCGGCATAATCATAAATTCCTGCAAATCTGTAGAATTCTCCGCATGCTTACCGCCGTTTATAATATTCATCATCGGCACTGGTAGACAAATTTCATTACCAGTCTTGCCAATCTTTTTAAAATATTTGTAGAGGGACTCTTTATTACTGACGGCTGAAGCCCGCGCAAAGGCCAGAGACACCCCAAGGATAGCATTGGCCCCATGGCGTCCCTTGTTCTCGGTACCATCAAGGTTGATTAAGGCCTGATCCAAAGTCTTTTGATCCCACTCTTTATTAATAATAGCTTTCTTGATTTCCGTATTGACATTTGAGATGGCTTTGAGTACGCCCTTGCCCCCGTATCTCTTTTTATCATCATCCCGAAGTTCTACCGCCTCATAACTACCAGTGGACGCACCAGATGGTACCGCGGTCCGGCCAAAAGCCCCGCCCGCTAAAGTCACATCTACTTCTACCGTGGGGTTACCTCTGGAATCTAGTATTTCTCGCGCCAAAACCCTGGTGATTTTTTTCATATTATATGTAATTAACTAATAATTTATAAATAAGAGAAGCCGTATTTTATCATATTTTTGCCTTTTGTTTAGTCACAAGCCATAACAGATTTAATAAACTCTATTTTGTCAAAAATAACTAAATATAAACTTTAAGGACCGCCCCTGCCACATCTGGCAAGCGCGGTCCATTCCTTTTTCTAGGCAACCAGTTTCTGTCTTCTGGACAGTTTTTTGGCCATCCGATCCGCCAACTGATAATGGCAGTCCAACACAAAATCTAGGCGCGAAAGCAGAAAATCTGCCCGCAGATCATGTTTGAAGGGCCGGACGGTCAGGTCAATAGTGACGACTCGATCTTGATGTTCAAAAAAGCAATCAACGCCCATGGGATCAAGCCAGGTACCGACCGAGATGTAAAAACGCAAATCCCGATGATCTCGTAAGCCGTGAGCCACCCGCCGGAAGAGACTCTGTATCAGTGGCGTCTTCGGTTTCCTAGGGTTCCAGTCCAGAAAATGTTGACACCGCATAACCTTTTGTATAGCTTCAGTGAAGGAACGAACCCGCTCAGACCGAAGGCGCTCATCCACATCTGGTGAAGCAATACCAAAGGCCTCTCTTTCAAAACCGTAGCCATCCTGAGAACCACAATTAACTATCATCTCGTCTCCCCTGTCTTTTGTTTAACCAATATAATAAGAACTCTATTCTGATTTAAGATTATACTAAAAAGGCCCAATAGTCAAAATAGCTTTTAAATATTTTTTAAGAAATCAATATCGGCTTGAAATTTCTCCGCCTTAGCAATCACCTGATCACCATAAAAAGTGTTAGCGGGTTTGCGCCCAGGCGTACAAACCGAGCCGGAATAATATTTACAGGCGGCATTTCGTTCAGCCGTGTAGGTCTGTGTTCCGGCACCCAAATCAGAGATATATATAGCGGTTGCCATGATAGCGTGCTTGGGATCCCATGGGTTAGGAGTCGAAACCCCTAAAGTGTTCTTCAGGCGTGATACAAAACCAGCCCAAGTCGAAGGAATAAACTGAGTCGGACCCATACCACCACCAAAGCCTCTACCTACATAATAAGTAGCCCCCGGCGGACAAGAAACAGGGGTTGTGGCCCAAGTCAATCCGAGCTCCTTAGTAATTTGCTCAAAATAAGCCGTGTCACTTGGACGATTACTGGTAGATCCAGGTAGTGGAGCATACATCACTCGTTCAAACTTTGTCCCGGTGTTCTTACCCACACCATTCCCGGTGATTAAGTCAGACACGTAGCAGGAACCAATGTTTTTCCCCAGGTCTGATTCCTGTGACAAAATTGCTAAAATAATGGCTGGTCGAACCCCCGTTTTTTCACCAGCATAAGTGGCATACTCCAAAGCTTTAGCAAAGGAAATACCGGTCGTATCACGTAAATCAAACAAAGCACTTCTGATCACCTCTGCCTGACGCTGCCGCTCTGATAGTACGGCTTGATAATTAGACTCAACTTTCGTCGTGATAGTCAAAAGCTCTTTTTTCTGTATTTGGTTTTGGCTAATTTGCTTCTTTTTTTGCTCTACTTCATATTGAGCATCAAGCTCTTGATCTTTTTTAACAGCTAAAGCTTCCTTTTCCTTTTGAGTTAAAGCTTTCACATCACGCAACTCCGCAAACAAATCCTGTAGACCCTTATTAACCATTTGCACATTGTCCACATCCACAATCATATTAGCCAAATCTTGAGATGAAAGTAAAAGATAAAAAATAGGCTCCACTTCATTTTGATCCTTCTTTTTTAATAGATTAGCCAAAAGATTCCGGTCATTCTCAATCCGCGTTTCCAAGGAGCTGATATTCTTCACTTTTTGATTTATTTCTGACGTCAAAGTAGTGACCGTGATGGTGCGCTGTTTTATCTCCTTCTCGGCTTTAGCTATCTGAGCGTTTAAAATAGTCACATCTCCCTGCAAAGTGCTTTTTTTAGCTTTTGTCTCATCTAATACCTTTTGCCATTCGGCAATTTCCTTTTGCAAGGCATCATATTCAGCCATTAATCTTGAGCACTCAGAAATAGCCATACCCGCTGGGCATGATTGTGTCTCCGCCCAAGAAACATTTTTTAAACCAAAAAAGCCTAAAAATAAAATTAACAAAATTAAAATAACAGTGACAAATTTGTTCATCACTGTTATTTTAGCATAAATTTTAGGTTTTAGCCCGGTCTGAATTATTTCTTGTCTTTCTTTTCATCCTTCTTCTCTGGGGCATCAGCTACTTCAGCACCAGCCTCTCCTTCCTTAGCCTCCTTACCCTTCTTCTCTACCTCAATAGCAGAAAGATCCACTAGAGCGGCTTCCACCACCTCTTCCTTTGGCTCATACACTGAGGCAATAACTTCATCCAATTTTATTTTAAGAGCAACACCCTCTGGTAATTTGATATCCTTGGCGGTCAACACACTATCAAAGGTAACCAGGCTAGCAATATCCACTTCTAATTTGTGCGGTAAATCCTTTGGTAAGGCCTCAATCTCCACATCATGAAGTACCTTGACGAGCACGGCTCCAAGCTCTTTAACGGCTGGTGAGACACCGATGAATTCTAGAGGCACATCCACAGTCAGTTTTTTACCTTTTTCAATGGCATAAAAATCTACATGGATAGGGACATCAGTCACAGGATCAAGGTCCACATCATGGATCAAAACCTCAGCTAGAATACCGTTACCCTCGAGTGATACCACAGTGGATTCACCGGCGCTTTTCCAAGCTTTTTTAAAATCTGACAAAGTCATTTTAATAGCGGTTGACGGTTCCTTAGGGCCGTAAAAAACGGCTGGTACCTTACCAGATTCACGCAATGGCACCAAAGCCTCTTTTAAATCCCTCTTTTCAACGTGTAATTTAAACATGTGGACAATTATACATATAAATACGATAAAAGCAACACCTAAAGATAGCTAAGAGCTTATTTGGTATCTTCTAATGATAAGCTAAATTTAAGACCAATAAACATAATCAGGCCCAGGGCCAAGAAAAGATACTGGAGTTCCAGAGAAAAGAAATTAAGCATGATAACCGCAAAAAGTGGAGCCACGATGTAAGCAATGGGGTTAGACATCCTAAAGAAACTAATTATATTGGCATTCAAGCTATCTACCTTTTTGAAAAAATAAGTGTCACACATCACCTCTATAATACTGGCACCAATACGCGTAACAAACAATATGGTGGCCCACAGTACTATATTTTTGTCTGTAATAAAAGAAATCAAACTGGTGGAAATAGCAATAATAATAAAGCCTAAAGAAAGCATCTCCTTCTCCCCCCATTTTTTGTCAGCCAAGCGACCCAGAATAAATTGGAATAGAACAAATGGCAAAAGCATAATACTAAAAGTAATACCGATCTCCCCCCATGAGAAACCAATATTTTTTGACAAATAAAGCGGAGTATAAATAGTCATCAAGGAATAAAAGAAAAACAAAAACCAATTAGCCATAAAAATATTCCGCAAATCTCTACTCCGAGAAATAACTTTGATCGTCTGCCAAACATGGGTAGCCTCATACGGCGAGTCCTTAAACCGCTTGAGCCGAGACACCAAAATAAGTAGCACCGGCAACATAAAAATAAAAGAAGCAAAATATATCCTTGAATAGTCACCCTCAACCAAAATCAAACCACTCACAAGTGGTGATATGGCCCACGCTAGATTCACTGAGGTGAGATATATACCCCGGATTCTACCAGTGGCGCGGTTACTAGAATAACCCTCTAAAAATATATCCGTAGAAAAATAAATAAGCGGAATGGCCACTAAATTTGCAATAAAAAGAGGGATTAGCCATGAAAAGGAATCAAAGAATGACAAGCCCAGTAAAACCAAAATTTCTACAAAAATTAAAAACAGGGCCGTGTGATAATTACCAAACTTTTTTAGAACCAGAGGCATAAATAAAAAACAGCAGATGGTAAAAATAGAAGCAATAATATAAATAATTCCGATCATTTTCTCAGAAATAAAAGTGTTCAAAAAACTGGAGTTAATATAGGTCGGAAGAGCCGTATGAAAAGCAAAAAGGAAACCCAGAAGATAAACCGAAAACAAACCGTTGTTTTTTAGGGTATTAGTCATTTGATTATGGTTGAGGTGCTAATAATGTTTGCCTCAGTACTAGTAGACAAAACTCCACCACGGCTTACCGGTGAAGGTAGTAACACCTCACTCAAGGTATTTTCTTCTACCAATTTCTTTTCATAACTTTCTATCTGTAAAAGCATAAAGTAAAAAATGGTGGCAATTACGGCGATCATCAATATCAAAATCAACTTATTATTCATAATGGTACGCAAGGTATTCACTTTACTCAGATATCCTAATTTTAGCAGATTAAGCTTATTTACTGAATTTGACTCTACTCGTGGCATCTTCTTTAAAAAGTTAATGTCCCGATACCCAGTGCTTGAGCCAAGTATCCCCAAACCTAAAACATTGGCAAATAAAACAAACTGATTATTTTTACCAGTCATAACTGTAAAATCAATATTATGGGTACAAGCACCAAAAACAACTGTCCTTGCCAAACCCACGCGCATTGCCTCTAATAACCCCGGCAAAAGAGCCGAGCCACCAATAAGGTAAATATCATCTAGCTTTTGTTTAAATGATTCCTCATAGTAAGTAATAGCGCTTTTTATCTCAGACATGATATCCTCAAAAACGGGCTGGATAATAGGGCGAATGGTGTTTTCTGGTACATCTTGAAAACCAAATTTGACCTTTAATGTCTCTGCCTCGTCCCTCTCTATTTTTAACCTATCCATTATAGCCTTGGTCATTTGCTCTCCCGCAACCGGCAAAGTAATAGAGACATTTAACTTATCATTACTATCAAAAAAATTAAGGTTGGTAGCACCAGAACCGATATCAATTATCAGGCTTTGTCTAGAAGCACTTTTTAAAATGACTCTAGCCAAACTTAGTGGCTCCAGACAGAGGGACACCACCTCAAGCCCGATAGAATTACAAAATTTGACATAACTATTTGCGATCTCCTTTGGAACACAGAAAAAAGTCACCAGTTTTTTTGTCTTGTCCGGCAAAGGACTGACCATATAATCCCAATATGTTTTATCCACATTAACAAGCATTGAAAGGCCAACTTTTTCTAAAATAACATTTGATAAAGCTCCGGCCTTAAGCTTGGAATCAACTTCAAAAGAATTTGTAAAGACCTGAGACTCTGGCAAGGAAACAATCACCTTGTTAGTGGACACTCTCTTGGGCTTGGCGTTGCGAAGCAACTTTTTAAGGCTCTCCGCCAGAGCATTAGGATCAAGGATTCGGCCGTTTTCTACAACTCCCGCTGACAATTCTTCCCGACCATAAGTGGTAATAGAGTAGCGAAAAAACTTTTGCAACTGAATAATCTCCACGGAGCCATCACCAATGTCTAAACCAAAGGCATTATCAAACTTTACACTCAGAATTTCTCTTAATTTTTCTTTATAATCCATAAACTATTTAAACTAAAAATCCGCCACTTCCCGCCAGGAACTAATCACGACCTTGGGAGTATTAGTGGCCACTTCAATAACAATCTTTTTAGTAAAATTGGAAACCGTACTTGAAGCCTGAATGATTTTGCTTTCTCCCTGGGTAATTATGCCATAAATATAGCATGTCTCACCCCCGATGGTCAAAAGCTCATTTCCTTGATAGGCCCAGCCTGGCTGACCACTAGCAATAGAGGCCATACGCCCCAGGGCATATTCCCCGCAAGCATTCACCGCACTCCAGGATTTAAAAGAGTTTTCTGAATCACCGGTCTCACTTACTTTGCCGATGGAACGGAGAAAGATACCAGAAGCGATAGCGAGAACCGTGGCACAGACCAGAAGCACTAGGGTCAAGACCAAAAAACCCCTTTGCTTATTTTTCCGCTGATTAAAATACTTCTCCACATTTTAAATTATACCACATCCGCTCTCAAAACCAACACACAAACACAACCTCTCCGGTCGTCAGAACGACACCCTCCCCTTAACTAATGTGAGGGAGAAGACGTTACTCTCCGCACCCCCCCCATCAGATGAGGGGAGGTCACCAGTCGGCTGGCGGGAGAGGTTGACTAGGGTGTCTCCTCAGACCCCACGGTGTAAAAAGTCGCTGGTGAACTTTGGTTATTGTATTCTGTTTTTATCCAATCCGCCGAGCGGGCAGTGTTAGAAAATCTGGACTCATCGAGATATCCCGGATTAAGGCCATTGCTAGTAAAATAGTTAATAAGAGCATTATCGCTCGAAAAATTGAAAGTTTTTGAAACGCTAATATCACTGGCAGTTGCAGCTGATATTCCGTCGACATATAAACTGCCCACTGTATTATTAATAGTATATGATAAGTAATGCCAGTTGCCATCAGCAATTGACGACGGACCAATCATTGAAAGCAATATATCTGAGCTATTGCGATAAAAAGCATAAGGTTTCCCGTTATTATCGTCACCGGCGCCAGTACTAACTGCAATATTTAAAGCCATAGCTGATGAACCAGACGCCCTTTCAAAAACAAATAATCTTTGGTAGTGCGTGTTGGATGTTTTGACCCAAAAACTTAAAGTTGATGCTGTTGTTGGAGTAAATAAATTTGATGCTCCAAGAGAGATATAATTTGCTGAAGTAAAATATGCACCGCCATCAACCTGACCAACCGTAGCTGTCGATCCACTGTTTGTCCCGTTATTCGCATCTGTAGAATCAACTGGATTTGTCGGGTCGGCTAAGTGCCACACGCCTTTAAAATAATTACTCCCACCATCATCCCAAACTTTTTGTGAACCGTAGGCCGATCTTGGCGAAGGCTCTGAGGCTCCCGAAGAGCCATAATACATATAAATATCCGTATTGGCAGAAGTAGAAAGTACGGGCACTTTGACCCAAGCCACCAATGTGCCAGCGGAATATGATTCAATTTCTCTAGCTAGTTCTCCAGTACCGGTTGAATCAGTGAATCTAATATCGGTACCGTTTGCATTTATATTTGAGAGACCAGTGAGTGACACCAACACCGGAAAATTAGTCTGATCAGTATTAGGTACCTTGGTTTTATCAATAGTAATCTTTTTTCGATAGATCCAAGAGACATCATACCAAGGAACAGTTTCCCCTGGCGGAACGTCCACCTCCAAACCATTGATCTCAGAAGAATTACTGATGGCGCTACTGATCTGGTCCAGCACGGACCGGCTACCCTCACTCACCTCTTGGATGGATTCAATCTTGGCTTTACCAAAAATGGCGTTGAACGCAAACCCGCTGATAAAGTAGATGACCACCCCAGCGATCGCCAGATATAAAACCGCCTCCAGTAATGTAAACCCTCTTTTTTTCATGTATTTTATACTGATATTATAACCTTATTTTAGACTTGACACAAATCATTTGTTTGTTATACTTATACTCTAAATGGCTTCGGCCCTCCCCCGCAAGGGGGTCCAAACAAAAAGCGTATTATTCTAACAAAGAAATAATACGCTTTTTGATTTCTTTTAAATCTTTATCACTAATCTGGCCTATTTTATAAAATAACCGTTTACTATCAACCAACCTTATTTGAGAAAGAATTGCCGAACTGCCATTGTCCTTACCCCAATTAAATCTAAAATAGTACACTCCTTTTTTATTTTTCTTAGTGGTCGGAATACCCCAAAATATTTCGTTATTAAACTTCTTAATAATAACCACTGGCCTTAAAAAACTTTCCCCAACACCATCCTGTTCAAAACCAATATTTGATCCAAGTGAAGCAAACCAGACCTCTTGTTCATGAAAAAAAGGTCTTTGCTTATTTTCATGTATATCACTTTTATTCTTATGCCATTCTTTAAAATTTTTCTGCATATTATTATACTATACCACCTAATTATTAGGGCTTCTCCTCACTATAAATCACCTCTACTTCATAAGGCGTCAACGCACGGTTATAAATACGGACTTGATCAAGTTTGCCATCAAAATAATTCGGTGAGTAGGAATTAGAACCCTTTCCTATCTTTACAGTAACACCTGTTTTATCAATAAGCCCAGAATAAGCAAATGGCGGTGATTGAACATCACCATCTACATATATTTTTAAATATGAGCCATCAGCAGTGGCTACTACATGATACCAAGTGTTTAACGAAGGAATAAAAGGAACATCATACATTTGAGCAACACTATTCACAAAAACAAAGAAACGAATAATGTTCGGCGCACCTGATGGGTTAAAATACAATGCCCAATTTCTACTTGACCCATCGTCGGAACTTGCCAATACATACTGACCAGTCCCATTATTAGTTTTCATATAAAACCACATAGACACTGCTAAGTAATTAAAGTTAATTTGTTTAGTATCAACATAGCCACTCCCTCCATCAAAACTATACCCGTAACTCCTGACCCCCGGAGTAGAAGTAGCACCATAGACAGTACCGGTACTTGTCCCCACACTGTCCACGGCCGTACCGGCCATAGCGTCATCAAAGGACCAATAAGCCACTAAACCATCCGTAGGGATTTGGCTCGGTAAGTTACGCACATTAATCCAGTTTGTCACCAAGGTATTTAAGGTGGTGGTAGCCAGCTTGCCAGATTGCAGAGGCCAGTCCACCGTCACTGCCACATTTTTTAAAAAGGAAGCAGTAGAACTAGCTGAGATATTTACCGTCCGGGTAAACTTACTGTCCAATGAATCAGCAATGCCACTTAGAGACCAAGTACTGCTAGCGGTATTAATACTCAGACCGTGATTACCATCGGTAAGAGCAGAGATAGTATTCCAGTCATTATCCCGGATAGACCGCACTGCCTCTATCCCCTCCTTGGCATAAAGCAGGGCGGCGGTACGTTCAATACTTACATTAGTGCTCACGTTAGAATCAATGAGCATGGCCCCCATGGCAAAAGAACCAAAGGCAAAAATGGCGATCGCCAAAACCAGCTCTAAAAGAGAAAATCCTTGGCTATGCTTGATCTGAGTAATAGTCATGATTAAATTATATCATTAAAAAACTCAAACTAAAAACTAATACGTCACCTCAGAGCCGATGGTGTAGAAAGTATTCGGTGCGCTTTGATTATTATATTCCGTCTTTATCCAATCAGCAGAACGGGCAACGGAAGATATATGAACTTCATCTATTGAACCGGAAAAATATCTTGTGAGGTTTCCACCAAATTTACCAATTTTAACTGAAGCAGAACCTCCGGAGGCTGAGGATGGTACTGTACCACCTGATGCTTCAGATTTTAAATTACCATTAATATATATTTTAACTCTATTTGTATTTCCTGTTTGACTTCCATCATAAACAAAAAGAACATACTGCCACGACCCTGATGATAGCCCATTATCTGTCGTCCATACTTTTTTATCTCCTATATCAGTAACAGTTGAGGGAATATATGTTTGTAAATTACTTGCACCACCTTCACCTCCTGCCCCTGTTTGAAAACCCCATGAAGCTTGAGTATTATAATCCCACTTTGAAGCAATTGTCTGATCAGTGCCTGCAGTTGTTGGATTAACCCAGGCAGAAACAGTCAAAGTTGTTCCGCTATTGCCAGCATTTAAGTTAGAATTACTAGGAATATTAATATAACCCGCACCATTGAAATATGATCCTCCGTTTATTTGACCTGAAGAAGTAGCGGTCACACCATTATTCGTGCCATTGTTACCATTACTAGTAGAATCCGTACTAGTAGAATTACCAGCATCAGATAAATGCCACACGCCTTTATAATTACTATCCCAAGTGCCTGAGGCATTCCACTGATTTGCCACACTGGCATTGCCATAATACATATAAATATCCGTGTTCGTGGTGGTAGCAACTGATGGCACTTCCACCCAGGTGATGAGGTTACCAGAAGCGGGCGTATAACTCTCTATCTCATGATCCAGCTTGGTAATACCGTCAGCGGAAGTGAAAACAATATCCCCACCATCCGCCTGCCCCACGTGTCCACTGTTTGACGTATCTTTAAACATGGCACTGGTAGTACTTATAAGTACGGGGAAATTAGCGAGTAACGTGCCAGTGGAGCTTGCTACCTTGGTGCGGTCAATGGTGATTCTGGTGCGGTAAGCCCAAGCACTGTTATACCAAGGGCTCTCGGTGTTAAAAATTTCTAGAATTTCCGAAGCTGAAAGAGCCCTGTTATAATAGCGAATCTGATCCAAGCTACCCTTGAGCGTCAAAATTGTTTTTATACCACCCGTACCAGTTTCATCACCATAAGTACCAATCAAAAAGTAATAAGGGTTATCCATATTGTAGCCATTACACGATGAGATAGATACTACTCCATCAGCTACACCATCAACATAAGTAGTAAAATTACCGGCTCGGTCCCACACTCCCACAATATGATGCCAAACATTATCAGTTATGACCCGAGAATTAGTTCCAATACCATCAATATCCGCACCACCACAGTTCATAAACATTCCGACCTTACCGGCAGTGGTTAAATACACCGCCCAACGTCCAGCACCGCCAGCATAACGAGATTTACCAACAATCATCCCTATCTGTGACAAAGTCCCTCCCTTATACCAAGCAGAGATAGTCTGATTATTGGTCCCCATGTCAAAATTATCCCCAAATCCTCCTATATAATCAGTGTTAGCATTAAAATTATAAGCCGTACTAGCTATGCCTCTAGTACCAGTTGTCGCTGTAGCCCCATAAACCGTTCCATTACTAGTTGATGCCAAATCATTAGCATTACCATCAAACGGCCAAAATGAAGCAAGCCCTCCAGAAACAACCGTCGGCATTACCGTGTTGGACGCGCCTGAAGACAAACTTGTACCAGCTGAATTAGTAGCAGTAACAGTAAAAGTATAAGCCGTGCCATTTGAAAGACCGGTGACAATAATAGGGCTAGCCGAACCAGTACCGGTGAGGCCACCCGGGCTAGAGGTCACCGTATAGCTAGTGATATTTTCATAACCATTAAAAACTGGAGCAGTAAATGTGACACTAGAGCTGGCGTTACCAGCGGTAGCTGTGCCAATAGTGGGCGCACCAGGGACAACGATGGTCGGTTTTTCCTCATTATAAATAACCAAAATTTCTGAACCAGACAAGGCCCTGTTATAAATATGTACTTGATCAAGCGATCCAGGAAAATATTTCCAAACGGAAGCAGAGCCCTCACGGTTTGCTGCATAACCGACACCAAAAGTAGTTCTGGCCCACCAGCTTTGACTGAGGTTACCACTTCTACTATTCACTAAAACACCATCAAGATATAAATACTGAATATTAGTATTACCAACTAAAGTAGCAAGATGCCAATTATTATCAGCAACACTATTAGAACTATAAATCGCTCCAATACTTCCGGACCATAACTCAGCCCTAAGCCTACCATCCGGAATCACCCAGAGAGCTGGCACATGAGAGTTTGCGCTAGTAGGAGGTGAGACGGTATCATGTTGATTAAATATAATTCCATTACTGCTTGTTTTAAACCAAACTGAAATAGTAACTGTATTTGGATTACCAAATGAAGAGTTTACATTGATATAATCATCCACACCATCAAAACTGTAGGCCGTGTCGGTGACCCCCTTAAGACCAGAAGCAAGAGATGCTCCACCATAGACTGTGCCGTGGTTTGAACCAATAATATCATTAGCATTACCGTCAAACGGCCAGTAAGAAACTAGACCACCAGCTGAAATAGCCGAAGGAATGATGGAGTTTGAAGCGACGGAAGAAGTACCGGTGCCAACAGAGTTTGTGGCGGTGACAGTGAACGTGTAGGCCGTGCCATTTGAAAGACCAGTGACGATAATAGGGCTAGCCGAACCAGTACCAGTGAGACCACCAGGGCTAGAAGTGACGGTGTAACCAGTAATAGTTGCCCCACCATCAGATGCCGGAGCAGTGAATGTGACACTAGAGGTGGCATTACCAGCAGTAGCTGTGCCAATAGTGGGTGCACCGGGAACCGTTATCCACTTGGCATATAGTGTGGCATTAGCAGAGCCCATAGTATAACTTGCACCATCGGCATAAGACACTGCTCCACCAACACTCGTGGCCCAACCAACAAAAACATAACTAGAGCGTGTGTAAGTGTTAATACTCAGATTAGCGGTGGACCCAGAATCAAAGGTCTGAGCTGACATACTACCAATACCACCATTTGCATCAAAAGTGACACTATAAGTAGCGGTAACCACCTCCACCCCGCCCACCACATCCACCTTAGAAATACCACCAGAAATATCCACCGCAATACCACGATTCATATCATTATAATTTATAGCCAGGGTCCCCGTAGCATTTGGTAAGCCAGTCAGTTTAGCAAAAATAATATCCTGCCAACCGGAAAAAGAGACGTTACTGGCAACCGGGAAAACTTCATCTCCATCAATATTCCTGGTGTCATATGTCACACCCTGAAATATAGTATAACTCCCGGCTACCACGCGCACTCCATAAGCCGTATCCCCTTTTTGCAAAATAGAGTTATGACGAGCTTTTTGCAGGGCATCAATAATGTTGCTCCGCACCTCCTCCACTAGTTGTGCTCGATAAAGGCTAATACCCACCGGGGCCACAATAGTAAAAATCACCGCCGCAATAGCTACTACGAGTAAAAGTTCAAACATAGAAAAACCTCTCTTCATAAGATTATTATAACATACTTTAGCCCAGTGAGGTTGTCTAATTCTTCAAATTTCCGGTCAGTTTATAAATCGGCATGACAATAGAAAGAGCGATCATTCCCACCGCCGCCGCAATGACTACCAAAAGAACTGGTTCAATAATGGTTGGTAAGAGCTTGGTCCGATCCAAAATATCTTTAGTCCAAAATTCCGAAATCTTAAAAAAGGAGTCCTCCAACGTTCCGCTACTCTCTCCTACAGACAAAATACTCAAAGAGTTTGCCGGATAAAGCTCGGGATAAAGATGCATTGTTCCCACCAATGATACCCCCATATTAGTCCGATCCATTATTTCCTTTAATACTTTTTTATAATACAAATTTGATGTCCCTACATAAGCTACTTCTAAAGCCTCGTCGATCGGGATACCTGACTTTAGCAGGGTCCCCATCAACTGAGAAAAGAGAGCCAGCTGATACCCTACAATAAATTTCTGAATATAAGGGAAATGAACCAAGGTTTTATGGTAAAGGTACTTCATAACAGGGATTTTAAAAATTAAAAAAGTGGCGGTAATGGTGGAGAAAGTGCCGACAATAACCTTTACCCAATAAGACTGTAGGAAGACCGAAACGGCCAAAACTATTCTAGTAATCAGGGGCAAAGTCACGTTAAGACTGGTGAACATCGGTACTAATTTAGGCAAAATAAAAATAGATAACCCACCACCAAGCAGGACCACGGCGGTCAAAACGATCTTGGGATAAAGCAAAACACCATTGATCTCTCGCCTCAGATTACTATCCCGCTCGAGCCAGGTGGCTAAAAACTCCAAGTTTTCAGACAAGGAACCTGAGAGCTCGCCCGCCTTGACCAAACTCATAAAAATCTGGCCAAAAGCCCCTGGTTCTTCACTGATAGCCGAATAAAGAGAAACACCATTTTCCAAATGACCTTTGATACGATACAAAACCTTGCGCATATTACCCTTGGACTGGCTAGCCAAGGAATCCACCGCCTCATTGATCGTCACTCCACCGCGAAGCAGTACCGCCAAATTTTTGGAAAAACTGATTTGGTCCTCCAGTGATATTTTATTAAAAAATGATAAATTGATTTTCATATTTTAGGGTTAATCAAAATTGGAAAGCCCCTCTAATTCATCAAAGGTGGTGATACCATTAAACAAGTGCACCAAACCATTGTAATACATAAGCGTCATACCATTGGCTTCGGCTTTATTTTTAACCATTGAAGAGGAAGATTTGACGCTGATTAAAGCTCGCACATCATCATCCACTTCCATCACTTCAAACACGGCAATACGCCCCAAGTAACCGGTATGCTTGCAGGCCTTGCAACCAGTTCCCCGATAAAGCTTGATATCCTTAAGCTCCTTATTAGGAAAAAACCTAGACATCATAGCCTTAAACTGTGGTGTTTTTTCTTGCTCTAAAATGGCTGGGATATCAGCCGCTGTTTTAGGATAATTAATCCGACAATTTGGACAGACTTTTCTGACTAGTCTCTGGGCTACTACCACGTTAATGGAGGAAGCTACCAAAAATGGTTCCACCCCCATCTCAAACAAACGTGGAAAGATAGTGGCCGAATCATTGGCATGCAAAGTAGAAAACAAAAGGTGACCAGTCATAGCGGCGTTCACTGCAATACTGGCGGTCTCACTATCACGGATTTCTCCCACCATAATCACATCTGGATCCTGACGCACAATAGAACGTAGACCATTGGCAAAAGTAATATTTTTCTTCAGATTTACCTGAATCTGCTGAACCTTATCAATACTGTATTCTGCTGGATCTTCAATGGTCACAATACTGATAGGTAAGGCGGCTAAAATCTGAATAAGAGAATATAAAGTAGTAGTCTTACCGGCCCCCGTTGGCCCCACCACGAGTATCATACCATAAGGCTGAGCAATAGCCCTTTTAACCTTTATTAAGTCAAAAGTACTCAAACCCAAATCCTCAAGCTGGACTTTCTTGGCTCGCTCAGAGAGAATACGAAAAACAATATTTTCTCCATTAGTAATTGGCAAAATAGAGACACGCACGTCAAACTCCATCTGATCAGTTTTATATTCAAAGCGACCGTCTTGCGTCGCTCCGCGCTCATCCGTACGGAGGTGAGACATGATCTTTACCCGAAAAATAATCTTGTCATGCATCTCGATCGGATAACGCACCACCTCAGTCAAAATACCATCAATACGGAAACGAACAGACACCACATTATTTGCCAAAGGCTCTATGTGTACATCTGAAGCATTATTATCATAAGCATATTCCAAAAACTGATTGACCAGAAGCACCACACTATTTTCATCATTGTGCACTTTATAGTTTTCAATCAGATCCAAGACATTCTTGAAGATATTATTCTTATAGGCCTTAAAAGCCTCAAGCATCCCGGAAGGAGTAGCATAATAAATCTTGATTCGTCCTTCAGTAGACTGATCCACGCTTTTTATAAAACTCAGATTAGTCGGTTCTGAAGTAGCCAAGCTATAACCCTCATCAGTTTTAGCAAAAATCACGGCATTTTGCTTCAAAGCTACCGCCTCAGGTAACATTTCCAATAAATCATTTTGAATATTTTCCTCTCGCAAATCCGTATAAGGGACATTATAATACTTGGAAATTGCCTCCCCCAGCTTTTCATCCTTAATCATTTCTTCCCGCACCAAAACCACTTCTATAGGCTCACCTTTTTTTAAAGCGGTGGCCGCCGCATTTTCCAAACTTTGTTCATTGACATAGTTGCCCGAAACTAGTATTTCTTTTAATTTTTCTAGTGTTAAAGGCATCTCTTTTGTTTCAATAAAAATAGCCAAACCTACAATCCGCTCGTCCAAGACAAGCGGACAAAGATATGATTATCTGGTGACAGAAATAGAAACAGCGTTTTCAGCAAGCGGAGCACAAACTGTAATCCGACTTGAAGCAGTTTTAGTGACAGAATAGCCAGAACCAGGACCAGTAGAGGTAGCAAGTGGATCCCTAGGAATAGAAACGATATAGGTAGAAGAAGCGGCGGCTGATCCGACAAGGTATGAGTATAGTCCAACCAGGCTTCCGGTAGTAGTAGCCGTACCAGTGGCAATCTCCAGGCTTGCTCCTAAGGCGCAAGCAGAAGTTGAGGTAATAGTAGCAGGGATAGTACCATTGTTATCAATAGTATATTGATAAATGGCATTTAAAATAGTGAGGACATCTGCTCGTCTTTGAGCATTTCTGGCATCACCCAACTGCTTGGTAGGGTTGATAGCCAAAATGACGATACCAGCCAAGATAGCAATGATACCGACAACCAACAGGATTTCCAAAAGGGTGAAACCTTTTTGGGAATTAGCACACTTTGACATATTTATTTTGGGCATTTTATATTTTCTCAATTTTTCTGAGAACATTGTCCCGCTATTAATTTTACGGGGCTGTTAATTAGGCTGATAAATTAATAAACGCTTTTTAAGCTTGCTATATATTGTATCAAGCCCACAGAAAGATGCAAGGAAAAGGTTATCCACAAGCCGGCTATTTTTTGACTTTCCAGGTCGGATAACCGTTTATTCCCTCCGCCACGCATAATTCTGCGTTGTCCGGACATTCCACATAGGTAACATACTGAAATGAATCACCAAATAAATCTTTTTGTGCCTGGCAATGAGAGCACCACTTGGCCCCATACATGGTCCAACCTTTTTCTGTCAAACATTTAGCAAAACTATCCTTATCACTGGTCAATGGACAAGTACTTATTTCAGAAAGCTTTTCCAAACTCATTTGCCCTTCAAAAAGGCCAGTTTTATCATTTTTCACAACCCCACCACTACTACCAAAGTAAGCAAAAAGTCCGACGAAAACGAGCGTCAATATACCAACGATAACAGGAACAATAATTTCACTTTTATTTTTCATATCATTATTCATTACAACAATCTACTAATTTAGACATCACATCCTTCAGAGTCATTGGTTGTTCTGCTTCTGCCACCTTTTTCAAATCGGGGATACTGACAATTTTAAGTCTCAGAGCAAAGAATAAGTTAAACATCTTGTGAGAATCAGTGAAAAAATCCCTGGCCTCATCCTTTTTACCCTCCTTCTGTAGCTTGGTACCGACCTCCATCAGACGCATAGAAGTAGCCAATAAATGCTTAGAGATACACCAGACCTCGCCTTCCTTCTTATCTATCAGCCGAGCCAAAAGTTTGGTGCGCATTAGACGGACTTCGTTCATCAAATCAAAATATTCTGGCTTATCTGTCTTGGCCCCGGTAAAGTAAAAATGCTCTTCCAAAGAAATCAAATTCATAATCGCTATAGCTAGATCCTCCTCAGTAGATAAATCCAAAGTTCCACTGGCTTTCATAGCCTCTACCTTCTTATAAATCTCGGCATATTTTATATTTGTGTCTTCAGTCATATTTAAATTATATTATAAAAACTAATAAACCCATAGCGATAACAATGAGGGCTACCCACACGCGCCCCTTTTTAGTCTCCAGTCGGCGTAATTTATCCAGCTTTTCTAAGATGGGCTTATCCGTGGAGATAAAGATAGCAATAAGTAATGGCAGAACAAAGATAAAATTATACAAAACTAAATACCAAAAACCTTTCATAAAATTAGCTTCATCATGTAGTAAGCCCAACACCAGCAAATACGGGCCCCCGGTACAAGGAAACTCAAACATCCCCACGAGCAGTCCTAGAATAAAAGCAGCCGGCACAGTAGCCTTGGCAATCAGCTCCCCCACTTTACTGTGTGAGGCGTCTGGCATTTTAAGCTTGATCGGAAATTTGGGAAAAAACTCATTTAAAAGATTAATGACACCAAAGATAATAATAGCGATGGCTCCCAGCTTGGCCATACTGTTTGGAATATTGAAAATAGTCAGAACCTTTAATATCCCCAGGCCAATTAAAATATAAGTCAAAAATATTCCCCCGACATAGACCAAACCAGTTTTAATAATCTGTGACCGGCTATGCCCGAGACTAAATAAAAAAGCCAAAGTGATAAACAGGACAGAGAAAGCACAAGGATTAATACTATCCACAAAAGCCGCTGCCACGATAAGTAGTGGTAGCCAATTAATCCTAGACTTCAGATCCAGATAGTTTACATCAATAATACCTGTGTAAATAAGGGCAAAAATACTCAAAAAAAATGCTAAACCAGCCAAAGATAAATAATGTCTCCATTTCATTCTTTTAGTGTATCAAATTTTTTAAAAATATACTAATATGTATTTATGAGATTAGATATATTAATTACCAAAAAGAAACTGACAAAAAGTAGGGCGGTAGCAGTGGACTTAATTAAAAAAGGTCTAGTCAAGGCTAATGGTGAAGTAGTGACTAAACCAGCCAAAGAATACCCGTTAGAAACAGATATCGAGATAACAGCCCAGCCTAAATATGTCGGACGGGGCGGACTCAAGCTGGAAAAGGCCCTGACGGAGTTTCAAGTGGACCCCACTGGTCTAACGGTTTTAGACATTGGTTCCTCTACTGGTGGCTTTACGGATTGCCTATTACAAGCTGGGGCTAAAAAAGTCTACGCGGTGGACGTAGGAACTGATCAATTAGATTCCAAACTAAAAACTGACCCGCGCGTAATTTCTATGGAAAGAACCGATATCAGAAAAATTAATAAATTACCGGAGAAAGCCGATCTAGCAGTGATTGATGTCTCTTTTATCTCACTGGCACTGGTTTTACAAAAAGTATCTGATTTACTCAAAGAAAAAAGCAAGATTATTGCTTTAGTTAAACCACAATTTGAAAGTGCTAATATAGATAAAAATAAAAGTGGTGTTGTTAAAAATGATCAGATCCGAGAAAAAGTATTAGAAAAAATCAAGAACTTTTGTGCACAAAACCATTTGGCTGTAGTTAAAACTATTGATTCCCCGATCCTAGGCGGATCAGGGAATAAAGAGTATCTACTATTCTTACAAAAAAATTAGCTTATTTCTTCCTGGCTCGAAGGATTCTTGAGGCCTCAGCAATAATACTATCTACCGTCATAGACGCCTTGATTAGAAAACTAGTTGCTCCTAAATCCAGACCTTTTCGGATATCATCCCTCTCACCTAAGTTTGACAAAAGAACCACTGGAATATCTTTGGTATCATCATTTTTCTTTAAACCAGCCAAAATATCAAAACCACTAACGCCGGGCAAAAGTAAGTCCAAAAATATCAAATCTGGTATTTCTGATTCAATTGAGGCCTGAGCTCTCTCTCCACTTTCAATATGACGGACAGTACAACCCTCTTCAATTAATTTTTTAAAAACCAAACCACCAAGAAACTTGTCATCTTCCACAATGACGATCTTGGTCCCAGGAGTAAATTTTTGTGTATTTTCCATACCTAGTATTATATATCAGCTAAAATATAATGCAATACAAATATAAATTTAAACCTTTTCCTTCAAATAGACCTGAAAGATACGGGTGGAATTAAAAAGGGGCAGAAAATCTGTCAGGAAGTTATAGGCTGAGGCACCCGTAGGAGCTAAAATACCCATAAAAACCAAGGTTAAACCGATGAGGTTTGTGGACCCCCAGATCCAAAAGTCCTGCTCCGCAATATTCATCACATACTTTGATATTTTAATCATTTGTGGCACCCTGGAGAAATCATCCTTCATAAGCACCACATCAGCGGATTCAATGGCTACATCATAGCCAATTCCCCCCATGGCAATCCCCACATCAGACAAGGAGAGTGCCGCGGCATCATTGATACCATCACCGATCATGGCCACTTTGTATTTTTTATTTAGACTGTTTTTAATATGCTCCAGTTTTTGCCCGGGTGATAAATTAGCATAAAAATCTGTAATACCCGTCACCTCTTTTATCCGCCTGGCTACCCGCTCATTATCCCCGGTGAGCATGATGATCTTTTCCACTCCAAGTTTTTTTAATTCCTCCATAGAGGACTTTATATTTTCTTTTATCTCATCCGCAATAATAAAATAACCCACATAATTTTGACCGTAAGACAAAAAGGTTACATTAAAACCCTTCTCCTCTTCTGCTGTTATTTCTGCTAAAACCTTGGGAGAAATCTTGATATTGTTATTTTCCAAAAATGATTGCCGACCTAAAAGTAACTCTTGACCGGCAAAAATCGCTCGCATACCATTACCACTGACTTCACTAAAGGTTTCCGGTATTTCAACACCCTGTCCCTTGGTGCCGATAGAATATAAAGCGATGGCCTTGGACATAGGGTGATCAGAGAGCTCAGCACAGATACCAGCGTATTTTAAAATAGCATCTTGCTCTGGTAATTCAGAGATAAAACCCTCCACCTTTAATTTGCCCTTGGTCAGAGTCCCGGTCTTATCCACAAAAATCACCTTGATATCCCGTAAAGCCTCTAAAAAACTTGCTCCTTTTATAATAATACCCTTTTTAGCAGAGAAACTGATGGCGGTGAGGAAAGTCAGAGGCATAGCCACCGCAATATCATCCGCACAGATGACCAAGAGAACGGCCAGAATCAAGGTCATATCCTGCGTAAAAAAATACAAAATAACAGTCAAAACAAAAATAATCGCCAGATACCAAGTGGCAAACTTTTCGGCCACCGTGTGAATATCCGGCTTGTCAATCTGGGCTTGCTCCACCATTTTGATTATCTTCTCCAGGGTGGTGTCCCCCGCTACCTTCTCCGTCCGAATCATCAGATTACCAGAAACCACCAAACCAGAGCTCGCCACCATATCACCCGCCGTTTTATTTACGGGTATAGACTCGCCGGTCAAAGATGACTCATCTATGGATGCTGACCCCGAGATCACCGTACCATCCACCGGTATACGCTCACCTAAATCTATCATTACCACATCACCCACTTTTACCTCCTGATATTTTACCTCTATTATTCCGACCTCCGTTTTTACTTTGATATTTAATGGCTTTAGTTTGAGCAAGCTCTCCAGATTCTTCCTGGCGCGTGCTTCATTATAAGCCAAAAGCAGGCGGGCGGAGGTAAGCATCAAGTTTATAAAGATAGCGGATAGCCACTGTTTTTCAATCAAAGAAAAGATCAAAGCAATCGCTGCTAAAAGGTCAATGGAAATTTTTCTACTATAAACCACCTTGATAGCGCTCCAAGCCACGGGTATAGTCCCGATCACGGCCACAATAGCAATAAGCGGATTATGAATGTCCACATGTAAACTATTCAAACCCTCAAGGAGTAGGACTACCAGAAGAAAGACCATAAGTACTGTATCCGCCACCCACCATTTGATATATTTCATTAGTACTATTCTAACATAAAATACCTAGGCCTCAAATTTTGCTGCGGGTCAGGGACTCGAACCCCAATACCATCCTTCAGAGGGATGTGTCCTACCTTTAGACGAACCCGCAATAGTGACAGGATACCTTATTATCAGTTTTTTTTCAATATAAAAAGGAAGGAGCCACCGCGCGGACGCGGTGGCTCTAGGTACAAAGAAGACCCTGATTCAACCTTTCGGAGGAGTACTGTACTCAATCTGGGCCGTCTGAAGCCCAAGACTCAGCTGCGGTAGCCGAACCATGAAGTGGTTCTCCACCATAGCAATCGGACCGATACGGGTAATGGAAAGAATGAGCGTCTCGCCAGCGTAGGCGTAGGTTCCAGGCTTCCAAGCTTCGAGTTTCCGCTTTGCTTCATCCTCACTCTCCGCTAGTACCAGAAAGTACACCGAGTCCTGGTTCCTCATCAAGAAAATCTGCATCACCGTACCCCCATTTTCTCAGGTTTAAGACACCGAACGTCAGACATCAAATCTAGTAAAAGACTAACAGATTATAGAAAATTGTCTAGACTAGATCTTCAAATACCGTCTCACAGCCAAGTAGCTAGACACGGCACCGAGGGCAATACCCGAACCAAAAATTATGAGAAAGATTTGCCCAAAGTTTTTCAGATAAAAAGCAAAGAGGTCTAGACTGACAAAAAAGTCCTTGGACAAACTACCCAGCCAATAAGTGAGACCGAAGAAAACCGCCAACACTAAAGTAGCCGAAACAATACCATAAAGGATGCCGGACACAACAAACGGTCCTTTCACATACCGGCCAGAAGCCCCCACTAGGCGCATCACGGAGATTTCTTCCTTAGAGATAAAGATGGCCAAACGAATAGTATTAAAGGTAATGACAATAGAAATTATCAATAAAATTAGTGCGATCCAAAAACCGACAGTGTTAACAGCATTTGTAACTTTGACTAGATTGTCTATTATAACTTTATTTTGGCAATAATTTACCTTTTCAATTACAGGAAACTTACTCTCAAATGATTTACAGTCAGTTCCTTTCAAGCCAAAAAAATTAGAGATACCCTCATACTGTGATGGATCCTTGGCTTTGATATTCATTTGTGCCCCAAAAGGATTTTCTCCAAGCTCATCTAACGCTTCGAGCACTAAGCCGTTATCCTTCCACCTTTCCTTAAAATTAGTCAAAACATTCTCACTAGACAGATAGTCAACTTTTTCTACTTCTAATAAAGCTTCTGTTGATTTTTTTAAGCTTAAAATATCAGCCTCACTGGCCTTAGTAGTAAAGTAAACGTTGATATCTACTTTATCTTTTATCTCAGCCAAGGAAAATTTCAAAATAGCGCTCATAAAAATCAGCGAGCAGATCATAAAGAGGGTGATAAACATCACCACGAGTGACGATAGGGAGACAAAACCGTTACGCCAAAAGTTCGTCACCCCCGCCCTAAAAGTTCTTTTTATTTTAGTGAAAAACATAATGTAAATTATAACATAAATGAACCATTTTTATCATCTCGAACGATCTTACCGTTTTGCATACTGATCACCCGCTTACCAAGTGACTCCACTACCCCTCGATTATGCGTGGTGATAATCACGGTCGTCCCCAAATCATTGATCTTTTTTAAAATCTGCATTATCTCAAAGGTGTTAGCCGGATCTAGGTTACCGGTCGGCTCATCCGCAATAATCACATCTGGCTGGTTCACAATAGCTCTGGCAATTGCCACGCGCTGTTTCTCCCCACCAGACAGTTCGCTTGGGAAGCTATAAATCTTCTTACTGATATCCACGAGCTCTAAAACATGCGGCACATCAGCCTCGATCTCTTCATCTGTCCGGCCCGCCGCCTCCATGGCAAAAGCAATATTCTCATAAACCGTTTTATTATGGAGTAGCCGAAAATCCTGAAAAACTGTACCGATCTTTCTGCGCAAAGCCGTAATCTCTTTCCCCTTCAACTTATGGACATTGGCCGACTCATAAAAGACCGTTCCTTTAGTCGGCTTTTCCTCAGCCAAAATCATCTTGATCAAGGTGGTCTTGCCAGCGCCGGAGTGACCGACAATGGAAACAAACTCCTTGGGCTCAATCTTTAGACTGATATCTTCCAAAGCCGAGCAATCATCAGAATAAATTTTAGAAACTTTATCAAAGTAAATCATGTCCCCTAGATTATATCACCAAAGTGATATTCCTCCAAACACTTTTGGGAGCCAAGACCGGGACTAGCCCTCGCCTTAAAATTTCGCGTCAAAAATTTTAGACTGGGCACCGGCTCACGGTTTTAATTGCTATCAAAACATCGTTCCGCCGTTCAAACCCCGGCACAAACAAATAAGTTTGTTTGTGATTGGAGCCAAGACCGGGGTTTGAACCCGGGACCTCGTCATTACCAATGACGTGCTCTACCAGCTGAGCTATCTTGGCTTATTACAAATAAGCACTTCCTAAAGATACCTTATTTCTCATTTTTTTTCAACCAAAACACAAAGATCCCAGGTTGCGCGAGGCAAACTGGGATCAAGGTCGTGGTTCTCCTAATCAGCGTAAAGCGGATTAAGGAGAGACGGGCAGGTTGTTCACTAAAACTTGGGCTTTACCAAGTAGCGAGCCTGCTAAGCTAAAGAACACGAGAAGGGTATGCTCAAATGCCTGAAAGACCGTTGGCATAAGTGAGCGGAGGATCAGAATAGCTAAACCTAGTCCCAGGGCTCCTAAAATTTTCATCATTTTAGAAGAAGGGGGCTATTAAGACGTCCGACAACGTCTTGGGTAGCTAAGTGACCCATATCCCCTCCCCGGGGAAATCTCAAACGTTTTAAAAGCTCCCCAGGAAGGGTCTCTGTTCTTTAATTATCAAGTAGCTTTTTCTTTCAATCTCTTATCTCACAGAGAGTATAGCATATATGCTATATTTATACAACTAGACAAATAACCATATATGTGGGATTAAGAGGATACCGTCTTCTTCTAGTTTTTCTTTAACGTGACTCTTAAAAAACCTAAAGCATAATTATAAAGTGTTCTGAGGAGACCTATATTTTCAAATCGCCGGCCAGATGATTGCATTACGAACTTGGTGGAAAATATGATTTTACCGACTTTTGAAAGCCTCTTTGCTGTATCAGTATCATCACCATAAAAAACAAAACTGGTATCATGCCCGCCTATCTTTTCCATAGCCGAAGCTCGAATGAGCCAATTACCACCAATTAGGACAGCGCCGTGATGAAAAAACTGAAGGATATCATTTGTTATGGCATACGTCCTCTGGATAAAAAGAGAGACGGAACGAAAAAACCAGCCAGTGTCATAATAATAATAAGGACCAGAGACAGCAACCACATTTGGATCATTAAAATAAACCACACCGTTCTTGAGCCAGTCTCTATCTGGAATACAGTCAGCATCTATACCAGCAATAATTTCTCCTTTTGACTCTACCCTTCCGCGTTCTCTGGCAAATTGAGTGCCCTTTTGTTTTTCAAAAAAAACCTTTACTCCAGGAAAAGACTTTGCTATAGCACTGGTATTATCAGTCGAAGCGTTATCAATAACAATCACCTCGAAATCTGGATAATCCAAATCTAAAACCGCCCTGAGTGTTCGCCCGATATACTTTTCCTCATTATGCGCTGGTATAACGATAGATATCATATGGTTTTATTTATTATACGGCCTCGGAGATATTTACCAAAACCGACTATTAAAAAGAAGCATGCAGCAACAATAACAAAAATAGAAACTCGCTCGAGTATTGAATTAAAACTTTCATAGAGGTGCCCTATGAAAAATCCAAGGAAGAGAAGTAGCGCTGTCCAAATAAACTGCCCAAAAAAATTTAGAGTTAGATAACGTGAAAATGGGATTCTTGTCATTCCAGCCGTAAAGAGGACGGCCGGAGCAAAACCAAAACCAGTTGTCAGTTTTGAGATGAATAAAACTGAGGTGTGATATTTATGAAATAATTTATGTATGGGTTGAATTTTTTCTTCAGAGAGACTGAAATATTTTCCAAATTTTCTGATGAAGGGCATCCCCCATTTGCAGCCCAACCAGTACCAGGCAACATCTCCAATAAGATCACCTATCATGAGACATATATAGGCATAAAAAAAGTTGAGGACTCCAAGCTGAACCAAAAACCCAGACAAAAAGGAAACGATTGGTCCTTCAACTATGGTAACCGGAATAATTATCAGGTACTTGTGGTAAATAATGAGCTGTATGATATTTTCTAGCATTATAATGTAGTTATTGTACCAAAAAACGCTCAATATCACCATCAAGCACTTCATCCACCTGGGCGGTTTCTACTCCACTCCGGTGATCCTTGACCATTTTATAAGGGTGCAGGACATAAGAGCGGATCTGATTACCCCACTCTATTTCCATGGTTTTACTTACATACAGACCCTGCTCTTTTTTCTTTCTCTCTTCCTCCTGCTTCACATACAGTTTAGCGCGCAATATCTGTAAGGCTTTTTCTTTGTTCTGGGCCTGAGAACGCTCACCCTCAGCATGCACGGCCATATTGGTCGGAATATGGACAACCCGAACAGCGGTTTCCCGCTTATTTACATTTTGCCCACCCGGACCACTAGAGCGAGAAAACTCGTAGCGAATATCTTCCTCGGGGATGACTAAATCACTAGCACTCGCTTTTTCAAATTTAGGAATAAATTCTACTAGTGCAAAAGAAGTGTGGCGCAAACCTTTAGCGTTAAAAGGTGAAGTCCGCACTAACCGATGTACGCCGTTCTCATTTTTTAGCAATCCGTAAGCTCCCTTGCTCATCGAGCCTGAGGCTCTCAGAGCCGAATGGCCGGTCACTTCAATAGTGACATTTCTAAAACCGCCGTGATTATTTTCATTCTGATGAACTGTCTGATAACCAAAACCTTTTTTAGTAAAAAACTTCAAATACATTTCCAAAAGCATTCGGGCAAAATCCTCAGCATCCACGCCACCAGCTCCAGCAATGATAGTAAGCACAGCATCACCACTATCATATTTACCCACGCCGGCAATCTCTGTTTTTAAATCCGCAATCTCCTTAATCACCGCTTGCGCGCGGGCCTTATCAGCCCAAAAATCCACCTGATTCATCAAGGCTTCTAATTCTTCCAGCTTTTTCTTCTGTATATCTTTTTCTGACATTTGGAGCCAAAGGTGAGAATCGGACTCACGTCTCTACTTTACGAAAGTAGTGTTCTACCACTGAACTAATTTGGCTACACGCTGATAATAGCTTATTTACCGCTTTCTTTCAATTATGACCACTAATTTGTCTCTACCCAGGTAGCCTCAATAGTGCTGTAAATTTGCGAAGTGGTGATAGTGAGCTTTTTATAAATGTTATTTTTTGAAGCAATAATGGTTATCACTTTGACTGGTACGGTACCGGAAATACTGTAAGTGCAAGACCCACCAGCATAACTAAGAGTACCAGTGGTAACAAGCGCTGGATTATCCCTAATCTGCATCAAAAGATTTTCCCCACAATAACCAGCTATCATCCTTACCTCCGCCGAATTAGAATATGATTTCAACCGATTAGCCGAGAAAAAAGCCGACTGATTAGCGGATAAAGCTAGACCCACAATAATGCTAGCCAAGACCAGCATAACGTAAAGCAAGGCAAATCCTTCTTTATTATTTTTGTAATTAATAATTTTCATCTTAATGTGATTGTGGTAGTCCGGCTAGTGGCATAAACAAGCTCGGGCTTATTATTTGGATTTGCTCCCTGGACATTGAGGGTGACTCTGATAGCCCCATGGGTATTTAAGGCAGAAATATTTTCAAAGGTCAGACCCGTCACGAGTATGGTGTCACTTGATATCGGCTCAGCCGCCGCTCCCCCACGAGACACATATAGGGCTTGATCGGTCAAAGAAAAAATAGTTGGGCTCTCGGCCGGCACTGAAGACAAAACTAAATTTAAGGTAGTAGAAGTAGCGGCCACAAGCGGACTCACAATAGAGCTTGCATTACGAGCAGACTGAGCAATCTCATAAATAAGAGCGGAAGCCTGATATTCTACTTCGGTAATCACTCTGTTCCTCTTTTCACTTTTAGAAGTACTAGCTAACAAAGAAGCCACCGTAAGCATCAGCAGGGACATAATAGCAATAGCCACTAGCGTTTCCACCAAGGTCATCCCCCCGCTTTTTTTATGTAATTTTTTTATAACCATATAAAATATAATACTATAAACGATGCAAACCGACAGCAAAAGCATGCTTAGCATTATTATTAGAGTTTCCTATACTGTCTATCACACCGGTAGCTCCTGCGCTGGAAATAAATTTACGATAGCCGGCTCGAGAGAAGTCAGCCGTATTTGTTCCATGATCATGATCCTCGGTCCAGCCCCCACCTTGTGTCAAAGGAGGAGAAAAAGTTCTAACCGAACCATTATAAACACTTGGAAACATTAAAACGGTGGTGCTAGCGGCTGACAAATTAATACTACCAGCCCGATAGGTAGTATTATTTACCACATACTCCACATTAGAGAAACTATCAATCGGATTTGCAATGTCAAAACAACCGCGATAGGCAGAAATAGTAACCGCTAATTTAGAACTTGAAACAAGACTGAAGGTATAGTTTGAAACTCCTCCCTCACCAGCGGTGGCGACCCTATAGAGCAGAGCTTGATTATAGTTACCATTTTTATGACGACCAATTTCCGTCCAACCCGCTGGTGTGGTAGTAAATCGATCCGTACTATTAAAATGAAAAACTTGAGCAAACATAATATCACCCTGAGTCACACCAGTTGGCTTAGCCACCACCGCCGAAACAGATCCGGCATTATCATAAGTCGTAGGAGTACCCACCGTTGCGGCTGCCACTGAGCAGATAGCAACAGTGGCAAACATCCCATCGGCTGAATAACCCGTCCCGGTGCTATTGGTGGCGTAACCGCGATAGTAGTAAGTCGTACCCGCCGTGAATCCGGTGCGAGCCTGAGTAAAAACTCCGGTAGTAGTTCCACCTTCTGCCACACAGTTAGTAACTGGATTTGGTGTTGTACCATAGCAAGTACCCCTAGCCGTAATAGTAGCGGGAATACCAAGAGAAGTAACATCCGCCCCCAAAGTAGCAGAATTTGAAGTAATAGCAGTTGCCGTCGGCGTAGTGACTGTTGGCACCACATTGGCCGTCAAAGTAGTAAAGGTCCCATCGGCAGAATAACCAGTCCCGGTGCTATTTGTAGCGTAACCGCGATAGTAGTAAGTCGTACCCGCGGTGAATCCGGTGCGAGCCTGAGTAAAGACACCGGTAGTCGTTCCGCCTTCTGCCACACAGTTAGTAACTGGATTTGATGTTGTCCCCCAGCAAGTACCCCGAGCGGAAATACTGTGTGGCACGCCCAAGGAAGCCACTGTCGCTCCCAAAGTAGCCGTAGTCTGAGTGATGGAGGTAACAGTAGGAATCGTCACCGTCGGAACGACAAAGTTTTCTTCGTTAGTAATGGTACAAGTCTTAGTCATACCACCAATGAGGGTGATAGAACCAGAACCATTACAATCCCCACTAAAAGTTTGAGTATAAGCCGGATCCACCGTCTCTGTCACGGTATAGGTGCCGGAATTTTTGGTGGTCGTAGCTCCTAAGGTCACAGTCGTGGCCCCCACTTTATAAGGAGCAAAATCTGCCGTAACCGCGGTCCCCCCATGATTAATTATATTTTTATAAACCGTCACATAAGATAACTTTTCTTCATTAGTGACCGAACAGGTCCTAGTCACATTAGGCACCAGAGTGACTAAACCACCACTATTACAATCACCGCCGATCGTCGTATCATACTCAGCATCCACCACTTCAGAAACAGTATGCACTCCAGAGTCAAAAGTATTTAAAGCCCCAGAAGTAACGGGGTTAGAATCCACTCGTAAGGAAAAGTCTGAAACAACCTTGCTATTACCATGATTAATAACGGTTTTGTTTACCCGTAATTTAGCCGGCTTTTCTTCATTGATAATACGGCAGACCTTGGTACTACTGGTGGCTACAGTCACCTCACCTAGGGCGTTACAATCCAGATCAAAGGACTGAGTATAATTTGGATCTGCTGTTTCCGTCACCGTATAAGTACCAGGCATAAACTGATTAGTGGCTCCCGCTTCTACCACCGTATCAGTGGTGCTAGTACCGACCGTAATACTCACTGTGTAAGGAGCAAAGGTAGTCGAGGTAGCATTACCACCGTGATTAATAATCACTTTTTCCACCGTCAAGCCAGCATTATAATCCACCTTATGCCAATTTGTCAGCCGACTATTCAAGCTTAAAGAATTATTTTGGGTTTTATAATTCCAACTGATAGTAGCCAAGACATCTTTTTCGTTTGCCGAGATAGTGGAAATATTTAAAACACGCGTATAATTATCCACCACATCAGAACTACCAGCCAAAACCCATTTATTACCCGAGGCTGATAGACCATAAGTACCATCAGCTAGGCTAGTAAAATTTTCGTCCCGAATTGACCTTACGGCTTCTATTCCTTCCTCAGCTAACCATAAGGCGGTAGACTTTTGATCCGCCCGCTTGACCAGATTATCCACCCCAATATAGATTTCATAAGCAACAGTAGACAAAATAGCAAAGATACCAACGGCCACTACCGTCTCCACCACTGTCATACCTTTTTTTGAAAAAAAATTAAACATAAATTAATAACCGATTACTCCACTGGACCAAACATAAGCCGTGCTCGTGCTAAAAGCATTAGAAAAAGTAGTGGTACCAGAAGTATTTGGCAGACCAGTAAACTTGGCAAAAACTATTTCCGTGGGTCCAGAAATTATTAAATCTTTTGGTATTATGTAGACTTTGTCTCGTGACGTCTCACGGCCGGAATATGAGGCTCCACTAAAAACCACAGCATCAGCAGTATTAACTTTTACCCCCCAGGCGGTATCATACTCCATTATTTTAGCCTTATTCTGAGCTTCCTTTAGAGCATCCACAAAAACATAAGCGGCATGCCGAGCATCACCCACATAACGCAAAGTATTATAAGTCACCAGAGAAATAGAACCAACAATACTTATAATACCGATGACTACAATCATTTCAATTAGAGAAAAGCCTTTCTTCATATTAAATTAAAAATAAAGACCTAAATTATAGACCGGAACAAGAATACCCAAAGCTAAAATAGCCACGACGACTCCAATAAACAGAAGCAGGGCTGGCTCGAGGAAGGCTGGAATGTTACGAGAAGTGGTCTCTACCTTGGCCTCATATAGAGCTCCGATTTTCAGCAGGATTTCTGACAAGGTTCCAGACTTTTCCGAGGCCACAATCATCTGCCGAACCGGCAAAGGAAAAAGAGAATTTAAATTCTTATATTCTAAAAACATTCTCTGAAAAGATGACCCCTCCCCCACGCTCTTAGCTAGATAGATATAGAGATCCTTATAATTTCCAAAAGTGGTAGTTGACGGCAAGAGATCAAAGACATTCTGGATCGGGATACCGGCGGACACCATAGTCCCAGAAAAAAAACCAAAACGAGAGACTTCTGTTTCTAAAATAAGTTTTCTTATAATCGGGATATGAAAAAGAATAGTGTGGCCCACAAATTTAGTTTTGGGAAAAGAGAAGAGGAAGTAAAACAGGATACCAATGATAATTAAAAATAATGGGACAAAGACGTAACCATAATCCTGGAGAAAAACTCCCACCGCGATAATCCATTTAGTTATAAACGGAAGTGGCGCATTCAGGTCGCTAAAGAATGAAGCAATCTTTGGTAATACAAACCAGGCCACACCTATTCCCACCACGAGAGCGGTCACAAAGACAAAGGAAGAATAAGCTAAAGCTGAACGAATACGAGAACGAAAGGCGGCTTCTTTTTCATTTTGCAAGGCGGCCACCTGGAGATTAGCTGACAAACGACCAGATACTTCCCCCAAAGAGATAAGGGCCAAGGTGTGTGGAGCGACGATACCGGCTCTTTCTATCGCCCGGGAAAGTGATAAGCCCTCATTTACACTTTCCATAATTTCTTTATTGGCCGAGCGCATGCGAAAGGATTTTATTTCCTGCTGCACTGATTCCAAAGCGTCTGGAATACCGATCCCCGCTCCAATCAGTACCGCTAAGTTTTGAATAAAAAAGTTTGACTCATTATGCAGACCAAAAGAACGTAATTTAATGAAGGATCCGCGCCAAAAAGATTTTGGACTTTTTTTAAAATCAAATTTCATATTTTAAATTTTAAAATCAACTATCTCACCTGGTGAGGCCACTCGGATCACCTCTTCTAGGGTAGTCACGCCCATCTTCACCTTTTCTATTCCGTCAGCAAAGAGTGACTTAGCCCCCTCGGCTTTAGCTAACTTCCACACCTCCTCGGAAGAAGGCTTGTTATTAATCAACTCCTTAATTGCCCTTGTGACATTGATCATCTCCACAATGGCGGTTCTACCCTTATAACCAGTCCCATTACAAGTAGAACAGCCCTTGCCCTTATACAGAGTAATTTCAGTCCCCGCAAAATAGTCCTTTGCTTGTGGAAATGTTTCCTTCATGGCTGATATCTTTTCTTTATAGCCATAACGGCAGGACTCACAAACCCGGCGGACCAAACGCTGAGCGATAATGAGCTCCAAAGTGGAAGCTAAAAGGAAAGGCTCAATATTCATTTCTAGCAATCTAGGAATACTAGTAGCAGCGTCATTAGCATGAAAAGTAGAAAGTAATAAGTGTCCGGTTAAAGCCGCGTTTACAGCCGTTTCGGCAGTTTCTCCATCACGTATTTCTCCGACCAAAATGACATTGGGGTCTTGACGAACAATTGCCCGGAGACCTTTGGCAAAAGTTAAATTAGTTTTTTGATTGACTTGAATCTGATTAGCTCCAAACATCCGGTACTCTACTGGGTCCTCAATAGTGGTGACATTTACTTCTGGAGTATTCAACTTTTTTATCAAAGCATAGAGAGATGTGGTTTTACCAGAACCGGTTGGCCCGGAAACCAAAATCATACCAAAGGGCTTCTTAGAGGCCTCTTCAATCAGCTTGATATGATAATCAGAAAAACCTAAATCCACAAAGGTTAAACCCTTAACATATTCTGCTAAAATCCTGATTACGACTTTCTCACCATCAAGGGTCGGGGCGATAGAAACACGCAAATCTACTGATGAATCCTTATTTATAAAACGGATAGCTCCATCCTGAGGTGAGAAGTGCTCATCGGTGCGCAAGTTTGACTGAATCTTTATGCGATTTAAAACATTTTCATAATACTCCATCGTCACCGAACCGGCGAGGCGCAGCATACCGTCAATACGGAAACGAATAACCGCTTCATGGCGTTCATAGCCACAGTCTCTGCCCTTACTAAGCCATCAGAATTTTTCTTAGCCAAAGATAGTTTATTTAATTCTTCTTCAGTGAAACCCTCTTTAACCATCAAATCATACAGAGAAACGGCGGTTCCATCAGCGCGTGGTTTTTGACCAGTGGCGGAAACAAAATCCCAATAAATATTATCGTAATCATCCGGACGAGGAATTTTACCATTCCTGATATCCAAAACGGCCCAATATTCCCTCTCAAACTCAGGATTACCGGTGGCTACATAAGTTCTAACCATACGCGTAAGATCATCCGAGCTTTGGCGTAGCTGGTCAGCCAACTGATATGAAGCATACTGATTATCCCGGCTTTTTGCCAAATTACCCTGATTTTTATATAAAACAAAAATTAAAATCCCTAATATTAAGATTAATAACAACTGGAAACCAAAAAGGATAGAGAATGTTTTTTTTAATGATTTTTTCAAAAGAGAATACATAATAAATAATATTTCTATTTTAAGCCATGTTCAGCAAAACACTTTTTATATTTTTGATCTACAATCATGAGGTGATCAATAAGCCAATCCTCAAGAAAATCAACTAATTCAAAAGCAAATTCAACACTATAGATGGGGTACTTATCCTTTAGAACCATCAAATTATCATTAAACTCTTTATGCTTTAGTATATGTTCTTCTGCTCCTTCATAATTAAACTGCTTAAAATATTTTTCTTCAGTCGCAAAGTGAAATACCTTATATTTTATAAGCCCGTCAATGATATTACCGAGATGATCCTCAGTGGTATTAGTATTTATAGCCTCTAATAATTCATTTATCACTTCAAACATCCGCTTGTGCTGGTTATCAATCTCCTCTACCCCCACACTATATTTTTCATCCCAGACAATTTTTTGAGTACCCATATTTTTATAAATAAATTACTAATAACCCTTCATATTATAACACAAACAAAATAATTAAAAAACAAAAACCACCCCTTCTGGGGTGGTTTAACCGCGGGCGATGGACTCTCCCTCGCACAAAACAATGTGGGTGCTTGTCCGCACCTCTCCCCTCGCCGTCGCTCGGCTCGGGTTGGACACCGGCTCACCTATTTTTTCTACTGAAAAAATCTGGCTCCGCCGGTCAGCAACCCAACGCAAGCAAAATCATTTGCTTGCTTCGCCCGCGCAACAGAAAAGCCCTTATTCAGGGCTTTTACTGGCGCGGGCGATGGGTGCTGACCCCACGGCCTCTCCCGTGCACTAATTCACTATTTTCATAGTGGCATGGACTATATCTTTACCCTTCACACACAGTGAGTTAGGGTACTCCGGTATCTAGTCTCTACGGCGCTCCCTCGTTTCACTCGGGACCGATGGCCCCAAATCTCACAAGAGTTCCCACGGTGTTCGCATATTCCAAAATGGAACTTAGCCTTCACCGTTATCCCAGAGAGTTTCAATCCGCATCTCGGCGGAAAGCTGCACGTCTACAGGGGAGTGCTCTACCGTTGAGCTACGCCCGCGTGGCGATGAATCTCAAAAAAATGAGATCCTCATTATTATACACAAAATCTACATTTGAGCAATAAAATACACCAATAACAAGTACTAGATCACAAAAATAATTAATTGTTGCGGGGGTACGATTCGCACGTACATCTCAAGGTTATGAGCCTCGCGAATTACTGTTACTCTACCCCGCTAATCACATAGTATCATTTTTTGGCCAAATAGCAATACTGGTTTGATTTTTTGCCTCAAAATGCTATATTAAGCAGACATAATATGTTGATGTAGTTATTGGTGTTGGACATAGGGTAAAGTAATATGCCTATGTAGTTGTTGGTAGATTCTAGGGAAAATTAAATAACGCCGATGTAGTTGTTGGTAGATTCTAGGGAAAATTAAATAACGCCGATGTAGTTCAATGGTAGAACGGGGGACTCATAAGCCTCAAAAGATGGTTCAATTCCATCCATCGGCACAAAAGTAAGACTACTAGATATATTCAAACTCTCTAAAAACGGCTTCATATAGGCCGATGACTCTTTTAGCCTCCCGGTCATTTATCATAAAGTCTGAACCATCATGAGCAATGGCGTTGCGGATTTTATGCGCCTCCCAAGCATATTCAATACCAGTAAAATCACTAGGCTCAATCACCTTTAGCTTCTCCCCTATGCTTTCCTGCATATACCCCATCTTTTCCAGGAGGTCACCAAGCATAATGTCACATTCCAAAATGGCCAGCTTCCAATCACTGGCGTTTTCCGAATTGATATGGGCCAGCACATTCTGCCACTTTTCATTTATTACTGGTGGTGGCGTTCGAAGAGAAGTTGGCTTTACCTCCTGGTCCGCCTTATCCCCGGGGAAGGTCAAAGTATCATTCATCTTCTTTCTGTAACCCATCATACTTCTAATTAACAAAACAACGATGACAATCAAAATAACCGAAAGCACAAAAGAAAAAGTTATGACCCGGAGCATAACCGCTACCGCATAATCCGGCAAAAGTGACCAAAGGTTTTCTACAGACTTCCCCCAGTCCTGGCCAAAGATATTAATTAAAAAATTATTGATGATTGAAGTTAAAAGCGAAACTAGATCAAATGGTTGTTTAGCGAGTGGGTCCATTACTTATATAATACCAGATAATTATTTACTTTCAAAGTCTGCAGCAACAGTAAATAATAATTTGTCATTGCCCGAGGCCGCCAACAGCTGTAACCCAAGGGGTAATTTACTGGCTCCGACAGGTTTAAAACCAGATGGGATAGACACAGCTGGTATACCAGCCAAATTAGCAGGAACAGTAAAAATATCTTCCAAATATAATTTCAATGGATCATTTATTTTCTCCCCAATTTTAAAGGCTGGACTAGGCGTGGTCGGGGTAATAATCACATCTACTATCTCAAAGGCTTTTTTATAGTCGGCTCGGATCAGATCCCGAACGATATTAGCCTTATTATAATAAGCATCATAATAGCCAGAAGATAAGATATAGGTACCCAAAATAATTCGGCGTTTTACTTCTGGACCAAAACCAGTCTGCTTGGATTTAAAATAATCGTCAGTCATATTAGCCCCCTCCACATGCAAACCATAACGCACTCCATCAAAACGCGCCATATTTGATGACACTTCAGCTGGGATCAAAGTATAGTAGACCGCTAGAGAGTACGGCAAGTTTGGCAAGCTGACTTCCTGTATTTCATAACCAAGTTTTTTTAACTTTTCCACTGACTGATTAAAATTAGCGAGGACCGCTTCATCCATCCCCTCCACTTTCATCACCTCTTTCGGAATACCAATTTTTATTGGCCCCAAGGCTAGGCCTTTGTGAATACCCAAGGCCAAGCTTTGGGGACTAACGCTAGTGGAGTCCATGATATCCGAGCCAGCAATAAAATCAAAAAGGATTTGCGCGTCCTCGGTGCTTTTAGCAAAAGGACCAATCTGGTCAAAGGATGAGCCCATCGCCATCACCCCATAACGAGAAACGGCCCCATAAGTAGGCTTAAATCCAACCAAACCGCAAAAGCTCGCTGGCTGACGGATAGAACCACCAGTATCTGACCCTAAAGCAGCCAGGGCCATATCCCCGGCAACAGCCGCCGCCGACCCACCAGAAGAACCACCCGCTACCCTCTCTAAATCACAAGGATTGTGAGTTACGCCAAAAGCAGAATTCTCCGTAGAGCCACCCATCGCAAATTCATCCATATTTGTCCGACCAAGGAAAATCACCCCAGCCTCTTTTAGCTTTTTTATGACAGTGGCATCATAGGTGGCGTGATAATTTTCTAGCATCTTTGAGGCCGAACTAGCAATCCGTCCCTTGATTAAAATATTATCTTTTACTGCAATAGGTATTCCGGTCAAAACCGTAACCCGGTCTTTGCTAGCAATACGTTTGTCTGATTCCCTAGCCTGATCCAAAACATCAGAAAAAACTTCCAGATAGGCGTGGATTTTACTGTCTTTTGTTTTTATATTTTCCAAATAGGCTTGGGCCAAATCCACCGCGGTGTATTTACCACTTAGTAAAGATTCATGTGCTTGTTTTATTGTTAAATTTTTTAAATCAATCATAACTAGTTTTCTAATATCTTTTTTACTTTTAAGTAATTTCTTTCTTGTCTGGGAAATTCAGCAATTATGGCCCGAGCCTTATCCTGGTCTTGATCTTGGGACTCATCCAGACGAGTGACATTACGGAGATCACCGGCCTTTTTCTCCTCACTGGTGGTCCCCACTATTTCCTTGATTTGATCTACATAATTCAAAATAGCGCTCATATCCTTTAGATAAGCTTGTTTTTCCGCCTCAGAGAGCTCGATCCGAGCCAGTTTAGCCAATTTCTCAATATCCTTTATCTCCATCATTGAATTGTAGCATAAAAACCGTCCAAAACAAAAAAAATATGTTACAATGAATAGATGGATAACGAATTAAAAAATAGACTAGATGTATTGGAAGGAAAAATAGACGTCATTAGTAAATATATCAAGTTCCTAAAAAACTTTTTTCTCTGGACTCTCATTATCACCATCGTGGTCACCGTTCTCCCTTTGATCGGTCTTCTTTTTGTATTACCGAGCTTTATGTCCAGTTTTGATATTTCAGCTTACAGTCAGTTATTGAGTATGTAAAATTATTTAAGTAGATCAAGAAAATCTCCCTCCTTTAGTATTGCCACCCCGAGAGCTTGAGCTTTTTCAAGTTTGGAACCGGCATTTTCCCCCGCTATTAAATATGAGGTTTTGGCTGATATAGATTCCGAAGTTTCTCCGCCCAGGGCCCGGATTTTATCCTTGGCTTGGTCTCGGGACAAAGCAGAAAGTGTGCCAGTAATCACAAAGGTTTTACCTGCTAATTTTCCATTTTTACCTTTATCTTCATCAAGGAATTTCCTTGATATTTTTACTTGGGCAAATAGGTCGTCCAGGATCCGCTTATTATTTTTATTTCCAAACCAGAGAGTGAGAGCCTCCGCCACTACCGGCCCCACGCCATCAAGCTGTTGCAAATCCTCAAAGGAAGCCACTCGCAGTTTTTCTATACTACCAAAATGCTTGGCCAGATCAATAGCGGTTTCCTCCCCCACCTGAGAAATAGACAAACTCACCAAAAATTTTGATAAGCTGACCGGTCGTGATTTCTCAATAGATGCCAAGAGATTATCCACGGACTTTTCTGCAAAACGAGGCAGGGCTAAAAGATCACCTTTTTTTAAAGTGAAAATGTCAGCAAAGTCTGCAATCAAATTGTTGTCCAATAAGACATCGATTATCTTTGGTCCACAGCCATCCATGTCAAAGGCTTTTTTTGACACAAAATGATAAAAAATCCGGCGTTTCTGAGCAAAAGAATCCTTACTTACACAACGCCAAGCTACTTGTCCTGGCACCCGCTCAATCCGGCCATCACCACCACAATCCGCCACAGTAGCTGGAAACTCATAAGCTACTTCCTTACCAGTTCGAAACTCTTTTAGAACCGCCACAATATCCGGAATCACGTCCCCCGCTTTTTGCAAAATGACGGTATCACCCACCCGCACGTCTAGGCGTTTTATTTCATCCTCGTTATGCAGAGTAGCTCGTGAGACTAGAGACCCGGCCACCCGGACCGGTGTGAGATGTGCTACCGGAGTAAGTACCCCGGTCCGCCCCACTTGAAGCACAATAGCTTCCACCACCGTCGTCACCTGTTCCGCTGGAAATTTATAAGCCACACCCCAGCGCGGAGTCTTGCCCGTATAACCCAGGACCTCCTGGATTTTACGCGAGTTTATTTTTATTACAATTCCATCCAAACCGTAATCCATTTTATCTTTTTTCTTTGTCCATTCCAGATAATACTTTTGGACTTCCGCTAAATCTTTAGCAATATGAAAATATGGGTTGGTTTTGAAACCTAGCTTTTTTAATAATTCCAATTCCTCACCTTGAGTTTTGGGCCACTCCCAGCCTAGAGCATCAATATCATAGATAAAGGTATCAAGTCTTCTTTTTGCCGTGACCTTAGGATCCAGCTGACGGATAGAGCCGGCGCCAGCATTCCTAGTATTGGCAAATATTTGTTCGCCGTTTTTCTCTCGTTCTTTATTTATCCGGGCCAGCTCACTTTTATTCATCCAAGCTTCTCCCACCACTATTATATCCACCTTTTCTTGCAGAAAAAACGGAATAGATTTTATAGTCTTTAGATTCTCGGTCACATTTTCCCCCACCTGCCCGTCACCGCGCGTAGCCCCTTCTACAAACTCTCCGTTTATATAAGTCAAAACAACCTTTAGACCATCTATTTTTAATTCACAACAATATTCTAATCTCTCGGATTTTAAGCTAGGCTCTTTTAGCATCAGGCGCTTTATCTTTTCCTCCCACTTTATAAGCTCGTTAAAATCAAAAACATCATCAAAAGACCACTGCCGGACCTGATGATGGACCTTTTTAAATTCTGAGAGTGGTACTCCACCCACTCGCTGGCTAGGACTCAAAGGTGATATGAACTCCGGGTGTCTGGCCTCTATCTCGAGTAACTCCCGCATCAGGGAATCATAGGCTTCATCGGTAATCTCTGGCTGATCCAGAGTATGATAGAGATACTGATGATGCTCTATGGCCCGTATCAATTTTTCATAACGCTCTTTCATCAGTTTAATATGTTTCAATAATAGCTCTCTGTACTCTGTCTCCCCCCACTGAATCTTGGCCGTACGATTTGATTGTGGTAAACACTTTTGATACTGGGCTTAAAACAACCTTAGTTCTATCAATAAGCACATAGAAATTCGGCCCTAGCAAATCAGCAGAAACAGAAATTATATTATTAATACTAGCACTTTGCGGGATAAAAGATTCTATCTTATCAACCATTGGGTTTTCAAAGCTCTGTGTCAAAGCAAGATTAATGGACATTCCACCACAGAATATTTCGCCACCAGAGACTTTTGGGGCAAGGGAAATATACGAATTAAAAAGATACGGAACCTTTTCTTTATTATCCCAATATAGTGCACACTCTCGCCCGCTGTCCGCCGCATAAAAAGCGTGGATAGACTGTCTAGTGGCGGTAGAGATAGCTAGCTCTTTTAGGGCGATTCTAAAGATAGAGAGGCCGATGGTCAAAAGCAGGCTGGCCACCAAAACTGAAAAAAGAAGGGCAAACCCCCCAATACGCTTCAGCTTCGCGGGGCAGGTCCCTTTATTCTTTTTTAAGTCAAAAATTATCATTTTAGTAATTATAAATTAAAGTTTTAACTTCTACTTTATCTGTATTCCAACTGACAGTTGCCGTAACCTGAGCTTCATCAGAATTATTCCCAAAAGGATCTACTATAATATTAATTTTCCGCATAAAATTTGTAGGTGTTCCCCCATCATAGCCGTAAAAACCATTGCTATCTAGTGATAAAACTGCGCTGTTATAGGGTTTTACCACCCCAAAATCAGTGACGGGCTTTATAGTATCTATCTGACAATATTTTGATTCGCCGACACAAGAATCAAGACTCTCCAGCCATAATTGGCTATTCTTAATATTTTCATCCCGCACATTTTTAATATACTCAAGGGCGTCCTGGGCGAGATATGAAGCAATCATTTGATTCTTAGAATAAACAGCTGAAGAAAGTCCCTTCTGGGCGATAGTGATAGGGGCGACGACGGCCACCATGAGAATAGAAATGGCCACCATGGCCTCAAGTAAAGTAAACCCATTATTATTTTTTATATTTGTCTTCATCATATTATATTCTTTTTCGCTGTGACACACTGGTCTGCAAATCAAAAGTAGTTTTGATCTTTTCCTTCGTCCCCGCTTCACCGCTGATGGTCATAATCATCCTGGGTTGTTTACCTGCCTCACCAACACCAAGAATATAAAATATAACCTTTTTTAGGGTAACCTCAGAAGAAGTAACGGGGCTAAAAACTGCAGTTACACCATTGCAATTATCATTAAGTTCTTTTTCTAAGCACTCATAAAGCTGTGTTCCTGAAAATTTGTAATAGGCAAAACTGTTTTTACCGGTTGTCGTGTCTAGATAAGCCCTTTGTGAGCGGTATTTAATAGCACTTCCTCCATCAAGGCAATTACCTGATAGATTAGAAACGTCATTTCCACAGGCATATTCCTCCCCCATGCGCATATCCTTGGAAATACCCTCTAAAGCAAAGCTAATATTATTAATAGCGGTTTTGATAGACCGAGCTTTATTATTGGCATCAATCACGTTGATCAAGGCACTCATGGCTACCACCATCACAATGGAGAAAACGGCAATAGCCACCATCATCTCCACGAGCGTAAACCCACACACTAACTTTCTTTTAAAATTAAAATATTTCATCATATATTTTCTCCAATTTGGATTAAGCCGTTAGCTTGAACCACCACCTCTCTAGTGCTTCCATCAGAACCCGTGACCACAATGACAGCTTTAGAATAAGTAGTGTCAGTAACCCCACCAGCATAAATCTTGGCATCAGGATCTGGCCTTTGAAAAATAATATCCAGCTTTTCAAGATCACACGTTTCCCCTTCTCCAGACGTCACGCAAAGAGCAGAAATAAAATTACCACCCTGGATATTATACCGGTTTACACAACCGTGTCCTAAATCACAAAAAGTTACTCCGCCGTCATAAGGACTAACCTTTTCTTTATTATTATAATAACCATGATCAGCAAATAAAATAAAAGATTTTGTACTAGACAAATCAAAATGCACGCCGTATGGTAAAAATTCACCAGCATCATATTCCTTAATATTTATGCCATAATTTTGCGCTTGGCGGGTAGTGAGAGCTATATCATAGGCCAAATTAGTAAGTAAAATAGAGCTATTGAATTTACTCTGGCTAAAAAGCACCACCCCGGTCAGGACAGTAAAGATAGTGATAGTGACCAAAAGCTCTACAAGGGTGAAACCGGAATTAACTTTTTTCCTAAATATCATCATTACATTATAACACAACCACCTCGGCTCACAAAGCTTCGCCACTCCTCCTTGACTAAGGAGGAGAAAGCAGACCCTCGTTGTTTGAGTTCCCTTTCCCCACCTTAGTTAAGGCGGGGTGGCCATTCTGATGGACGGGGCGGTTGGTCAGGGTAACAAGAAACCAAGGTTCAAAATATCAATCTGAAAGAAAAAGACTAAAAGAAAGCCAAGAACCAGGAACGGAGCAAAAGGAACCTCTGTTTTGCCGGTGATTTTCAGACCATGCCAACTGAATTTAGATAGAGCGAGAAGGACTAGCCCATAAAGCGCCCCGCTCCAAAAAGCCAAAATAATGGCAGACAAACCCATAATCGGCCCCAAAAACCAGCCCATACAAACCATCAGTTTGGGATCCCCTAGCCCCATCCACCGGCCTTTGGAAAATAACCAAAGGAAGAAAAAGGGTAAGGCCAGACCCGGACCAGCCAGTAAATATGAAATCAAGTGGATCTTGCTGGCCTCTGGAGTCAAAGTCAGCTGATTATAATCTAGTACTATTTTAGTGAGCGCCAGAAGACCAAAGGTAATAGTCAGCCCATCAGGAATTATTTTGTGCTTTATATCATAGACGGTGATAGCCACCAGGACCGCAATGACTAACAAAGAAATGACGACCAACCATGAATCAAAGATCAACCCTACCAAACCAGAATAACGTAAAATAACGGCCACAAAAAGCAAGCCGGCAATAGCCTCTACTACCGGATACTGCCAAGAGATTTTACTCTGACAGCCCTTACACTTACCGCCTTGGAAAAGGAAACTGAAAACCGGAATAAGCTCGAGAGCCCCTAGCTTTTTACCGCAGGAAAAGCAAAATGACCGCCCCTTCATGGGTGAGATACCGGTGCCATAACGCAAAACCAAGACATTTAAAAAGCTCCCCACAATAGTGCCAAAGATAAAAACTAAAAGGTAAAATAAAATTTGAGTGGGCATGATATTAGGGATGGACGTTATAATTTGTAGGGCTAGGAGCTAGGCCAGTGTTATTTTCTGGATCACAATACAAGTAGCCGCCTGACAATGTTTTTTTAATAGGTGGGGGTGAGTCAGGATCATTAGTAGAATCAAAATCATCATTGGCATCTATCTGAGCGCTCGGAAGCTCTAGGGCTGTGCCTAAATGATAATAGGAACATTTAGGATTTAGTGTGGTAATGTGGGTCAAAGGGACATAGGTATAATTTTTACCATCGGGACCGACCAAAACCTCGGCCGTGACGTATTGGGGACTAAAATCTGAATTATAAATATCTTCAGGGTAACCCCCTGTTGGGTGTTGGCTATAATATAGAAGTAGACCCAGCTGGATGGATGAAATGTCCGCAATCCGCTCAGCATCACGATTTTTCTTTTGAATATTGTTCAGTGACGGAAAAATAAGGATGGTCAATACAGCAATGACAGCTATGACCACCAGGACTTCAATAATAGTGAAACCTTTGTTTGCTTTCATGGTGACATTATACACTAACCTGCTCCAAGAGCCAACTTCCCTCAGTCCCTCCTCAACTGAGGCGGGAAGGTGAAAGAGTAACCCAGTTAGAGTCACGTCTCTTCCCCTCCTTAGTTAAGGAGGGGTTAGGGGCGGTTGCCTCAAAACCACCAAACAAAAAACCACCTTTCGGGTGGTTTTTTGTTTGAAATTAAGATAAATTAATTACAAGATGGGTCTGAAGCACTAATAGCTGCAGCAACAGATGTTGTGGTTGCTACACCATCAGAAGAAACACAATACCACTTTCCAGCATCACCTTTTAGAGGTACTGATATTGCCCAGGCAGTGGAGCTAGCAAAACACAAGGTAGTTCCTGTCCCTTTTTGTGCATTGGCACCATTAATTGCATTGGTAATATTTGAATCTGAGAATATACCAGTTGTACAGCTTGCCGTAACGATACCATATGATTGATTACCTTTTGTAGAATCATCATAATATAGCTCTGCTTGTGCCCGGATTCCCGCGACATTACCTTTCACTGCAGCATCTGCACCTTTACTTCTAGCTGAATTCAAAGAAGCTAAAACGACAGAAGACAAAATACCAATAATAGCGATAACGACGAGAAGTTCAATAAGTGTAAAACCTTTTTTCATATAATATTTATTATTAAATTACTAAAACCTTATAAATTCCTTTTATTTTTGACTCCTTTACCACTTTACGTAAGAGTGACAAAACGAGATCGACCAAAAATTTCGGGAAAGCTAAAATAAAATTAGCTTATGCTAGATATTATAGCACATCTAAAATAAGCAACAATGAGAGGTGTGGAAAACTTCACACCACCTCGTCATCAGAATGCCACTCCTCCTTGACTAAGGAGGAGAAAGCAGACCCTCGTTGTTTGAGTTCCCTTTCCCCACCTTGGTCAAGGCGGGGTGGTGAGGCCTTGCGAACCGGGGCGGTTGTGCCCTACATCGCCCCAGATAGATTATAAATAGGGATAAGTACGGAAGCGAGTAAGAAGGCTACTCCAAAACCCAGAAGGACAATCATCACTGGCTCAATAAGCCCCACCAAAGTGTCTATGGCGTTCATCACCTCTCGGCGGTAAAATAAAGCCAAGGTTTTCAAGATATTACCCAGCTGACCGGTCTCCTCACCGATCTTGATCATCGCAATAAAAATACTGGGGATTTCTCCGGACTTCATCATTGCATCAGAGATAGAACTGCCCGTCTTTACATCTTCCACCACCTGGTTTATTAAGTTTTCAAACACCTTATTATCCACCACCTTGGATGTCAGATCCAAGCCCCGGACAATAGGTATACCAGAAAGTAACATCACGTTCATATTGTCAGCAATTCTGGACAAATAAAGCTTGCGATAAAGAACCTGAATCGCTGGAAAGGTAATTTTTAAGGAATCAAAGGAGTACCGCCCAGCCTCGGTCTTAATATAACGCCAGAGGAAAAAGCCGCCAACCACGAGGATTATCAAAATAAACATCCCATAACTCACAAAAAAACCAGAAATACCAAGAACGACTTTAGTATAGACGGGAATGTCTTGACCGGAATCCACCAGGATAGCGCTGATTTTTGGTATCACCACGGTCAGCATCAAAACCATCACCGCAATAAAAGTAAAAACAATAAAAGCCGGATAGACTAAAGCACTCTTCACTTTAGAGGTCACTTCATGAGTCCGGTCCAGATAATCCGCCAAATAAAGCAAAGTCTGATCAAGCTTACCAGACTCTTCACCAGACTTTATCATATTCACATAAAATGGTGAAAACATATCTGGATGCTTTGCTAAAGCATCTGAGATAGTACTGCCCGCCTGGAGATCACCTGCAATTTCAGATAGTTTTTGCCTGATGGAATTCTTCTCGGCCTGACTGGACAAAAGCTCAAAAACGCGTAGTGCAGAAACCTGAGCCTCAAACAAAGTAGCCATCTGACGAGATAGAATGACGATATCCTTACTTGAGATATGCTCTAAGAAAGAGACATTTCTTTCCAAAAAAGACTTTTGCTCTACTGGACTGATATTTGATAACACCAAGCCTCTTTTTTGCAAGGAAGCAATAGCCACCTCCAAACTGACAGCCTCAATGGTGCCTTCCTTCTGATTATTACTAGTGTCTATGGCTTTGTATTTAAAAATCATATTGACTAATTAATTAACGAATCTACAAATGAACAAATGATACGAATCGACCAACAAATAAGAATTTACAAAAGACGTTCTAGGTTTTTAGGGTTGAAGGAAAACTGGTAAGCATTTTCAATGGTGATCTCTCCCCTCGCTACCAAGTCAGCCAAACAGCGGTTCATATCCACCATCCCATCTTGAGAGCTGGTCTCAATCACGGTGTTTATTTCATGGGTTCTCTTTTCACGAATCAAATTTGCGATAGCGCTATTATTTATCAAAAGCTCATAAGCGGGAATCAGACCCCCGGAAATACGCGGTATCAAACGCTGAGAGAAAATACCGTTCAAGCTACTAGCCAGCTGGCTACGGATTTGATCTTGCTGAGTACCAGGAAAGGAATCAATGATTCGATCAATCGTCTGTGAAGCACTGTTTGTATGCAAAGTAGAAAACACCAAGTGGCCAGTCTCACCGGCGGTAACGGCCGTGGAAATAGTCTCTATCCCACGCATCTCCCCAATAAGCACCACATCTACGTCCTCACGGAACATACTACGTAAAGCATTAGGAAAGTCATCCGTATCAATCCGCACTTCACGCTGATCTATCACTGAACGCTTTTGCTCATAAATATATTCTATCGGATCCTCAATGGTTAAAATATGTTCTGCTCGGCTAGTATTAATATAATCTATCATCGCTGCCAGAGTGGTGCTTTTACCATGCCCCACTGGTCCCACCACCAAGAAAAAACCTTGCTGTTTCTCCGCAAAAGTCTTTAAAATATCTGGCAAATTTAATTCTTCAAAAGTTCTGATCTCCCGAGGAACTAGACGTAAAGAAATAGACACCGCCCCTTGTTGAAAATAAGCATTACCACGAAAACGGGCGCTATCTAAACTGTAGGAAAAATCTACCTCCTTGGTACTATAAAATAATTCTTTATTTTTATCGGTTAAGAGCTCTGCTAGCAAACCAGCGGTGTCTGCCTTGGAAAGTACGGCATGTTTGACCAGGGGTAAAAGCATACCAGATACCCGAATCGTTGGGTGACGCCCTTCTGATAAGTGCATATCAGAAGCTCCTTCATTAACAACTGTTTTTACGAGTTCCGCTAAATATATTTTATAATCGGTCATATTTTTATGATTTTTTTGCCAAATTATAAATCTTTTCTACCTCGGCTACCACCTCAGAAGGAATAGTAGTTGCCTTGATAATGTAGCCGTTAATACCAAAGCTCTTTGCGCGCTCAATGTCCGTAAGCTGGCCTTGATTAGTAAGCATGATGATCAGAGACTTCGGTGACAGATTATTAGTCCGAATAGCCTCCAAAATCTCAAAACCATCCATCACCGGCATCACGATATCCAATAAAATAATATCCGGCGTATAGCCACCCTTGAGCTTGCTAATAGCGTCTTCACCAGACATTGCCGAATTTACTTCAAATTCCCTTTTGTTAAACTTGATAGAATACATATTTATCAAGAACTTGTCGTCATCTACAATTAGTACCTTTGGTTTTATATTTTCCATACTTTTAATTATACCATAATTATTAACTAATAAAACAGACCTCGTACAGCACCCTAGATCTCCTCATCTTCCATCATCCCTAAACCGTCCACCTCGCTAAAAGGTACTTGCCGATTCAAGGCTTTAATAATAGCATCTTCCTTCATGGTGAGCATCCCCCGCTTACGAAGGGATTCAAAAATATTAGCCTCCGTCGGACCTGTCAAAATAAGCTTTTCAATCTCTTTATTCATCTTAAAGGCCTCAAAAACGGCTATTCGGCCCTTGATACCGGTCGGACACATGGCCGAAGCCTCTGGATCATAGACTGACTCAAATTTAGGTAATTTGCTCTTATATTCAGCTGGCAAATCCTGAAACTCCTTATCTAACATAGCCTTTATGCTACCATCGACGGCTACAGCCTTGCCCGTGCCCGGATATAAAGTCTGCACCAAGCGCTGAGCCATAGTTAAAATCAGAGTCGGAGCAATCAAATACGGATCAACCCCCATATCAATGAGTCGTGGAATAACCCCCACCGCATTATTAGTATGGATAGTAGCTAAAACCAAATGGCCGGTCAAAGCCGCTTGCACCGCCAGCTGAGCTGTTTCCTTATCACGGATTTCTCCGACCATGATCACATCTGGATCCTGGCGCAAAGTAGTACGGAGACCATTGGCAAAAGTATAGCCAATGTCTGCAAAAACCTGTGATTGAGATACTCCTTCAATATTATATTCGATCGGATCCTCCAGTGACAAAACATTCAAACCCTCCTTATCAATTTCATTCAACATAGAATACATGGTGGTAGTTTTACCGGAACCGGTTGGACCAGAAATCAAAATCATCCCGTAAGGCCGTCTGATGGCATCACGGATATAGGCCAAATTAGTTTCTGATAAGCCGATCTGGTCCAAAGACTGGACACCTTTTTCTTGATCTAAAATTCTCATCACGACTTTCTCTCCATGAAAAGTGGGAAAAGTAGAAACACGAAAATCAATCTTACGGCCATCAATCTTGGCCGAAAAACGACCGTCTTGGGGCTTACGTTTCTCATCCAACTTCATGTTGCACAAAATCTTGATTCTAGCGACTACCGCGGAATGCACAGCTACTGGTAAAAGAATGCTGGTATTTAAGGTGCCGTCCACTCGGTAACGAACGCGAATCTTGTCCTTCATGTGTTCAATATGAACATCTGAAGCCCCGCCCTCAGTCGCATAACGTAAAATAGTTGATACTATCTTGGTCACTGGGGCATCCTCCACGATCTTGGTTTCAAATGGATCCTCAGCTGCCGCCTTGGCCTCGATTTCCACATTAGCGGAGTCTTGGGCTAATTCAGACTGAAGCTCGGTCAAGGCCTCTGTCACCTCCCCCGAGAGACCTTTATAATCATCTAGCACCTTTTGAAAATCAGCCATTGAGATCAAATAAAGCTTAAATGGCATATTGAGCTTACTAGCAATAAAATTTAGCGCATCTCGGGCTTCAATATTTTCAGGATCCACAATACCAACCTCTAATAGCCCGTCCTTTACCCCGATCGGCACGAAATTATAATGGACCGCCGAGTCTTCAGAAATATTTTTTAAGATAGAAAAAGGGATCTGCTGTCCTTCTAGGTTTCTGGTCGGAATATTATAATACTCGCCTTTGGCATCTAAAACAGCATCTTCATTTACGCCAAATTTTATCAGGATCTGCTCCAGAGGAACACCGGCGGATTCAGCCTCAGTCTTGATCCGGCCAATATCACCCCTTTTTATTACTTCTTTTTGGGCTAAAATATCTAATATACTCATACAGGTTAAACTTAAAAAGGTAAACTAAAATTCCCGACCGATAGGCAAAAATGGATTTTGTCGGCCAACAGGTTGAGACTCTATCGGTTTTTCAAAATTGATCAAACTGGTAAAAACTGCGTCCGCAAAAATAGACTCATCCAAGGTAACCCTCTTTAAATTTTCCAATAAGGTAAGTATGATCTGCCCGTCAATCACTTCAGCCGGAGCATTATTATCAGTTACCAGGGCGGTATCAGTCTCTACCCCGCCGTTAGGAAAAGAAACCTTAAAAATAACAAAAGCAATACTGATGATAATGATAGCTATTATTATTTGTTTGGTTTTCTGATTCATATTAATAATATTATTTTAACCAATAAGTTTTCAGACCGACAGAAAAATCATAAACACCGGTATCATTACTTGTAACTGATAGATCAGTGATGTCTACCAAACGGAGACTCTTCTCTAAATCACCCAAGAAATTCTGAAAGTTGTCATAGGAAGAAGTGACAGTAAAGGAAAGCCCGACAGTGCCGTATTTACTGTTGTCTTGACCGATCTTGCCAGTTTCTAACTTGGCTGCCGTGTCCAACTTAATATTTTTAAGCACCAAACCATGGCTCTGGGCAATCTGATTCATATCAATTACTAATTTGATATTATCAATATTATTTGGTAAAAGCTTTTCTAGGCGCTCAAGATCAACTAAATCAAATTGGGCTTTTTTATCTTGTAACTTCTGTCTGTTTTCACGAATCATATTAGTATCGGCTAGCGCTTTTTGGTATTTAGCATCTTTGGCTAGCAAATCTTTTACGCTCAGTTTATCATTGGGTAAATTAGCACCTTGATAGGTTGGATCAATATAGATAAAAAATGTCCCGATTGAAATGATTATTAAAATGATTGATGTTATAATATTCATTTAATTATTTATTGAGTCGTAGAAGAGGCATTATTAATATCCACAGCGGAACTATCCCCCGTATCACCGATATCAGCATATGTCACGAGTTTAGGATAAATAGAAGCAGAAAAATTAAAGGAGACTCCGCCGTCAGCAAGTGGGCTAAAATCTGATATGACCGGTTGAGAGATGAGACTTTTTAATCTCAAATCACCAAAGGCGTCAGACTGTTTTGACAATACCCCATAGCTACCAGCCGTACCTGAAAGATCAATCTTTATTTTCTCGCTACCAGCATAAGAAAACCTCATGGATTTTAATCTGACAAACTTTAAGACATTATTTTCTAAAAAAGTGAACACGGGAGATACGGCTAGGTGATTCTGTAATAAAACTTTAGATACTTCAATCCGATTATCTAATCTGATGAGATCATCAATCGTGCTGTCAACATAAGTTTTTTTGGCCGCCGCCAGATCCTCAATATCCTTATCAACTTGTTTTATCAATGATTCCCGCCACAGCCAAACACCAGAAGCGGCCGCCATAGTTACAATAAAAACAATAATAGAGAGTAGGAGGAATAAACTGATACTCGAACCAGCCGAACGGCTTTCGATAATCGGTTTCTTCGGTATAAAAGATGTTTGCATTTTTACTTCCATATTCTTGTACTATTATAATACTAATCAAAAATAAAAGCTATACAAACCTACTCCGAATCTTGCAAGCGTCTCAAAGCCAAACCAATAGCCACAGAAAAAGATGGCCCGGCTTGTTTTAAAACGGCATCCAAAAAAGCCGGAAACTCCACCTTGGAAAAAGGATCCGCCATCACCACTGGCACATTAAAACTAGTTTCTGCCTTCTCTCTCAAGCCTTTGAGCAGGACCCCACCACCGGTCAAAAACACTTTACTGATATTCCGCTCGTTTTTCTTCTGATAATTCAGTAACACCCGGCCAACCTCAGAGAAAATATAATCCAAGGTCAAAGAAGTGATTTCATTAATATCCATCTGCTCACCTTCTTTTTTTAGTAGTCCTCTCTCGCGTTTCATTTTCTCAGCTTCATCCACACTAATACCGAGTGATTTGGAAATAGCGAGAGTAATATCCTGTGAACCCCGACTGATCATATGCGAGACCCGCAATATCCCCCGCTCCACAATATAGATCTTAGTAGAACCAGAACCAAAATCAATAATCATCTGTGGTGCTGTACCCTGATCTAAAACAGAACGCATAGAACCAAAGATTTCAATTTCGGAAAAAGTCGTCTCCAGCTTAGCAATGCGGGTGATCTCTTTATTACGTGCCATGGCGTCATTGTGAATAACCACCAAGAGGACATCAATAGTTTTCTCCTCAGGTTTTTCTTCACTGTTTTGATATTCGGAAGCGATACTGTCATTTCTGGGAATAACTAAATAATCAATACTGACTTCCGAAATAGGAACTGGAATATATTTACGTGCCTCCAGTGGAATCATCTGGGCCAACTGGCTTTCGTCTACCTTGGGTAATTTGATAAAGGAAACCAAGCTTGACCCCATCGGAATAGAAATACCGCTACGGTTAGTGGTGGCATTAGACTCACGCAAAACATCCACTACCGCCTGAGCAAGCTGTTCGGTGGTCAGATTAGTGGACCGTCCGATTTCTAGCCCCGCATATGGACCAAGTGATAATTCACCATAAGTCTCAAGGATGGCTCGGCCCTTTCTCTTTTTCAGCTGAACGATCTTGATAGAAGAAGGACCAATATCAATACCGAGCACACTTTTACCCTGATCACTGGAAAAAATACTTTTTATAAAATCCGGAATATTAATCATATTTTTACTATTTACGCTTTATATTATATCATAATTAGAAATGAATAACAGCCTAATCACGTTTTGGAACAAAATAACCGACCTAATCTTACCAAAAGAAGAAAGAGTTCGACAGTTAGAGACCCTGGGTCCAGACGGCTTATTTGATAAAATTCCGCGCTCTGACAACTTTGATTTTGAGACTAGTAAAATCAAGGCTATTTTTAACTATAAAACGGCCTTATGTAGACAGGCCATCTGGGAGATAAAATACCGGGCTAATAAAAAGCTGATTCGAGATTTTAGCTTACTTTTATATGAATATATTTTGGAAGACTTGAGTGATTTAGAAACCTTTAATAATTTTAAAAAACCATTTTTGGTTCCTATCCCCTCTTCCCGAGAAAGAGAGAAAGAAAAGGGATTTAATCAGTGCAAACTGATCGTTCGTGAATTAATAAAAATTGATCAAGAGAGAAAGGGAGATAATTTCCGACTGCTAGAAAATTTCTTAATTAAAAAAGTGGACACCCCGCACCAAACCAAAGTCAGTAATCGTAAAAAGCGCCTGGAAAATCTCCGTGGGTCTTTTTCGGTAAGCAGCCACCAAAGCCTCGGGGAAACACTTGTAACGATTAGTTATAAAAAAGCCCCGCCCAAAGCTTTCAGAGCGATTAGCGGAGCGTTAAGCGAAGAAAGCTTTGGGCGGGGCTTAAACTCATGCTTCATCCTAATCGACGATGTCATCACCACCGGCGCCACCATGAACGAGGCTTTCCGCGCCCTCAACTCCGCCGGCTATAACCCCCAAAAAATCCGCGGTTATGCCCTGGCTCACTAAATATCGGTTTATACTATAATCACCCCATGAAGTATTCAAACGAAAACACTTCCGCCACTATCAGTGGTGAATACGAGGATGAAGAGGATGACTAATTACCTATTCAAATAAGTAACTGTTAGTTGTACTGTAGTAGCAAAGGTAACCCAGAGCACATACGGTATTTGCATATAAGTAATCCAGCTGGCATAAGGGTAGATGGCGATCATCGCCCAAATCAATGTCCCAAGAACCAGAAGGATATCGATAGCCGCTAGAAAATTATTCTGCAACGTAAACTGAATTGGACTAAAAGCAAAGTTAAAAACTAAATTTAAAATAAATGGCAGAACAATGATAAAACCGATTTTCCCTTGCCAAGCCAGCCAAAACACTCGGCCAAAGGAAATAGCAATCAAAGTATACAAAAAAGTCCACGCTGGACCAAACACCCAGCTCGGTGGCGCCCAAGAGGGTTTGATTAATTTTGAGTACCAAGTGTATGTTTCATTCATAATTTTAGATTAGCTAATATATGAATAGTATATCACGCTTCTAGATTTATTAAAGAATTTATGCTAGATTTATTCCTGAAGGAGACGTGTCAGAGTGGTCTAATGTGCTTCTTTGCTAAAGAAGTGGGGTTTAATCGCCCCCGCTGGTTCGAATCCAGCCGTCTCCGCCTTAAAATACTATTATGATATTTTCCCTGGAGTTTTTACCTCTGGGCATTTTTCCCCATAAGTAACATTCTTGAAACTTCGCTCCACATACCAGAGCACGGTAAAGACCACTAAGGTGAGGATAGAAGCAATGACTGCCAAGTCATACAAAGCAAAACCGGCCGCCATACCAATACCAGCTGAGACCCACAGGCCAGCGGCGGAGGTAAGGCCAGAAGTTTTCATATCACGGTCATTATGGAAAACTAAACCAGCACCAATAAAGCCAATGCCGACGATAATTTGAGAGGCAATACGTAGTGGGTCCAGACTAAGCGGGTTAGCTAAAGTAAGCATCACGACTTGAGAAATAAGTACAAACAAGGCCGAGCCTATGGAGACCAAGGCATAAGTCCGCATCCCGGCAGTTTTCCCGGCTATCGTGCGCTCCATCCCCACTAGCCCACCCAAAGCCATCGCCACGGCTAAACGAATCAAGATATCAATTGTTGAAAGTTCCATTTGTTTTTAATTAATTAATAATTTTATTTCTCTTTCTCACCACATCCTTTTCCGGGTACGAATTTTTTCTGCTAAAAAAATTCTCCGTTTTCGCCTCAGTCAGGCTCAAAAGCCCCTCCAAAGGAAGATGGTTCGACGAGAAATCCAAATCCTCATTTTTAATTATAGCATATCTTTGCTAAGATACAGCAATGCCCTTAACCGATTTATTAGAGAAAAACTTCCGCCTACAAGAGAGCCAAAAGAAGGCCCTAAAGAAGATTGGCCTTAAAACCATTGAGGATTTACTATATCATTTCCCCACCCGCTACGGAGATACCTCGGAGATGAAAAACATCAGCAGTTTAGTAGCCGGAGAAAATGTCGTCATTTTTGGCAAGATCAGCGGGCTAAAAACCGGTAAAGCTTTTATCAAACGAACACCTATTTCTGAAGGCTATATTGAAGATGAAACCGGCCGAATAAAAGCCATCTGGTTCCACCAGCCTTACATTGCCAAGATGATTCACGAGGGCGCCCTGGTCCGAGTGGAAGGAAAAGTCTCAGAAAGAAAAGAGGTACTCGGCATGATGAACCCCAAGATTGAAACCATGACCAAAATACCAACCGGCGTAGGTGACTCCCTCTTCGGTGAAGAAGGTGAAGCCCACTCCCTCTACCCTGTCTACCCAGAGAGCCAGGGGGTGACTACAAACTGGCTTTATCACGCCGTGCAAAAAGTTTTTAAAGAAGGAGTGTTGGATAATTTAATTGACCCGATCCCGGAGTATATTTTAAAGACTTACAACCTCCCCACGCTCGCCACGGCCTTGGTCTGGATTCACGCCCCGTTAAAAAGAGAGCATGCCCTCTCCGCTCGAAAAAGGTTTGCCTTTGAAGAAGTCTTTTTTATTCAACTCCAAAAAAAGAAAGACCGCCTACTTTGGCAAAAAGAGCCGAGCTTTGTGATAGAGAAAACTCCCGCCGAGATTGAACAGTTTGTGAAGAGGTTCCCTTTTACGGCGACCGATGCGCAAAGAAAAGCCATAGATAATATCATGACGGATTTTAGAAGTGGTCACGCCATGTCTCGGCTACTCGAGGGTGATGTGGGTTCTGGTAAAACCGCTGTGGCCGCTTCGACCGCTTACTCTATAATCACCTCCCGGCCTAAAGGGCAGGATTTTGGTAACCTCCAAACTGCTTATATGGCACCGACGGAGATTCTAGCCAAGCAACATTTTGAAAGTTTTATCCAATACTTTACTTACCTCGGCATAAATATCGGCCTCATCACTGGCAAGGAGTGCCGTAAATTTCCCTCCAAAACTAATCCAAAAGAGTGGACCCATATATCCAAACCCCAATTGTTAAAATGGGTGGAGAATGGTGAGATACCGATTCTCATTGGCACGCATGCCCTGATCCAAAAGTCCGTCAAATTCAAGCATTTGGCTTATGTGATCATTGATGAGCAACACCGCTTTGGTACTGCCCAGCGCCAAAAGCTAGCCCAAAAGGAAGGCATAAATCCGCATTTACTTTCTATGACCGCCACCCCTATCCCCCGGACTCTGGCCCTGACTATTTATGGGGACTTGGATCTCACCTTGCTTGATCAAATGCCCACGGGCCGAAAGCCGATTATTACGGAGATTGTCCTACCCGGTGAACGAGAAAATACTTATGATAAAATTAAAAAAGAATTAGAAGCTGGCCGGCAAGCTTATGTGATCTGCCCGCGGATAGATGTCCCTGATCCGGCTAAGGAGATGGCCGTGATTGCCAAATCAGTTACTGAGGAAGCTGAGAGACTGGAGCGTGACATTTTTAAAAATTATAAAATCGGGATTCTTCATAGCAAGATGTTGCCCGCGGATAAAGAGTATGTGATGCAAGAATTTAAGGATGGTAAAATCCATATTCTAGTGGCTACCTCCGTGGTGGAAGTAGGCGTAAATGTGCCGAATGCCACCGTTATAATTATTGAAGGAGCCGAGCGCTTTGGCCTGGCCCAGCTTCATCAGCTCCGGGGACGAGTGATCAGAAGTAATAATCAAGCATACTGCTATGTCTTTGCGGATAGTAAAACGCAAAAAACGGTGGACCGTCTGAAGGCCTTTAAGAATTCCAGTAATGGTTTTGAACTAGCGGAATATGACCTCAAACTCCGCGGCCCTGGTGAGCTCTCTGGTAACAAGCAGTGGGGTATTTCAGACATTGGCATGGAAGCGCTCCGCAATATCAAGATGGTAGAAGCTGCCCGCGCTGAAGCGGAATATCTCCTCTCTCAGGATGACACTCTCGCCCAATTCCCCCTCCTCACCGCCAAATTAGCCCAGCGTAAAACCGACGCTATCCATTTTGAATAGAAAATTATTTTAATTCTTCTCCGTACAAAACCAACATCTCTTTATACCATTCGACTTTTTTGTAAAGTTCAGATTCATCCTTAACATTTTTTGCCTCTTTTATTACCCACTCAAACATCTTCTTGGCTTTTTCTAAATCATCTGAAATTACAAACATCGATTTTGGTATCGACAAAGCATAACTATTAAGTTCATTGACCCAACGGCAAGAAACCTCAATACCATTTATAGTTTCATTAGCTGAAAATTTTTCCTCTGGTGCCTCAAACGACATATTTTTTATAATTAGTTATTAATACCGACTCCCCTAATAATACGTTTTACGCAAAAAAAAAGCAACCTTTTGGGTCAGAACCACAAAAGGTTGCAGAAAAAGGTAGATATTCTATATAAAAGACAGAACCTCCATTTCCAAGTGAACCATGGTTTACTTGGAAATGAAAAAAATACTAAGTTAGTAACTCTTCTAATAGCTATTTTTAATAAAACCTACTTTTAAACTATTTAATCAAATAAAGGGACACTACAGCTAGGATAATACCAACAATCTGCTTGGCGGTAAGAGGTTCGTGAAAATAAAAATAAGTAAAAACAACCAAAATAACAGTATTTAGTAAAATTTGAATAATCCCCGCCACGACGATATTTACATCATATTTATAACTCTCTACTAGAAGTAAAGAACCAGCAAGATAGGTAATCACCCCAAAAACATATAATAGAGAATAACCCATCCCTTTGACCGCCCAGGATTTAAAAATCAAATCCCCAATAGTGAGGACAATACCGCTGATAAATAATATACTGAGAGGAAGATAATTCATTTGTATTTGCTGACTGATTATAACAAATCTGAGATAACTTTCAATCCAGGAAAAATGCCATAGTGCGCGTGCTAGGACTCGAACCTAGGACCACGGAGGTATAAGCTCCGCGCTCTACCAACTGAGCTACACGCGCGTCAACAAGCAAATACTATATCAAAAAAACACTTTCCGCAATCAGGCCAACCTGATATTTATCCTTGGTGCTCAATATCTAGTTTCTTTTTAGGTAATATACCGTGAGCAATAATGATCTTCTCATACTCTTCCCGCTCAATAGTCTCTACTTCTATCAGACGCTCGGCAATAGCGTTTAAGGCTCCACGGTGAGTCTTAATTATCTCTTCCGCTTTAGACTTGGCATTCGCCATAATATCAGACACTTCTGAATCAATAAGGGAGCTGACCTTTTCTGAATACTCTTTATCCCCCACGCCTCGACTACCAAACAAAGTGGTACCGCCATTACCCTCGAGCGCCAGAGCGCCGATCTTGTCTGACATACCGTATTTAGTGACCATCTCCCGCGCCAGGGCGGTAGAAACCTGCAAATCATTTGAGGGACCAGTGGTTACGTCATCCAAAATCAGTTTTTCCGTCACATAACCCGCCAGGGCCACTGTGATATCATCTAAGAATTCTTTCTTGCTCTGCATCTTTTTATCCTCCAGTGGTAATTTCAAAGTATAACCAGCGGCGCGCCCACGAGAAATAATAGAGATCTTATGCACGGGATCGGCATAAGGCAAGACCGAGGAAACCACCGCATGACCTGCTTCATGATAAGCGGTGAGCTCCTTTTCTTTTTTAGACAACAGGTGGCTCTTGCGTTCTGGACCCATCATCACTTTTTCAATAGAGCGAATCAAATCAAATTGAGAAATCTTGGTGCGGTTTTCCCTAGCGGCGAGTATGGCACCCTCATTCATCAGTGAATACAAATCAGCACCAGAAAAACCTGGGGTGCGCTCGGCAATCACCTTCAAATTCACATCTTCCGCAAACGGTTTTTCCTTGGCATGAACCACTAGGATAGCCTCACGGTCCGCTCGATCTGGCAGATCTATCACCACGCGCCGGTCAAAACGCCCGGGTCGAAGTAAGGCTGGATCCAACACATCCGGCCTATTAGTGGCGGCCATCACAATCACTTTTTCGTTTGGTTCAAAACCATCCATCTCCACCAAGATCTGATTCAAAGTCTGCTCCCGCTCGTCATTCCCGCCACCCATCCCCGCTCCACGTACCCGGCCCACCGCATCGATCTCATCCACAAAGATAATCGCCGGTGCCATCTCCTTGGCCATTTTAAATAAGTCACGGACTCGGGAAGCCCCCACCCCCACAAACATCTCCACAAATTCCGAACCCGAAATAGAAAAGAAAGCCACCCCCGCCTCCCCCGCCACCGCTCGGGCTAAAAGAGTTTTACCGGTTCCTGGGGCACCCATAAGTAGTATCCCCTTGGGAATACGTGCCCCTATTTCTAGAAACTTTTTAGGATTTTTCAAAAAATCCACCACTTCAGCTAGCTCTTCTTTGGCCTCCTTGGCTCCCGCCACATCCTTAAAGGTAATCTTTTGTGTCTTATCGTTTGGCAAGCTCATCCGCGCCTTGCTCTGACCAAAAGTAAAGGCCTGCATCCCGGCCCCTTTTACTTGCCGAGTCAAAAACCAGATGAAAAAAGCAATAAAAATAAGTGGTATCAAAAATGGTCCAAGTACAATCAGCCAATAAGCAAAACCGCTTTCCCCTTTAATTTCAATTTTCACTGTTTCGAGCTTAATCTTGTCCACGCCATAATTATATAGAGTCTGACTCAAAGCAGTTCCTTCTTCCTTCTGGGCTTTTTTGATTACTTCTTCCGTACTCGTCCCGGTTTTATTATAGGTGATAGCGAGGTCACTACCAGAAACGTCAATCTGCTTCACCAAACCGGCGGAAATATCTGAAGCTAGTTGAGAGATGGGGATATTTTCAGACTTTTGATTACCACTGCTCAACATAGAGTAAAGTGAGACCACAATCAGCAAAATCAAAATAGCATTTACAATATTAGAGAAAACCGAATTCCGGCCGAAAAATCCCGGCATCCTTATCCCGCCTTTCTTGTTCCCCCTTTTTACCCCCGGTCCCTTTTTATTTAATAGTTGCATATAGAGATAATAACACGAAAATTGACATATTTCAAAATTTAAAAACCACCAGACTTTGGTGGTTTTTTAATTATTTAGTCTTTCTTAAAAGGAAAACCGATATATGAGAGGAAAGCAAAGGCTTCGTCTTTCGTCTTAGCAGTAGTACCCACAGTGATAGTCATACCAAACACATCTTTCAAGTCTTCATCAGCAGTCTCAGGGAAGATAGTATTTTCTTTGATACCGATGGAGTAATTACCCATCTCATCAATGCCCTTCCTGGCTAAACCTCTAAAGTCCTTGGTTCGGGGGAAAGCCACCATAATCAGCTTATCAATGAAAGCAAACATTCGGAGACCGCGGAGAGTAACGGAAAGACCCACGGGGTCACCTTCACGGACTTTGAAAGCGGCAATGCTTTTCTTAGAACCACGGAGAGCTGGCTTTTGACCAGAGATCTTGGTCAATCTGTCTACAATCACCTCGATTTTCTTCTTATCCTTGAGGGAACCAATACCAATATTGATTACTACTTTAGTAAACTTTGGAGCTTGCATGGCGTTCTTATAACCTTGGCTCTCTTTCAAGTGCTTAAAGGCGTCCGCCTGCTTTTCTTTTGTATTTAAAATCTTTGTCATTTTATTTATATTTCTTTACCAGTCTTACGGCTGATTCTAACTTGCTTATCACCGATTACTTTTTTACCCACACGCACTCCTTTTTTGCCTTCCAAAAGCATGACATTGGAAACATGGATCGGCATGGCCTTCTCCACTATCTGTCCTTTGGAATTTGCCTTGCGAGCACGCTCGTGCTTCTTGCGCATATTGACTCCCTCGACAATCACCAAATCCACCTTCGGGAAAGCACGCAACACCTTGGCGGTCTTGCCTTTATCCTTACCGGCGATCACTATTATATTGTCGTTTTTCTTTATTTTCATTTGTTTGAAATGTGGTCAACCTTGAACGTTGCAACAACGTGCCAGGTTGACCTCCTTATTAAACGATTTCGGGTGCGAGTGAGGCGATCTTCTGGAAACCCTTTTCTACAATCTCGCGAGGGATCGGTCCGAAGACGCGTCCGGCGAGTGGCTCACCTTTAGCCTTATCAATAGTGACCACCGCATTTTCATCAAAACGAATATAAGAACCATCTTTTCTTCTATAGGCATAGCGCTGTCTCACCACCACTCCGTACAAAACATCCTTCTTCTTAACGGACTTTCGGGGCTCAGCCTTTTGAACAGAAAAAACTACTACATCACCAAGCTGGGCAATGAATTTCTTGGACGAACCAAGCACCTTAAAGATACGGCCGATCTTGGCCCCGGTGTTATCTGCAATGGTGACTAATGTTTTATCTTGTATCATGGTATTTTTAAATTATTTTTCCAAAACCTTAAAGAATTTATCCTTGGAAATTGGCTTGGTCTCCACTATCTCCACTACCTCCCCTTCTTTATGCTTATTACCAGCATCATGGGCCTTAAACTTTTTCTGGCGCTTGAGGAACTTGCCATACTTAGGGTGCTTGGTATAACGCTCGACTTGTACCACCACAGTATCTTTCATCTTAGTGGAAACAATCTTACCGCTTAACACCTTTCCATTATTCTCTTCTTTTTTAATTATTTTTTCAGTCATATTATTTATTTAAAAGGGTCATTATTTGAGCAATCAGCTTTTTCAAAGCTTGTCCTTCCTTCAAATTTTTAACCTTACCGCCAGACATCGCAAAACGGAAAACCCGAAGAGCCTCCTTCTTCTCAGAGAGTAAAGCCTTCAATTCTTTTTCAGTTTTATTGATTAAATCTTTCATGATTTTTATTATTACACAATGTCACGGCTGACAAATTTGGTATGAACACGGATCTTGGTCCCTCCTTTGCGTAACACTTCCTTGGCGGCTTCAGTGGTGATACCATCTACTTCAAACAAAACTCGGCCTGGTCTGATCACCGCTTCATAACCCTGAGGATCACCTTTACCTTTACCCATTTTCACTTCAGCTGGCTTTTGCGTATATGGTCGGTCCGGGAAAATCCTAGTCCACAGCTTACCGGTTTTACCTAAAGAGTGAGCAATGGTCTTTCGGGCAGCCTCAATCTCTTCCGAACGGATCCGGCCAGCGGAAATGGCCTTTAGACCGTATGAACCAAAAGAGACCAATGTCCCTCGGGTTTCATTACCGATCTTGCCTTGGTTTTCTCGGCCAGTTTGCCACTTTCTGAATTTTACTTTTTTGGGTAATAACATGTTTTTATATTAGATTATTTAGTCAGAGCCTTATCAAAAGACTTGGCAACTGGCTTTACAGACGCCTCTTTCTTAGCAAAAATATCACCCTTATATATCCACACTTTGATACCGATATCTCCATAAGTCATGTGGGCTTTCTCCTGAGCATAATCAATATCCGCACGCAAAGTCTGCAGTGGAATACGCCCCTTCTTCAAATCTTCAGTTCGGGCCATCTCGGCTCCACCGAGTCTACCACCTAAGAAGATTCTAACTCCCAGGACATCACGGTTAGCCATCACTTTTTCAATGGTCTGCTTCATCACCCGGCGGAAAGGCATTCTTTTCTCTAGGCCTTCAGCAATCATATAAGCCACAATAGCAGCATTAGACTCTGGTGACTTTATTTCTTCAATATCCAGTTTAAAATCAAGCGGAATAGACACCTCGTTCTTCTTCATAAACTTTACAATATCAGTGCGTAATTTGACTGAGCCCTCACCGCTACGGCCGATAATAATACCTGGTCTGGATGTTTTAATGATAATTCTAAAAGACTTCTGATTTCTCTCCATCTCAATAGAAGCGATATAAAGTCCACGCATCTTCTTCTCCAGATATTCACGGAGTAAAATATCCGCCTTTAGAGCATTACGGAAATCTTTATTTGAGCAAAACCAGCGGGACTTCCAGTCTCGGATGATGCCTAATCTATGTGAATATGGGTGGACGGAATGTGACATGTTATTATTTAGTAATTTTCTTTTTAGCGACTTTTGGAGACTTTAAAGCCTTGACCGGGGCTTTCTCCTCTCTGACTCCTAAAATCAAAGTGATATGACTAATCCTCTTTCTGATAGGGTAAGCCACACCGCGTGCCCGAGGCATACGGCGGTAAAGGATAGCGCCATTATCAGCGGTCAAAGACTTTACATATAGATCCTCTACATTCAAATTAAAATTAGCTTTAGCATTAGCAATAGCAGACTTGACGAGAGACATGAGCGGGTCAGAAGCACGCTTGACGGTGACGGTCAAAATATCCAAAGCCTGCTCAGCACCCTTACCTAATATCAAACCAGCCACTAAGCGGACTTTGCGGGGAGACTGTCTGTAATCATTTAATTTGGCGGTGATATTCATAATATTAAAATTTATTTTTTAGATTCAATAGATGCCTTGGCGCTTTGAGCCGCAGTGATTTCCGCTTCCTTTTGCTTCATATCAATATCCTTCTGCATCTTTCCTCCATGGCGGTGGAACTTCTTGGTATGGGAAAATTCACCCAGTCTGTGACCTACCATATCTTCAGTGACGAGGACTTCAATGTGCTCACGGCCGTTATGGACACCAAAATTAAAACCCACCATCTCGGGGGAGATCTGGGAACGTCTGGACCAAGTCTTGATAACTCCGGTCTCGATCGGCTTTTTACCTTCTATTTTTTTTAGAAGTCTTTCATCGACGTATGGGCCTTTTTTAATTGATCGTGCCATTTATTATATTTAAATTTAACACCCTCTAAACAAAAAGCCCCTATGAGCTTTGAAACACCATACTAGCAAATTGTGTAATAAAGTCAATGGCCAACTGCCCCTTATGCCACCACCTCCCCTCGCAGACTCGGTACTCCTCCTAACCTAGGAGGAGATTCGGAAAGAAGAGACGCTAGAATACAACGTATTGAATCTCCTCCTAGATTAGGAGGAGTGGCCTTCTGAGGCCGAGGTGGTGGAAATTAATTAGATGGTCGATTAAATATGTTATTATTATTCAATGTCTGATTACATTCATAATATTGGCTATTTACGATCAGCCAGAAAAACGCTTAGAACTAGACTTACACCAGAGGAAGCAATACTTTGGAACCTACTAAAAAATAATAAGTTGGGTCATAAGTTTCGTCGACAACACAGTACTGGTAATTTTATCTTAGATTTTTACTGTGCAACAAAAAGGTTAGCGATCGAATTAGATGGTAGTCAGCATCTAGACAAAATAGAGTCTGATCAGGAGAGAACAAACTATTTAGAAAGTCTGGGGATAAAAGTAATCCGGTTTTGGAATGGAGATATTAATAATAATTTGGATGGGGTAATTTTAAAAATAAAAGAGGAACTAGATAAATCCGTCACGACTCTTTAAATCCACCACCTCCCCGTGAGTACACGGTACTCCTCCTAATCTAGGAGGAGATTAAAGACATCAGAAAACCCCACCAGAATGGCCAGTGAGGCTTCCTGAGTGGGGCGATTAGAGTTTCGGTTTACTCCAAACCGTTTGACTGGCCACGAGCTTTCAGGCTTTTCTGCCAGGGCAGCCAGACCTGAAAATAGTCATGAATTGACCACTGAACCGCGTAGATTGCGACCCCGAGAAGAACACCAGCAAACAGGACGATGGTCACCTTTGCTGACGTTGAGGAATACGGCTGACGATAGACCAGAATCATCAACCCAAACCACACCACCATGCAGATAACCTTCTTCATGTTCGTCTCCTTGTTCCCAAACCACGGTTTAAACGTAAGACCTTCTATCTAAAATGGTAACATACAAGACACTTTAAGTAAAATTAAAACCGTTCGTATCACGAACGGTTTTAATTTTACTTTTATTTCTCCCCTTTATTCTTCCCTACTCGGCGTCGGGAAACTATCAGATTATTTGAGTATTTCTTTGGTGTACGTGACTTCTGACCCTTACCCACATGCTTACCCCATCTGGTCTTTGCAAAGCGCAAACCTCGTCCTTGTCTCTGCTCTCCTCCACCGTATGGGTGGTCACAAGGGTTCTGAGCGGTACCACGAACAGTAGGGCGAATTCCCAACCAGCGTGAGCGACCAGCCTTACCGATATTAATCAATTTATTTTCATTGTTTGAAACTTCACCAATACAAGCAAAACAGCTGTCCTGCACTTTACGAACTTCAGTTGACGGTAATTTAAGGTGAGTATAACCAGCATCGTTGGCCACTACTTGCACAAAGTTACCACCAGCGCGACCCAGCTTACCACCGTTACCCGGTTTGAGCTCTACATTGTAAATAAAAGTACCCACGGCAATCTTCTTTAAAGGTAAGCGGTTACCTACTTTGACCTCGGCATTTTCAGAAACAATAAAAGTATCACCGACTTTAACGGTATTAGGCAGTAGCACATAGCGCTTCTCACCATCAGCATATTGAGCGAGACCAATGAAGGCGGTTCGGTTTGGATCATACTCTACAGAAACAATTTTAGCGGGAATATCGATCTTGTCATAAGAAAAATCCACTTCACGGAACAGTCTCTTGTGTCCACCACCTTTATGACGAGTCGTTAAGCGACCGTAGTTATTTCTACCCACATGGCGCTTGCGGCCAAAGGTCAAGGACTTCAATGGCTCGGTAGCAGTAATAACCTTACGGAATTCGATTCCGGTCATATTTCTTCTACTTGGGCTGGTTGGCTTATAGTGCTTCATGGTTTTTTATTATACAAATTCTATCTTGTCCCCCTTCTTTAAATAAACAACGGCTTTTTTGACTCCGGACTTCTGACCAGACTTACCACGGCTGAAAACTTTCTTCATCGGCAGATTAGTGATATTCACTTTGACGGGAGTCACTTTGTAAATCTCCTTTACGGCTTTAGCAATGCTCTTTTTATTAGCCTCGGGCATAACTTCAAAGGTATAGACGCCAGCCATCTCAGCCTGTAAGCCAGACTTTTCCGTAATTCTTGGTTTTTTGATTATTAATTCATTCATATTATTATTTCATCTTAGCTTCTAAGAATTTGAAGGCGAGAGCGGAATTATCAATAATCAAATAACGGTAATTCAAAACATCCAACGGATTTATATTTCGCCATTCATCTAATTTCAAGTTACCAAAGTTACGGAAAGCACGGTCTAGGTTCACATCCTTCTTCATAACGGTAATGTAAGCGGAGTTAGCACGCTTGGCGAGGATCTGCTCACCACCCTTGATTTTGCTAATATTCTTTAAAATAGTTAAAGCTTCCTTGGCCTTTGGTAAAGTGGTCTTTAAATTATCCAGGAAAAAGACTTCATTATCACGGAATTTCTTAGAAATAATGGTGAACAGGGCCTTAGCCTTCATCTTCTTGTTTACCTTACGGTCATAATTCTTCTCCTTTCTTGGACCATGAGCCACACCTCCTTTTACCCAGATTGGTGATCTGGTGGATCCGTGACGCGCTCTACCTAGACCCTTTTGCTGCCAAGGCTTTTTACCACCTCCAGACACTTCCCCACGGGTTTTAGTGTGGGCCAAGTTTGTCCTCTTGTTAGACATCAAGGAAACCACTACTTGGTGAACCAAGTCTGCCTTCCAAGCTAAACCAAAGATATTTTCTGGGAGCTTGATGGTAGCTACTTCATTACCATCTTGATTATAGACCGGAGCCTCTAGAGCACCGGTACTCTTCACTTCTTTTTTATTTCGGCCGGCTACTTTTTTAGCCCGAACGGCGGTCTTTTCTTCACCGGTCTTAATAGCCTTGACTTCTTTGTCTGCTTTGGAGGCCTTTAATATTTTTTTAGTGGTATCGTTTTTCATAGTATTTAAAATTAACCAGTAATTTCAACTAAAGTTCCTCGTCTACCAGCCATAGCCCCTAAGACCAAAATCTCATTGGTAGCCTGGTCAATCTGAATAACCTTCAAACCAGAAATGGTAACCACATCCGAACCCATACGGCCAGCCATGCGCATCTTCTTAGGTACTCTACCTCCTTCTCTGGTACCTCCAGAAATAGAACCAGGAGCACGCTCAGAGTGCTTTTGACCGTGAGAACGAGGCTGACCTTTGAAACCATGGCGCTTGATAACACCCTGGAAACCCTTACCTTTGGAAATAGAAGAAACGGTAATAGTATCACCCTCCTTAAATGAAGAGAGGTCGATCTTATCACCAACTTTCAAAGTAGACATGACTTTCTCATCCTCAATACGGAATTCTTTGATGAAACGGAAATTACCCAGTCCTTTGACATGACCCTTGACGGCTTTGCTGATATTCTTCTCCTTCTTAGTACCAAAACCTATTTGAACGGCATTATAACCATCAGTGGCGACGGTTTTGACTTGGGTGATGACCACTGGACCAGCTTCTAAAATAGTGACGGGGACGACGTTTCCCTTATCATCAAACACTTGAGACATATTCTTTTTTACCCCGAGGATGAATTTCATTTTATTTAAATTTAGACTAACAAAAGCTTGGGCGATATGAGTAAATCAATTCTTACTCCTATCCCCCTCACCTAATACGTTTTAACACGTGTGAAGAGTCTAGCAGAATATGTAAAAAAAGGCAAGTGATTAAAAAGCGAACCCCCGACCTTAGCCGGGGGTTCAGACAAGTGACAGTTACCCTACTTCGCTACAGTGGCTCGACGACGCAAGCCGCGCCTAACTCGGACACTTCGCACATAGAAGATCGCGAAGCTCAAGCCGTCACTATAGCCACATTCCCATGGCCCGCTCATCCGCCTTGGTAACAAAAGATCAAGAGCCACAATAAACATGGACGACGGAGCGTACGGAGCTGGTTGAAGACCATATTTCACACGGGTACTGCGGATTGAGTGAATCGCCACTCCAAGGCCATGACGAAAACCTTCATTACAAGGCCAATCTGGGTGTTTTTCCTTTCTGTTTTGGTCGGACAGACATTTTAGCTTGTTAATGATCTCCGTCGACAAAGCCACCTGTTTTGCTGACATAAGGTAACACTTTCTTATTAAGAGCTGAGTATCTTATATAAGAGTAGCAGTAAAATATAAAATTGTAAAACCACCCTGAGATTAGTGTCGAAGAGTAGTTTACTCTTTTGATTTAGTTTTCCCAATTATCCAACCAAGAATAATCCAAACAAAAGTAACAGCCAAGACTAGTTCAAAATACACAGCCCAATTTACCCTATTTTCAAAAATAATTGGAACGTTTAAGGTAATTACTGAGCAAAAAGACTTAAAAAACGCTGGAATGTTTGGAAAAGGGTTGCTTTGAGAACTTACTAATATGGACTGTCCAAACCGGGCAAAGTAATAGAAGGCTGTAGCCACAACCAAACCTGATATTATCCCCCGCTTAAATGTACCGGCTAACTTTTTCCACATATATTTTATTAATTAATAATTTCCGACTCATTATACTAGACACCCCCAAGGCAAGCTTCCTATTCAGTCTGCATATCCCCTATTTTCTGATCAAATTCAGAAGAATTAAGTCTCTCGATTAACTCCTCAACTTCTTTGACCGTCTTTGGATATTCAATTTCGTTTTCCTGACAAAAACCCTTTACGACTGCCATAGCTGCCTCATCATTTTTATCTCTAGCATCAAGGCCACCGTTAGCAAGGGTGCGCACAGGTCTCACAAACATATAGCGAACGAGGCTATCAAGATCTTTCTTGGTAGTTAAAAGGTATCCAAGTGCCTCACGTACCGTAGTTTTTACATCTTCTACCTTTGAAGTTACCTCCTCTTGTTGTTCAAAACTCATATTTTTATAATTAATTATTAAATTTCCGACTCACCATATTATACACCCCCACCCAACAAAAAACCACCCTGAGATTAATATCAAAGGGTGGTTTTTTGTTTTCCCCTTTCCCCTCCTTTTCTAAGGAGGGGTGTCCTTCTGAGGACGGGGTGGTGCTAGATCATCTTCACATCAATATTCACTCCACTTGGCAAAGATAAGTTCGTCAGCGCCTCCACCACCTTGGCGGAAGGACTGATAATATCAATCAACCTCTTGTGCACTCTCATCTCAAACTGTTCTCGCGCGTTTTTATAGACGAAAGAAGCTCGGTTGACCGTATATTTCTTTATCTCCGTAGGTAAAGGAATAGGGCCTAGAACTTTGACGTCAAACCGCAAGGCTGTATCAATGATTTGTTTCACTGAAGCATCAAGAATCTTGCTATCATAAGCTCGGACTCGGATGCGGAGTTTGGACACCGCATCTTTCAGAGCCACTTTAGCAACCTTCTTCGCAGTCTTTTTAATTATTTTTTCTTCCATTTTGGTTTTATCTTCAAACGAGGGACGTACCTCTTTTGAAACGATTACTGTTCCGAGGATAGTTTGATTTTGGAGGCTTCGCAAGGCGGGTAGCCGAGAGAGAGCAAATTTTCAGCAGAAAATTATGCGCACTCCAAAAATTAAACTATCCGAAGGAACTTTAGGCTATAATTTTAGTAACGGCACCGGCACCCACTGTCTTACCACCTTCACGAATAGCAAATCTCTGCTTTTCCTCAAGGGCGACAGGGGCCACTAATTTGACTTTGAAAGTAGCGGTATCACCTGGCATCACCATCTCTACTTTCTCCGCTAGGGTCACATCACCAGTCACATCAGTAGTTCTCATATAGAACTGTGGCTTATAACCAGTGAAGAATGGAGTGTGGCGACCACCTTCCTCTTTCTTCAAGATGTATACTTCAGCCTCAAATTCGGTATGAGGAGTAACAGAACCTGGCTTACAAAGAACCTGTCCGCGGTGGACATCTTCCTTCTTGGTGCTTCTTAGCAAGATTCCGGCGTTATCCCCTGCCAAACCTTCATTAAGCTGTTTATTGAACATTTCAATACCAGTAATAGTGGTCTTGGTGGTTGGCTTAATACCAACGATTTCTACTTCTTCGTTAAGTTTGATAGTTCCTCTTTCAATTCTACCAGTCACCACGGTACCGCGGCCTTCGATAGAAAAGATGTCTTCAATCGGCATAAGGAATGGCTTAGCCACGTCACGGACAGGCTCAGGAATATAGTTGTCCAGAGCGTCTACGAGGGCCAAGACAGACTTGGACCATTCATCATCAATACCGGTAGCCTCAAGAGCCTTAAGACCGGAACCGCGGATAACAGGCACATCCTTGCCGTCATAACCTTGTTTGGTCAATAATTCACGGACTTCCTCTTCCACAAGGTCAATCAATTCCTTGTCAGGAACCATATCACACTTGTTTAAGTACACAACGATCTTTGGCACACCCACCTGTTTAGCGAGCAAAATGTGCTCTCTAGTCTGTGGCATAACACCATCAGTAGCGGCGACCACGAGTATAGCACCGTCCATTTGAGCGGCACCAGTGATCATGTTCTTGATAAAGTCGGCGTGGCCTGGACAGTCAATGTGGGCGTAGTGCCTCTTGTCTGACTCATACTCGTTGTGAGAAAGAGCGATAGTAATACCGCGAGCCTTCTCTTCTGGAGCACAGTCAATATCATCCACCCCTCGTAACTTCACCACCTTACCAGCGCGGTGCAATACGTTTAGGATTGCAGCGGTAAGGGTAGTTTTGCCGTGATCAACGTGGCCGATAGTACCCACGTTAACGTGTGGCTTTGTCCTATTAAAAACTTCTGCCATAATTTTATTTTTAATTGTCTAAACAAAGTGCGCGAGAACGCTTTACTTTGCCCAGCCAACTAATAATTAGTGCTAATTCCACTTAAAGTTATAAAACTTTGCCTGGAATGAGCTGTTTATAAATTTTTTCAATACCGCTATCTGACTTTAAAACCGACAATTTTAAAACTTCAAACGGGATTGCACTGACATTAAACCACACCCTACCGAAGTAAGATAGGCAAAATACAGTAACGCTAATATTAGCAGATAAAAAAACAATGTCAATGGAAAAAAACCAAATAAAAGAGGGGCGGAGTACCGCCCCTCCCTCATTTTAACTATTAGTAAAAACTATCTCAACACCTGAAGTAATTTTAGGAATGATTCCCAACCAGCTGAAGCTGTAGCATAGTTTTGATTTCCATCAACGGCCGTAGTTGGAGAAGAAACAGTAAAATTAAAACTTTTGTTTAACTGCATATCTTGGCAACTATCTGAAAAACCTGTAGGAGAGCAGTAAAATATAGAATCCAGGGTGTGAGATGATGTATCTGTTGGGGCAGTCAGTGTGACGTCCCACAAGCCTGTATTAGAATTATAGGTCGCGTTCTGGCTAAATCCTCTATCTAATCTATATTGGACACTAAAACCCCTACTTGGGTCTCCGGTGCTACCGTCTGGAGCTATTGCCCTAACGCTGTATTTTATCTCCTGACCAGCACTATACACTGATTGATTACCTTCAATAGCTATGGAGCTAGCCGTGACAGTAGTAGGCTGGGTGACTGGTGTCGGGGCAGTAATTGTAAGGTAATTATCACTAATATCACACACATCCTTACCTTCTGTATACACATCGGAACAAAGACTTATTTTATAGTCACCAGGTATATCATTGTCCCCTTTGCCAAGATCCATATCTATTGTTCCTGAATTATTAGCATACGCTGATACACTTCTAACGCTGCCTCTAACTGTATGATAAAGATTAGCTGTAAGCTTGCTGCCAAGCATATTAGAAGAAATATATTTAATATTTATGACCGATTTTCCTGATATATATATCTCTCCACTGTTTGGTGAAAGAATGGAGATGGAAGGCTGGGTGACTGATGTCGGAGCCGTGATAGTAAAGTAATTATTACTTCTATCGCTTACACTTTGCTCATCACTATTACCAAAATACCCCACAATATATATCTTATAACTCCCTGGCGAAACATTTATAGTTGTACCATTGCTACTAATAACTGTTTTACCGTCCCATGTTATATTTGGATAAGAGGAAGCAACAGAACCAATTAACCCTAAAGGGGTGGACCCGTCATAAGGAGAAGAGGCTGGAACAAGAAACGCAGATATTTTTATAACTCTCTGTCCTGTCCAAGAAATAGAAGACTGCTGCCCCTGCGTTATTTTCTCTCCACCATTTGGTGAAAGAATAGAGATGGAAGGCTGAGTCGAATCACCTTCCACACTAAAAGTATTATTATTACTTTTACCGGTAGAGCTATTTACTAAATAAAGAGTATGCGAACCGTTAGACAAAGAGCTAGGTATAACAAATGACAGTGTATTTCCGCCAATAGGAACAGCCGTGGTGATATTACTCAAAACATTGCCATCAATATAAACTTTTGAGTTGGCTAGTCTGGATCCAATGACAGTAATTGTCGGATTACCACCCTTGCCAATAGCATCATAAGTTACTTTTGTAATATAAGGCGAAGTCTCACCGACGACTGTGACCATATAGGAAGCGTTCTGTGCAGGTGATATTTCAAGTGTTGTATCATAAGCTGGTAAGAATGAACCATAGAGCCGAGCAAAATACTGACCAGCAAAAAGTTCACTTGGCTTGGCGGTAAAGGTCACGTCAAAAATTCCTTTATCACCTTCACGAATAATGTAATATTGTCCATCATTTT
>CAIKXE010000001.1 GCA_903831305.1 uncultured bacterium | reverse complement strand
TTCCCTTTTATGTCATATGGGGGTACTAATTTATTGACTTCTTTTATTTGCTTAGGTATTTTGATGGGGATGAGACGTTACCATCGTATTGCTCATAAAGAGATGATGAAAAATGAGTTTTTGGGTATTTAGATGCTACCAGTACAATAGTCGAGAGTGACATTATATTGGGCCCAGGAATCGGTATTAACTATATAATTCTTCTTATTTTTTTCCATATTAGTGCAGACCAAATATTTTGTGTCATTTCGGTTAGCTGTAGGCTGAATAACTCCATTAAATATTTCAAAATTACGGCCATAATAATACCAATAACCATCTAAATTAAAACCAGTTGGGGTTGTTCCTGGGTCTAGGGGGTCTTTAGGTATGGAGGGGATATACTTGGGGGCCAGGGCTGTTTCAACTTTATTGTAATTAGTATTCAAAATTTGGGCAAAATATTTTATGTCATTAGCATTATCGTTACCCGGAGGCAGTACACCACCATTATCACTAGAATATAGTTCAATGGCATTTCTAATCTGGGCTAGGTCTTGTATTCGGCGGGCATCCCTGGCTTTGGCCTTGGCGTCATTGAGTGATGATAAAACGATGGAGGTTAAAAGACTGATAATAGAAATCACTACTAAAAGCTCAATTAAGGTAAACCCACACACTGACTTCGGTTTTAAAGTTAGTATACGGGTAAATCCTTTATTTTTAAAAATATTTTTCATACTCTACAATGCCTTTAGAAAAAAATAAATTGATAAAGCAAAACAAATAATGGCAATGGTGATCATCACTTTTTTTGCCCCCGCCTCGTCTTTGGCAAAACCAGTCTTGATTATAAAACCCGATAAGCCGCCATTTTTAGGAGGATAGTTATAATTAATTGGTTTGTTCTCATCAAATTCTACGTTCATATTTCTTGGCCGTCCAAATGTTTTGGATTAGGCTTAATTAAGCTAATAAAACTATTATCTAACTATTATACACCTCCATTGTTTCATTTACCATTTTCTGCTTGCTAAAATCTGTTAAAATTTTAGCCTGAATATTTAAGCCAAAAACCGCCCTTTTTTCTGGCCGACCAATAAGAAAATCCAAGGCCTTTTTAATCTCCACCGGATCCATCGGGCGGACTAAAATACCATTTTGCATATCCGTGATTATTTCTGGTATGCCACCCACACCAGAGGCAATGATGGGTAGTCCAGCTTGACCAGCCTCTAATATAACATAAGGCAGGGCTTCGGTGATAGAAGTGAGAGTAAAGAGGTCAAAAGCTTTTAAATATTTTTCCGCACCGTCTATTCGTCCCACTAAAAATACATAATTTTGTAGATTATAGCGAGCAATTCTTTCTACTAGTTTTTCTCTCCTTTCCCCGTCGCCAATGATAATGAAGATCGGCAGGGTACATTTATCTTCGGTGGCTATATCTAAAAGGTGCAGGGCCTCAATCATATATTTCAGGCCCTTATTTTTGTGAAGCTCTGAGATCGTGCCTAGCCAAAAACGGTTTTGAAGATCCATATTTAACGGCAGTTTTTCCAGTATTTTATCTCTTGCCAGCTTTTGTTCAAAAAAACTAATCTGCTCTAAACCGTTTCTGATAACCATAACTTTTTTATTATTACCCTTAGACAGTACTTGTTTTTTGGTCTGCTCTGAAACGGCTATCGTGATATGAGAAAAGAAGACAGTTAGCCGGTAGAGAATGTACAATATTTTTTTTTGTAACTTGCTGCGGTCTTCATTAAAGGCCCAACCATGACCGGTAAAAATAATCTTCCGAATCATTACGAGTCTAGCTACAAAGGATCCCATTATGCCCATTTTGGAACTGTTTAGGTGTACAATGTCTGGTTTTTCTTCCAGAAATATTTTGTAAAGTTTTATAAAGGAAAAAAAGTCCTTAAATAAATTTACATCACGGAGTAAATTACCAAGACAAAGAGTCCGAATACCGGCCGTCTGTAATTTGTCTACCAAAGTGCCATGAGCACCCACTAAAACAGAGACGTCATACTTATCAGAGGGTAGGCTGGTAGCCAAATCATAGACATATTTTTGGGCTCCACCCCAGTTAGCCTTGGTAATACAGTATAATATTTTTATTCTTCGGGCACCCATACTTGTTTTAAGTATAACATATTTGCTAGTTGAAGAATATCCTAAAAACTGTATACTAGAGTTCTTATGAAAGTGGTAAATAGACAGGAACCATGGTTGCTACTTATAGGTGATGTTTTGGTTTTTGTGGCCTCGCTTTGGCTGACGCTGTTTTTCCGAAATAAGGAAATGCCGGCTGAGGCAATATTTCTAGACCACCTGTGGCCTTTTAGTATTTTGTTTGTTGTTTGGTGTGGAGTTTTTTTTATTAGTGGCCTATATGAAAAACATACCACTAGTTTTAAGAGACATCTACCTATCCGAGTCATCAAAACCCAGATTTTTAATATTTTTTTAGCGGTCGCCTTCTTTTATTTTGTACCATATTTTGGAATTACGCCAAAAGCTGTTTTGTTTATCTATATTGCTGTTTCCTTGACCCTCATTTCCTTGTGGCGGATTTATGGGCAAAAAATATTCGGTTTAGCCGTGAGAGAGCGGGCACTACTTTTAGGCCGGGGCAAGGAGATGACTTTGCTTTTAGAAGAGATAAATGGCAACCCACGTTATGGACTGGAGTTTGTTTTAGCCTTTGATTTAGATAAAATCAGCGAGATAAACTTTGAGTCGGAAATCATTAAAAAAATACAGTCGCAAAATATTTCCGTCGTCGTGATGGATTTACAGAGTGAAAATTTGAAGAAAAACTTGTCTCACTTTTATGACTTATTATTCTCTAAAATCCGGTTTGTCAATATCAATAGTTTGTATGAAGATATTTTTGACCGGGTTCCACTTTCCTTGGTTGGTTATGATTGGTTTTTAGAAAACGTTTCCCTAGCTTCTCGGCCGGTTTATGATATGGCTAAGCGAACGATAGACTTGCTTTTGGCAGTTTTGTTTATGCCGGTTTTGTTTGTGGCTTTTACTCTTGTCTGGTTATTAAAAAAGCTTGAAGATACGAGGCCGATTATGATTTGGCAAGCACGAATAGGCTATAACGGAGCCGTGATAAAAATAGCTAAATTTAGGACCTGGCTTTATGATGATGCCGGGGATGAAGAGCTAAAGAAAAAAAACCATATTACCCGGATTGGGAATTTTATGCGGGCCCTACGTATTGATGAGTTACCACAGGCGTGGAATGTATTAAAAGGGGACTTGTCATTTATTGGTCCACGGCCAGAGCTCCCAGTACTCGTAAAAAAGTATGAGGCGGAAATTCCTTACTATGGGGTGCGCCACTTGATCAAGCCAGGGCTCTCCGGCTGGGCCCAGCTCCGCCAGGTGAATCCACCCAAGCATGATCCGGATTATAATGAAACCAAGACCAAATTGTCTTATGATTTATTTTATATTAAGAACCGCTCATTGGTCCTGGATTTAGTGATTGTCCTAAAGACTATTAAGACGGTTCTTTCTCGGTCAGGGAAGTAGAGTGATGTAAGAGTTTGATTGTGTCAACTTTGCAAAATTCTCACAAAAAGCTATACTATCCCTATGTTTAAAAGACGATTTTGGGCGGTCATATTATTATTAGTATCAGCACTCGTGGGCTATTTTGTTTATTCAACAACTAATTTAAATGTGGGGACAAGCGAGACCGCTTCTACCACAGTAAATTCCAAGTATAATTTCAAATTGGGATTAGATTTAAACGGTGGAATAGAGCTTATTTATAAAGCGGATACTACCGGTATCGCCGCTTCTGATGTGTCAGGTAAAATGAACTCTTTGAAGAACTTGATCAATGATCGGGTGAACGTCTTTGGTGTGTCTGAACCTATCATCCAGGTGGAAACGGTCGGCCTCATCGGTGGTAATAGCTCGGAACAACTCATTGTAGATTTGCCTGGTATGACGGATATTGCTGGGGCTATCGCTCAGGTGGGTAAGACTTATGTTTTGGAATTTAAGTTTTTGAAAAAGGAATTAGAGAATTCTACTAGTTCAGACCCGCTTACTAATAATAGTTTTGAAAGCACTGGCTTGACGGGCGCCTTGCTAGAAAAGTCTACCTTGGAGTTTAATCAGACTACAGGTGAGCCAAATGTTTCCTTGCAGTTTAACAAAGAGGGTTCGGATTTATTTGCTAAAATTACTAAGGAAAATATTGGTCGCCGCTTAGCCATATTCTTGGATGGTAAAGTCATGTCTATGCCGGTAATCAGAGAAGAAATCAGTGGTGGTAAAGCCTCTATCTCTGGTGGTTTTACTGGTACCTCGGGTGTGAAGGAAGCCAAGGATTTAGTAAACAATTTGAATTTAGGAGCTTTGCCAATACCAATCGAGCTTATTTCTACCCAGAGTATTGGGGCCTCGCTTGGGGTGGAGGCAGTAAGGGCTTCGGCTCATGCCGGACTTTGGGCCTTCATTGTCATCGCTATTTTCTTAATTTTCTGGTATAGGTTGCCGGGTCTTTTGGCAGTTATTTCTCTTTCTATTTATGTGGCTATTAACTTGGCATTGTTTAAACTCATCCCGGTCACTTTGACGGCCGCGGGTATTGCCGGTTTTATCTTATCCTTGGGTATGGCGGTGGATGCGAATATCTTGATTTTTGAAAGAATGCGGGAAGAGCTCGCTCGTGGCCGAGTCTTGGCTGATGCCATCAAGGAAGGTTTTGCCCGCGCCTGGCTCTCTATCCGTGACAGTAATACTTCCAGTATTATTACCGCAATTATCCTTTACGCTTTCTCCAGTACGCCGGTGGTTAAAGGTTTTGCTTTTGTGTTTGGTCTCGGGGTGGTAGTTTCTATGTTTACGGCCATCACTGCCTCTAGAACTCTGCTTTTGGCTATCAAGCATGATAATGCGGGACGAATCATACACTTTTTATTCAATAGTGGTGCTAACAAATAAAATAATATGTGGATCATAAAAAACAGAAAAATATTTTATATCTTCTCCGCTCTATTGATTATCTCTTCCATTGTTTCTTTGTCCGTTTGGAAATTGCAATTAGGAATTGATTTTAAAGGTGGTTCTGCTATTGAGGTCCGCTATGTTGATGCTCGGCCGGCTACGGATTTGATTGAGAAAAATATTTCCACTGTGGCCACTGAGATTGGCCTTGGCAACTATGTCTTGCAGTCAGTGGGGGACACTGATTATTCCATCAAGTCACGGATGATTTCTGATAAGGAGAGACAGCAGATAGAAAACGCCTTTTCTGATGGCGGAAAGTCCAAAATAGAATTAAAAAAGGTGAACTCCATTGGACCTTTGATTGGTAAAGAAGCTGCTCAAAAAGCCTTTATTTCCATCATTTTAGTGATTCTATGCATTGTCCTTTTTATCACTTTTGCCTTTAGACATGTTTCAAAACCAGTTCAAAGTTGGAAGTATGGTCTCATGGCTATCATTGCCTTGGCCCATGACGTGATTATTCCGACCGGTGTGTTTTCTATCTTGGGACATTATTTGGGTTATGAAGTGGACACTTTGTTTGTCACGGCCCTCTTGGTGATACTTGGTTTTTCTATTCATGACACCATCGTGGTGTATGATAGAATCCGTGAGAATTTGAAGAATGATAATACAGACCGAACCAAGAAAGATTTTGAGACTATTGTGGGGGAGAGTGTGAATCAAACTTTTGTCCGCTCTATCAATACTTCCATGACTACCATCCTGGCTCTCTTTGTCCTCTATTTCCTCGGTCCCGAGGCTACCAAGCATTTCTCTCTGGCTCTCATTATCGGTGTCTTCATCGGTACTTATTCTTCTATCTTTATCGCCTCCGCTCTTTTGGTCACAGTTCAAAAATTTCAGGCCAAAAGGGAATTAGCTAAGAAGTAATCTATTCTATTTTTCTGTGTATAAAACTGTTGACAGATAAAACGCCTAGGCGTATGATATTTGGTAGAGTTCTTTTTGATTTGAGAGTTGAGGTTAACCAAGGAGGTCAGTATGGCAAACAAGAATCGTGGTATCCGTGGCAAGCAGAACCGTCGGGCTGGAAGCCTGGGTCTCTCCCTTTCCAAGAAGGTGAAGCACGACCGCAAGGCCGAAGCACGCAAGGTGCGTGCCGCAGCGTGACCATCTGAGGATGGTCACCAAAGAAACGCATTCTGGGGGGAGTGGTCCCAAGAGTGCGTTTTAAAATTGACAAAATTTCTTATTGGCGTATCATATTTGGTAGATTGATTTTTGAGGTCCGGGTGTCGAAACGTTGGAACGGGAGAGTTTTGCTATGGCGAAGAAAAATAAGCCGATCGTTGTCGCCGTGAAAGAAGTGTGTCCTCATACCGGCGAGATCGTGCCTGGCCAGGTGCTCGGTGAGTTCCGGAAGGTGAAGTTTGCTGAACATGACGCCCCGCGCTTGGCGGACAAAGCCAGGATCAACCTGGTGAACGTCGGGGTCTTCTCGGAAGGTGTCCACCTGGAAGGTCTCCAGCTCATCTGAGTCGGCCAGCGTCGTCGAGTCTGAACCATTGTGATAGCGCGTTTCCCTAGAGGGGGAGGCGCGCTATTTGCTAACCAACCGCCCTGTTTATTAGAATAGGTTTGTTTGCTTGACTTTCGGTTTCCCATGAGTATAATGGACTGCACTGTTTAATTATCACCGTAGAGGTGATTTTTAGACAGGCTGAAACGAAAGTTCATTGACACAGTTTGAAAATTTCTAGCCTGACCATCGATATGGCAGAGCTAGATGAGAACGTATATTAAATAGTCGTGCACTTTATGCAGGTGCGCACTGGTAAATGATACGTGCAAGTCAAGTTTTAAGTCTTTTTATAGGAACTTAAAATTAGTCTATAAATTATATAAAATGATTCACACATAAAATTTTAGCAAGTTTTATTGTGTAGCGAGCTTGGGTCAGACGAGAGAGTGAAAGAGAGAATTATTATTTTTTCTTTTGTTCCGTTCGAATTAAAAACTAAACTAAAAATTTATTTTTATTTAGAGTTTGATCCTAGCTCAGGATGAACGCTGGCGGCGTGGATAGGGCATGCAAGTCAAGGGGGTCGCAAGACAACCGGCAGACGAGATAGTAATAAGTAGGTACGAACCTCAGAGTCAGGAATAGCTAGTCGAAAGACTAGGTAATACTTGATGGTCCCGCAAGGGTAAAGATTTATCGCTTTGAGATCGGCCTGCTCGGTATCAGCTAGTTGGTAAGGTAATGGCTTACCAAGGCAATGACGCCTAGGGGGGGTGAGAGCCTGTTCCCCATCGATGGAACTGAGATACGGTCCATACACCTACGGGTGGCTGCAGTCGAGAATATTCGACAATGGGCGAAAGCCTGATCGAGCGACGCCGCGTGCAGGATGAAGTGCTTCGGTATGTAAACTGCTTTTGTGAACCAGAAAGTTTATTGATCGGT